>NZ_JAKUVC010000003.1 GCF_026781265.1 Streptococcus sanguinis
TTCTGTCTAACTTTTGGGGTGCAGTTCAAATGTCTCGGTCTCTTTTGGTTATGGCGGAAAGTCCTTGACGCAGTGGCTGATTGGAATTATTGTTACCCTATCAGACACCTTTTCTCTATCAAGACTCGTACTTTTCCCAGATGTCTTTGACTTGCTGGATTTGTACTTGAGCTTGATTTTCAAGGACTTTATATTTATAAGTAAGATCTTGGGCCATGTCTTTGACTTGCTCTTTTTGCTCTTGAATGATGGCAATATTTCGTTGGATATTGGCTAGACTGTCCTTTACTTTGTCTAGACTATCTGTTGTTTCAATGATTTCTTCTTGAATTTTTTGACGGTTTTCAACTAGCTTGTAGCTGGCTGCTGCGGCACCGATAAATAGGAAAATATTTGAAAGTTTCATATTCCCTCCTTAAGCTTGCGCAATCTTCTCAGCTAATTCGGCCAGAGCTGGAAAGTCTGGTTCGTGGGCTGCGAAAGTAATCTTGAGATCATCTGCATCACTGTAGCGTGGTGCTAAATGCACATGGGTATGAAAGACAGTCTGTCCAGCAATTTCTTCGTTGTTGTTGATAATATTCATACCAGCTGCGCCTGTGGCTTTCATCACCTTACGGGCAATGTCAGGTACGCGAGCGAAGAGCTGACTGGTGCTGTCTGCATCCATATCCAGCACATTTCGGAAATGCTCTTTAGGGACAACCAAGGTATGACCTGGTGTTACCTGGGAAATATCCAGAAAAGCAAGGACTTTCTCGTCTTCATAGACTTTAGAAGAAGGAATTTCTCCGGCAATAATTTTACAAAAAATACAATCAGCCATAAATGGTACCTCTATTCGCTAGATTTTGTTATAATATAAGAACCATTATACCAGAATTCGGAGAAAATATGTTAGAAATCAAAGAGCTTACGGGCGGCTATGTTAATAACCCGGTTTTAAAGGATGTCAGCTTTGAAGTGGGCAATGGCCAGCTGGTTGGTCTGATTGGTCTCAACGGCGCGGGTAAGTCCACTACTATCAATGAGATTATTGGTCTTCTGACGCCTTATAAGGGGCAGATTCAAATTGATGGACTGGAGCTGCGGACCAATCCCAGTGATTACCGCAAGAAGATCGGTTTTATTCCGGAAACGCCTAGTCTTTACGAAGAATTGACCCTGCGCGAGCACATTGAGACGGTAGCTATGGCATACGACATTGAGCAGGAGACAGCCTTTGAGCGCGTGGATAAGCTATTGGAAATGTTCCGGCTCAAGGAAAAACTGGATTGGTTCCCTGTTCACTTTTCAAAAGGGATGAAGCAAAAAGTGATGATTATCTGTGCTTTTGTAGTTGATCCCAGCCTTTTTATTGTGGATGAACCTTTTCTGGGTCTGGATCCGGTAGCTATTGCAGACCTTATCCAACTCTTAGATGAGGAAAAGAAGAAGGGCAAGTCGATACTGATGAGCACTCATGTTCTGGACTCTGCCGAGAAGATGTGCGATAGTTTTGTAATCTTGCACAAGGGTCAAGTACGGGCCAAGGGCAGCTTGACTGAGTTGCGTGCTCAATTTCAAATGCCGGATGCTAGTCTGAATGACATCTATCTAGCCCTGACAGAAGAGGCGGCGCTATGAAAGAATTATTTGCCAAACGAAAGCAGGATTTTCGTCAGCAGTGTCTGAAGTACCTGCGCTATGTTTTTAATGATCATTTCGTGCTCTTTCTGCTGATTTTTATGGGATTTTTAGGTGTTCAGTACAGTCAGCTTTTGCGGCATTTTCCGACCAATCACCTACCCATTATTGCTAGTCTGGCTATTCTGTCGGTCTTTATCCTGCCTTTTGGACGGATTGCGACCTATCTGGAAAAGCCGGATGCTCTCTTTCTCTTGGTCAGAGAAGCAGAAGTCAGAGCTTTTATCAAGGCTCAGATTCTACGTTCCTATCTCTTGTATGCAGTCTTACAGACTGTGCTATTGCTACTATTAGCTCCGCTTTTTCTGGCTCTGGGATTGTCTGTTTGGGGCTTCGGGCTCTACTGTCTCCTTATGCTAGTTTTGAAATGGTTTTTGTTTCAGGCTAAGGCCAAGAAGTTCTTTACTGAAAATGGTTTAGATTGGCAGGTTCTGGTGGCTTATGAAGCTGCTCGAAAGCAGACGATTCTGCGCTTCTTTGCTCTCTTTACCAATGTTAAAGGCATTTCAAACAGTGTCAAGCGCCGGGCCTATCTAGATGGTTTGACAAGGCTTGTGGGCAAGCAGCATAGCAAGACCTGGCAGAATCTCTTTTTGCGCTCTTACTTGCGAAATGGAGACTTCTTTGCTCTGACCTTAAGACTGCTCTTTTTGGATCTTTTGGCCTTGGTTTTTGTCAGCCAAGCTTGGATTGCTGCAGCTTTTGCGGTCTTGTTCAATTACCTCTTGCTCTTCCAGCTGACAGCCTTGTACGAAGCTTTTGATTATCAGTTTTTGACCCAGCTTTTTCCGATAGAAAGAGGGGAAAAGCTGAAGGGAGCAAGACAAATTATCACTTCGATTGGCAGCAGTGTTCTCTTGGCTGAAGTGCTGACTGCTCTGATCTTTTTCCAAGACAAGACAGCAGTGCTGGCCATGCTAGGAGCGACTGCCCTACTCTATCTGTTCTATCTGCCGTTTAAGTTACGTAGATTGGTTGACTAAAAGAGTTAAAATTAGTAAAATGATAAAGAAACTTTTTACGGAGGGGAAATATGGACTTGGTTGATAACGAGCTGACCCTGACACCGATAGCTGGTAAGAGCGGAAAGGCCTATATGGGGACTTATCCGGACGGGGGGCGCGTTTTCGTCAAGATGAATACAACCCCTATCTTAGCAGGCTTAGCTCGAGAACAAATCGCACCGCAGCTTTTGTGGAGCCGCCGGATGCCGGACGGCAACGTAATGAGTGGACAGGAGTGGCTTTCAGGCACTATTCTGACCCCAAATGATATGTCCAAAAAGCAGGTAATCAATATTTTGACTCGGCTGCATCGCTCGCGCCCGTTGATGACGCAGCTGACCAAGCTGGGCTATACACTGGAAACGCCAACTGATTTGCTAAATGCTTGGGTCAATCAAGTGCCGCTTGCTTTGAGGAATAATCAATATCTGCAATCAGTAATCCGCGACCTACGCCAGACTGTACCAGCTTTTCGTGAGGACTATGCGACCATCGTTCATGGAGATGTGCGCCACAGCAACTGGGTGGAGACCGACAGCGGGCTTATTTACTTGGTGGATTGGGATTCTGTTCGCCTGACAGACAGGATGATGGATGTAGCACATATTTTGAGCCATTATGTGCCTGATTCAGGTTGGCAAGAGTGGCTGAGCGCTTATGGCTATAAGTATAATCAGACTGTTTTCAATAAGCTATACTGGTTTGGTCAGTATTCTTATCTGATGCAGATTGCCAAATACTATGAAAATAATGATTTAGAAAATGTGAACCGGGAGATTTACGCATTACGAAACTTCCGTTCCAAATACGGAAGAGGACAATGAGAGTAAGGAATCGTAAGGGGGCGACGGAACTGCTAGAGGCGCATCCCCAGTATGTGATGTTAAATCCAGCAGACGCCAAGGGCAGATGGCAGGAGATTTTTGGCAACGACCATCCCATTCATGTAGAGGTTGGCAGTGGCAAAGGAGCTTTTGTGTCCGGCATGGCCAAGGCCAATCCTGAGATCAACTACATCGGGATTGATATCCAGAAATCGGTCCTCAGCTATGCCTTGGACAAGGTGCTAGCAACGGATGTGTCCAATATCAAACTTCTATGGGTGGACGGTTCGGATCTGACTGATTATTTTGAAGAGGGCGAGATTGACCGTCTCTATCTGAACTTCTCGGATCCTTGGCCAAAGAAACGTCATGAAAAGCGTCGTCTGACCTATCAGTCCTTTCTGTCAACCTATCAGCAGATTTTGCCGGAAAATGGAGAAATCCATTTCAAAACGGACAACCGCGGTCTTTTTGAGTATAGCCTAGTAAGCTTTTCACAGTATGGTATGAAGTTAAAGGGCGTGTGGTTGGATTTGCATGCCAGCGACTTCGAGGATAATGTCCTGACCGAGTATGAGCAGAAATTTGCTAACAAGGGACAAGTCATCTACCGGGTGGAAGCAGCGTTTGAATAAGAAAGAGTCTTCGAGGAAATATTCCTTGAAGACTCAATTATTAGGAAAGAATTCTACTTAAAAATAAGAGTATTTTAAGTTGCATTCTGTCTTTAAAAACTTGCATGGCACATTTCCCTTGCATTCTGGGACTTGTCGTGCTATAATACTAGTAATGAATAAGGAAAGAGAGGCGAGGAAGTATCTTCGCCTCTTATCTGTGAGGAGGTGTCGTCATATCGCAACGATTGTTGAATTGGTGAGGGAGGTTATTGAACCAGCCATTCTGCCCCCCTATGAATTAGTCGATATTGAGTACGGAAAGATGGGCGGGGACTACGTTCTCAGTGTCTTTGTAGATAAGCCCGAAGGTATTACGGTCAATGATACAGCGGATTTGACGGATATTATCAGTCCGCTCTTGGATCAAATCAAGCCAGATCCTTTCCCGGAACAGTATTTTCTGGAAGTGACCAGTCCAGGCTTGGAGCGTCCGCTCAAGACCAAGGAACAGCTAGCCGATGCAGTCGGCAGTTATATCCATGTCAGTCTCTATAAGGCTGTTGACAAGCAGAAAGTCTTTGAAGGCACCTTGCTGAGCTTTGAAGAGGATGTTCTGCAAATGGAATATCTGGACAAGACTCGCAGAAAAGAAGTCGAAATTCCCTACAGTCTGGTTTCCAAAGCCAGATTAGCCGTTAAGTTTTAGCCGCAGAAGCAATATAGAAAAGAAAGGAACACTTTTGTTTCGGCAAAAGTCACATGAAAATGAGTAAAGAAATGCTAGAGGCCTTCCGCATTTTGGAAGAAGACAAAGGAATCAAGAAAGAAGATATCATTGACGCAGTGACTGAGTCACTCCGCTCAGCCTATCGTCGTCGCTATGGTCAGGCAGACAGCGCAGCCATTGAGTTTGACGAAAAGTCAGGAGATTTCCGTGTCTATACTGTTCGCGAAGTCGTGGACGAGGTCTTTGACAGCCGTTTGGAAATCAGCCTCAAAGATGCCTTGGCTATCAGTTCAGCCTATGAATTAGGAGATAAGATCAAATTTGAAGAAGCGCCAGCTGAATTTGGCCGTGTCGCTGCTCAGTCAGCCAAGCAAACCATCATGGAAAAGATGCGCAAGCAGACCCGAGCAATCACTTACAATACCTACAAAGAACATGAAAATGAAATCATGTCAGGAACTGTGGAGCGCTTTGACAATCGCTTTATCTATGTCAATCTTGGCAGCATTGAAGCGCAGTTATCGAAACAAGACCAGATTCCTGGTGAGGTCTTTGCCTCTCATGACCGCATCGAAGTCTTTGTCTACAAAGTAGAAGACAATCCTCGCGGTGTCAATGTCTTTGTCAGCCGCAGCCATCCAGAAATGATCAAGCGTTTGATGGAGCAGGAAATCCCAGAAGTTTATGACGGAACTGTGGAAATCATGAGCGTGTCACGGGAAGCGGGCGATCGGACCAAGGTAGCCGTTCGCAGCCACAACCCTAATGTGGATGCCATCGGAACCATCGTCGGACGCGGTGGAGCCAATATCAAGAAAATTACTAGCAAGTTCCATCCTGCCAAATACGATCCCAAGAGCGGCCGTATGGTGCCGACTGAAGAAAATATCGACGTCATCGAGTGGGTCGCAGATCCAGCTGAATTTATCTATAATGCTATCGCTCCTGCAGAAGTTGACCAGGTTATCTTTAATCAAGAAGATAACAGGCGGGCCTTGGTTGTCGTACCGGACAGCAAGCTTTCTCTGGCTATCGGTCGTCGCGGACAGAACGTACGCTTAGCAGCTCATTTGACAGGCTTTAGAATTGATATCAAGTCTGCCACTGAGTTTGAAGAAATGGAAGCAGCCAATGAACTGGGCGGATTTGCTCAGGAAGCAGAAGAAATTCTTGCGGATGCAGCTATTCTAGAGACAGAAGTTTCAGCAGCAGAAGCAACTGACTTTGACGCAGCAGCAGAGGAAACTGTACTAGAAACAGCTGGTTTAGAAAGCGAAGCTGAAGAACTAGATTAAGGGGGCTGGAATGGCAAAAACAAGAAAAATCCCTTTAAGAAAATCAGTGGTGTCCAACGAAGTGATTGACAAGCGTGATTTGCTGCGGATTGTCAAGAACAAGGAAGGTCAAGTCTTTATCGATCCGACAGGCAAGGCCAACGGCCGTGGAGCCTATATCAAGTTGGATAATCAAGAAGCCCTTCAAGCTAAGAAGAAGCGGGTTTTTAACCGCAGCTTTAGTATGGAAGTGGACGAGGCTTTCTATGATGAGTTAATCGCTTATGTCGATCATAAGGTCAAAAGAAGAGAGTTAGGTCTTGAATAAAGAGAAACTTGCAAATTTGCTGGGACTGGCTCAGCGGGCTGGCCGCATCATTTCTGGTGAGGAGCTGACCGTCAAGGCTATTCAGGAGGGAAAAGCACATTTGGTCTTTTTGGCCCAGGATGCAGCTCCTAATCTCAGCAAGAAAATCACTGATAAAAGTCGTTACTACCAAGTAGAAGTATCAACCGTGTTTTCAACACTGGAATTAAGCTCTGCCATTGGCAAGGCCAGAAAAGTGCTCGCCGTGACAGATGCTGGTTTTACAAAGAAAATGAGGTCTCTTATGTAATAGAAGAGGAGGACAAGATTTGTCTAAAGTAAGATTGTATGAAATCGCCAAAGAACTGGGAAAAGAAAGCAAGGAGGTAGTGGCTCGTGCGAAGGAGCTGGGACTAGATGTCAAAAGTCATTCATCCAGCGTAGAAGCTGACGCTGGTGAGCGAATCAAATCCAGCTTCAAGAAAGCAGCCGCACCTCAAGCTCCTGAAGAAAAGCCTGCAGCAGCTCAGCCATCACCGAAAAAAACTCCTGCCAAAGAGGAGGCGGCACCAGTCAAGGCAGAACAGACAGAAGCAAAAGCAGCTGCTAAGCCAGAAGCGAAAGCAGAAACGGTAGCGCCTGTCAAGCGCCCGCAAAGCCGGAACTTTAAGGCAGAGCGTGAAGCGAGAGCCAAAGAAGAGGCAGAGCGTCGGAAGCAGCAAGGCAACCGCAAACCACAAAACAAAGAGCAAGGCAAGCGTGAGGACCGCGATAATCGAAATAAGAATCGCGGAAACCGCAACGACCGAGATAGGGGCAATCGTCCAAATGACCGTCGCGATAATCGTGGTCAAGATGGCCGCCGCAATGGTCAGAATCGTCAAGGATTTAACGGTCAAAACCGCCAACAGCCTCAAGGTCCGAAGATTGACTTTAAGGCACGGGCAGCAGCTTTGAAAGCAGAGCAGAATGCTGAATACGCTCGCTCAAGCGAGGACCGCTTTAAGCAAGCTCAGGAAGCAAAAGAAGTGTTGGAACGGCAAAACCGCCGCAAGGAGCAGCCTAAGGCAGAAGCAAGTGCACCAGTTCAGCCTGCACCGGCCCCATCTGCTCCAGCAGCGAATCCAAGCGCAGCGCCAGCCGCTGTGAATACGCGTCGTAAGAAGCAAGCTCGACCAGATAAGAAGCGCGATGATTTTGATCGCGAAGAAGAAGGTCCAAGAAAACAACAAAAGAATCGAAGCAGTCAAAATCAAGTGAGAAATCAAAGAAATAGTAATTGGAATAAAAACAAGAAAAATAAAAAAGGAAAGGGCAACAATAATCAGGCACCAAAACCTGTTACAGAACGTAAGTTCCATGAGTTGCCAACTGAATTTGAATATACAGACGGAATGACCGTTGCAGAAATTGCAAAACGCATCAAGCGCGAGCCAGCTGAAATTGTCAAGAAACTCTTTATGATGGGCGTCATGGCAACGCAAAACCAATCTCTTGACGGCGACACTATTGAGCTCCTCTTGGTGGACTACGGTATCGAAGCTAAGAAGAAGGTGGAAGTTGACACAGCTGACATTGAGCGCTTCTTCGTAGAAGAAGGTTATATCAACCAAGATGCCTTGGTAGAGCGTCCGCCAGTTGTCACCATCATGGGACACGTTGACCATGGTAAAACAACCCTCTTGGATACCCTGCGTAACTCTCGCGTAGCAACAGGTGAAGCAGGTGGTATTACTCAGCACATCGGTGCTTACCAGATCGAGGAAAGCGGCAAGAAGATTACTTTCTTGGATACGCCTGGACACGCGGCCTTTACTTCTATGCGGGCCCGTGGTGCCTCTGTTACGGATATCACTATCCTGGTCGTAGCGGCTGATGACGGTGTTATGCCGCAAACGATTGAAGCTATCAACCACTCCAAGGCGGCTGATGTCCCAATCATCGTAGCCATCAACAAGATTGATAAGCCGGGAGCGAATCCTGAGCGCGTGATTGGTGAATTGGCTGAGCATGGTGTCATGTCAACAGCTTGGGGCGGAGATTCTGAATTTGTTGAAATCTCAGCGAAATTCAATCAAAATATTGACAGCTTGTTGGAAACAGTCCTCTTGGTGGCAGAAATCCAAGAACTCAAGGCAGATCCGACTGTTCGAGCGATTGGTACAGTTATCGAAGCCCGTTTGGATAAAGGAAAAGGTGCGGTTGCAACCTTGCTTGTTCAGCAGGGAACTCTGAATGTGCAGGATCCAATCGTTGTTGGTAATACCTTCGGTCGGGTTCGGGCTATGACCAACGACTTGGGCCGTCGCGTGAAGGTGGCTGGACCATCTACACCGGTTTCCATCACTGGTCTCAATGAAACTCCGATGGCTGGTGACCACTTTGCGGTTTATGAAGATGAAAAAGCTGCGCGTGCAGCCGGTGAAGAACGTGCTAAACGTGCCCTTCTCAAACAGCGTCAAGCTACTCACCGCGTCAGTCTGGAAAATCTCTTTGATACCCTCAAAGCTGGTGAAGTCAAGTCTGTCAATGTTATCATCAAGGCTGATGTGCAAGGTTCAGTAGAAGCCCTGTCTGCTTCCCTGCAAAAGATTGAAGTGGAAGGCGTTAAGATTACCATCGTCCACTCAGCGGTTGGTGCTATCAATGAATCTGACGTAACACTGGCAGAAGCTTCAAATGCTTTCATCATCGGATTTAACGTGCGTCCTACATCTCAAGCTCGCCAGCAGGCAGAAGCTGATGATGTCGAAATCCGTCTCCATAGCATTATCTACAAGGTTATCGAGGAAATGGAAGATGCCATGAAGGGAATGCTGGACCCAGAATACGAAGAAAAAATCATCGGGGAAGCTCTTATCCGCGAGACCTTCAAGGTTTCCAAGGTTGGTACTATCGGTGGATTTATGGTTATCAACGGTAAAGTTACCCGTGATTCCAAGGTTCGCGTTATCCGTGATGGCGTCGTGATTTACGATGGGGATCTTGCCAGCCTCAAGCACTTCAAAGATGATGTTAAGGAAGTTACTAATGGCCGCGAAGGTGGACTCATGATTAATGGCTACAACGACATCCAAGTAGATGACACGATTGAAGCCTACATCATGGAAGAAATTAAGAAATAAAATAAGAAGTCCGTTAAAAACTCGCAGTGAAAGTCGTATTTGGTGGAAGTCTGTACTTCTAATCCCACGTTTTTTTCACAAAGAGTTTAGATCAAATTTTATTCATTAAAACTAAAATATAAGCTAGGCCTAGCCTAGCTTATATTGCAAAAGAGAAAAATTAGAAAGGAAATCTCATGGCAAATAATTTTCGTATAGACCGTGTAGGCATGGAAATCAAGCGCGAAGTCAATGAAATCTTGCAGAAGAAAGTTCGTGACCCGAGGGTGCAGGGAGTGACCATCACTGATGTCCAAATGCTGGGCGACCTATCCATGGCCAAGGTCTACTATACGATTATGAGCAATCTGGCCTCTGATAATCAAAAAGCTCAGACCGGTCTGGAAAAAGCGACCGGTACCATCAAGCGAGAGCTGGGTCGAAATCTGAAAATGTACAAGATTCCAGATTTGACCTTTGTCAAGGACGAATCCATCGAGTATGGCAATAAAATCGACCAGATGCTGCGCGATTTAGATAAAAAGTAAAGCAGAAACTCAGCTGTTATGGCTGGGTTTTCTTATTTTTTAATTTAATATAACAATTTTTTGCAAAAATAGGTATATACCATTTACAAATAAAAAATAAAGAGTTATAATATAGTCAAGAAAACTCAGAGATTCAAAAGCGGGGGGTAGAAAGCAGCTTTAGAAAGATGCTAGCTCTATCACAGAATTCCGCTTTGAATGGCAGAGAATACAGAAGTCAAGAAAAAGGGAGGCAGTCTTATGCCTACATATATCAAAGCAGATCAATTTTTCTATCCTCAGGGAATCCGTCAGGGCGGTTATTTAGAACTGATTGACGGCAAGTTTGGCAAGCTGGTGCAGTCTGTTCCGCAGGATGCAGAAGTCATAGACTACAGCGGCTACTCGATTGCACCAGGTCTGGTGGACACTCATATTCACGGCTTTGGCGGTGTTGATGTGATGGACAACAATATCGAAGGAACTCTTCATACCATGAGTGAGGGTCTCTTGACTACCGGTGTGACCAGCTTTTTACCAACAACCCTGACCTCATCCTATGAGCGGCTCTTAGCAGTAACTGAAAATATCGGTGCTCGCTATCAAGAAGCCAGTGGGGCCAAGATTCGCGGTCTCTATTTTGAAGGGCCTTATTTCACCGAGAAGTATAAAGGCGCCCAAAACCCTGCCTATATGAAAGATCCTAGCATGGATGAGTTTCGTGTTTGGCAGAAGGCCGCAAATGGCTTGCTCAATAAGATTGCTCTCGCGCCAGAGCGTGATGGCGTGGAGGAGTTTGTCCGCACGCTGACTGATGAAGGCGTGACCGTTGCTTTGGGGCATTCTAACGCAACCTATGATGAAGCCAAAACTGCGGTTGAAGCAGGTGCCAGTGTCTGGGTGCATGCATACAATGGTATGCGGGGCTTGACCCACCGGGAGCTGGGCATGGTTGGTGCCATGTACGAGCTGCCCCACACCTATGCGGAACTGATTTGTGACGGCCACCATGTTGACCCTAAGGCCTGTGATATCTTGCTTAAGCAGAAGGGACATGAAAATATTGCCCTCATTACTGACTGTATGACCGCAGGAGGTCTTGAAGATGGTGACTACATGCTGGGAGAATTTCCAGTGGTTGTGGCGGAAGGAACTGCTCGGCTTAAGTCAACGGGCAATCTAGCGGGCTCCATTCTCAAGCTCAAGGACGGATTGAAAAATGTGGTCAAATGGGGCATTGCCAATCCTCATCAGGCGGTTATGATGGCTAGCCTGATTCCGGCAAAATCCGTCCATATTGATGATGTCTGCGGACAGATTAAGGAAGGCTACGATGCTGACTTTATCGTTTTAGATAAAGATTTAGAGCTGGTAGCTACTTATCTTGATGGTAAAGAACGATTCCATGTATGAGAACCGCAGGTGTTTTAAATTAGTCTCCTTATATTTTTCAGAAAGAGCAGGGCAACCTGTTCTTTTTGATTGACAAGCTACTTGATAGCCTTCTCCTAGATTTGAATTGCTTTCTTAGGCGTGATATAATGAGACTATAATGTGAACAGGAGTAGGCTATGAAACGAATTGATGCGAAATTTTTGATAATGGGACTTGTTTTACTGCTGGCGGGACTGATCTTTGGACGAATCTTGATCCTTGTCGCAGGAGTAGCTTTCATTATCTATAGCTTTTTCAGCAAAGGGATGGAACCGACCAAGGAAAATATCTTCAAACCCAAGCCAATACTGAAGAAAAAGGAAAAGAAGTGAGCAGTTCTGCTCTTGTGAACACTGTAGCAGCTGCCTTACTGAAGGCAGTAGATGGAACTTGTAAAGGAGACATGAGATGAGAGAATATCTTTTGAACAATGGTGTTGGCATTCCGGTGCTGGGCTTCGGTACTTGGAAGGCTCAGGATGGCGAAGAAGCCTATCAAGCAACATTAGCCGCTCTCAAGGCAGGCTATCGGCACATTGATACGGCAGCTATCTATAAGAACGAAGAGAGTGTCGGACGGGCAATCAAGGACAGCGGAATTCCGCGGGAGGAGCTCTTCATCACGACTAAGCTTTGGAATGAGATTCATACTTATGAGGAGGCTCAAGAGGCCTTTGCGGCCTCAATGGAGCGGTTGGGACTGGACTATCTGGACCTCTACCTCATTCACTGGCCGAATCCCAAACCCCTGAGGGAAAACGATGCTTGGAAAAAGCGCAATGCCGAAGTCTGGCGGGCTATGGAAGACCTTTATAATCTCGGAAGGATTCGAGCGATTGGCGTCAGCAATTTCCTGCCTCATCACTTAGAAGCCTTGCTTGAAACAGCGCGCATGACTCCTGCTGTCAATCAAATCCGCCTGGCTCCAGGTGTCTATCAGACAGAGGCGGTGAACTTCTGCCGTGAGCATGAGATTTTACTGGAAGCTTGGGGACCATTTGGCCAAGGAGAGCTCTTCCAAAATCCAGCTGTACAGGCTGTGGCAGACAAGTATGGCAAGACTATTGCCCAAGTCGCTCTAGCTTGGAGCTTGCAGGAAGGATTCCTGCCCCTGCCTAAGTCGGTCACTCCGAGCCGGATTGCCAGCAATCTAGACTGCTTTGACATTGAGCTAGATGCTGCGGACTTGGAAGTGCTCAAAAATGTCAGCGGTTTGGCCGGTGGCGCACCAAATCCGGATGGGATGGATTTTTAGATGCAAATCCGATTCTATAGAAGCTCAGATAGAGAAGCCTTGCAGTCTTACCATTTAACCGACTTGAGATTTACCAGCCATCCTAGCCAGGCTGTCGTTGACTTGGAAAATCGCTATGCTATCTTGGGTCTTGAAGAAGATCAAATCGTAACCTTTCTGATCTTGGATGCTGGAGAAAAGAAGTTTACTTATGGCGGTCAGCCAGAGAGCATGCTCCTTCGAAGCTTTTCAACGGATGAAGACTTTCGGATGCGAGGGTACGGTAGTCAGACGCTGAAGCTCTTGCCTGATTTCATAAAAGAGTATTTGCCCATGTATAAAAGCATTATCCTAGGCGTCAATGAGAGAAATCAAGTCGCTTCCTATCTCTACCGAGAGAACGGTTTTAGCAAACAGCCCCAGCGCATATTAGGACCAGCCGGCTGGCAGGAAGTGTATGAATTAAAAATATAAAAGCATCCCCAGTTTAAAAAGAGCTGGGGATTTTTATCTCTACCACCAGAAGAAACTATAAAACAAGGTGCTGCTCTGCTATAATAAGATGTGTAAAATGAGACCAATATCCAACGAAATACTAAGATAGGGGAATTAGATGAAGAAGACCCAAGAATTGGAAATTACACCCAACTGATTGAAAAAGGTATCGAGCCCTTGAGAGTGGGGAGATAAAGCTGAAAGGTAGTTATCAAAACTTCGAAGAGTAAAGTTTGGCTAAATATCCAATCAGTCTAAAAGCTGAACACGAGTGTTTACTAAATCCATTTAGATAATCTAGGCTTTGAATAGTCCTGTTTGTGAAAAAATACGCGCTTTCTATCTGTCGTATGATATGGTTTACTAAAATTTACGAGTATTCTAAAGGTCGAATACCAGCGTTTGTTAAAATTTCAAAGTATTCTAAACGTGAAATGCTCTGATAATACATTTTTAAAGAGAAATAATCCCCATCCGAAGTTAAAGAAATCATCGGGTGGGGATATTTTATGTCTTTGATTTTGAAAAAGTGTTATTTCAGGGATAAAAAATGACATTTCAGGGCAGTCTTGCAAAAGATTTATTGCCACGTGCTATACTTAGTTCATCAAATTATTGGAGAAGTTTTATTATGACTACTAACTACACCATTCGTCCCCTGACCTATAGCAACTTTACTCACCGTGAGTTTGAAAGTTTGATGACAGATTCTCGACAAATCATCGCGGACTTTGTCAAGGCCAATAAGAACGAAGATATGTATGGTACGCACTTGGAGCCCTTTGCGAGCAAGCTAGAAGAGTTCCAGAAACAGCTAGCCAGCGTGGAAAAGAAACAGACTACAAGTCTGGCAGAAGTAGATAAGGAGCGGGACAGCGCTCTGGTCGGACTTTTTACCCTGCATAGGGGATTTGCCAAGATAAAGGAAGCAAAGTTCAAAGAAGCCCATGAGACATTGGCTCCAGTCCTAACCAAGTACAAGGATATCACCAAGCATAATAACGATGTCGCCACTGCTGAGATTAAGAGCCTCCTCAAAACCCTCAAGGAAGAGGCCTACAATGCAGCAGTGACTACGCTGGGACTCTCACCAGTGATTAGCGCAGTGACGACTGCACAGGAAGACTATGATAAGGCCGAAGCCCTAGCGCGTGCAGCCAAGTCCAGCAAGGAAGTCTGTAAGACTAAGCAGCTGCGCACAGAAATCTCCCGCACTTATGACCTCTTTATGCGCTATACCGCAGCCTCCGCAGAAGCCTATCCAGAGAAAGTCCACTTTGCTAAACTCCTGAAGGATCTCAACACTATCCGAGACAGCAAGCGCCGCCTGGTCAGTCCAAATAAGAAAACAAACCGGAACAAGCACCGGAAGCAGCAGGATAAAGAATAATCCCTTAGAATTGTAAGTTCTAGGGGATTTTTGGTGTTTTTGTGGTATCATTTTAGTAAATTTAAGAGCCTTTTGAAAGAGAGAAAGTAAGTGGAGATTACTTTTATTTTATAGAATTCAATATGATGTTTGATGCAATTTCAGAGAAAAATTCTAATGAAAATGTGCTTATTTTAGATGCTGTATCTATAGTTTCTCTCAAAATTTTAGGAGTTCTAATTTTCTCTAAAAATTCATGGCCATCTTATGTAATTCTTCAATATCTAATAAGATTTCACGGGCGATTTCAGGATTAAATTTCATTTTCTCCAATTTATTTAAGGTTTACATATAATTTGAGGAATTATATTCATTTCTTGACAGGTAGAAATAAAAGAAGATAGTAGCCAAATTATTTGTTGAATTTGGGTATCAGTTGTTTGCCATTTCGATAGTTTAATTTAGATGTTGATGGAGATTGAGAAAATACAACCCCATCTTGGAGAACTCTAAAACCTTTTAGAACATGTTTAGATGAATAAATTGGTCGAAAGTTTTCTTGGAGATTTTGTCCCTCAATAGTCCTGTTTCTAATTCCTGACATTATAGAAGAGTTTGAAAGAGTAATTTTCTCAAATTCAGCTGTATCTTTAGTGAAATATTTTGTAAATTCTTCAAAAAGAAGCTCAGTGCCTATTATTTTTATTATTTCCTTATTAAGAGAACAAAATTTAGAATTTATTAAGATATATCCTTTATATAAAACAACAGTGCAATAACCATATTTAGTCTCCCATAAATCAGAGTCGACAATAAATGAAGGTTGGGATTGAATTTTAAATATTTTGGAGTAATAAGAATATTCGGAAACTATTTTTTCATTTTTAGACGTATAGTTACCACTTCTTTTGTGGCAAGCATTATGGAAAAATTCTTTCCAATCCTTTTTAGAAATATTTTCTTTTGCTCTAATGATTTTGACAGTAGAAGGTAGTTGTAATTGTAGTTCCATTTTAGTCCTTTCAAGATGTATAGTTGATATAGTTAAAAATTTTATGATTTAGCTCCATTTTATTTTATACTATCACATACAAGTAAATAAAACAATAAGTTGAGCTTTATTTGTTTGTTGAAAAAAGAATTGGTGACAGGTATCAACCTAAATAATTAGGTTGAATAACTAAAAGAGAATCTATCATTTAAGAAGCAACTCAAATCTCCCGGGTGCTTTATCAGCCTCTCTGGAACTCGGCGTATGTGCTCCGCCAACAGAGATTATCGCCAATATCAATTGTACCGATAGTGCGATTGCCAGCAAAACAGCTGAACTTGTAAACATGCTGGGCCAGCTCAGAGGCACAACGCTTGAAGCTCAGGAAGAACTAGAGAAGTTTTTGGCTGAATTTGAGAAATAATATCTAAAGAAATATCCTATCACAAACCAATCAAACTGGTACATTCTGCGCTAGTTCTGATTGGTTTTTCTTATTTCCGGATTTTAAGATGTATTTATTCTATATTTCAAATAAATAGATGCTTGAAACTTTATCATATAGATGTTCTTGGCTAGAACATTCGTCATTATTACGTTTTTGTTACATTTGTTATAAGTGTATGAATTGTCAGAAAATTTTTATTATAATATGGTTTATAAATAAAGTAAGGAGACTTCTATGCAAAGACAACGTTTTTCACTCCGTAAATACAAGTTCGGTTTGGCTTCTGTTCTGTTGGGAACCGCTCTGGTTTTTGGTGCTGGACAGGCTCAGGCAGATGAGCAGGCGACAGCTAGTTCGTCAGGGCAAGGTCAGCCGACTGCCGCTGTGGCATCAGCGACTGAGCCTGCTTCTCAAGCAGCTACACCTGAGAGTCAGCCGGTAAGTCCAGCCCCTGTGAAGAAAGCAGCACCAGCTTCTTCTGAATCGGCTGCTTCAAGTACAGATCAGGCTAGCCAGCCTTCTACGGCAGAGGCTAAGGAAGCAGCTGCAGCTCCTGTAGAAAAAGGAGCGACTTCTTCGTCAGAAGAGGCTTCTTCAAGTGCTGAGAAGGTAACTCAACCATCTACTACAGAGTCCAAGCCGACAACTCCAGCTAGTCCGACTGTAGAGTCTCCGGCAGCCGCAGACTCAGACAAGCCTGCTGCTAATCCTGATGCAACAGCAGAGCCTGCCGCTTCTCAAGGTGCTAAGCCAAGCAGCATCAGTACCAATGAGATTATCAAGGTCCCTCAGACCTGGTCACAGGGTTATAAAGGTCAAGGCCGTGTGATAGCCATTATCGACTCAGGTCTGGATGTCCATCATGAGGTTCTGAAGATCTCTGACCCGTCAAAGGCCAAGTATCAGACAGAGGCAGCTCTGGAAGAGGCTAAGAAAAAGGCCGGTATTGACTACGGGAAGTGGTACAACAGCAAAGTTGTCTATGCCTATAACTATATCGACGGTGATGACAATATCAAGGAAAAGAACAGTTACTCACATGGTATGCACGTAACAGGGATTACAGCGGGAAATCCCAACAAGAAAGCTCCTAATGATGAGTATGTCTATGGTGTTGCGCCAGAAGCACAAGTTATGTTTATGCGGGTATTCTCAGACCGTCAGCGCACAACAAGCGACGCTATCTATATCAAAGCTATTGATGATGCAGTAGCTTTGGGAGCTGATACTATCAATATGAGTCTAGGTTCAGCAACAGGTTCAACGGTTGATGTCAGCCCTAGTCTGCAGGCCGCTATTGAGCGCGCTCGGGCCAAGGGGGTGAGTGTGATCATTGCAGCGGGTAATGACAACACCTTCGGAAGTGAATACTCTAAACCGCTGGTTGAAAATCCAGACTATGGTCTAGTTGGCAGTCCTTCAACAGTAGAAAGCTCTATCTCAGTCGCTTCTGTCAATAATACTGTCCTGACAGAGGAAGTCATGGAAGTGCGTGGTCTGGAAAAGAACGATAAGCTTTTGAACGGTCATTTCAGCTACTCCATGGGTGAGACAAATGCAACCTTTGAAAAGGGCAAAGAATATGAGTATGTCCATGTTGGTCTTGGCCGTGAAGAGGACTTTGCTGGTAAGGATCTGACAGGGAAGCTGGCTCTTATCCAGCGTGGTTCCTTTACCTTTGCTGAAAAAGTTAGAAATGCCATTAGCCATGGTGCTGTTGGTGCTCTGATCTACAATAATGTCGACGGAGCTAACCTAACGATGAGCCTAGACAGTGAATCTAAAAAGGTTCCATCAGCCTTTATCAGTAAGGAATATGGAGAGGCATTGGCAGCCGGTAATTACAAGGTGGTCTTTAATGGTCTTAAGGTCAATCGGCCGCATCCAGGAGCTGGTAGTCTGTCTGACTTCTCTAGTTGGGGTGTAACGACAGATGGCTTGCTCAAGCCAGATGTGACAGCACCAGGTGGCGATATTTACTCTTCACTTAATGACAATACCTATGGCTCTATGAAGGGAACCAGTATGGCTACCCCTCATGTGGCTGGTGTAGCGGCTCTGGTCAAGGAATATCTCCTTCAGCACTATCCAGACCTGACACCTGCCCAGAATGCCGATTTGGTCAAAGCCCTCATCATGTCAACAGCCAAGCTACACGTCAACAAGGAAACAGGTGCCTATACCTCTCCGCGTCAGCAGGGAGCTGGTATCGTAGATACGGCAGCGGCTATTTCTACGGGCCTCTATGTGACAGGGGATAACCAATATCCTAGCGTTTCCTTGGGCAATGTCCAAGACAGTTTCACCTTTGACGTTACGGTTCATAATATCACGGATAAGGACCGGACGCTGAAGATGATTGTCAATACCAATACGGATACGGTCAAGGATGGATACTTTACTCTGACACCGCGCAAATTGACTGAAACTGTCTGGCCAGAAGTCACCGTCAAGGCTCACAGCAGCCAAAAAGTGACGGTCAAGGTAAATACTGCTAAGTTTGCGGAAGAGTTGATCAAGCAGATGCCGAACGGCTATTTCTTAGAAGGCTTTGTCCGTTTTGTCGATCCAGCGGATGACGGCGATGTGGTTAGTCTGCCATTCATGGGCTTCCGTGGGCAATTCCAAGATCTGCCAGCGGTAGAAAGACCAATCTATGATCTGGTCCAAGAAGGCAAGTCAGGCTTCTATTACCCAGTGCCAGAGGACAAGAGTATCCTATCTGATGACAATGTATCTTCCCTTGTGACAGAGTCAAATGATACACTCTACTCTACCGGTCGAACAGCTGCTCGTAGCTCAATTGTACTGGGAACTGCAGAAAATGCGGATGGTAAGCATGTGCTGCAGCTGGGAGCGGATGGCAAGATTCGTCTGGCCTTCTCACCTAATGGTGATGGCAATCAGGACAGCATCCAGTATCGGACAGTTCTCTATCGCAATATCAATAATCTGACGGCTAGTGTTTATACGGCAGATGATAAGGACTATCGCTTCCCAATCTGGCAGAGCAGCACGATTAGAGAAGGCCGCAAGAACTATTATAGTGGTCAGTCAGACAATCCTAAGTCCTACCTACTAGAAGATACATACTGGGATGGTCGTGATAGCAAGGGTGAGAAGCTGGAAGATGGCCTCTATACCTATGTGGTTCGCTATACGCCAGATGTACCAGGTGCAAAAGGGCAGCAGATTAGCTTTAACCTGCAGATTGATAATCAGAAGCCTTTGATTAGCTCAGGCTATATCAGTACCAAGGATGGTGCGGAAACCTTTACGGCTCGTAAGCCAAAAGATGTTGGCAACGGCGGTATTTTGAGAGAACAGGTCTTCTATCTGCAAGCAGATGAAAAAGGGAAAGAGACCTATAAAGCAGTGGATGATTTTGGCATTGAGCGTGATTACGAGCGTCGGGTTTACATCTCAGCCAATGCGGATGGCAGCTACACCTTGCCAAAAGGAGTGGACAAGTCTAAGATCTTCTATGTGGTAGAGGACTATGCGGGTAACCGTGATTCCATAGCTTTGTCAGAGCTAGTCAGTGCTGAAAATGATGGGCGTATCCGTGTCGCTCTGGTGGATGCTAATACGCATCAAGATGTGCATTCGACCTTTGTCTATCGGATCAAGGACAGCAAGGGCAAGTATGTCGAACTGGACAAGGGCAAGAAAATCAATGCTCTGCCGTTTGGACGCTACACAGCTGAGATCTTTACTTATGATAAGGATGAGCTTCGTTTCTACAGCGCTCTGACTCAGGAGTTTGAGCTGACAGCCCAAGATAGCTTTAAGACGATTGAGTTTCTGGTCAAGAAGCTGGTCTTTGCACCGGTCAGCGTTGCCTTTGATCAAGCTGTTCCGAAGAATACCCAAGTGGTTCTCAAGAATAATAATGGCGATGCTTATACGCTTCCAGCAGAACTGTTTGGCAAGCATGCCTTTGGAAGATCCGTAGCAGCTGGATTCTACTCTGTCTTTGTCAACCTACCGACTGGCTATGAGCTCTGGGAAAATGAGCCGACTGTTGAGGTCAAAGAGGGCAAGAATAACCTACTCAAGCTAGGAGTTATCGTCAAGTCAGGCTTGCTGGCAGCTGTTAATCAGCAGTCTAATCTGGTCGGCACTGCTCAGTATTACAATGCTTCTGCAGCGAAGCGCACGGCCTACGACCAAGCATATCAAGCAGCTAAGGAAGCTTTGACAATCAAACTGACCCAAGCGCAAGTTGATGCCGTAAGAGCAAAACTAGAAACAGCTTTGGCTGATCTAGACGGCAAGGACTCTGATATTGCTGCGGTTAAGGCGGCTGTGGAAGCTTATGCAGCTACTACTAAGACAGGGGTTTATGCTAATGCCAAGGATAGGGCTCGCCGCGCTTATGACAAGTCCTTCCAAGCAGTAGCTCTGCTCTTGGTGCAGGACAAGGTTACCCAAGAGCAAATTGATACTGCGATCGCTCAGCTGACTACAGCAGAGAAGAAGCTGGATGGCAAGGCGACTAACTTTACCAATCTCAAGAAGCTAGTTGATGATGAGGTGCATTACCAAGCCATCAGCAATAAGTTTATCTATGCGACTGACGCGGTGAAGGCGGCTTATCTAGAGGCCTATGCTGAGGCAAAGGCAGTCTTGGCGGATTCAGGTGCCAGCCAGGAAGATGTCAAAGCAGCCATTGCCAACCTCAGAGAGGCAAAAAGAAAACTCGATGGCAGAAAGCCAAGAGTAGTTAAACCGAAAAAACCTAAACAAGTCTAATTGGTTTAAATCAGTTAAAATCCCTTAAGTTGAAACTTGAGGGATTTTTTGATAAGTATTTTACATTAGCCTTATTTTCTGCTATAATCTTTTTTAGAAAGAATTCTCATTGTCTACTTTTTAGCGAGTTCGGGATAGTGTGAGCCGGATAGGGAAGCAGTGCAGATGGCGCTTTCGGATATAATTTCAAAAGTAATGAAGTAATAAATTAGGGTGGAACCGCGTCTTGACGCCCCTAGGTGAAATAGCCTAGGACTGTCGGATGTGGTTCTTTTGCGTACTGAGCCTATTGTTCGAAAGAAAGGAGATTCGTGGAGAACTTTTATCTTGTAAAAGACGAGAACCAATTAGCAGCTTTTCGAGGTTTCGTCGCAAAGAATTCCGCAAAGTTGCAGGATTATCTGGCTTTTTTAAAAGACGAGTTTGCGGTTTATGACTTGCCGCAAACCATCATTTGGTCCGATTTTGATTCTGCTACGCAGATCATTCGTGAAATTCCTGTGCCGGCTTATACAAATGATAAGCGGATGGTTATGACTCCCGAATTGACGGTTTGGAAAGATTTATATCTTCTTCAGTTGGAGAATTACGAGTCCTCTCACCAAACTCGAGCAATAGCAAACCACTATCAGTCTTTGTCTGAAAATTCTCTCTTGCAGATTGTGGGCCATGAGTTAGCTCATTGGTCGGAGCATTTTTTAGATGACTTTGATGGATACGGTGCCTATATCTGGTTTGAAGAAGGTATAGCTGAGTATATTAGCCGCAAGTATTTCTTTGCAGATGAAGAATTTCGAGTGGAAAAAGCTTGTAATCAGTCTCTCGTTGAGCTTTTTCAGAAAAAGCACGGTTGGCATTCATTGAATGATTTCGGCACTTCGACTTATCAAGGGAATTATGCTAGTATTTTTTACGAATACTGGCGCAGTTTTTTGACAGTTGACAAGCTAGTAGAAAATCTAGGCAGTGTGCAAGCGGTCTTTGATTCTTATCATCGGTGGGCAAATACAGATAAAACACTTCCCTTGTTGGATTGGTTCATAGAACAGAAAATAATAGACAAAGAGATATAAACAAACAAAAGGAGTAACAAATGTCTAAAAAACTTACTTTTCACCTCGCCAAAGTCAATTGCGAACCTAAAGGTTCGATTGACTAACGACAACCACTATGGGGCGGTTTGTCTAGGCGATGTACTAGCTTTTCAAAAGGGGAATAATCGTTCCCTTTTGAACGCTTCGCAAGAATCTCAAGAAACAAAAGGAGTAACAAATGTCTAAAAAATTGACTTTTCAAGAAATTATTTTGACTTTACAGCAGTTCTGGAATGACCAGGGTTGTATGCTCATGCAGGCTTATGATAATGAGAAGGGGGCGGGAACGATGAGTCCATATACCTTCCTGCGGGCTATTGGACCAGAGCCGTGGAATGCGGCCTATGTAGAGCCGTCTCGCCGGCCAGCTGATGGACGCTATGGGGAAAATCCTAACCGTCTTTACCAGCACCACCAATTTCAGGTGGTTATGAAGCCATCTCCAAGCAATATCCAAGAACTTTACTTGCAGTCTTTGGAGCTCTTAGGCATCAATCCGCTGGAGCACGATATCCGCTTTGTCGAGGATAACTGGGAAAATCCGTCAACTGGATCGGCTGGTTTGGGCTGGGAAGTCTGGCTGGATGGTATGGAAATCACTCAGTTCACTTACTTCCAGCAGGTCGGAGGTCTGCCGACTCAGCCGGTGACTGCTGAGGTGACTTATGGTCTGGAGCGTCTGGCTTCTTATATCCAAGAAGTGGACTCTGTCTATGACATTGAGTGGGCTGATGGCGTTAAGTACGGTGAAATTTTCACTCATCCTGAGTATGAACATTCCAAGTACAGTTTTGAGGTCAGCGACCAAGACTTGCTCTTGGGGAATTTTGAGAAGTTTGAAGCGGAAGCTAAGCGCTGTCTGGATGAGCATCTGGTGCACCCAGCCTATGACTATGTTCTCAAATGCTCGCATACCTTTAACCTCTTGGATGCGCGTGGCGCTGTATCTGTGACAGAGCGGGCTGGTTATATTGCTCGTATTCGGAATCTGGCGCGTGTTGTGGCCAAGACCTTTGTAGCTGAGCGCAAGCGTCTGGGCTACCCGCTTTTGGATGTAGAGACTCGCGAGAAACTCTTGGCAGAGGAGGGAGAATAATCATGGAGGAACTGTTAATAGTTGAATTGGAGGGCTTTCCTGGAACCCTTGATGATCATAGGATGGGGATAAATTTTAAAACATGTCTATCTCAAAAGATTGGGAATGTAGAATCAATATTGTATTGTAACTTCTCTCCTTTTTCTAATAACAATGAATACGATTATTGTGGATTATTGTTTCAATTAGGAATTTCTTGTGTAGGGCTATCAGAGGAAGAGTCAACGCGAAAATGTGACGAAATTTTGCAACAGATAAAATCTCTTAAAGATTTTTTGATTACTGTCCCCACACTGGAAGGTGTATATTCTAAAAGGGTTAAATCTATTGTCGAAATAGAATATTAAATAATTCACTAAATATTAGAAAAAAATAAAGGAATAATCATGGTAAAAAATTTATTAGTTGAATTAGGCTTGGAGGAAATGCCAGCCTATGTCGTGACACCGAGCATGAAGCAGCTGCGCGACAAGATGGGAGCCTTCCTGACAGACCATCGTCTGTCCTTTGAGAAAATTGAAATGTTCTCTACGCCTCGTCGTTTAGCGGTGCGCGTGGTTGGCTTGGCGGACAAGCAGTCTGATTTGACCGAAGATTTCAAAGGCCCTTCTAAGAAAATTGCTCTGGACGCAGATGGCAACTTTACCAAAGCTGCTGAAGGCTTTGTTCGTGGCAAGGGCTTGACGGTTGAGGACATTACTTTCCGTGAAATCAAAGGGGAAGAATACGTCTATGTGACCAAGGAAGAGATCGGTCGCCCGGTAGAGGAAATCATCCCAGCAGTGACAGAAGTTCTGCAAGCCCTGACCTTCCCTGTTAGCATGCACTGGGCTAATAACACTTTTGAATACATCCGCCCAGTTCATACCTTGACTGTACTCTTAGATGAGCAGGCCTTTGATTTGGATTTCTTGGACATCAAGAGCGGTCGTACCAGCCGTGGACATCGTTTCTTGGGGCGAGAAACAGAGATTACTTCAGCAGATTCCTATGAAGATGACCTACGGGCTCAGTTTGTCATTGCCAGTCCTCTTGAGCGGGGAGATATGATTGTCGAGCAGATTCGAGCACTGGAAGAGGAGCACGGGGTTTCTATCGAGATTGACGAAGACTTGCTCAATGAAGTCTTGAATCTGGTAGAATATCCAACTGCTTTCCTAGGTAATTTTGATGCCAAATACTTAGATGTGCCTGAGGAAGTGCTGGTAACTTCCATGAAAGAGCATCAGCGTTACTTTGTTGTGCGCGATACTGAAGGCAAGCTTTTACCACACTTCATCTCTGTCCGCAATGGAAATGCAGAGCATTTGGAAAATGTCATCAAGGGAAATGAAAAAGTCTTGGTGGCTCGTCTGGAAGATGGGGAATTCTTCTGGCGGGAAGACCAAAAACTAGCTATTGCCGACTTGGTTGAAAAGCTGAGCAATGTGACCTTCCATGAAAAGATTGGCTCTCTAGCAGAGCACATGGAGCGGACTGGCAAGATTGCGGCTCTTTTGGCACAAGAAGCAGGACTGGATGATGATGAGACAGCTGACTTGGCTCGTGCAGCGGCTATTTATAAGTTTGACCTGCTGACTGGCATGGTTGGTGAGTTTGATGAGCTGCAAGGTATCATGGGTGAGAAGTATGCTCTTCTGGCTGGTGAGAATGTTGCAGTGGCAGCTGCCATTCGGGAGCACTATATGCCGACATCGGCTGATGGTGAATTACCTGACACCAAGGTCGGAGCAGTCTTGGCTCTGGCTGATAAGCTAGATACCATTCTGTCCTTCTTCTCTGTTGGCTTGATTCCGAGCGGTTCCAATGACCCGTATGCACTGCGCCGTGCGACTCAGGGTGTCGTGCGTATCTTGGATAAGTTTGGCTGGAACATTGACTTGGATCAGCTTCTTGGTCGACTTTACGAACTCAAGTTTGATAGCTTAAGCTATGACAATCAAGAGGCGGTGCTGGACTTCTTCCGTGCCCGTGTTGAGAAAATGATGGATCGCAGCATTCCGAAAGACATTGTTACGTCTGTTCTTCAAAGCACTCACTTTGTCGTACGCGATTTGGTAGAAACAGCAGCGCTTCTAGCAGAAAAAGCTCAGGAAGACAACTTCAAGTCAGCAGTCGAAAGCCTGTCTCGGGTCTTTAATCTAGCTGAAAAAGCCCAAGGGCAGACAGCTGTCAATCCAGCTCTCTTCGAAAATCAAGAGGAAAAAGACTTGGCTGCGGCCATTGAAGCAGTAGAGCTGACATCTGACTTAGCTGCCAATTTGGACCAACTCTTTGCTCTCAGTCCAGTTATTGACGCTTTCTTTGACCACACCATGGTCATGGCAGAAGATGAAGCTGTGCGTAACAACCGCCTAGCTCTCCTAGCTTCATTGACGGCTAAGGCGGGACAGCTGGCCCAGTTTAATCAAATTAATACGAAATAACAGGTAAGAGAGGTAGAATCATGGATCCTAAAAAAATTGAACGCATCAACGAACTGGCTAAAAAGAAAAAAACGGAAGGCCTAACTGCTGAGGAAAAAGTGGAACAAGCCAAGCTTCGTGAAGAGTACATCGAAGGCTACCGACGTTCTGTTCGCCATCACATCGAAGGCATCAAGATTGTTGACGAGGATGGCAATGATGTGACGCCTGAAAAATTGCGTCAAGTTCAGCGTGAGAAAGGTCTTCACGGTCGCAGTCTAGATGATCCAGAGTCTTAAGTAGATATAAATAAAAAATCCCTCGCTAGGAAGCTAGAAAGTTCCTGTCGAGGGATTCTTTTAATCTTGTTTACGTTTTTTCAAAATGCGGAGGGCTACATAGATGCAGCTAACGATGATTGCTACATCCAGCCAGAAAATCCAAGGCCCCGTGATACGGAAAAAGAAATAAGCAGCGATGTCAATAATGAGGGACAGAATGCCTAGATCCATTTTTTCTTTGAGATTGAGTCTCATAGGTCTTCTTCCTCCTTTTTTTGTGCTTGGCGAATCTTTCCTTTGGCAATGAAATGCATCATCAGTCCAAATCCAAGGCCTGCGGCTAATCCAGTTATAATGAGTTTAGGCTGAAGCAAAATTTGCAGGATATCTTTCTTTTCCATGACAGCTATCATGATGCTAAAGAGAGGATAAAAGAGCAGCCAATAAGAGAAGCCTGCTTTGAGACCAGCATGTTTCATAGCTTTTTCTTCTTTTTCATCCTGAAGTCCTAGCTCTAGATCATCAATTCCTTTGCGGCGTGCTTGGATGACTATATAGACACAGAAGCCGAGGATAAGGATTTCCAGCAGGATAGGATAGGCAACAGCGATAATTTTGGGCCAGCGAAAGGCTAGGGGAAAGGCGATAGCATTGCCAAAAATCAGAATAAAGAAAAGCCAAATAAAGCCTATATTTCCTAGATGTTCAGCCTGTTGGCGTTTTTGCTCGTCCAAAGGTCCGGTAATGCCGTAAAATCGTTTAATCATCTTGTCTGAGAATGTTTCTTTTTTCATGTTTGTGTCCTTTCTTTAGGTATGAATGTTGCTGCAGGGAAAAACTCTTAGTCATCTGATTCTTCATTTGTCAGCTGGGGTTCCCAAAAGAGGGCGTTGAGGTCAGTATCCAGCGTTCTAGCCAGATTGATACAGAGCTCGAGGGTGGGGTTGTATTTGTTGTTTTCAATCATATTGATAGTTTGCCGCGATACCCCGATAGACTTGGCCAACTCTAGCTGAGACATCTTTTTTTCTTTTCGAAATTCTTTGACACGATTCATTACACCCTTCCTTTCTAATTCTATAACTGATAGCTTTCAGGCAGTTTGTCAGTTATATTTGACTTTTATTTTATGCTAGTATACAACTTTTTGGAAAAAGTGTCAAGTATATCTGACAAAAAATTTAAAAAAGGATTTCATCCGCTTACTTTTTCTTTTAAATTTTTTTTTGCTTTTGAATGTGATATAATAAGTAAGATATGACAAACGAATTTCATCACATTACTGTTCTTCTTCATGAAACGGTTGACCAGCTGGCGGTTAAGCCTGACGGCATCTATGTCGATGCGACCCTTGGGGGTGCTGGTCACAGCGAATATCTTTTGAGCCAGCTCGGAGACGAAGGGCATCTCTATGCCTTTGATCAGGACCAGACGGCTATTGACAATGCTAAAAAGCGCCTGGCTCCTTATGTAGAGCGGGGGATGGTGACCTTTATTAAGGACAATTTCCGTCACCTCAAGAGCCGTTTGCAAGAAGCCGGTGTGGAAGAAATTGATGGAATTTGTTATGACTTAGGCGTTTCCAGCCCTCAGCTGGATCAGCGTGAGCGTGGTTTTTCCTATAAACAGGATGCGCCTTTGGATATGCGCATGAACCGCGATGCAGCCTTGACAGCTTTTGAGGTTGTCAATCATTATAGCTATCAGGATTTGGTACGAATCTTTTTTAAATACGGCGAAGACAAGTTTTCTAAGCAGATTGCTCGCAAGATTGAGCAGGCTAGAAGTGTCAAGCCCATTGAAACAACAACAGAACTGGCTGAAATTATCAAGTCAGCCAAGCCAGCTAAGGAGCTGAAGAAGAAAGGGCACCCAGCCAAGCAGATTTTTCAGGCCATTCGGATTGAGGTCAATGATGAATTGGGCGCAGCGGATGAGTCTATTCAGCAGGCCATTGATCTGCTAGCGGTGGACGGCCGGATTGCGGTCATTACTTTTCATTCGCTGGAAGACCGTCTGACCAAGCAGCTTTTCAAGGAGGCGTCAACAGTGGATGTTCCCAAGGGCTTACCCTTTATCCCTGATGAACTGCAGCCTAAGCTGGAGCTGGTCAGCCGCAAACCAATTTTACCAAGCAAAGAAGAATTAGAGAGCAATAATCGGGCTCATTCCGCCAAACTGCGTGTGGCCCGTAAGATATACAAGTGAGGAAGAAATGTCAGAAAAAAGACCAAACCCGCTTCAAGATCAGATGCGAAAATTTTCCCGAGTTGAGAAGGCCTTTTACGGCTCTATCGTTTTGACTGCCATTATTTTAGCAGTCAGCATTGTCTTTATGCAGACCAAGCTATTGCAGGTGGATCGGGATTTGACGGAAGTCAATACGCAGATTGAAGCGGAGCAGACAGAGCTAGCCGACATCAAGCAGGAAGTCAATGAACTGACCCGCTATGAAAGACTGTCCCAGCTTGCCAGCTCTCAGGATATGAAACTCCAGAAGGGAAATCGTAAAACAGTGAGTTCAACGGATGAAGAATAGAATTTTTGAAATAATTAAAAAATACGCCCTGAAAAATAGGCAAACCCCTGAATACAATCGGCGGCAAGCGGGAAAGAGCATGAGCATCTTAGCTATCTTTCTCTTTTTCGTTTTCTTGATTAATTTTGCCATTATTATCGGGACAGACCAGAAGTTCGGGGTTAATCTATCTAAGGGTGCAGAAGTAGTCCATCAAAAGACGGTTACAGTCGCTGCCCGGCGGGGAACGATTTATGACCGAAATGGAGTTCCCATTGCTGAGGATGCCACGACTTATAATGTCTATGCCATTATTGACAAGAGTTACAAGTCAGCTACCGGCAAAATTCTCTATGTGGAAGAATCCCAGTATGATAATGTGGCAGAGATTTTCAATCAATACTTAGAGTTGGATAAGGACTACGTCAAAACCCAGCTGTCGCAGAAAAATCTCAAGCAGGTTTCCTTCGGGGCTCAGGGCAATGGCATTACCTACAGTAATATGAATGCTATGCGGGAAGCCTTTGAAGCTGCTGGTATTGAAGGGATTGACTTTACTACCAGTCCTAACCGCAGTTATAATAACGGCGTCTTTGCCTCCCAGTTTATTGGTCTTGCTCAGCTGCAAGAGGATAAGGAAGGTAATAAGACGCTGAAAGGGACTTCTGGCATGGAGCAGGCTCTGGATAGGGTTCTTGCTGGTCAGAATGGGATTGTGACCTATGAAAAAGACCGAAACGGTAATGTTGTACCTGGGTCAGAAAAGGTCTCTGTACAGGCAGAAGACGGCAAGGATGTTTATACAACGCTGTCAGCTGATTTGCAAACCTACCTAGAAACGCGGATGAATGCCTTCCAGGAAAAGGTTAAAGGCAAGTTTGTCAATGCAACCTTGGTCAGTGCCAAGACCGGCGAAATCCTAGCCACTTCCCAACGGCCGACCTATAATGCAGATACTAAGGAAGGCTTGAATGAGAAAAATCTGGGCAACTGGAACACCATGCTCTATCAAGGCCAGTACGAGCCTGGTTCTACCATGAAAGTCATGACTCTGGCTTCAGCTATTGATAATGGCAGCTTTAATCCTCATGATACTTATGACAGTAGAGAGTACAAGGTTATGGATGCGACCATTCGAGACTGGAACGTCAACATGGGGATTTCAGAAGGGGAAACCCTGACCTTTGCCCAAGGATTTACCTATTCCAGTAACGTCGGTATGACTATTCTAGAGCAGAAGATGGGCAATGACAAGTGGCTAGACTACTTGAGTAAGTTTAAGTTTGGTCTGCCGACCCGCTTTGGTATGGGGAATGAAACCTATGGCTCCTTGCCAGGTGATAACTATGTTACGATTGCCATGAGCTCCTTTGGTCAAGGGATTGGTGTGACACAGGTGCAGATGCTGCGCGCCTTCTCGTCCGTTGCCAATGATGGTGTCATGGTTGAGCCTAAGTTTATCAATGCTATCCATGATCCTAAAACCAATACAGCTCGTAAGACTGCGACGGAAATTATCGGAAATCCTGTCTCAGAAAAAGCAGCTCAAACCACTCGGGATTATATGGTTCAAGTCGGAACAGACCCCTACAAAGGAACCCTGAATGTTGGTGGAGAACCCGTCATACAAGTGGCTGGTCAGAATGTCGCTGTTAAGTCAGGGACCGCTGAGATCGCTTCTGAAAATGGTTATCTAGAGGGCGAGAACAACTATATCTACTCAGTTGTTGCCATAACGCCGGCAGAAAATCCTGAATTTATCATGTATGTGACAGTTCAGCAGCCTGAGGAAAAATTCCAGCCTATATTCTGGCAAGAAGTAGTCAATCCGGTCTTGGAAGAAGCTGTCGCTCTCAAAGACAGCCTTAATCTGACAACGGAGGCGACTCCGGCTCTTGAAACAGTCACTGAAGAAACCAGTTATAAAATGCCGTCCGTAGAAAAACTGACCAAGCAACTAGGTCTGAAAAATCAAATCAGCCCTGGCGGTCTGGCAGATGAATTGCGCCGCAACCTAGTCCAGCCAATTGTGCTGGGAACAGGTGGAAAGATTAAAAAAGTATCTGTCAAAGAAGGTAAAAATCTTAAGGCCAATCAACAGGTTTTGATTTTGTCAGATGATTTAGACAGTCTGCCTGATATGTACGGCTGGACCAAGGCCAATGTCGAACGTTTTGCCAAGTGGCAGGGCATAGAAGTCACTTTCAAAGGAGAGGGCTCCAAGGTCGTCAAGCAGAGCGAGAAGACCAATACTTCGCTGAAAAATCTCAAGAAAATATCAATTACAATGGGAGACTAATATGCTTATTGCTCTTATTGCAGGAATCGTAACTTTTATCCTAACTATTATCGGCATTCCTGCCTTTATTCGTTTTTACCAAAAGGCCCGTATCACAGGCCAACAAATGCACGAAGATGTCAAGCAGCATCAGGCCAAGGCCGGAACACCAACCATGGGTGGTACTGTCTTTCTCTTGACATCTGTTCTGGCCAGCTTTGTTATCGGTTTGATTTCGCATCAGCTGTCCAACGGCCTCATCATGATTCTTTTTATCTTGGTCCTGTATGGTGTTGTCGGCTTTTTGGATGACTTCCTCAAGGTGTTTCGTAAGATCAATGAGGGTCTTAATCCCAAGCAGAAACTATTTCTGCAGCTGGTCGGCGGAGTTGTCTTTTACTTCTTTTACAATCAGCACGGGGCAGGTGACCATCTAAATGTCTTCACCGTTCCTGTCCATCTGGGCTTCCTTTATATCTTTTTCGTCCTTTTTTGGCTGATTGGCTTCTCCAATGCTGTCAATCTGACGGATGGAATTGATGGTTTGGCTAGCATCTCGGTGGTCATTAGTTTGGTGGCCTATGCTGTGATTGCTGTTGAGCAGAAGCGTTTTGATATTCTGATTATCATCATTAGCATGATTGGCGGCTTGCTAGGGTTCTTTGTTTTCAACCATAAGCCTGCTAAAATCTTCATGGGGGATGTGGGAAGCTTGGCTTTGGGCGGTATGCTGGCTGCTATTTCCATTTCCCTTCACCAAGAGTGGACCCTGCTCTTGATTGGTATCGTTTATGTGTTTGAAACGACTTCTGTCATGATGCAGGTGACCTACTTCAAGCTGACCGGCGGCAAGCGGATTTTCCGGATGACTCCAGTTCATCATCACTTTGAGCTGGGGGGCCTAACTGGCCACGGCAAAGAATGGAGCGAGTGGAAGGTCGATTTCTTCTTCTGGGGAATCGGTATCGTGGGCAGTCTCTTGACCCTGGCTATCCTATATCTATAGCAAGAAGCGAGTCTCTGGCTCGCTTTTCTGCTTCTTGGATTTGAGGGTAAGCAGGATGGCAGATTTTTTGGTATAATAGTTAGGATAATAGAATAGAGGACAAGATGAAATTTACAGAATTTAAGTTTAAAGATTATATTCAGGAAGCGCTCAGGGATTTGAACTTCCTTGAAGCGACTCCTGTCCAAGAAAAGCTGATTCCGGTGGTATTATCAGGTCGGGATTTGGTTGGCGAGTCCAAGACAGGCTCTGGGAAGACCCACACGTTTTTGCTGCCGATCTTTCAAATGCTGGATGAGGAAGCAGACAGCGTGCAGGCTGTTATTACAGCCCCAAGTCGAGAGCTGGCAGCGCAGATTTATCAGGCGGCTCGGCAGTTAGCTAGCGTTTCTGAAAAAGAGATTCGGGTGGCCAATTATGTCGGTGGAACTGACAAGGTTCGTCAGATTGGGAAGTTAGAGTCCAGTCAGCCTCATATCGTCATCGGAACGCCTGGGCGGATTTATGACTTGGTAGAGTCTGGCGACTTGGCCATTCACAAGGCCAAGACCTTTGTTGTTGACGAAGCTGATATGACGCTGGACATGGGCTTTTTGGCGACGGTTGATAAGATTGCAGGCCGGCTGCCAAAAGACCTGCAGTTTCTTGTTTTTTCAGCGACCATTCCGCAGAAGCTCCAGCCTTTTTTGAAAAAATACCTGTCTAATCCAGTTATTGAGCAGATTAAGACCAAGACGGTCATTGCCGACACCATTGAAAACTGGCTCTTGTCAACCAAGGGACGAGACAAGAATGCCCAGATTTATCAAATCAGTCAGCTCCTGCAGCCTTATCTAGCTATGATTTTCGTTAATACCAAGACGAGGGCAGATGAGCTGCACAGCTATCTGACAGCTCAAGGGCTCAAAGTTGCTAAAATTCATGGAGATATTGCTCCGCGGGAGCGCAAGCGTATCATGAATCAGGTCAAGAATCTGGATTTTGAGTACATTGTCGCTACCGACTTGGCCGCGCGGGGGATTGATATCGAAGGTGTCAGTCATGTTATCAATGATGCCATTCCTCAGGACTTGTCTTTCTTTGTCCATCGGGTAGGCCGGACCGGCCGTAATGGTCTTCCCGGCATAGCCATTACCCTCTACCAGCCGAGTGACGACTCAGATATTCGGGAGCTGGAAAAGATGGGGATTAAGTTCATTCCCAAGATGATAAAGGATGATGAGTTTCAGGATACCTACGACCGAGACCGTCGAGCCAATCGGGAAAAGAGTCGGGAGAAGCTGGACACGGAAATGCTGGGGCTGGTCAAGAAGAAAAAGAAAAAAATCAAACCAGGCTACAAGAAAAAAATCCAGTGGGCTGTTAACGAAAAGCGCCGCAAGACCAAGCGAACAGAGAATCGTGCACGTGGTCGGGCAGAGCGTAAGGCTAAGCGCCAAACCTTTTAGTGATATACTTTTCTTATGGCTGTGATAAGAAAAATATATTAGTCTTTGTGAGATAGATATGATAGACTAGTGAAACTAGTCTATTTTTATATTGGGCTTAGTGTGGTCTGTTTGGTGTTTGGCTAAAGGATATTTGCACAGACGGCTCATATTTTAATTGTCAAAAAGGCCGTAGCTTGCTGGTCCAAGCGAAGCAAATTCTTTGTTTTGTTCCAGAATTGTGTTAAAATATTTCATTATCAAGAAAAGGAAGTAATAATGGTGGTTACAACTTATCTTCTGACAACTGGTTGGTATGAGGAGTTCCTCAAGTTCATTCCAGATGGTAAATTATTTAGTTTAAGGGCTGTTTTTGAGGCTATTCCCGGCATTTTGCAAAATCTGCCAATCACCCTTCTCTTGACAGCGGGGGGTGCAGTCTTTGGTATTCTGCTTGCCATGGTTTTTGCTGTCGTCAAGATTAATCGGGTTAAAGTCCTGTATCCGATTCAGGCTTTCTTTGTCAGCTTTCTGAGAGGAACACCGCTGCTGGTCCAGCTCATGCTGACCTATTTTGGGATTCCTTTATTGCTCAAGGCCATCAATCAGAAGTATGGCACAAGCTTTAATATCAACGATATTCCAGCATCTGTCTTTGCGATTGTTGCTTTTGCTTTCAACGAAGCGGCTTATGCCAGTGAGACCATCCGGGCAGCAATCTTGTCCGTAGATCCGGGAGAAATTGAGGCTGCTCGCAGCTTAGGGATGACCAACAAGCAGGTTTATATGCGTGTCATTATCCCCAATGCAGCAGTGGTAGCGACGCCTAGTCTGATTAATTCCCTGATTGGCTTGACCAAGGGTACTTCTCTGGCCTTTAGTGCTGGTGTAGTGGAAATTTTTGCCAAGGCACAGGCTATCGCGGGGGCGGACTACCGTTACTTTGAGCGTTTTATTTCGGTTTCGCTGATTTATTGGGCAGTCAATATTCTCATTGAGCAACTTGGCCGCTGGATCGAAAAGATGATGGATATCAAGCAGCCAGATGATGTTGAATCACTTCAGCAAGCAGAAGGAGAAGGAATCTGATGATTAATATTTCACATTTAAGTAAGACTTTTTCAGGTCAAAAGGTTCTGGATAATCTTAGTTTGGAAATTCAAAAAGGCGAAGTGGTAGCTTTGATTGGCTCTTCTGGTGCTGGGAAGTCAACCTTCCTCCGTAGTCTCAACTATCTGGAACAGCCAGATAGCGGAAAGATTGCTATCGACGGTTTCAAAGTGGATTTTTCAAGGATTTCCAAAGATGAGATTTTGCTGCTTCGTCGCAAGCTAGCTATGGTCTTTCAGCAGTTCAACCTCTTTTCCCGCCGGACTGCTCTGGAAAATGTCAAGGAAGGTCTGCTGGTAGTTAAGAAACTGTCTGACCAAGAAGCGACCAAGCTAGCCAAGGAAGAATTAGCAAAGGTTGGCTTGTCCGACCGAGAAAATCACTATCCAAGGCATTTATCAGGCGGTCAGAAGCAGCGGGTAGCCTTGGCAAGGGCTTTAGCTATGAAGCCAGATGTTCTTTTGCTAGACGAGCCGACCTCAGCCTTGGATCCTGAGTTAGTTGGAGAAGTAGAAAAATCAATCGCTGATGCAGCCAAGTCTGGCCAGACCATGATTCTGGTCAGTCATGATATGTCCTTTGTCGCGCAGGTGGCCGACAGGGTGCTCTTTTTGGACAAGGGGAAAATCATAGAGTCCGGCACACCGGATGAGATTATCCATCATCCAAAAGAAGAAAGAACCAAGGAATTTTTTGCTAGTTACAAACGGACCTATATTTGATATAATAGAGACAGTGAAGGCTCAGTTGGCTAGACCAGCTGAGTTTGTTTTCAGTCTTAGCGTACTGTGGAGCAGGCTTTCTTGTCTAGTGGGTGTTTTATGTTGACAGCTAGATTTGGAGTTGTTCCCTTTCTTTGCACTATGAGGCTGATTGACCTTTGAGGAGTTGACATGTTAGATCAAATATTTGCACTTTATATCGAGAGCTTGCTTTATACTGCAGTCGGTGTAGGGATCATTGCGGGTTTATGGATTGGACTGCGGATGCTTCGCCGCAAGGACAAGACAGCTAAGGAGCGCCAGAGCCATCTGTACGATGTCCTTCTGATTGTTATTATGACGATTCCAGTCCTGTCTTTTGCGACACTGGGTTTGCTCATTGTCCTAAAAGCTTAAATGCTTGTAAAACTGCAGAAAAGTTGTTAGAATAATTCTAGTTACAACAAGGAGAAAGAAGAGTTATGTACGATACAATTATTATTGGAGCTGGACCTGCCGGCATGACAGCTGCCCTTTATGCAGCCCGCAGCAACCTAAAAGTTGCCCTGCTGGAGCGCGGTATTCCTGGCGGTCAGATGAACAATACTGCTGACATTGAAAACTACCCAGGCTATGCTAATATCAGCGGTCCTGAGCTGGCAGAGAAAATGTTTGAGCCTCTTGAAAATCTGGGTGTTGAACATCTCTTTGGCCTAGTAGAAAAAATTGAAGATCGGGGCGATTTTAAGGAAATCATCACAGAAGATGAGCGTTTTGAAGCTAAAACAGTCATCATTGCTTCTGGTGCTAATCATCGTCATCTGGGAGTTCCTGGTGAGGAAGACTTTAACAGCCGCGGGGTTTCCTATTGTGCGGTCTGTGATGGTGCCTTCTTCCGTGACGAAGACTTGCTGGTTGTCGGTGGTGGCGACTCGGCGGTAGAGGAAGCTATTTTCCTGACGCGCTTTGCAAAAAGTGTGACCATCGTTCACCGTCGCGATGAGCTGCGTGCACAAAAAGTGCTGCAGGATCGCGCCTTTGCCAACGAAAAGATTCGCTTTGTCTGGGACTCTGTGGTGGAAAGCATCCATGGTAATGAGCGTAAGGTGACTGGCGTAACCTTCAAGAATGTCAAGACAGGTGAAACTAGTCAAGCAGATTTTGGTGGTATCTTTATCTATGTCGGCCTGGATCCAGTTAGTGAATTTGCTAAGGACTTGGGTATCACTGATGAGGCTGGCTGGATTCTGACGGATCATCAGATGAAAACGTCAGTAGACGGTATTTACGCTGTTGGAGATGTTCGCCAGAAAAACCTGCGCCAGATTACGACAGCTGTTGGCGATGGTGCCATTGCCAGTCAGGAAGTCTACAAATATCTTACAGAGCAAGCATAAACATATAAGCTAAGCAGGTGTGTCTATTCAAGTGAGTTGATAGGATTTGCTTAGCTTTTTTGGAATTATGATATAATAAAAGGTATCTAGCGTAAAGGAGCAAAAAGATGTACCCAGATGATAGTTTAACTCTGCACACTGATTTGTACCAAATCAACATGATGCAGGTTTATTTCAAGCAAAATATTCACAACAAGCATGCGGTTTTTGAAGTTTTTTTCCGTAAGAATCCTTTTAATAACGGCTACGCAGTCTTTGCGGGCTTAGAAAGAATTATTTCCTATCTCAATAATCTGACATTCAGCCAGAGCGATTTAGATTATTTGCAATCCTTGGGCTATCACGGAGAGTTTCTGGATTATTTGCGAAATCTCAAGATGAGCCTGACAGTAAGGTCTGTTCAGGAAGGTGATTTGGTTTTTGCCAATGAGCCAATCGTGCAGGTGGAAGGTCCATTAGCTCAGTGTCAGCTGGTTGAGACTGCCCTGCTCAATATCGTTAATTTTCAAACCCTGATTGCTACCAAGGCAGCTCGTATCCGCTCTGTCATCGAAGATGAACCTCTGATGGAGTTCGGTACGCGTCGGGCCCAGGAAATGGATGCTGCTATTTGGGGGACCAGGGCTGCGGTGATTGGCGGAGCTAACGGAACCAGCAATGTCCGGGCTGGCAAGCTCTTTAATATTCCAGTCTTGGGAACGCATGCTCATGCTCTCGTTCAAGTCTATGGAAATGATTATGAAGCCTTTAAAGCTTACGCTGAGACTCATCATAACTGTGTTTTCCTAGTAGATACCTACGATACATTGCGCCTAGGTGTTCCGGCAGCTATTCGGGTGGCGCGTGAGCTAGGAGACAAGATTAAGTTTCTTGGTGTCCGTATTGATTCGGGAGACCTTGCCTATATTTCTAAGAAAGTTCGGCAGCAATTAGATGAAGCTGGCTTCCCTGATGCTAAGATTTATGCGTCCAATGATCTGGATGAAAATACCATTCTCAACTTGAAAATGCAAAAGGCCAAGATAGATGTCTGGGGTGTGGGAACTAAGCTCATTACGGCCTATGACCAGCCGGCTTTAGGAGCGGTTTATAAGATTGTTGCTATCGAAGATGAGAGTGGGGTTTTGCGCAATACCATCAAGCTGTCCAATAATGCTGAAAAAGTTTCTACTCCAGGCAAGAAGCAGGTTTGGCGCATTACCAGCCGTGAAAAAGGGAAGTCCGAGGGAGACTACATTACCTATGATGGCCTTGATGTCAATGGCTTGGAAGAGCTGGAAATGTTCCATCCAACCTATACCTATATTAATAAAACGGTCAAAAATTTTGATGCCGTACCGCTTTTGGTCGATATTTTCCAAGAAGGGAATTTGGTTTATAATCAGCCGACCTTGACTGAGATTCAAGCCTATGCCCGTAAGGAATTTGATAAACTTTGGGATGAGTACAAGCGGGTTCTCAATCCACAGGATTATCCAGTTGACCTGGCTAGAGATATCTGGCAGGATAAGATGGACTTAATTGACCAGATGCGCAAGAAAGCCTACCAGACAGGAGCAGAAAAATGAGCCTACAAGAAGAAATTATCGCTCAACTGGGCGTCAAACCAGTGATTGACCCGGAGGAAGAAATCCGCAAGTCAGTGGACTTTCTTAAGGCCTATCTGAGAAAGCACCCTTTTTTGAAAAGTTATGTTCTGGGAATTTCTGGTGGTCAGGATTCAACCTTGGCTGGCCGCTTAGCTCAGCTGGCTGTAGAGGAAATGCGAGCTGAGACTGGAGATGATGGCTATCGCTTTATTGCTGTCCGTCTGCCTTACGGTGTTCAGGCAGATGAAGATGATGCCCAAAAGGCTCTGGCTTTTATCCAGCCTGATGTCAGTCTGACAGTTAATATCAAGGAATCTGCTGATGCCATGACAAGGGCTGTAGAGGCAACGGGTGCCAAAGTCTCTGATTTTAACAAGGGCAATATCAAGGCCCGCAGCCGTATGATTGCCCAGTATGCTTTGGCTGGTTCATACAGCGGAGCTGTTATTGGGACCGATCATGCAGCCGAAAATGTCACGGCCTTTTTCACCAAGTTTGGGGATGGCGGAGCAGATATCTTACCGCTTTACCGTCTCAATAAGCGTCAAGGAAAGCAGCTTTTGGTCGCCTTAGGAGCAGATCCGGCTCTCTATGAAAAGGTGCCGACGGCTGACTTGGAAGAAGAAAAACCTGGGATTGCGGATGAAGTCGCTCTGGGAGTTAGCTACAATGAAATTGATGATTATCTCGAAGGCAAGTCCGTTTCAGCCCAAGCTCAAGAAACTATCGAATCTTGGTGGTATAAAGGACAGCACAAAAGGCATTTGCCAATTACGATTTTTGACGAATTTTGGAAGTGAAAATCTCTATCGCAACTTTTTAGTCTGAGCTAAGAAACGAGGAAGCCATGAAAAAGATAGGTACACAGTCCATTGAAACCAAACGTCTTTTACTAAGACCTTTTCTAGAATCGGATGTACAAGCTATGTATGACAACTGGGCTTCTCGTCCGGATAATTTGCTGCATGTGACCTGGGATGCTCACGAGAGTCCTGAAGTCACCCAACAGTCTATTGCTCGCTGGGTTGAGAATTATCAAAACATGGATTTTTACAAGTGGGCCATCTGCCTGAAAGAAAATCCTGAACATGTGCTTGGTGATATTAGTGTGGTGGACATGGATGAGGCAGTCAACGCTTGCGAGGTCGGTTATATTTTAAGTAAAGACTATTGGGGGCAGGGGCTGATGACAGAAGCTTTGAAAGCTGTTTTGAACTACCTTTTGCAAGACGCAGGATTCAATCGTGTCACAGCAAAATTTGTAACAGCCAATCCAGCTTCGGGGCGTGTTATGGCTAAAGCTGGAATGAGCTACGAAGGCACTTTCCGTCAGGCTGTATTTCATAAAGGACAAGTCAAAGATTTTTCCGTCTATGGAATCCTAAAATCCGATTTAGAAAAAGGCTAGGACTCTTTTGTCCAGCCTTTTTACTTGCGCTCCTTTTTTAAAGTTCTATAATAGATGTATAATGAAAAGGAGGATTCTATGCATTCGTTAGAACAAGATTTTACAGATAAGCTGTACGCTGCTTATGAGGCAAATCCCAAGTTTGCAGCAATGGAAAATGCCATCAGTCACAATGGCCTTTTGACTTCCTTGGAGAAGCGAAGCGCTGCCGTGGAAAATACACCAGTCTTTTCGCTGGATCTCACTAAGGATAAGGTTAGCGACCAGAAAGCGTCTGGCCGCTGTTGGATGTTTGCAGCTCTTAATACCTTCCGCCACAAGATGATTGCTGGTTTCCAATTGGAAGATTTTGAGCTATCTCAAGCTCATACCTTCTCAAGCTAGATGACTATGTCTCTATCATCAATGCACCGACTGCTGACAAGCCTTATGGTAGGTCCTATACAGTTGAGATGTTGGGCAATGTCGTTGGCAGCAAGCCCGTTCGTTATTTGAATGTTGAAATGGACCGACTAAAAGAGCTGGCTATTGCCCAAATGCAGGCTGGCGAGACCGTTTGGTTTGGCTCGGATGTTGGTCAGTCTAGCAATCGTAAGGCAGGTGTTATGGCAGAGGGGCTGCACGATTTCACTGCCAGCATGGATATTCGACTAACTCAGGATAAGGCTTGCCGCTTGGACTATAGCGAAAGCCTCATGACCCACGCCATGGTCTTGACAGGGGTAGACTTGGATGGAAATGGCAAGGCTAAGAAATGGAAGGTCGAAAACTCCTGGGGTGAAAAGGTTGGTAACAAGAGCTATTTCGTAGCCTCTGACGCTTGGATGGACGAATATACCTATCAAATCGTCGTTCGTAAAGAATTTCTGACAGCAGCGGAATTAGCTGCTTATGAAGCAGAGCCTATTGTCTTGGCTCCTTGGGATCCCATGGGGGCTTTGGCAAAGTAAGCTTTGATGAGAGAATAAGAAAAGAGTAAGAATTTTTCATTCTTACTCTTTTAGTTTGTATTCTAATCTTCGTAACCCTAGTCATTTCCACCGTCACCGGAAGATGAGTCATTATGGCTAGAAGAGCTATTGTTTGAATCACCAGAATGCTCACTTGAAGCTGATGTGTCAGAGCTAGCTTCTGTACTGTAACTGCTATAGCTAGAATAGTTATAGTACTGCTGGTTATTGTAGTAACGGTTATAGCCAGTACCACTGTTGAGGTAGACATAAGAGCCACTGCGGTAGAGACCATCTGGCATTTCCCAATCTTCTGAAGCAGAGCCATCTTGAGCTAGGTAAAGCATCATTTCGCGGTAGACATCTGTTGCAACCTTAACCCCGTCATCAAGGATTGGTGTCAGGCGGTTAGAGTAGCCAGTCCAAACAGCCATGGAATACTTAGGTGTGTAGCCAACGAAGAGCTCGTCTGGTGTGACAATGCTAGAGTAGTAGTAAGGCTTGGTCAGCTTAGCTAATTCATCGTCAGCATAGTTGGAGGTTCCGGTCTTACCGGCCTGATAAACACCAGAAATAGCAGCGTTTGTACCTGTACCAGACTGCAAGACTGTTTTCATCATATCGGTCATCATGTAGGCTGTCGTTTCCTTCATAGCCTTGGAACCATTGTTGGAGAAAGTCTTCTCCGTTCCGTCACTGAAGACGACGCGATTGACATACTGAGGTTTGTAGTAAGTACCGCCATTGGCAAAAGCAGCATAGGCAGCAGCCATTTTTTCACTGCTGGCTCCGTATTCATTGCCGGATTTGCTGGTATTACTTGAAAAGGCATTAACATAGAACATTTCAGGATAGTTAATTCCTATACGATTTAGGAACTTGAGGGATTCATCCAGACCAACGGCTTCCAGCGTTTTCACGGCAGGAACGTTCCGGGATTCCTGAATCGCATATTGAATCGTCATCCCGCCATAGTATTTCTTATCCCAATTGTAAACTGGTGTGCTGGAATAAGGGAAGTTATATGGAGCATCTGTGATAGGAGCAGCAGTTGAAGTATAGACTTCATTTTCAAGAGCTGGAGCATAATCGGTGATTGGTTTCATAGTTGAACCGAAGTCACGGTTGGTTTCAACAGCTTGGTTGGTACCAAAGGATACGTTGGTAGACTGGTGACGAGCACCGAGTTGGGCAATGACTTTACCAGTTTGGACATCCATAACTGTGGAGGCAACCTGCATTTCATCATCTGGATAAGCTACATAGTCTTCAGTATTGTAAATATCCCAGAGTTTCTGTTGAGCCTCTGTGTTGACGTTTGTATAGACTTCCATACCAGTTGTTAGGACATTATAACCAGTTTCTTCTTCAACCTGTTCAATTGCTTCTTTGATATAGTTATCCATGTAAGCTGGGTAGCTAGTAGAAGCTTTCAGACTTTGAAGTCCATCGGTTACAGGTGTGTTTTTGGCTTGCTCATATTGTTCATCTGTTATGTATTTGAGGTCGTGCATCTCACGAAGTACCAGATTACGGCGATTGGTCGCAGCCTCTGGGTGAGTATAAGGGTCATATTGGTTAGGTGCCTGAGGCATACCTGCCAGCAGAGCCGTTTGATGTAAGCTCAAATCTTTTAGGTCCTTGCCATAGTAGCTTCGGGCTGCTGTCTGCATACCGTAGTTACTGTTAGACATGTAGACTTTATTGACATAATAGGTCAAGATTTGCTGCTTGGTCGCTTTCCGCTCAAGCTGAGCAGCCAACCAAGCTTCTTGAATTTTACGTGAAAGGGTCGCGTCCGAGGAAGAAGTTGAGAAATAGGACAGCTTAATCAATTGCTGGGTCAGAGTTGATCCCCCTTGGCGACCTCCGCGGATGTTGCTAACAAGGGCACCTGCAATCCGAATAAAGTCCACCCCGCGGTGATTGAAGAAGCGATGGTCTTCGATGGCGACAATGGCATTGACCAAATCCGTAGGAATTTCACTTGTTTCAGCATTGACCCGCTTTTCAGCGCCTAGGTCCGCAATCAAATTGTTATTGCTGTCAAAAATCTTACTGGATGTTGTCGCGATCAGGTCTTTTTCAGAAAGCTTAGGAGCCTTGACCGCATAGTAGGTAAATACTAAACAGCCAATCACGAATCCAATCATAAGCAGGGTTATAAGTGCACTTGCAAGATATTTTAAAGCCTGCATAAGAGTTTGTTTATTCATTTATAATACCACCTAGTAGTTTTTGTTCGATAATTTCAAGATAGGGGATGCTGGGAAGCTGTTGCATTTCAATCGGATAACCATGCTCTTGGATGTAAGTTAGAGGCATGGACTTCCCTCCCTTGTCGATCTTGTAAAACTCAATTAAATAAGAAGCGGGAAGTAGGTAAGTCTCCCTTAAGCTGGAAAAATGCAGTAAGACAAAACAGATGCCCTTTTGCTCAAGGACTGCCTCCATATGCTCAATCTGATGCGAATGAAAATTTTTCATGGGCATCGATTTTTTCTGTCGGGTTTCCTTGGCTTCAAAGTCAATATAATGACCCTTGTAGACACCAGAATAGTCTGTTGTGGAAGCTTGCCGAAAGTAAGCCTCTACAATCTTGGCTCGGCTACGATGCGGATAATCAACCTTGACAATCTGAATGGGGGTGGGCTTTTTATGGATGACAGCGAGTCCTCTGCTAAGATAGTAGTTGTTGGATTCGTTGATCATCTTTTCAAAAGACATCCCACGATTGGCAAAGTTAATCATGCCGGAAACTGGCCTATTGATACTGCTTTTTGCCTTTAGCTTATGCGGATAGTTGACCATAAAACTCCTTATTGGTACAATAGCATCACTCTATTATACCACAAAAAACTTTTTTAAGGGAGAATAAATGACCAGTCTACTAATAACAGGCTACAAAGCCTTTGAAATCGGCATTTCGACGGAAAAAGACATGAGAATAAACATCATAAAAGAAGCCGCTAAAAGGGACTTAATCCGTTTTTTGGAAGATGGAGTAGATTGGCTGGTTTTTATGGGCAATCTGGGCTTTGAGTCTTGGGCCTTGGAGCTGGCCGATGACTTGAAAAAGGACTATGAGTTTCAGACGGCAACCATCTTTCTCTTTGAGAATCAAGGTGAAAATTGGAATGAAGCTAATCAGGCAAAATTAGCTGCTTTTAAGCAAACCGATTTCGTCAAGTATGCTTATCCGACCTACCAAAATCCTAGTCAGTTTCGTGATTACAATCAATTTATCATTCAAAATACGGACGGAGCCTACCTGTTTTACGATGAAGAACAGGAGACAAAATTGAAATATCTTTACCAAGAAATGAAAAAACAAGAACAGTATTTTATCAAAAAATTAACATTTGATGACCTGAATGAAGTGGCCGAAAATTTTTCGGGAAATTAAATGATAAATCTTGATTTTTATAGTGCATTTTGTTTATAATTGAATATGACAAACTAGATTGGAGAGAGAAGATGGCAAGTATTATTTTTACAGCAAAAGATATTTTTGATCAGGATTTTAAACGCGAAGTACGTGGCTATAGTAAGTCCGAAGTGGATGAGTTTTTGGACGATATTATCAAGGATTATGAGACTTATGCAGCCTTGGTAAAGGAGCTGCGTGAGGAAAATCGCCGTCTCAAGGAAGAGTTGGCTGCGAAGCCGGTTGAAAAAGCACCGGTTCAGCCGACTCAGCCTGTCCAATCAACACAAGCGACTCAGTCGACTGCAGAAAGCTTCCCTCAGATGACTTCTGCGACTAACTTTGATATTTTGAAGCGCTTGAACCGTCTTGAAAAGGAAGTATTCGGGAAACAAATTTTGGATCGTGAATAGTGGTTCTTTTAGAATAGTGCAATTTTTGGATAATCGCGTGGAAATTATAGATTTTCATGAGGAAAGTCCATGCTAGCACTGGCTGTGATGCCGGTAGTGTTTGTGCTAGGCGAAGAAATAAGCCTAGGGACGGATTTTTCCGTTACGGCGACTGAAAGGGCTAAGTCTTTGGATATGTCTGATTAGGTCTGAAAGTGCCACAGTGACGTAGTTCTTTTGGAAACAGAAGAAGTGGAACGCGGTAAACCCCTCAAGCTAGCAACCCAAACTTTGGTCGGGGCATGGAGTGCGTGGAAGCGAACATAGCACTCTGACTGGAAACAGTAGACAGATGATTATCGAAGGAAATGGTACCTAGTCATTTCCGGAACAAAACATGGCTTACAGAAAATTGCATATAGGCTGAGGCTAGGACGTCAAGTCCTGTCCTCTTTAAATTTTATAATAGAATAGCAAGAGAGTGGCTGAGCGCTCTATTCTCTGCCAAGTTCAACTAGCTGTTGCTTCATTTGTCTAATGGACATTTCAAGTAATGATCTAGCTGACAATGGCAGCGAAACCTTCTCAGCCCAAAATTTAAAAAGGGAGAGTGAGGAAAATCGATGTGACGAAATCACGATTTTTGTCTCACCCCCTTTGTTTGTATAGATTGGAATCCATTTAAAAGCCAAGATGAAAGAAAAATTTAATTTAATTGCGACCGCAGCGGCAGGGCTAGAAGCTGTCGTCGGCCGTGAAATCAGAGAGTTGGGGCTTGATTGCCAGGTCGAAAATGGCCGGGTTCGCTTCGAGGGTGATGTCAGTACTATTATTCAAACCAATCTCTGGCTGCGCGCGGCCGATCGGATTAAGATTATAGTTGGCAGTTTTCCAGCCAAGACTTTTGAAGAGCTCTTTCAGGGAGTTTTTGCTCTGGATTGGGAGAATTATCTACCGTTGGGAGCTAAATTTCCTATTGCCAAGGCTAAATGCGTCAAGTCAAAACTTCACAATGAGCCTAGTGTTCAGGCTATTTCTAAAAAGGCAGTTGTTAAGAAGCTGCAGAAGCATTATGCACGTCCGGAAGGGGTGCCCCTGCAGGAAAATGGAGCTGAGTTTAGGATAGAAGTTTCTATCCTAAAAGATGTAGCGACAGTCATGATTGATACGACAGGGTCCAGTCTCTTCAAACGTGGTTATCGGGCTGATAAAGGCGGTGCACCAATCAAGGAAAATATGGCAGCAGCTATTTTGCTCCTGTCCAATTGGTATCCGGATAAGCCTTTGATAGACCCGACTTGCGGCTCTGGTACTTTTTGTATCGAGGCAGCCATGATTGGGATGAAGATAGCGCCAGGACTCCATCGTTCCTTTGCCTTTGAAGACTGGAATTGGGTGGATAAAGACCTGGTAGCCCAGGCTCGCTCGACTGCACTCAGTCAGATTGATCAGACCATCCAGCTGGATATTTCTGGCTCGGATATCGATGGCCGTATGGTAGAGCTAGCTCGAAAAAATGCTGAGCAAGCAGGAGTAGCAGAGCAGATTCACTTTAAGCAGATGCGTCTGCAAGATTTGCATACAGATAAGATCAACGGTGTGATTATCTCTAATCCGCCATACGGGGAGCGCCTTCTAGATGATGAGGCTGTGACTCAGCTTTATCAGGAGATGGGGGAAACTTTTGCTCCGCTCAAAACTTGGAGCAAATTTATCCTGACCAGCGATGAAGCTTTTGAAAGCAAATACGGCAGTCAGGCCGATAAAAAACGCAAACTTTATAATGGTACTTTAAAAGTTGATTTATATCAGTATTTTGGCCAGCGGGTCAAACGTCAGTTAGATTAGAAAGGATTTACCGTGACGAAAGAAGAAAACTACTCACCGGAAGAAGAAAAGAAAGAGTCGGTCCTTGATTTTGAAGAGGCCAAGGAAATGACAGTCGGCCAAGCCACTCGTAAGAAAGAGGAGCTGGAAGCCGGTGTGAATGAAAGCGACAATGTGCTGGATAAGTATATCAAGCAGCACCGTCAGGAAATCGAAGCTGGAAAATTTGAAACCCAGAAAATCAGAAAGCTGCAGGAGCAGGAAACGGCTCAATCTGAGCAAGCCTCTTCTGATTTGACCGACTTCATCAAAGAAAGACGCCAAGAGGTTGAAAGTGAACAGGAGATTAAAGTAACTCAGTCGACAGCCACTGAGACAGCAAGTGAGCCAGAAGCAGCTCCAAATCCCTTAGGATCTCGCAGCCAACGCTCAGAGCAGGCGGATTCGATTGCTGCTGCTCCCGTTCAAAAGACATCTTACGGTCCTATTCCAGAACCGCTTGATGAGAAGGAATTACAGGTTCCTAAGACACCTTTCTACAAGAAAAAAGCTTTCCTTTATCCTGTCTTGGGACTTCTAGGGATTGCTGTAGCGGGAACAGGGCTTTACTTTGCTCTGGGGCATAATTGGGGTCACAAGACCGTTACAAGCTCCAGCTCTTCAACATCGCAGTCCAGCAAAAAGAGTTCGTCTTCCTCTAGTTCTGATAATACTGCCAAGGATTTGAAGTCCTTTAATGATGAGTATGCTGCATTTTTCACAGATAGCAATCAGACAGCTGTCAAAAACAGTAAATTCGGAGATTTGGAAAAATTAAAAACCTTACTTGAAAAACTAAAAGGCAACAAAGACTATGATGCAGCCAAGAGTAAGTATGATTCCCTAGTAAAACAAATTTCAGCTATCCAAAGTGTCAATTCGCAGTTTGACGGCGGAGCGATCACTGACGGTGTCTTGAACAAGGAAGCCAAGGCTAATACAAATGCGACCTTCTCAGATGTATCAAGTGGCAATACTAAATTAGATGAAGTTCTAAAGGCAGCAATTGCCCAAGGACGCGGCCAACAGGTGCCAACACCAGCTCCTGCTACTGATCAAGGAGGTACAGGTGCAGGTTCAAGTGGCGGTTCAAGCTCGTCTGCTTCTGGTTCAGGAGCTTCCAGCTCTTACTCTGGCTATGGTCTTCCTAGCAACGGAGTAAATCTGCAGAGAGACCTCAGTCGTGTCCCTTATAACCAAGCGGCTATTGATGACGTCAACAATCCGGCTTGGACATTCAATCCTGGCGTTTTGGAGAAGATTTTGCAAACTTCTCGTGAGCGTGGCTATATTTCTGGAGATAACTATATCCTGGAACGCGTCAATATTATCAAAGGAAACGGCTACTACAACCTATTCAAGCCAGACGGCACCTATCTCTTCAGTATCAACTGTAAAACTGGATACTTCGTCGGCAATGGACCGGGCTATGCTGACTCGCTTGATTTCTAGTCATCTTTGAACATTTCTTCAGCACCTAGCTTTCTAGCTTGTTGATGGATTTCATTATACATGCACAAAAAAAGTTCTCGATTTCGAGAACTTTTTTAAATCACATGGCGTTCAAAGGCATCATCTGAGATTCCTTGGCTGAGAATAAGTTTAGCCCATTCTTTGGCTGAGAAAAGGCTGTGATCCTTGTAGTTTCCGCAGGATTCAATGGTTGTTCCAGGGACATCTTCCCAGCTAGTTGACTCAGCAATTTCTTCCAGACAGGATTTAATGACCTGAGCAATCTGGCTGGAACTATGTTGGCCCCACATAATCATATGAAAACCAGTTCGGCAGCCAAAAGGTGAGCAATCAATCATACCATCAATGCGCTTGCGAATCAACATAGCCAGTAAATGCTCAATGGTATGCAGGCCAGCTGTTGGGATTGAATCTTCGTTAGGCTGAACCAAGCGGATATCAAAATTGGAAATGATGTCGCCTTTAGGGCCCGTTTCCTCTCCGATGAGGCGGACATAAGGCGCTTTGACAATGGTGTGATCCAGCTCAAAGCTTTCAACGATAACTTCTTTAGACATGGTTTCTCCTTTACAATGTAGCGAGTGTAAGAAGGTTTTTCTAGTCATATCAAGCCATTGGTTTTGTCTTGTTCGCGAAGAAAAAGCCTGTCTCATATACACATTTTCTTCTCTGATTATAGCATAAAAATTTTTTATTTGGGAATAAAGTTTACGTCTTAGGAAAATGAAAAATTTGAACAATCTTGCTTATGGTTTGAAAAAAAGTTTTGGTTCTCAGGCTTCTGCAAACTTTGAAGATTTAGTCGGTAAAAATTGGACAAAAGCTTTCTTGATTTTCAAAAAATAGGTTTGTGAATTTTTTAGATTTGTGATAGAATAGTATGGAATTTTGAATTCAACAATTAAATAGATTTGGAGTAAAAACATGGACCTATTTCCTATAATTATGTCTGTTTTTGCTGCCATCATTGGTTTAGTGATTGGATATGTAAGTGTCTCGGCTAAGATGAAATCATCTAAAGAAGCTGCAGAGCTTACTCTTTTAAATGCTGAACAAGAAGCAACCAATTTACGCGGACAAGCTGAACGCGAAGCTGATTTGATTATCAAAGAAGCCAAGCGGGAAACAAGTTCGCTTAAAAAAGAAGCACTTTTGGAGGCAAAAGAAGAAGCCAGAAAATATCGTGAACAAGTTGATGCAGAATTTAAGTCTGAACGTCAAGAGTTGAAACAAATCGAAAGCCGCTTGACAGAGCGTGCTTCTACCCTTGACCGCAAAGACGATAATTTAAGCAACAAAGAAAAGGCTTTGGAGCAAAAAGAACAAAGTCTCTCAGATAAATCTAAACACATTGATGCGCGTGAAGAACAAGTAGCGGAACTTGAAAAGCAGAAGGCAGCAGATCTGGAGCGAGTTGCCTCGCTATCGCAGACAGAAGCGCGTGATATTATTTTGACGCAGACCGAAGACAAGCTTTCTAAAGAGATTGCGACTAGGATTCGGGATGCGGAACAAGATATCAAAGAGCGGTCTGATAAGGTTGCCAAGAATATCTTGGTCCAAGCCATGCAGCGGATTGCCGGTGATTATGTCGCTGAGCAAACCAACTCAACGGTGCATCTGCCGGATGACAGTATGAAGGGTCGGATTATTGGCCGTGAAGGTCGCAATATTCGGACTTTTGAAAGTCTGACTGGTATTGATGTCATCATTGATGATACGCCTGAAGTGGTCACTCTCTCAGGTTTTGATCCGATTCGCCGCGAGATTGCTCGTATGACTATGGAAGCACTCTTGAAAGACGGTCGCATTCACCCAGCCCGCATCGAGGAGTTGGTTGAGAAGAACCGTCTGGAAATTGACAATCGCATTCGTGAGTACGGGGAAGCCGCAGCTTATGAAATCGGAGCTCCTAACCTACATCCTGATTTGATGAAAATCATGGGCCGCTTGCAGTTCCGTACTTCTTATGGTCAGAACGTCCTTCGGCACTCTATTGAAGTTGCCAAGCTTTCCGGTATCATCGCTGCTGAGTTGGGTGAAAATGCCAATTTAGCCCGCCGTGCTGGATTCCTCCATGATATTGGCAAGTCTATCGACCGTGAGGTTGAAGGCAGCCACGTGGAAATCGGGACAGAACTGGCTCGTAAGTACAAGGAGCATCCAATCGTTGTTAATACGATTGCCAGCCACCACGGGGATGTGGAAGCAGAAAGTGTCATTGCCGTTATCGTAGCTGCAGCAGACGCTCTCAGTGCCGCTCGGCCAGGTGCCCGCAGTGAATCTCTGGAAAGCTATATCAAGCGTCTCCAAGATTTGGAAGAAATCGCTAATAGCTTCAAGGGTGTCAAGAACAGCTTTGCTTTACAAGCTGGCCGGGAAATCCGGATTATGGTGCAGCCGGACAAGATTAAGGATGACAAGATTACGATTTTGGCTCACGATGTGCGTGAAAAGATCGAAAACAACTTGGAATATCCAGGCAATATCAAAGTTACGGTTATCCGTGAGATGCGTGCCGTCGACTACGCAAAATAAAGAAAAAAAGCAGTCTGGTAACAGATTGCTTTTTACTTGAATGTTCTGCTGGTCTATTTTGTTTTCCGTATGATTGCTTGCTTAATTTTTCTATTTTCTCAAAACTCTAGACACATACATTTCTTCCTATCCTCTTGAAATATCAGACTAATTTTGTTACACTAGATAGAAAGACTGTGAAGGAGACATGATGACGGAACGAGGCTTACTAATCGTCTTTTCTGGCCCCTCTGGTGTAGGAAAAGGGACTGTTAGACGAGAAATTTTTGAAAGCACTGATAATCAATTCCAGTACTCGGTGTCCATGACGACTCGTCCTCAGCGTCCAGGTGAAGTGGATGGAGTTGACTATTTCTTCCGCACTCGCGAGGAGTTTGAAGAGCTGATTCGTCAGGGACAGATGCTGGAGTATGCAGAGTATGTAGGAAACTACTACGGGACGCCTCTGACTTATGTCAATGAAACGCTGGATAAAGGTATTGATGTCTTCCTAGAGATTGAGGTTCAGGGAGCTTTGCAAGTCAAGAAAAAAGTTCCAGATGCCGTCTTTATTTTTTTGACTCCTCCAGACTTAGAAGAACTTAAAGACCGCTTGGTCGGACGTGGGACAGACAGTGCGGAGATTATCGCTCAGCGCATTGAAAAGGCCAAAGAAGAAATTGCCCTCATGCGCGAGTATGATTATGCCATTGTCAATGATCATGTGCCGCTAGCTGCCGACCGTGTCAAGCGTGTGATTGAAGCAGAGCATTTCCGAGTAGACCGTGTTATCGGCCGTTATCAGGACATGCTTCCAAAAAATGAAACGATTATTCGATAGAAAGTTAGAAATTAGGTAGAAAATTATGATGTTAAAACCGTCTATTGACACTTTGCTGGACAAGGTTCCTTCAAAATATTCCTTGGTTATTTTAGAAGCTAAGCGCGCTCATGAGCTTGAAGCTGGAGCTCCTGCTACGCAGGAATTCAAGTCTGTAAAATCCACTCTTCGTGCTTTGGAAGAAATTGAATCCGGCAATGTCGTTATCCATCCAGATCCAGAAGGCAAGCGCGAGGCAGTTCGCCGTCGAGCAGAAGAAGAGCGCCTGCGTAAAGAAGAAGAAGAACGCAAGATTAAAGAGCAAATCGCTAAAGAAAAAGAAGAAGGTGAGAAGATTTAAGGTTGGGGATGCTCAATCTTATTTTTTCTGTAATGACGTTTAGGAAAGTGGGGTGAGAATGTGAAGCTAGCAAAGATTATTGTGGATGTTCCTCTGATGCAGACGGACAAGCCCTATAGTTATGCTATCCCAGAAGAGTTTGAAGGGATGCTGGCAGCTGGCATGCGGGTCCATGTCCCTTTTGGGCAGGGAAATCGCCTGATTCAAGGGATTGTAGTCGGCTTTGATGAGACGGGAGGCCAAGAAGAGCTGAAGGAAATTGCAGAAGTCCTTGATTTCAGCCCCGTCTTGAATCAGGAACAGCTCTGGCTGGCGGATGAACTGCGTAAGTCAGTCTTTTCCTATAAGATTACCCTTTTAAAGGCCATGCTGCCTAGTCTTCTCAACTCCAGTTATGATAAACTGCTCTATCCGACAGAGCTGCTGAATGATGAGGAACGCTCAGCTATCTTTGGTCAGGAGGACAGTCTTCGCTTTTCTGATTTGGACAAGAAGAGCCAGGCCAAGCTGATGCGACTGACTCAGACTGGCCGTATTCGGCTGGAGTATCAGGCGACGGACAAGAAGCATATTAAGACTGAGAAATGGTATCAGGTCAATCATACTGCTCTGCAAAATCATGACCTTCCCCGACAAGCTAAGAAAAAACAAGAATTAAAAGAAGTCTTGCTGGAACAGAGAGATAGCCTGCTCTTGGCTGATTTGCGAGAAAACTTTTCGCGCGATGTTATCAATTACTTTATCAAAGAAAACCTAATTAGCATTGAAGATAGAGAAATTAGCCGTTCTGCTGCTTATTTCCAAAAGGAGCGACAGCAGCAAAGTCTGACCTTAAACGATGAACAATCCGCAGCGGTTGCAGCAATCACTCAGAAAATTGGTCAGAGTCAATCTCAGCCAGTTCTTTTAGAAGGGGTCACGGGCAGTGGGAAGACCGAAGTTTACCTACAGGTTATCACAGAGGCACTGGCCCAAGGCAAGACCGCTATCATGCTGGTTCCAGAGATTTCTCTGACTCCGCAGGTTACTGATCGCTTTATTTCTAGATTTGGCGACCAAGTTGCAATTTTGCATTCAGGTCTGTCAGACGGTGAGAAATATGATGAGTGGCGCAAGGTGGAGCGAGGAGCTGCCCAGGTTGTTGTTGGCGCGCGTTCAGCTATTTTTGCTCCGCTGACAAATATTGGAGCCATCATCATTGATGAAGAGCATGAATCCTCCTACAAGCAGGATTCCAATCCTCGCTATCATGCCAGAGAGGTGGCTCTCTTGCGAGCTCAGTACAATCAGGCTGTTTTAGTGCTGGGTTCGGCGACTCCGAGCTTGGAGAGCCGTGCTCGAGCAAGTCGCGGTGTCTATGATTTTCAGCTGCTCAGCAAGCGCGCAAATCCGCTGGCGCAGATTCCTCAAGTGGAAGTGGTGGATTTTAGAGATTATATCGGCCAGCATGAGGCCAGTAATTTCACCCCAGTCCTGCTAGAGGCTATTCAAGATCGTCTGGATAAGGGAGAGCAGACGGTTCTCATGCTCAACAGGCGGGGGTATTCCAGCTTTGTTATGTGTCGGGAATGTGGGACCGTTGATAGCTGTCCCAACTGTGATATTTCTCTGACCCTGCATATGGACACTAAGACCATGAACTGCCACTACTGTGGTTTTACTAAGAACATTCCTCAGAGTTGTCCTAACTGTGCCAGCCGCAGCATTCGCTATTATGGTACTGGGACGCAGAAAGCTTATGATGAGTTGATTCAGCTCTTTCCACAGGCTCGCATTTTGCGGATGGATGTAGATACGACCCGTAAGAAAGGCAGTCATGAAGCCATTTTAGAAAGCTTTGGTCAGGGGCAGGCAGATATTCTCTTAGGCACCCAGATGATTGCCAAGGGGCTGGATTTTCCAAACGTGACGCTAGTTGGTGTTCTCAATGCAGACACTGCTCTTAATCTACCGGACTTTCGATCTTCAGAGCGAACCTTCCAGCTGCTGACTCAGGTGGCGGGCCGTGCTGGTCGGGCTGAAAAGGCTGGTCAGGTCTTTATCCAGTCCTATAATCCTCATCATTATGCCATTGAGTTTGCCAAGCAACAAGATTACGAGGGCTTTTATGCTTATGAAATGGGAATCCGCCGGCAGCTAGGCTATCCGCCTTATTACTTTACGGTAGGTCTGACTCTGTCGCATAAGGATGAAGAAACAGCGGTGCGAAAAGCCTATGAAGTTATGGATATTCTGCGGAGCGGTCTGTCAGAAAAAGTGCAAATCTTGGGTCCAACTCCGAAGCCCATAGCTCGTACCCACAATCTCTATCATTATCAGATTTTGCTCAAATATCGCTTTGAAGACAAGCTGCAAGCGACACTAAATCAAGTCTTGGACTGGACGCAGAATCGGGACAATAAAGATTTACGCCTGACAATTGATAATGAGCCACAAAATTTTATGTGAAGCATTTTAGCCGAGATTAAGGTTGTTGTAGACGACTTCTGATATAATAAGGGAAGGAACAAAGAAGGAATCAATAGTTGAAAATGATGAAAATAATATTTATGGGAACACCGGACTTCTCAGCGACTGTCCTAAAAGGGTTGCTGGACTGCGGTCAATACGAAGTGTTAGCAGTGGTAACGCAGCCGGACCGTGCCGTCGGCCGTAAAAGAGAGATTCGCATGACTCCAGTAAAAGAATTGGCCTTGGAATACGGGCTGCAAGTTTATCAACCGGAAAAGCTGGCTCAAAGCTCGGATTTAGAGGAGTTGATGAACTTAGAAGCAGATGGTATTGTCACAGCTGCTTTTGGGCAGTTTTTGCCTAGCCGCTTGCTGGACAGTGTTGATTTTGCGGTGAATGTTCATGCCTCTTTGCTGCCTAAATACCGAGGTGGTGCACCCATTCACTATGCTCTGATCAATGGCGATGAGCAAGCGGGTGTTACGATTATGGAAATGGTCAAGGAGATGGATGCTGGAGATATGATAGCCAGTAAGGCGACGCCGATTGAAGAGACTGACAATGTTGGAACTCTCTTTGAAAAATTGGCCCTTATCGGCCGGGACCTGTTATTGTATGTGCTGCCAGATTATAGGGCAGGGCAGATTATCCCTCAGCCGCAGGATCCTAGCCAAGTCACTTTCTCTCCAAATATCAGCCCAGAAGAAGAGCGGATAGACTGGAGCAAAACAAACCGCCAAATTTTCAATCAAATTCGCGGCATGTATCCTTGGCCGGTAGCTCATACCTTGCTGCAAGGGCAACGTTTTAAGATTTACGAAGCAGATATGGCGGCCGGCGACGGTCAGCCTGGACAGATATTGTCTATTAGTAAAAAAGAACTGGTGGTTGCAGCTGGTCAGGGAGCTCTCTCACTGAAGACGGTTCAACCTGCTGGTAAGCCCAAGATGGCTATCGTTGATTTTTTGAATGGACTGGGCCGTAGCCTGTCCATAGGAGATACTTTTGGAAAGTAAGCAAAAAATGGCCCGTTGGCAGGCCTTGGAAATTTTGGAAGAAGTTTTTGAAGAAGGAGCCTATTCCAATATTGCCTTAAACCGAGCACTGAGTCAAAGCCAACTGAGTCAAGCAGATAAAGGTCTGGTAACAGAGCTGGTTTACGGCACAGTTGCTCGGAAAATCACTCTGGAATGGTATTTATCCCATCTGATTGAGGATAGGGACAAATTGGATAACTGGCTCTACATTCTGCTTATGCTCAGCCTGTACCAGATGCTCTATCTGGATAAAATCCCTCAGCATGCAGTTGTTCATGAGGCTGTTGAAATTGCGAAAATACGTAAACGAGGCAGCGAAAAATTTGTCAATGCCTTGTTACGTAGGATTGAGCGTGAGGATGTGGCTGATTTTAAAACAATCAAGCGTAAAAACAAGCGCTATTCGATCCAGTATTCTCTGCCGGTCTGGCTGGTCAAAGCATTGATAGAAGAGTATGGCGAAGAAAGAGCTCTAGTTATCTTTACCAGTCTTTTTGTTCGCAGCAAGGCCAGCATTCGCGTGACAGATATGTCGCGCAAGGCAGAACTTCGCCAGCTTTTAGGGGCTGAGGATTCGCTCTTATCTCCGTCAGCCTTGGTTAAGAAACAGGGGTATTTTGCTGGACATCAGCACTTTGAAAGCGGAGCGATTACGATTCAGGATGAGTCTAGCCAGCTTGTGGCTCCGACTCTGGCCATCGAAGGAGAGGAGCAGATTCTGGATGCCTGCAGTGCACCGGGCGGCAAGACTGTTCACATGGCTTCCTATCTGACGAGCGGCCACATTACAGCCTTGGACCTCTACGATCATAAGTTAGAGCTTGTAGAAGAAAATGCAAAAAGACTGGGCTTGGCAGATAAAGTCACTACTAAAAAGCTAGACGCAACCAAGGTGTTTGAGACTTTTGGCCCAGATGCTTTCGATAAAATTTTAGTGGACGCTCCTTGCTCTGGTATTGGCTTAATTCGCCGCAAACCAGATATAAAATATAATAAAGAAAATGCAGATTTTGAGAATTTACAAAAAATTCAGCTGGATATACTAGACAGCGTTTGTCAAAGTCTACGTAAAGGTGGTATAATAGCTTATAGTACTTGCACGATTATGGCCAAAGAGAATTTTGAGGTTGTCGATAAATTTCTGGCCAGTCATCCGAATTTTGAGCAAGTCTTATTAGACCATGAAAGAAAAGATATCGTTAAAGACGGCTGTATCTTGATTACGCCGGAATTATATGAAAGCGACGGATTTTTTATCAGTCAATTTAGGAAGATATCGGAATAAGAGGAGGAAACTGACAGTATGGAAATTTCATTATTAACAGATGTTGGTCAAAAGCGTACAAATAACCAAGATTATGCCAATCTTTTTGTGAATCGGGCGGGCAAGACCCTTATCATCTTGGCAGATGGTATGGGTGGTCACAGAGCGGGAAATATTGCCAGTGAAATGGCTGTGACAGACTTAGGAGCTGCCTGGGTTGATACACAGATTGATTCGGTGAATCAAGTGCGTGAATGGTTTGCGGAGCACTTGGAAGAGGAAAATCAGCGCATTCATCAGTTTGGTCAAGATGAAGAATACAAGGGCATGGGCACGACTTTGGAAGCCTTGGCTATCATTGATAATCAAGCCATCTATGCCCATATCGGTGATTCTCGCATCGGCTTGATTCGCGGTGATAAATACTGTCAGCTGACTAATGACCACTCGCTTGTTAATGCTTTGTTGAAAGCTGGACAGATTACTCCAGAAGAAGCAGAGCGTCATCCGCAGAAGAATATCATTACCCAGTCTATTGGTCAAAAAGACGAAGTACAGCCTGACTATGGCATGATTACCTTGGAAGATGGTGACTACCTTCTGCTCAACAGTGACGGTCTGACCAATATGATTTCAGACAGTGAAATTTGTGACATTGTCACTAGCGACATCAGCCTGTCTGAAAAAACACAAACCTTAATTCGCTTTGCCAACAATGCTGGAGGACTGGATAACATCACAGTTGCTCTGGTTCGCTTTGACAAGGAGGATAAGGCATGATTCAAATCGGCAAAATCTTTGCCGGGCGATATAAAATCATCAAGCAGATTGGCCGCGGAGGCATGGCAGATGTCTATCTGGCCAAGGACTTGATTTTGGATGGTGAGGAAGTTGCGGTAAAGGTTCTTAGGACCAATTACCAGACAGATCCTATCGCTGTCGCGCGTTTCCAGCGGGAAGCTAAGGCGATGGCTGACTTGGACCATCCACACATCGTTCGGATTACTGATATTGGGGAAGAAGATGGCCAGCAGTATCTGGCTATGGAATACGTGGCAGGTCTTGACCTCAAGCGCTATATCAAAGAGAATTCTCCGATTTCAAATGAAGAAGCAGTCAGAATCATGGGACAAATCTTGCTAGCAATGCGCTTAGCGCATACACGCGGTATTGTCCATCGTGACCTGAAACCACAAAATGTCCTCTTAACCCCGGATGGCAATGCCAAGGTAACAGACTTTGGGATTGCGGTGGCCTTTGCAGAGACAAGTCTGACTCAGACTAACTCTATGCTGGGCTCGGTTCATTATCTATCTCCTGAGCAGGCACGTGGCTCTAAAGCAACTGTTCAGAGTGATATTTATGCGATGGGGATTATTTTTTATGAGATGCTGACAGGTCATATCCCTTATGATGGGGATAGTGCCGTTACGATTGCTCTTCAGCATTTCCAAAAGCCGCTGCCATCCATCATTTCTGAAAATCCTAATGTGCCTCAAGCATTGGAAAACGTAGTCATTAAGGCAACAGCCAAAAAACTGACGGATCGCTATCAGTCGGTTGCAGAGATGTATGTTGACTTGTCCAGTAGCTTATCCTACGAGCGCCGCAATGAAAAGAAATTAGTCTTTGATGATGTAGCGAAAGCAGACACCAAGACCTTGCCAAAAATCTCACCTGTACCTCAGCCGGCAGTTCCACCTGTTAAGTCAACACCGCCTAAAGCGGAAGCGGCTGAAGTCAAGGAAGAGACATCTGATGCGGTTAAGAAAGCTCCAAAGAAACGTCGCTTGAGAACGCGTTACAAGGTACTTTTCTTTGCAGTCCTATTGGTTTTGGCTGCCTTTGTCGTCCTTCTCTATAATAGCCCGTCCAATACCAGCGTGCCAGATGTTTCTGGCCAGACTGTAGCAGAGGCTCGCTCTGCTATTGAAGCTAAGAAGCTGGTTGTCGGAGAGGAAAAGGAAGAATACAGCGACAATATCGAATCCGGCAAAGTCATTAAAACTGATCCACAGGCCAACAGTCAGCGCCGCGAAGGCAGCAAGATTGACCTGATTATCTCCAAGGGACCCAAGACCTTTGTAATGGAAGATTATACTGAGAGACTGAAAGACGCGGCTGTTAAAGATCTGAAGGAAAACTTTAAGGTTCCTGAGAAATTGATTGAGATTGTTGAGGAGGAATCGGACGAGTACGAGCCAGGTCAGGTCATTCGCCAGTCACCGGCAGCTGGTTCGACCTATGATTTGACTTCTAATCATAAGATCAAGCTGACAGTGGCGAAAGAAGTAACTAGTGTGGCCATGCCTGACTTTGGAAGCATGCAGTACACCTACGCCAACGCACGTTCTTACTTGATTCAAATGGGAATTTCTTCGTCTCGAATTGAGCGAGTTGTTGACCGTTCGGTCACTTCAACTCAGGCAGACTTGGTAACTTCCCAGTCACCAGCGGCAGGTCAGACAATTGACCTCAAGTCCAATGAAAAAATCACTCTTTACGTGACAGAAGCAACAACACCATCGTCATCTAGCTCGTCATCTTCATCGTCTAGTAGCAACTCAAAGAGCAGCTCATCGTCTGAAGATAGCGGACATGGAACTAGTTCCAGCTCATCTGATAGTTGATTAATAAACCATCCATTTTAAGTTTTTTATCTTAAAACGGATGGTTTTTTCTTTTTTGCTGGACAAATTTCCCCATTTCATGCCTTGGACGGAGGATTTTTGCTTTAATTTTGTTAAAATAGGAAGGTAGAGAAAGGAAATGGCTATGTGGAAGGTTCAATTATTTGTCTTTGTTGAAACAGTCTTATTATCCATGGCATTGGTGACCATGTTGGCAGCTGATTTTTCACGAGTTGTCATTATCTTGGTCCTTTTTTTGCTGTTGCTCTATTATTACTTCGGCAAGCAAAAAGGGAATTTTCTGCTGGTCGCTTCCATGATTATGCTGTTTTTCATTATCATGCTCAATCCCTACGTCATTGCTGCCCTTTTATTTGCGCTTGTTTATGGGATGATTGTGGCCTACCCTTATATCTATAAGGAAAATCAAGAAACTCATCTCGTTTACGAAGAAGATGTGGAAATTCAGAGTGAAAAAAATCGCTGGTTGGGGGACCTGCAGCATTTTTCTAAGGACAGCTGCCAATTTCACGACATCAATCTTTTGCGCATCGTTGGGAAAGACACCATTCATTTGGAAGACGTGATTTTGGTCAACCATGATAATGTCATTGTCATTCGAAAAGGTTTTGGCGATACCAAGATTATTGTGCCGCTGGATGTGGAAATTCAGTTGCAAATCAATACTCTTTACGGGGAACTAAACTTTCTACATCATCCATCTCGCAAGCTGCGCAACGAAACCATTTCGCTGACGACACCAGACTATAAACGGGCTAATAAGACAGTGAAGATAGTCCTCGTCAGCTTCTTAGGAAATGTGGAGGTTGTTAGAAAGTGAAGAAATCAAATTATTTTCTCATTCTCCTCTATACTTTCTTTATCTTATTTATCATCTTTCATTATATTTTCAATATTTTTGATTTCACTTGGCAGGAGCTCTTTAATGATTTGGAGCTGTTGCAGTCTTTTGTGTTCTTTGTTGTGATTATCGGTTTATCACTGACTATTCTGATTGTGATTGCGGCCCGCTTGATACAATATCTGTCGGTAGCCCATGTGCAAAAAAATCTTCGGAATTTGCTGGATGGACGGAGGATGGAGCCGACAGACCAGCCCGAGTTGGATCGTTCTCTGCACCAGCTCGAGAGAAGGCTGCACCGTTTAACAGAGAATCTCCAGAAGTCTGAAAACCAAACCCTGCAGACAGAAGAAAAAATTATTGAAAAAGAACGGCGGCGGATTGCGCGTGACTTGCACGATACTGTCAGTCAGGAATTATTTGCAGCCAATATGATTCTTTCAGGAGTGGCTGGGAATGTAGAACGGCTCGATGGACAAAAACTGCAAAAGCAGCTCAAGGGGATTGCCGATATTCTGGACACAGCCCAGAAGGATTTGCGGATTCTCCTGCTCCACCTGCGGCCTACAGAGTTGGAAAATAAGACTCTGGTCGAAGGTATGGATGTGATTATCAAGGAGCTGACTGATAAAAGCGACATTGATGTTCACTTCAATCATCAGGTTGGGCATCTACCCAAACAGATGGAGGAGCATGTCTTCAGGATTATGCAGGAAATTATCAACAACACACTGCGGCATGCCCAAGCCAGCCGACTAGATATTTACCTCTATCAGGCACCTAATGAACTTAAAATCAAGGTATCTGATAATGGCGTTGGTTTTGATCCGCTGGCTCAGGATGAACTCAGCTACGGCTTGAAAAATATGGAAGACCGTGTACGGGATATGGCGGGCACCTTTAAGCTTTTGACAGCCCCCAGAAAAGGTCTTTCTATTGAAATCACGATACCTTTACTAGAAGGAGAAGATCATGAAGATATTGTTAGTGGATGACCACCAGATGGTCAGATTGGGATTGAAAAGTTACCTGGAACTGCAAGATGGTATAGCTGAAGTATCTGAAGCAGTCAATGGTAAAGAAGGCGTTGAGCAAGCTTTAGCAAGTCTTCCGGATGTGATTATCATGGATATCGTCATGCCTGAGATGAATGGGATTGAAGCGACACTGGCCATTTTAAAAGAGTGGCCAGAGGCAAAGATTCTGATTTTGACTTCTTATCTGGATAATGAAAAAATTTATCCTGTTCTGGATGCAGGTGCTCATGGATACATGCTTAAGACTTCCAGTGCGGAAGAAATTCTTCGTGCCATAAAAAAAGTTGCCAAGGGAGAATTTGCCATTGAAACAGAGGTCAGTAAGAAAGTGGAGTATCATCGTAACCATATCGAGCTCCATGAGGATTTGACCGCTCGTGAGCGTGATATTTTAGGGCTTTTAGCCAAGGGGTATGAAAATCAACGGATTGCGGATGAGCTCTTCATTTCCCTCAAAACAGTCAAGACTCATGTTTCCAATATCCTGTCCAAATTGGAGGTGAGCGACCGCACTCAGGCAGTTGTTTATGCTTTTCAGCACCATCTTGTCCCACAAGAAGACTTTTAATGGTATAATAGAAAAGATTAAGATTGGACAAGGGGAGATATGGACGCGAAATTAAAGTATAAGGCAAAAAAGATAAAAATTGTCTTTTTCGATATAGATGATACCCTGCGGGTCAAGGATACAGGTTTTATTCCAGATTCTATACAGACAGTTTTCAAGCAGTTGAAAGACAAAGGGATTTTGACGGGTATTGCGTCTGGACGAGGAATGTTTGGTGTCGTGCCGGAATTGAGAGCTTTGCAGCCAGACTTTTTCGTTACTCTGAACGGAGCCTATGTCGAAGACAGCAAAGGGAAGGTGATTTCTCAGACAGTTATCCCGTCTGATAGAGTGAAGTCCTATATTGCTTGGGCTCAGGAGGAAGGGATTGACTATGGTCTGGTCGGCAGCCATGGAGCAGCCTTGTCCAATCGAAATTCTCTGATTTCAGAGGCCATTGATGTGGTTTATCCAGATTTGCCTGTTAATCCAGACTTTCATTTAGAGCAGGATATTTATCAGCTTTGGACCTTTGAAGATAGAGGAGATAGCCTGCAGCTGCCAGAGGCGTTAGCGGAGCATCTGCGCTTGGTTCGCTGGCATCCTCATTCGTCAGATGTCTTACCGACAGAAGGTTCCAAGGCAGCCGGAGTTTCCAAGATTGTCGAGCATCTGGGCTTGAAACCTGAAAATGTCATGGTTTTTGGTGACGGACTCAATGATCTGGAATTATTTGACTATGCCGGAATTGGCATTGCCATGGGCGTTTCCCATGAAGAACTGCGAAAAAGAGCAGATTATATTACAAAAACAGTAGAAGAAGACGGTATTTTTGCCGCCTTAGAGGAGTTAGGTATGGTAGAAAAAGAATTACATTTTCCACAAGTAGAACTTGCAGCAGCAGAAGGTCCAAAAGCGACTATCAAGACTAATCATGGGGACATGAAAGTTCAGCTTTTTCCAGAACAGGCACCAAAAACAGTAGCCAACTTTATTGCCCTTGCTAAAGATAGATACTATGATGGCGTGATTTTCCACCGCATTATTCAGGACTTTATGATTCAGGGTGGTGATCCTACTGGTACTGGTATGGGCGGTCAGTCTATTTATGGCGAGAAATTTGAAGATGAGTTTTCACCAGAATTGTACAATATCCGTGGGGCTCTTTCCATGGCAAACGCTGGGCCAAATACTAACGGCAGTCAATTTTTCATTGTTCAAAATAAAAATCTTCCTTATTCAGCTAAGGAATTGAGCCGCGGCGGCTGGCCTGAAGCTATCGCTGAAGTCTATGCCAGTCAGGGAGGAACACCGCATTTGGATCGGCGCCACACTGTCTTTGGTCAGCTGGCTGATGAAGTATCCTACCAAGTTTTGGACAAGATTGCAGCTGTTGAGACGGGGGCTATGGACAAGCCGGTGGAAGATGTTGTGATTGAGACCATTGAGGTAGAAGACTGATGAAAATCGGTGATAAATTAAAAGGCAAAATCACAGGGATTCAGCCTTATGGAGCTTTTGTTGAGCTGGAAAACGGAACGATTGGTCTGATTCATATTTCAGAAATTCGTCCGGGCTATATTGAAAATATCCATGATAGTGTAAAGATTGGCCAGCAAGTCTTGGTCCAGGTTGTGGACTATGATGAATTTTCTGGGAAGTCCAGTCTGTCCATGCGGACCCTAGAAGAAGAAAAGCACCGCCTCCCTAGACGCCACCGCTTTTCAAACGACCGCTGTAAAATTGGTTTTGAGCCTTTAGGCAGACAGCTGCCTATCTGGATCAAAGAGGCAAAAAAGTTCTTAAAAGAAGAAAAAGTTTAAAAAATATCCTGTTCAATAAGAGAACAGGATATTTTGCTTGGATAGAATTGCTACTCAATTCATAGTTGAGTACTAAGTTGAAATGGACATATTTTTCAAAAATACTAAGCATCAAATTCATAGAGAGCAGTAGATAGGTAGCGTTCGCCGTTATCAGGTGCCAGAGCAAGGACTTTTTTGCCAGCTCCTAGTTTTTTTGCTACTTCAATAGCTGCGAAAATAGCAGCAGCAGATGAAATTCCCACTAAGAAGCCTTCCTGACCGCCAATATAGCGTCCGAATTCCAGTGCTTGATCAGAAGTTACGCGGACAATACCGTTGTAGGCTGCTGTATCCAAGGTCTCTGGAATGAATCCAGCTGAAAGTCCTTGGATTTTGTGAGGACCTGGCTTCTCACCAGAAAGGATAGCAGATTCGTCTGCTTCAACTGCGTAGATTTGGATGTCCGGATTAACTTTTTTGAGAGCGTGAGATACACCGGAAATAGTTCCGCCAGTTCCGACACCGCCAACAAAAGCATCCAGTCCAGTTTCACCGAAAGCAGCGATAATTTCTGCTCCTGTTGTTCGTTCGTGAACCTCTGGATTGGCTGGATTATTAAACTGCAGCGGCAGCCAGCCATTTCGTTCTTGGGCGATTTCTTGTGCTTTTGCAATAGCCCCTTTCATCCCTTCGCTGCCCGGAGTCAAGACTAGCTCTGCCCCATAGGCTTGGATAATCTTGCGGCGCTCCACACTCATGGTTTCTGGCATAACAATGACAACCTTATAGCCTTTGGCTGCTCCAACCCATGAAAGGCCAATACCAGTATTTCCGCTGGTTGCTTCAACGATGGTATCGCTGGGCTTGATAAGGCCAGCGCGTTCAGCAGCCTCAATCATGCTGAGAGCAATCCGGTCTTTAACAGAAGAGCCAGGATTGAAAGCTTCTAACTTCACGTAAACCTCAGCGGCTCCTTCTGGAACCAAGTTGTTCAATTTGACAATGGGGGTTTGCCCAATTAGTTCTGTAATATTTTGATAAATATGTGACATAGGATACATACCTCAATATAATTTAATAGAATTAGTATAAAATGAAACAAGAGCTTTGTAAAATATAAAAAAGCTATGAGAGCCATAGCTTTTCTTTATATCAAAGTGTCAAGGGGACTTCTACTTGGCGCAGTCCTTGATCTATCATTTCTAATTTGCCTTTAAAAAAATCAGTTAGCTTATCTTTGAGCAGTTCTCTTTCACCTTTATCAACGAAAAGAAGAGTAGAGACAGTATCTGTAAATTCAGTATCGTATTCAGCAAGATTTTCTGCTTTGAGAAAATTCGCGAAATCCTGATATTGGCTGTAAGACAGTTTTAGGCGTAGGCCAGCCTGTTCTTTTATTTCAACCAGTCCAATCTCCTTAATAGCCAGAGCAACACTGCCGGCATAAGCTCGAATCAGACCGCCGGCTCCTAGTTTAATACCGCCAAAATAGCGAGTAACCACAACGCAAAGATTGGTCAATTCATGCTTTTCTAGAACTCCCAGCATAGGAACTCCGGCTGTTCCGCTGGGCTCCCCATCATCACTGGTCCGCTTAATATCGCTCTTTTCTCCAATGATAAAAGCAGAGCAGTTATGGGTAGCCTTGTAATGTTCTTTTTTTATAGCAGCGATAAAAGCGCGAGCCTCTTCCTCGGAGTAAACTCTTTTCACATGGCAGATAAAGCGGGATTTTTTAATTTCCTCCTGAGCCATGCCATCTTCTTTAATTGTCTTAAATTCCATAACTATATTTTACAAAAAAAGATGAATTTTGCCAAAAAATTACGAATAAATAAGTATGTTAGAGTTACAAGATTGTTTAGGACGGATATTTACAGAAAGTCAGTTGGAGCCTAGCTTGCGAGCACAAGCAAAAGCAATTCCCAGTATCCAAGAAGAAAAAGGCAAGCTCCTCTGTGGACGATGCAACAGCTTGATTGAACGAGAAAATCAACTGCCGGTTGGATCTTATTATTGTAGAGAATGCTTAATCTTGGGACGGGTGCGGAGTGACCAAAAACTCTACTATTTTCCTCAAGAGGATTTTCCTAAAAATCAGGTGCTTAAATGGCAGGGGAAACTGACAGAGTTTCAGGGGAAGGTCTCCAAAGGCTTACTTGATGCGCTAGAGAAAAGGCAGAATACGTTAGTGCATGCTGTTACTGGCGCTGGAAAAACAGAAATGATTTACCAAGTGCTTGCAAGAGTTATTGATAGAGGTGGTTCTGTTTGCTTGGCCAGTCCGCGGATTGATGTTTGTTTAGAGCTTTATCGGCGCCTAAAAGAAGACTTTTCTTGTGAAATAGCCCTTCTGCATGGGGAGTCAGAAGCTTATTTTCGCAGTCCCTTGGTAATTGCTACCACTCACCAGCTATTAAAATTTTATCAAGCTTTTGATTTGCTGATTGTTGACGAGGTAGACGCCTTTCCTTATGTGGATAATCCCATGCTGTATCACGCTGTAGAACGTTCTGTAAAGGAGGATGCTACAACTATTTTTCTGACAGCCACTTCCACAGATGAACTGGATAAAAGAGTTCAAAAAGGTGAGCTGAAACGCCTGAGTCTTCCCAGAAGATTTCATGGTAATCCCTTGACCATCCCTCAGAAAGTTTGGTTATCTGATTTTCAAAAATATCTTCAGAAGAAGAAAATAGCACCTAAACTTTTGAACTATATACAAAAACAGAGGGAGACTCAATTTCCTCTCTTGATATTTGCTGCAGAAATTCAAAGAGGAGAGGATGTTGCTCAGGCTTTGCAGATTGCTTTGCCGGATGAAAAGCTAGCTTTTGTTGCCTCCACAACAGAAAATCGTCTGGAGATTGTTGAACAGTTTCGTCGCAAGGAAATCACTATTTTGGTGACAACGACTATCTTAGAGCGTGGGGTAACCTTTCCTGGTGTAGATGTTTTTGTCTTGGAAGCCAATCATCGCTTGTTCAGTCGTAGTGCTCTGGTTCAGATTTCAGGCCGAGTTGGCCGTAGTATGGATAGACCGACGGGACAGCTGCTATTTTTTCATGATGGGACTACCCTTGCTATGGAAAAGGCAATTCGAGAAATGAGAGATATGAATAAGGAGGCGGGATTATGACAGAGTGTCTTTTATGCAAAGGGCAAATGGAGGACAAAAGTAGTTTTTTACGGCTTTTTCTATTAAAAGAAGAAGGGCCAAGCTGCTGCTCCACTTGTTATCAAAATTTTGAACGCATATCTGAAGAGCATTGCCCTCGCTGTTTTCGCAACGGACAATCAGATTTATGTACAGATTGCCAAAAATGGGAGGAAGAGGGGAATCAAGTCCAGCATCAGTCACTATTTACCTATAATGAAGCAATGAAGGCTTATTTCAGTCAATATAAGTTTCAGGGAGACTATGCATTGCGCTTTGTATTTGCAAAAGCAGCTAGAAAAGCAGTCAGAATGTTTAGAGAGCATACCATTGTTCCGATTCCAGTCAGTGTCGAAAAATTTCAAGTTCGAGGATTTAATCAAGTGCAGGGGATTCTAGATGCAGGAAAAGTAGCATATAGAAATATCTTAGAGAAAAAAGACACCCTAGCACAGTCGAGCAAGACACGTGAGGAGCGTCTGCTGACGCAGCAAGCTTTTGAAATTAAGAATGGAGTTGATTTGCCAGATAAAATTTTGCTGGTTGATGATATCTATACGACTGGAAAAACCTTGCAATTGGCTAGGCAAATATTGCTGGAAGCAGGAGTGAAAGAAATTTTGACATTTTCAATCGCAAGATAAGAAAAAATTTGCAAAAAAGGAATGAAAGCGTTATAATGATATTATAAATAAAACATTTATGTTTAGAAAGAAGGTACTTATATGCTTAAATATAGTATCCGTGGTGAAAACCTAGAAGTAACAGATGCTCTCCGTGACTACGTAGTTTCTAAACTTGAGAAGATTGAGAAGTATTTCCAAGCAGAGCAAGAACTTGATGCACGTGTGAACCTCAAGGTTTACCGTGAAAAGACTTCGAAAGTGGAAGTGACAATTCCGCTAGGCTCCATCACTCTTCGTGCAGAAGATATCTCTCAGGACATGTATGGATCAATTGATTTGGTCACAGATAAGATTGAGCGCCAAATCCGCAAAAATAAGACCAAGATTGAAAGAAAGAATCGCAATAAAGTTGCTACAAGCCAGCTGTTCACAGATTCCTTTGTTGAAGAAGCAGAAGAAGTTCCGTCAAAGGTTGTCCGTTCAAAACACATAGATTTGAAGCCGATGGACTTGGAAGAAGCGATTCTGCAGATGGATTTATTGGGGCACGATTTCTTTATCTATTCCGATGCAGAGGATAGCAGCACAAATGTCATATACCGTCGAGAGGATGGAGATATTGGCTTGTTAGAAGTCAAATAAATGATAAAAAAAGGTTGAGAGCATAATTCTCAACCTTTTTATTTTATAGAAAGTTATACTGTCAGATGATATAAACAAGCCCCTTCTTACAAAGAATTAACTTTATACTTAGTAAAAAAATAAAATGTAAAAATATTAGAAAAGGTATTGACAGGGT
>NZ_JAKUVC010000004.1 GCF_026781265.1 Streptococcus sanguinis
TTCGATTCCGGTCCTCGGCATAGACTTGTAAGAGGCAGTAGAAGAAGATGAGCACCCTTAGCTCAACTGGATAGAGTACCTGACTACGAATCAGGCGGTTAGAGGTTCGACTCCTCTAGGGTGCATTAAATTGTTTGATTTTTTCTTAAGTTTTGCTATAATGAATTTAATATGAATAGTGAGCACCCTTAGCTCAACTGGATAGAGTACCTGACTACGAATCAGGCGGTTAGAGGTTCGACTCCTCTAGGGTGCATTAAGTAATAACTTAAGTTCGGGAAGTAGCTCAGCTTGGTAGAGTACTTGGTTTGGGACCAAGGTGTCGCAGGTTCGAATCCTGTCTTCCCGACTAGATAACATAGAAGATGGATATACTGATCTATCTTTTTTTTTTTTGAGAAACCTGTTTATTCATTATCCTAAACTTAGCTAACATATGTTGTTGTTGAGCTCTTTTAGTTATAGTCGGATTTAATTAGAGATACAATCTTTTATAACTACTTGTCTTCTCTCTTTATATAATCCTATTTGAAAGCAAGGGATTTGATTATTAAATCAGGTTTAGTTTGATTTTAAAGGCTAGTATTCTGAGAGTTTAAGCTCTATAATGCTGCTCAAATCTATTTTCCATTTGAGATGAATAATATTAAAGATAAAAACCTCTGATAGCGGTGAATAGTTGCTTTCAGAGGTTTTTATATGTGCTGAGTTTGATTTTCTACATCAAAGAGTATTCGTCAGATAGCATAATGGTTTCTTTGCCCTTGTTATCAACGATGTAGACTTTTCTGGGAAAGAAAGGGTCAAATTGATAGTTTAAGTCAAATGAAATAATGGTGTTGAAGTTTTTTTGTGAGAATCGCAGAGATACTCTTCCTTGGTGGTTGATGATTTCGAACTTGAGGACTGGGCGAAGTTCAAAGACACCTTTGAGATTGTTATCAATGATGTACCAGAATGAGTCGACAATTTCTTCAGGGAGGCTCGTCATGATGCCAAAGCTGGCATATCGGCCAAGAGTATTTGTAAATGCCATAGAGACTCCTTTCTTACAGTCTGGATTTTCTTATATGATACCCGAATATGCTTGAGATTGCAAGAATTTGACCTCTGGTGAGGCCGAATTGGACAAAAGAAAAAGAGCTTGCGCTCTTTGACAACTTTATCGATTCTTTAGTTCAACATAACGTTTGTACCAAATATTGACATAAGCATCTGAAAATGGACCTCTTCCGTTGTTAATCCAATCAACTAGGATTTTGACATTTTCTTTGAGAATGAAATCCAAATCATCAGAATAGTGCATCTGCTTTTTGTGGCGTTCATATTCTTCTACATCCAACAGGCGTTTTTCACCATCAGCAAAGACTTTGACGTCTAAATCATAGTCAATGTATTTTAGAGCTTCATTATCCAGATAGTAAGGACTGGCTAGATTGCAGTAGTATGAAGTTCCATTGTCTCGAATCATGGCAATGATATTAAACCAATATTTTTTATGAAAATAGACAATGGCTGGTTCACGTGTTACCCAACGTCGGCCATCACTTTCTGTTACCAGTGTGTGGTCATTAACGCCAATAATGGCGTTTTCTGTTGTCTTTAGTACCATGGTATCTCGCCAGGTGCGGTGAAGATTCCCATCATGCTTATAACTTTGAATTGTAATAAAGTCGCCTTCTTTTGGAAGTTTCATAACTTACCAACTTTCTACAATTTATAAGTTCATCTTCTATATTGTAACATATTTTCATAGAAATGCATAAGTTTTCATTGGAAATCTTAAAGATATTCTCTCAGGGCGCTGGCAATGTCAGAGAAATCATAGCCTTTGCGGGCTAAACTTTGCGTCAGTCGCTGTTTTAAGTCATAACCGTCATACTTTTTTGAGTACTTGCGGTATTGCTTGTCTAGCTCTTTATAGAGAAGCTCTTGCTGGTTTTCTTGGTCTTCTTCGATTTCCAAATGCTGATAGGCGTTTTTAGCTTGACTATAGGAAAAACCTTTGTTTATCAAGGATTGAAGTATTTTATCTTGTAAGGCCTTGCTGGGTAGTTTTCCTTGGTGTCTTTTGAGCAGCTTTTCGGCAACCTTGTCTGTTAGTTCAGTAAAATCAAACTGGCTCAATTCTTCCTCTATGATAGTGCTAGAAATTCCTTTTTGACTGAGTTTTTGCTTTAGAACAAAAGCGCCTTTGTCACCAGTGAGAAGGTTGGATTGGATAAAAGAATGAGCATATTTTCTATCATTAATCCAATGTTCCTTTTTTAGATTGTCCAAGACCTGACTGATGATTTCTGGTTGAATGTCGTGCTGCGTTAAGTAGTCTTTGACTTCTTTAGCAGTTCTTTGCTTGAAGGAGAGATGATAGAGGGCTAGATTTTTTCCGTAGGAAAATTGTGCATAGTCTTGAATTTCTGATAGCTCTTGCTCTGTGATTTCCATTCCTTTGGACAGCATGAAGCGAACGATGGTGTCTTCTGTAATATAGAGCTTTTCACTGTCGTCCAACTCCAAGAGGTAGAGTCTTTTTTTCTTTGCGATTTTTGTGATTTTCATAAGAGATTTTGGTAGAATCCTTTCTTTTAGCCAAATGCTTCAAAGGCAGCTATCAAGCGCAGTTTGTCTGTATCAACATCCTTCCTGCCATAGTAGTCAAGAAAGAGCTCTGCGTATTGAGGGGCGGATAAATTATAAGTAAGAGACCAGACTGCCCAGTAAAGATCAATGTGGCGATCGCTAAGGCCGGCGAGGCCAAGGTCAATAAAGCAGGAGAAGGTTGCTGCGTCTTTCAGAATGAAATTAGGCAAGCATGCATCTCCATGAATCAAGGTGTCCGCCGTCAGTAGGTGTCCCTGTTCTTGGATAAGCTGGTAGGCTTCCTCTCGACTTTGGATATGAAATTGAGGCAGTAAGGCTTTTTGATAAAAGTAGCCTTTCCGATAATTTTCCTCTGCTTGCCCTTTATAGAGTTGGAGGCGATGTTTAATTGGGAAATACTGGGGTTGGATGCCGTGAAGTTTTTTTAGTGCAGCAGCCATTGTTTGGCAAAGTTCTTCTGGCTGTTGGAGAAAGGCTAGGGCGTCCTTGCCCTCGGCTTCTTTAGTCAGCAAGTAGTCTTTATCTGTTGTTTGGTAGTGAATGATAGGTACACCGAGTCCTTGCTTCTCAAACCATTTGGCAAGTGTGGCTTCTTGGGCTAACTGGTCTTTTTGGTCAATTTTCAAATAATAGCCCGTATCAGCATAGAAAACACTGGCTCCAGAATGTGAGGAGCTGTCGTAAAAATTGGCTCCCTCTAGATAAGTTCGTATTTGCTCAGGGAATTGGGCTAGTGGAAGGGATATTTTTTCTGCTTTCATACTTTTATTGTAACATATTCTCAACTAATGCGAGGCAGCGTGGTATAATAGAAGCATGAATGTGAAAGTGAAACAAAGAATCCCTTTGAAAATTAAGAAAATGGGGATTAATGGGGAAGGGATTGGATTTTATAAGAAAACGCTGGTCTTTGTGCCAGGGGCTTTGAAGGGTGAGGAAGTCTACTGTCAGGTGACCAAGGTTCAGCGTAATTTCATCGAGGCCAAGCTCTTGACCATCAACAAGCGGTCAAAATTTCGGGTGGAAGCGCCTTGTGAGATTTATGATAGCTGTGGGGGCTGTCAAATCATGCACCTCCACTATGACAAGCAGTTAGAGTTTAAGGAAGATTTGCTGCGTCAGGCCTTGAAAAAATTTGCGCCAGCTGGTTACGAGAACTATGAGATTCGTCCGACCATTGGTATGCAGGAGCCGCTCTATTATCGGGCTAAACTGCAGTTTCAGACTCGGAAGTTTAAGGATGAGGTCAAGGCGGGGCTTTATGCCCAGAATTCCCACTATCTGGTCTCGCTGAAAAACTGTCTGGTTCAGGACAAGGTAACACAACAGATCATCAATAAGGTGGCTCGGCTTTTAGGCAAGTACAGGCTGCCTATTTATGATGAGAGGAAGACTGCCGGAGTACGCACCGTCATGATTCGCAGAGCCAGAAAGACGGGTCAGATGCAGATGATTTTTGTGACAGGTCGTAAGCTGGACTTTTCTCCAGTCGTCCGAGACCTAGTGGCTGAGTTTCCAGAGCTAGAGACAGTCGCAGTCAATTATCATACAAGCAAGTCCAGTGAGATTTATGGGGATAAGACAGAGATTATCTGGGGTGAGAAGGCTATCCAAGAAGGAGTGCTGGACTATGAGTTCTCCCTATCGCCTCGAGCTTTCTATCAGCTCAACCCTGAACAGACAGAAGTGCTCTATGGGGAGGCGGTTAAGGCGCTGGATGTGACGAAAGAAGATCATTTGATTGACGCCTATTGCGGGGTTGGGACCATCGGCTTTGCCTTTGCTAAAAGGGTCAAGTCTTTGCGGGGCATGGACATCATCCCTGAGGCCATTGAAGACGCCAAGCGCAATGCCAAGCGGATGGGCTTTGACAATACACTCTACGAGGCTGGGACGGCAGAGGAGATTATTCCTCGCTGGTACGCTGAGGGTTATCGGGCGGATGCCCTGATTGTCGATCCGCCGCGAACAGGTCTGGATGATAAGCTGCTGGAGACAATTGTCCGCTATGCACCTGAGAAGATGGTCTACGTTTCCTGCAATGTCTCAACTCTGGCTCGGGATTTGGTCAAACTCTGTCGGGTCTACGATGTCCACTACATCCAGTCGGTTGATATGTTTCCACATACTTCTCGAACCGAGGCAGTGGTGAAATTGTCTAAGAAAGACAGCATTCGTATGGGTTCAGAAAGGACTCACAAAAGTTGATAAAATAGCTTTAAAAAAGGACTTAGTTTTCTGTGATACGGAGCTCAGTCTTTTTTTTGTCAAAATTGCAATGGTTTTATCGGAAGAGTAAGTTCGGAAGATTAGTCTCCACCTAATCAATTAGTCACAAAAAGAGAACACTCGTCAAGTGTTCTCAAATAGCAATCAGTTATATTAGAATAAGCCAAAGACTAGGACTGCAAGGACGGCACCAATGATAGGTCCCACAACAGGAATCCAAGCGTAAGACCAGTCGCCATTTCCTTTATTAGGAATTGGAAGAAGACTGTGCATGATGCGAGGTCCTAAGTCACGAGCCGGGTTGAGGGCATAGCCAGTTGTTCCACCAAGTGAGAGACCGATCCCGATAATCAATGTTCCGACAGCAAAAGTGCCAATGCCTGCTTGCAGCTTATAAAGTCCTAGAGCGAAGATAGTCAGTACAAGAACAAAGGTTCCAAGGATTTCGCTGATCAGGTTAGAGAAGGTATCTTTGATAGCTGGTCCCGTGCTGAATGTACCCAAAACGTTAGCCGGATTTTCTTCAGCTAGATAGTGAGGTTTGAACTGTAGGAAGACGAGGAACTGTCCGACCATAGCGCCTGCAAACTGAGCGAGGATGTAAGGAAGAACAGATGCCCAAGGCAAATCACCTTTCAGAGCTACTCCGATAGTTAAGGCAGGGTTCAGATGGGCTGGGCCAAGGTTGCCGGATACAAAAGCAGCGATGGCAACGGCAATCCCCCATCCCATGGTGATCACAATCCAACCTGAATTGTGGCTCTTAGTTTTGGGAAGAACCACACCTGCGACCACTCCATTTCCCAGAAGGAGCAAGAGCAGTGTTCCTAAAAATTCACCAAATATTTCTTTCATCATTTATGTTACTCCATTTAAAAGAAGGGAAGGCAGACAGACAGTTGTTTTGCCTACCGCCTCTTCTCGTATTTTCTATTTTTTTAATTCTTCTAAATCATTATTTGCAAGGGCAGCTTGAACATCGTTTCGATAAGCTGCTTTTTCTTCTTCTGTCCAGTCGTAGAAGCGTCCCATTTCATCCAGAACAGGCTCTACAATAGCATCCAAGCTATCGCGCATAAAGAGCATGTGGTTTGTCCGACGAAGTAAGAAGTCAACTGGGCTGAGTACTAATTCGTTACGCATAGCATAATGCAGTGACAAGGTGTCTGCTAGGCTGAGACCTAGTGCTTGCTCAATGCTGTGAGCGAGGGCAAAGACTTTAGGGACGTTCGAACCGTAAAGGTTTGCAAGATAGAAGGCTTCTTTGCTGTCTAAGCCGCGTGATACACCAAGTTGAGCAAAAGCTTCGATTTCGGAATCCACATTTGCTGGATTGAGCTCTCCGCCTGAAACAGGGTAGGTCTTAGAGTTGATGAGCTTGAAGCTGCGGTCAAATTCTGCTTTGAGGATTTCAACCACGCGCTCCATAGCACCTTCAGCCATCTTACGATAGTCTGTGATTTTACCGCCAGCAAGGGTCAAGAGGCCATTGTTATCACGTTCCAGGCTGGAACCGCGGGATACAGCAGATGGATCCAAGTGTTTTTCAGAAGTGCTGCTTTCGAGTTGCGTAACAGCTGCTTCAACATCCTCACGAGATTTTTCTTTGGCTAGGTAGCTTTCAACAGTCGCAATCAGTGTATTAAAGCTTTCATCGCTGATGGTACCGTTGTTTCCGCCATTGTAGTCAGAAGCACTATTTCCAGCAATCAGAGGACGCAGGCCAGCCCAGCTGCTTTCGATGTCGTCAATTGTGATCTTTGCTTCTGGGAAGCGATTATTGACAATGCCCAAGAGGTAATCTACATCTTCTTGTGTTACCTTTGGATGCTCAAGGTCGCCAGTGTAGTCAGTATCAGTCGTACCAAAGTAGGTTTTATTTTCACTTGGCAGAACAAAGACCATCCGGCCGTCTCCCAAGCCTGTGTCAAAGTAGACTGGCTGAGAAACCTTGATCTTGCTAGAGTCAACAACCAAGTGAACACCCTTGGTTGGACGCATTTGTGAATATTGCTCACCATCATTTGACAGATTGCGCACCTTGTCGCTCCAAGGTCCAGTTGTATTGATGACTAGACGAGCCTTGATTTCAAAGACTTCATCTGTCAAGAGGTCACGCGCAACAATGCCTTTAATCTTTCCAGCTTCATCAAAGAGGAAACCTTCTGCCTTGACATGGTTGGCAATCAATGCACCATCTTGGTTGGCCCGTTTGATATTTTCAATCACGAGGCGAGCGTCGTTGTTGCGGAAGTCAAGATAGACACCACCGCCGACTAAGCCTTCCTTCTTAAGTTCAGGTTCCCGTTCTAGCACTTCCTCCTTGCTTAAAACTTTGTTGGCAGCAGGAGTGTTGTTAACACCAGCCAAGAGGTCGTAGAGGTCCATAGCCACTTTGAGACGGAAGAGGCTGAAAGTAGCACCCTCTTCTTCGTAGACAGGAAGCAGCATAGGATCTGGTTTTGGAATATGAGGGGCAATTTGCTGAACCACAGCACGCTCAGAAACTGTATCTGAGACCACCTCTACGTCGAATTGCTTGAGGTAACGAAGGCCACCGTGGACCAGTTTGGTAGAACGGCTAGAAGTCCCTTCTGCAAAGTCCTGCATTTCAATCAGACCGGTATCAAGGCCACTAGCAGCAGCTTGCAAGGCTACCCCAGCACCGGTAATCCCACCACCAATAATCAGGAGGTCTAAGGTGCGTTCCTGCATTTTTTTTATCGATAATTCACGTGTTTTCTTTGAAAATTCCATAATTACACACTTTCTAACTGAGTTGCTTCATGCTTCTACTGACTTGATTATCAAAATATGAATCAGTATCAGTCGTCGATTTCTGCAAAGGCTTGAGTTGCCTTAACGGCTTTTTTCCATCCTTTGTAGAGTTGTTCCTTGCGGGATTCATTCATAGATGGTTCAAAGAGTTCTCCTGTTTCATTGAGAGTGCGGAGTTCATCTAAGTCTTTCCAGTAGCCTACTGACAGTCCTGCCAAGAAGGCTGCCCCGAGAGCAGTTGTTTCTAAGTTTTTAGCACGGGCAATATCGATTCCCAAAATGTCAGCCTGGAACTGCATGAGGAAGTTGTTCATAGCGGCACCGCCATCGACTTTGAGGACTTGAATAGCAGTCTTGGCATCCACCTGCATAGTGTCAATGATGTCTCGTACTTGGTAAGCGATGGATTGCAGGGTAGCCTTGATAAAGTCTTCCTTGCTGGTTCCGCGGGTCAAGCCAAAGACAGATCCCCGTGCATTTTGATCCCAGTAGGGAGCGCCCAGACCTGTAAAGGCAGGTACGACATAGACTTCGTCATTGTTGTGAGAATTGAGAGCATATTTTTCAGATTCTGGTGAATTTTCAACCATCCGAAGACCGTCGCGCAGCCATTGAATGGCACTTCCGGCAATGAAGATAGAACCTTCTAAAGCATAGTAAACCTTGCCGTTGATACCGTAGCCAATGGTTGTCAAGAGGTTATTTTCAGACAGCTGCATCTCTTCACCAGTATTCATAATGATGAAAGAACCAGTTCCGTAAGTATTCTTGACCATACCAGGCTCAAAAGCTAACTGTCCAAAGAGAGCGGCCTGTTGGTCACCAGCCATACCAGAGATTGGAACTTCTCCGCCGTAGAAATGGAATGGAGCAGTCTTGCCATAGATTTCTGAGTTAGATCGAACTTCTGGAAGCATAGCCTTTGGAATGTTGAGGATTTCCAAAATCTCATCATCCCATTTAAGATCCTTGATGTTATAGAGCATAGTACGGGCTGCGTTTGAGTAGTCGGTCACGTGAGCTGCACCGTCAGTCAATTTCCAAACCAGCCAGGTATCGATGGTACCAAAGAGCAATTCGCCCTTTTCAGCTCTTTCTTGTGCACCCTCTACATGATCCAAAATCCAGCGAACCTTGGTAGCAGAGAAGTAAGCGTCAATAATCAAACCAGTCTTTTCATGGAATTTTTCCACATAGCCTTGGCTTTTCAGCTGTTCAGCCAGAGGAGCGGTCTGGCGAGATTGCCAAACTATAGCATTGTAGATAGGAAGACCAGTATTCTTATCCCAGACGACAGTTGTCTCACGCTGGTTGGTGATCCCGATGGCTTCGATTTGGTTAGGTTTGACTCCACTTTCGATGAAGGCACCTGCGATAACAGACTGAACAGAGTTCCAAATTTCATTGGCATTGTGCTCAACCCATCCAGCTTGAGGGAAAATCTGAGTAAATTCTTTTTGACTGGAGCTAACTTTTTCTCCTTTTTTATTAAAGATGATGGCGCGTGAACTAGTTGTTCCTTGGTCGATGGCCATGATGTATTTTTCTTGTGACATGAACTGTCCTCCTGGTAAAAATCTTGAGGATGTTTCCTCTACAGTAACTAGTATATAAAATAAAACGCTTTCTTTTTTATCAACTTTTTTTAAATTTTAAAAAAATCTGAGGAGATTGTGCGAAAATCACAAAGAAACCTGGATTTCTCCAAGTTTCTTAATGAAATATCATGTGACGGATCTGAGCCAAATCTTCCAAATCCAAGTCATTTTTTAAATAATAGATGGGAACCTGCTGGGTTTGATGGATAGGATTGTTGGTGATGATGAGGTCATAATTTCTGGTAAGGTCGTAGGATTCAATCGTAATAAAGCGATTGTACTCTAAGTATCGCCTTAAAATGGCCGTCATCCTGGAAACGACGATAAAACTATCTGTCAAGTCCATGCCTATCTTGATGACTTGACCGTCGTTTTCAGCAATGTACTCCATCAGCTGGAGCCATTCCCATAAAACCTTTTTCTCCAGAGATGTTCCCTGTTGGAAAACAGGCAGTTTGCTAAAAATCCTGTCTGCCACTTGTCGATAATCGTATTCGCTCCATAAGTAAGGATGGCGAAGTTCTAAGTCATGCTTGTATTTGTCTTGCAAGAGATAGCCTCGGAAAAGAAAGACGCGGGCGCAGAGTTGACTGAGTTCGTAGGTCACTTGATCTTCGATGTAGTCACCAAGCAAGTCCTGTCCTTTCATCTCTTGAATCAGTTGCGTAATCAGGCTGGCAATTTCACCGCCAAAGCCCAGTATATACTCCATGGTGTGCAGGGGCAGAATCCGATGGGAAAGCAGAAATGAAAAGAAAATCATCATTTCGCCATCTTCGAGACTCAGGGTGATGTGCTGCCCGGCAAAGAAATCATTTGTCCGGCGATGCAAGCGCTGGTAGAAGATATTGTCAAAATAGCCCTGCATTTTCTGTTCAATGTTTTGAAATTGACAGGCATTGACTCTTAGGCGCTGTTGGGTGATATGTGTCCAAAGGGCCAAGTCCAATCGCTGCCCTTGAGAGAGTTGTGCTCCGCAGAGTTCTTCTAAGACGGCAACTTCCTGCCTTCTTTCTGATTTTTGAAGTTCCTTTTCCCAATCTTGGCTGGACCAGACCTTGCGAAAGAGGCAGAAATAAAAATAGCGGATTTGGTGTTCAGGCCCTTTTAAGCGGCCATTTTGGATAGATAGCTCAAACTCTGATAAAATCTGATTTAGACCAGATATATGGCGGCCGAGTGTTGCTTCACTGATCATCAGCTCCTGAGCTAATTGATGGGCTAAAAACTGCTGATGATAGAGCAGGCAGTTTAAAATCTGGAATTTGATAGCATTGCCCAAAAAGAGCCTGCGAATGTCCCGTCCCTTGGTATCCGGTCCGATGGACAGACTGAGCGTTTCGTCCTGAAGCTGGATGGATAAGGCTGCATGATGGTCGCTAGCCTTGTCGTTAATCAGGCTAATGTACTTGGTCAAGGTTGCTTTCGAGAAGCCGGTTTCAGACATAACGTCCTTCAAACTGGATGTAGAATGCTGCTGTAAATAGGACAGGACAATATACTTCCCCGCTTCACTCTTTTCCATTAAGTCTGCAAGATACATACGAAAACCCTCTCAATTCACTAATCTTAGCTTATCACAAAAGGGAAAAAAGACGAAGCAATGTGCTTTATATTTTCTTATCGTTGTCTAAGGAAATAATAAACTGAAACAATCTGTCATCATATCTATCTTAATTCGCTATTCCATTTCTTTTGAATAAACGCAAGAGGTGCACACCCCAGTTCTTTTTTGCTTTGAGGCAGATAGCTTTTTTATGGTATAATTGTAGAAAAATAACGATGAAGGAGCAGATATGGATAATGTGATTGATTTGTCTATCCCAGTGGCAGAAGTGATTGAGAAGCAGCCTGAGGTTTTGGATGTTCTGGTAGAATTAGGCTTTAAGCCTCTGGCCAATCCTGTCATGCGCAATACAGTAGGGCGCGTGGTTTCTATCAAAAAAGGCGCTGGTATGAATGGCATTGATCTTAATAAAATCAAGCAAACTCTGGAATTAAACGGCTATGAAGTGGTGGGGATTTAGGCATGGCTACTGAACGCATTGAAGTCCTCAAGTCAATCTTGCTGGACCTACATAACGGAGCTTCTGCAGAATCCGTTCAGGAGCTCTTCAACGAGCATTTTGCTGGTGTGTCCGCTATTGAGATCAGCCTGATGGAGCATGAGTTGATGAACTCGGATACGGGAGTGACATTTGAAGATGTTATGTCTCTCTGCAATGTCCATGCCAACCTCTTTAAAGGTGCCATTCAGGATGTGGAGGTGGCTGATACCGACCATCCAGGCCATCCTGTTCAGGTCTTCAAGCAGGAAAATTTAGCCTTGCGGGCTGCCCTCATGCGGGTTCGCAGGCTTCTATCTACCTATGAAAGTACAGAAGATGAGGAGCTTCTTCCTGAAATCCGCAAGGGACTCCAGCGTCAGCTGAGTTTGGTGGGGCAGTTTGATGTTCACTATCAGCGCAAGGAAGAGCTCATGTTTCCCATCATGGAGAGCTATGGCCACGATTCGCCGCCCAAGGTCATGTGGGGGGTAGATGACCAGATTCGGGACCTTTTCCAAGAGGCTAGGTCTGCTGCAGAACAGCTGCCGGACACTTCGATTCAAGAAGTCAAAGATAAATTTGAAACTTTTGCAGCTGAGTTTGAAGCTATGATTTTCAAGGAAGAGTCTATTTTACTGATGATTCTCCTCGAGTCCTTTCATCAGGATGACTGGCTCAAGATTGCTGAGGAGAGCGATGCTTATGGCTATGCTATTATCAAGCCGACAGAGAAATGGATTCCTGCGCGGCACTCATTCTCGGAGGAGGAAGCTGGGGATGCTGCTGATGAAGGAAGCGAAGCGCCAGCCAGTAGAGAACAAACTAGTGATGGCAGATTTGAGCAGGTCATTGATACGCCGGATGGTCAGGTCACTATTTCCTTTAAGCCTAAGGAAAAGAAGGAGCAAGCCTTTAATCGGGAGTCCCAGCAGCCTTTTGGTCATGGATATCTGTCTGTGGCGGAGGCCAATCTGATTTTGGACCATCTGCCCATGGAGATTACCTTTGTCAATAAGGATGATATTTTCCAGTATTATAATGATAGTGTGCCGGCGGACGAGATGATTTTCAAGCGGACGCCGTCCCAGATAGGGCGCAATGTCGAGCTCTGCCACCCGCCAAAGTTTTTGGACAAGGTGCGGCGGATTTTCAAGGCTCTGCGTGAGGGAGAGCGGGACAAGTTTGAGATGTGGTTCAAGTCGGAATCACGGGGCAAGTTTGTCCATGTGACCTATGCAGCAGTGCGAAATGAGATTGGTGAATTTCAGGGGGTGCTGGAGTATGTACAGGACATTCAGCCTTTCCGTGACATTGACCGTGATTTTTATCGAGATTTGGACTAGGTATTTGCAGTTAGAAAGTGAGAAAAATGAGTTACGAACAGGAATTTTTACAGGAGTTTGAAGCTTGGATCAAGACCCAAGTCATGATTAACGAGATGGCCCTTAAGGAGAGTCAGGCAGTCTACGAGGCGGACCAGGACGAGCGGGCTAAGGAAGCGGCCATTCGCTATGAGAGTCGTTTAGACGCTTATCAGTTTCTTTTGGGGAAATTCGCCAACTATCAGGCGGGTCAAGGATTTCACGATCTGCCAGACGGACTTTTGGGTGAGAGAAATTATTGATTTTTCACTGGAAAGGTGTTAGAATAAGTTCATCAGAGGTGTTTTGAGTCAAGCATTTTACAGAAAGTGGCGGTGCTGAGAAGTCCACAAATGTGTCAAAGCTGGTTGCTGATGAGATGAAAAATTGAAATAAAAGTGTCTTTTTGTTTCCTTTTAGGACTGGGCAAGGAGCTGCAGGCTATGCTAGTGTATGCCAAAGCGACTTAACGACGTCATGAAAGAGAAAGAAGAAGAGAAAAGTTGCGGGCATCTGCCCGAAATTGGGTGGTACCGCGGATAAACACATTCGTCCCTGTCATGTAGATGGCAGGGACTTTTTTATGGAAAGTGAGGTAGGAAGATGGAGCAAGTACAATTACCAGAACGATTAGAAACGGAGCGTCTAGTCTTACGAGTCCGCACAGTGGCGGATGCCGAAGATATCCATGCCTACGCTAGTCTGCCAGAAGTCTCCTACCCTGCAGGCTTTCCGCCTGTCAAGACCTTGGAAGATGAGATTTACTACCTGGAGCATATTCTGCCCGAGCGCAATCAAAAGGAGAACCTCCCATCGGGCTATGGAATTGTCGTCAAAGGAACGGATAAGATCGTCGGATCTGTTGATTTCAATCATCGCCACGCAGACGATGTACTGGAGATTGGCTACACCTTGCACCCAGACTATTGGGGACGAGGTTATGTCCCAGAATCAGCACGTGCTTTGATTGACCTAGGTTTTAAGGATTTGGGGCTCCACAAGGTAGAACTGAAATGTTTTGGTTATAATGTCCAAAGTCAACGAGTCGCAGAGAAACTTGGCTTTACCTTAGAAGCTCGCATAAGGGACCGCAAAGATGCTCAGGGCAATCGCTGTGACAGTCTGATATATGGCTTGCTGAGGAGTGATAGGAGAGGAAAAAATGAAGTTGACTATCGAACAAATCGTCTCTATTATTAGTGCAGTTGGGATAAGTACAATCGTTAGTGCTATAATCGCTTTCGTTCAAAATAATAAAAAGAACAATTTAGATTTTGTTACAAAAGAACGGTCTGAATGGCGGAAAAAATTAAAAGAAATATTATCAGAATTAAGTGATGATAATAAAAAAGAGTCTGCCATAATCAAGTTGAAATCAGAAATAAATCCATATGGGAGAAATATGGAGTCCAAGAATACTAAGCCGTATTATATGAAAGACGGGCATATTTGGGATTTACTAGATGGTGGGGAGGAAGTTGATTTTGATAGGTTAGCATTCTATATTGAATTGCTATTAAAATTTGATTGGGAACGTTCGAAAAGTGAAGTAAGATTTCAACCTACTAAGGCGATAAATCGAGTGCTGAATTACCTTTTGTTTTTTTCATCTCTTTATTGTATTTATATAGTATCTGATAATTTTGTAAGTGACAAAACTAGTATCATACATGTAATAAATCTTTTTATAAGTTCTTGTGCGTTTATTTTAATTTTATTACAGCCATCTATAACAAATGCTTTTATTTCAAATCCATCTGAAAAACAAAAAGAGCAAATATGGATATTTATTATACTTTATGCGTTTCCGTATATTTGTATAACATGGAACCTAATCTATAAATTCAATTTAGGTATGCCTTTTTACTTTATTAGTGTTGCATTAATTTTTGCGTACGAAATCTTCTATTTATATCTACCTTATACTTATGAAAATACCTATATTAGAGAAATAAAAAGGTATTTAAGATAAAAAAGTAAAAAAATCAATGAAGGCTCCTGTTTTATTTTATAACTACAGGAAAAATAGAAAACGAATTATCAAAGAAGTAAAAAATAGATAAGGAGAACACACATGTCTAAACAACTTTCACCTAAATACAATCCAGCCGAGGTTGAGGCTGGTCGTTATCAAAAATGGCTTGATGCGAATGTTTTCAAGCCTTCAGGCGATAAAAAGGCTAAGCCTTATTCTATCGTGATTCCACCACCAAACGTAACTGGGAAACTCCACCTTGGTCATGCTTGGGATACGACTTTGCAGGATATCATCATCCGTCAAAAACGCATGCAAGGTTTTGACACGCTTTGGCTTCCGGGTATGGACCATGCGGGGATTGCGACCCAGGCTAAGGTTGAGGAGCGCTTGCGTGACGAGGGCATTTCTCGTTATGACCTCGGTCGTGAGAAATTCCTCGACAAGGTCTGGGAATGGAAAGACGAATATGCGACAACTATCAAGGAACAATGGGGCAAGATGGGCCTCTCTGTGGACTATTCTCGTGAGCGTTTCACCCTTGATGAAGGTCTGTCAAAAGCTGTTCGCAAGGTTTTTGTCGAACTTTACAAGAAAGGCTGGATCTACCGTGGTGAGTTTATCATCAACTGGGACCCAGCAGCTCGCACAGCCCTTTCTGATATCGAGGTCATCCATAAGGACGTTGAAGGTGCTTTCTACCACATGAACTACATGTTGGAGGATGGTTCACGCGCCCTTGAAGTTGCGACCACTCGCCCTGAGACTATGTTCGGAGACGTTGCCGTTGCGGTCAATCCAGAAGACCCACGCTACAAGGACTTGATTGGTCAAAACGTTATCCTGCCAATCGCTAATAAACTAATCCCAATCGTGGCGGACGAACACGCAGATCCTGAGTTTGGGACTGGTGTCGTGAAAATCACGCCGGCTCACGATCCAAATGACTTCTTGGTTGGGCAACGCCATAACTTGCCACAAGTTAACGTTATGAACGACGATGGAACCATGAATGACTTGGCCTTTGAATTTGCAGACAAGGACCGTTTTGAAGCTCGTAAGGCAGTCGTTACTAAGCTAGAAGAAATCGGTGCTCTGGTTAAAATCGAAAAACGTGTCCACAGCGTTGGTCACTCAGAGCGGACTGGCGTTATGGTTGAGCCGCGTCTGTCTACGCAGTGGTTCGTAAAGATGGATCAGCTGGCTAAGAATGCCATTGCCAACCAAGCTACAGATGACAAGGTAGAATTTTACCCGCCACGCTTCAACGATACCTTCCTCCAATGGATGGAAAACGTCCACGACTGGGTTATCTCTCGTCAGCTCTGGTGGGGTCACCAAATCCCTGCTTGGTACAATGCAAATGGCGAAATCTATGTGGGCGAAGAAGCACCAGAAGGTGACGGATGGACTCAAGACGAAGACGTCTTGGATACTTGGTTCAGTTCTGCCCTTTGGCCATTCTCAACCATGGGCTGGCCGGATGTAGACTCTGCAGACTTCAAGCGTTATTATCCAACATCAACCTTGGTAACTGGCTATGATATTATCCCATTCTGGGTGTCTCGGATGATTTTCCAAGGTTTGGAATTTACTGGCAAGTCGCCATTCAAAAATGCCTTGATTCACGGTCTCATTCGTGACGAGCAAGGACGTAAGATGTCTAAATCTCTTGGTAACGGTATTGATCCGATGGATGTTATTGATAAGTACGGAACAGATAGCCTGCGTTGGTTCCTGTCAAACGGCTCTGCCCCTGGACAAGACGTGCGCTTCTCTTACGAGAAAATGGATGCTTCTTGGAACTTCATTAACAAGATCTGGAACATTTCCCGCTATATCCTCATGAACAATGAAGGCTTGACGCTGGATGCGGCGCGTGAGAATATCGCTCAGGTGGCTGCTGGTCAGGCTGGTAATGTCACTGACCGCTGGATTCTCCACAACCTCAATGAAACCATTGGCAAGGTAACTGAGAACTTCGACAAGTTTGAGTTTGGTGTAGCTGGACACATTCTCTACAATTTCATTTGGGATGAATTTGCTGACTGGTATGTGGAGCTGACTAAGGAAGTGCTTTACAGCGACAATGACGACGAGAAAGTCATCACTCGCTCTGTCCTCCTTTACACTCTGGACCAAATCCTGCGCCTGCTTCACCCAATCATGCCTTTCGTGACCGAGGAAATCTTTGGTCAAATCTCAGAAGGCACCATTGTGACAGCGGCTTATCCAGTGGTTCGTCCAGAATTTGAAAATGCCGAGGCAGCAGCTGGCGTGGAAGCCCTCAAGGATCTGATTCGTTCTGTGCGCAATAGCAGAGCTGAGGTCAATGTGGCGCCAAGCAAGCCGATTACCATATTGATTAAGACGACAGACAGCGCGCTGGAAACCTTCTTCAAGAATAATGTCAACTACATCAAACGTTTCACCAATCCTGAGCATCTGGAAATTGCGGCAGACCTTGCTGTGCCTGAGCTAGTCATGTCCAGCATCATCACAGGCGCAGAAATCTACTTGCCGCTAGCAGACCTCCTCAATATCGAGGAAGAACTGGCTCGTCTCGAAAAAGAACTAGCCAAGTGGCAGAAAGAACTGGATATGGTCGGCAAGAAACTCTCTAACGAGCGCTTTGTAGCCAATGCCAAACCAGAAGTCGTCCAAAAAGAGCGCGACAAACAAGCCGACTACCAAGCTAAGTACGATGCGACTGTGGCACGTATTGATGAGATGAAGAAGTTGGTGAAATAAGCTATAAATCTTATCAATTTGCTGAGGTTTTTGGTATAATAGGTAGCAGTGTGTATTTGATGCAATATATTTTATTTTTAAAAGGCTTAATTATGGTTAATATAATAGATTTATTTAGCGGTGCGGGTGGTTTAACTGAGGGATTCAGAAATCAGCAATATAAAATATTGGGACACGTGGAGAAAGAAAAAGCAGCTTGTGAAACTTTAAAACTTAGAGAAGCATATTATTATTTAAAAGAAAAAAATAAATTAGGACTTTATAATGATTTTTTAAATAGTAAGACTAGTATAGAGGATTTGTTGAAACCTGTACCTCAAGAAAAATTGAATAAAATTCTTAATTTTGAAATTAGTCAAGAAAATATTCACAGTATTTTTAGTTTTTTTGATAATTTAGGGGAAAACGTTGATGGAATTATAGGAGGTCCTCCATGCCAAGCTTATTCAACCATTGGAAGAGCTAGAAATGCTAGTAAAAAGTCTTCAGATGAAAGAATTTATTTATATAAATTTTATATACATTTTTTAAACAAGTATCAACCCCAATTTTTTATTTTTGAAAATGTAAAAGGATTATTGAGTTTTAGAGATGCTGATGATGAGTTTTTATTACCTAGAATGAAAAAAGAATTTGAAGAGGCTGGCTATTCTTTAGGTTATGAAGTTTTAAATACTAAAAACTATGGTGTCCCACAATCAAGAGAAAGACTTATTATCTTTGGAGTGATGAACAGGAAAAAAGAACTTATTCAGGAATTCTTTAAAAATCTTAAAAAATATGAAGAAAATGAGGTGGATGTTAAAACAGCTTTTCAGGGATTACCTAGTTTAAGGGCGGGAGAAGTAAACAATTCTTATACAAATTTATCAAATGATTATGTTGAACGATTTTTTTTACAGGATTCTAAAACGCCATTAACTCAAAATATTTCAAGACCAAATAATAGCAACGACTTAGCAATTTACAAAATTGTAGCACGAGCTAAGAAAAATGGTATAAATATTAAATATAGTGATCTTGACTCAGGGCTAAAAACCCATAAACATACGGATAAATTTTTGGACAGATTCAAAGCTCTTTCATGGGATTCTCCATCACATACAGTAGTTGCACATATTTCAAAAGATGGTCATCATTATATTCATCCAGATACAAAACAAAATAGATCAATTACTGTGAGAGAGGCAGCTAGATTACAGGGATTTCCGGATAATTACTATTTTTTAGATTCTAGAACTAGCGCTTTTACTCAAATTGGTAATGCAGTTCCTCCAATTTTTAGTAAAAAGATGGCTGATGCGATTTTGACATTGGAATTTAAATAAAAATCAACATATGTTCATCATTTAGAAATTGAACATATGTTGATTTTTTAGTTACAAAAGATCGAACGCAGCAAGCAGTTGAGGAGCTACAGCATTCCATATTGTTTTTAAGGTATCAAATTGAGGGAAATTATGAGCATCATGCATTAATGTATTTAAATGCTCTGTTGCTTTTATATTTGAAAATTCGTCAATTAGGCTTTGAACTCTATTTGAAGGTATTTTTCCTCTCCTAGAAAGCAGTCGAACCATGGTTTCATACTTAACTTTAAAGCTTAGAGGGTCAACATCATTTTCAGCAGTCAGTCTTTTTGGACTGTTATTCATTATGATTAAATCATTAGTACTTGCTTCCTCCAAGTAACGTTTCAATAATGTTGTTGTTGTACTTTCAATCATAGCACGTAATAGCAAGCCTTGGGTCAAAATGAAACGATCGATATTTTTATCTTCCGCTGCTTCTATCATCTCCTCTCTTAGCCTTCGGATTTTAGTACCAATATTTTGTGGAACTCTAAAATTAGCTGGGACTAGTTCTTTATACACACTGTGATCCTTTTTATATGAGGGAGTTGATTTTATTACAGTTTTTAAAATAGATTGTTTTGTTTGTTCAGGTATATCAACATTATCATTTTCTAATGCTTTACTGATTTTATTGATACTTTTTTTATCCTCGGTTGATAATGTAGTTTCTACTAAGGAGGAATTTTTTTGTATATTTTCTTGCGCTTTTTTTCTTTTGCTTCAGAACGTCGCTTTCTCCATTCTCTTTGAATAATCCCAATTAGTTTGTTAAGATTTTCTTTGATTTCTATTAGCTCTTCATCAGCTTCCCATCTAATAGACTGTCTATCTGTTGAAATAAAATCTTTTTTATTATCATCATCAAGAAAATCAATATTAAAGTACCCAGCTGCATAGCTATAGAAATTATCATTTGCTCTATCTTGAAATTGTGTAACAGATTGTTCACTTGCTAGCTTCCCTCTAGATAGTACTGAAAATCCACGTTGATTTGCTTGTAAAGGTGTTTTCTTGGTATAAATAATCCCGTTTATATGAAACTCTTTAAGTTTACGAATGGCTACTTGAGAATGCTTATTTGTAAGAGTTTCAAAATCATCTGGAAAAGAAAAAGTAAACTCAGTTTCATCTTCCTTGGGTCGTATACTTTTGACAAATACTTTCTCATCTAATTCCATAGTGAGACCATTTTCATCTGTTAAAGTGACTAAAAAATCTGTACGAGAATACTTATTAAATCTTTTAGAAAGACTCTCATATAATGATTCAATTTTGGTGAGATTTTTTAAAGTAATATCTTTAATGATTATTTTTGTACCATTTGGTTCAGATGTTTTAACATTGTAGTTGATTGTTTTTGGATGATAAACACTATTGGATGAACTTTGTATGTCATTATAATTCAATTCAAAAGAATTAAGTTTTCCGTTTTGGATACTGTCAATGATAATTGTATTAGCAATACCAAATAATGCTAGTTTTCCAAGTCCCTTTTTGCCTGTGACTTTTCTACCATTTTTCGAGAGCCCAGTTTCTCTTTTTTCATCATTTTGTTTATCTGTCAAACGTCTATTTCTAGCAATAGTTAAGAAGTTTTCATTTATCTCTTTTGCTGACATACCGTTACCGTCGTCTGAAACAATTATTATTTTTTCTTTATAATTTATATTGATTTGGACATTATGACTGTCAGCATCCCAAGAATTAGTGATGAGCTCAGCAATTGCCTGTGGTAACTGTTTATATAATCCAATACCTAGATGTTGAATCGTTGCAGCATGGTAGTTAAGTGTAAATTCTTCAGACATATCGGACTCCTATATTTCATAGCTTTTTAGAAATAGTATATCATATTTTTAAAACTAAGAGAGTAAAATACCGTTAATACTATTTTTTCGTTGTTGATTTGGATATCTTTGTATTAAATTCGTAGTAATAGTTTGACTGCAGGACGATCTACAAGTGCCCAATTAATAATGCTTAGTTAGTGTGGGGCTAACCATGTTGAATTTTGATGTTCCAGTAACTCTAGATTCCCTGAATTTTGGATTCTATTTACTAGTGTAAATTAAAGGAATATTTGGCTTATACTTGTTTTTCTCGCCATCCCCCTTTCATGCCCTCCGACTTAATACTTTCTTTTAAGCCTTAAAAATGATAAAATAAGACAAACAAACTATAGGAGAACATAATGACTAAAGCAAATTTTGGTGTTGTTGGTATGGCTGTTATGGGCCGTAACCTTGCCCTAAATATCGAATCTCGTGGCTATACAGTTGCCATCTATAACCGCTCAGCAAACAAGACAGAGGACGTGGTTGCTTCTCATCCTGAGAAAAACTTTGTGCCAAGCTATGATGTAGAGTCTTTTGTCAACTCTATTGAAAAGCCACGTCGGATTATGCTGATGGTTCAAGCTGGTCCTGGTACAGATGCGACTATTCAGGCCTTGCTCCCTCACTTGGATAAGGGCGATATCCTGATTGATGGTGGGAATACCTTCTACAAGGATACTATTCGCCGTAATGAAGAGCTGGCTAACTCTGGTATCAACTTCATCGGTACAGGTGTTTCCGGTGGTGAAAAGGGTGCATTGGAAGGACCATCTATCATGCCGGGTGGTCAAAAAGAAGCTTATGAGTTGGTAGCGGATGTCTTGGAAGAAATCTCTGCTAAAGCTCCTGAAGACGGTGCACCATGTGTGACCTATATCGGTCCTGATGGTGCTGGTCACTATGTAAAAATGGTCCATAACGGGATTGAATATGGAGATATGCAGCTGATCGCTGAGAGTTATGACCTGATGCAGCACTTGCTGGGGCTTTCAGCTAGTGAAATGGCTGACATCTTCACAGAGTGGAACAAAGGCGAGTTGGACAGCTATCTGATTGAGATTACAGCGGATATCTTGACACGCAAGGACGATGAAGGTCAAGCTGGCCCAATCGTTGACTATATTCTGGATGCGGCTGGCAATAAGGGAACTGGTAAGTGGACCAGTCAATCTTCGCTGGATTTAGGTGTGCCACTGCCATTGATTACTGAGTCAGTCTTTGCGCGTTACATTTCTACCTATAAAGATGAGCGTGTAGCTGCCAGCAAGGTATTGCCAAAACCAGCTGCTTTCACCTTTGAGGGAGACAAGGCAGAGCTGATTGAAAAGATCCGCCAGGCTCTTTACTTCTCAAAAATCATGTCTTATGCTCAAGGATTTGCTCAATTGCGTGTAGCGTCTAAGGAAAATAACTGGAATCTGCCTTTCGGTGAGATTGCTTCTATCTGGCGTGCCGGCTGTATCATCCGTGCCCGTTTCTTGCAAAAGATTACGGATGCATACGGTCGTGATGCTGACTTGGCAAATCTGCTCTTGGACGAGTACTTCATGGATATTACGGCTAAGTATCAGCAGGCAGTCCGTGATGTTGTCAGCTTGGCTGTGCAAGCAGGAGTACCGGTGCCAACTTTCTCCAGTGCCATTGCTTACTTTGATAGCTACCGTGCGGAAAATCTGCCAGCTAACCTGATTCAGGCGCAGCGTGATTACTTTGGTGCTCATACATACAACCGTAAAGATAAAGAAGGTACCTACCACTATTCTTGGTACGACGAAAAATAGGATAGGCCTATGGCAAAGCGAATTTTACTAGTAGAAAATGAAAAAAATCTTGCCCGATTTGTGAGTTTGGAACTACAAAAGGAAAGCTTTCTTGTAGATTTAGCTGAGACAGGTCAAGAGGGACTGGCTCTGGCTAAAGATGTGGATTATGACTTGCTCTTGATCAACTACGATCTTCAAGATATGACTGCCAGCGATTTTGCTAAGCAGTTGAGCTTGATTAAGCCAGCGACCGTCATTATCGTTCTGGCTAGTCGCGAAGAGATTGCAGATCAGCAGGAAGCAATTCAGCATTTTGCCGTTTCCTACGTGGTCAAGCCTTTCATTATCAGTGACTTAGTGGAGCGTGTCTCCATCATTTTCCGCGGGCGCGACTTTATTGACCAGCACTGCAGTCTTTTGAAAATTCCGACCTCTTACCGGAATCTGCGAGTGGATATTAAAAATCATACGGTTTACCGTGGTGAGGAAGTCATTGCGCTGACGCGGCGGGAGTACGATCTGCTGGTGACCCTGATGGGCAGCAATAAGGTCATGAGCCGAGAGCAGCTGCTGGAGCGTGTCTGGAAGTACGAGAGTGCAACCGAGACCAACGTTGTAGATGTTTATATTCGTTATTTGCGCAGTAAAATTGATGTGGAAGGGCAGCCAAGCTATATCAAAACTGTTCGCGGTGTTGGTTATGCCATGCAAGAATAAAAATTCAAAACTCTGTTCTCCTTAGGAGACGGAGTTTTTTTGCGCTTGTTACAGTATTTATGGGAGAAATAATGCGGACTTTCTGGTTATTCTATGCAATCGTTTTCGTTAAAATATAGCAAAAACATGTCTCGTAAAAAGAAATTTTAGCCTTTGGGATGCAAAAAAAAGAGAAAATATTTTTATAAAAGCCTTTACAAAATAAAAAATCGTGCTATAATAGATGTATCTAAATGCAAACGATTTCACAAAAACGGACTTGTTTGCAAAAAATATAAGGAGGTCTGAATGATGAAAGATTCATTCAAGAACATTTTTAGCTTTGAATTTTGGCAAAAATTCGGTAAAGCTTTGATGGTGGTCGTTGCTGTTATGCCGGCAGCAGGACTGATGATTAGTATCGGTAAATCGATTCCGATGATTAATCCAAATCTAGGTGTTTTAGTCACTACCGGTGGTGTTTTAGAGCAGATTGGTTGGGGGGTTATTGGTAACCTGCATATCCTCTTTGCTTTGGCTATCGGCGGAAGCTGGGCAAAAGAACGCGCTGGCGGTGCCTTTGCAGCTGGTCTTTCCTTTATCCTGATTAACCGTATCACTGGTGTCATGTTTGGTGTTAACAGCGATATGCTTGCGGATAAGGAAGCTGTAGTTAAAACGATGTTTGGTGCATCTATTAAGGTTTCTGATTATTTCATCAGCGTTCTGGAGTCACCAGCTCTGAATATGGGTGTCTTTGTCGGAATTATCGCAGGTTTTGTCGGAGCAACTGCTTACAACAAGTACTATAACTTCCGTAAATTGCCAGATGCCTTGTCATTCTTCAATGGTAAGCGTTTTGTACCTTTCGTTGTTATCTTGCGCTCAGCAATCGTAGCAATTGTTTTGTCATTCTTATGGCCAGTTGTTCAATCAGGTATCAACAGCTTTGGTATTTGGATTGCTAACTCACAAGATACTGCGCCAGTTTTGGCACCATTCATCTATGGTACTTTGGAACGTCTCTTGCTTCCATTTGGTTTGCACCACATGCTGACTATTCCTATGAACTACACAGAGCTAGGTGGTGTTTATGAGGTTATTACTGGCTCTGGTGCGGGAACAACTGTAGCCGGTCAAGATCCACTTTGGTTAGCTTGGGTAACTGACTTGGTTGGTACGAAGTCAGCAGATCCTTCTACATACCAGCACTTACTTGAGACTGTTCACCCTGCTCGCTTCAAAGTTGGTCAGATGATTGGTTCTTTCGGTATCCTTATGGGGGTAGCAGCAGCTATCTATCACAATGTGGATGCTGACAAGAAACACAAATACAAAGGTATGATGATTGCGACTGCTTTGGCGACCTTCTTGACAGGGGTTACTGAGCCAATCGAGTACATGTTCATGTTTGTAGCAACTCCTCTTTACCTGATTTACTCAGTTGTTCAGGGTGCTGCTTTTGCAATGGCTGACATCGTCAACCTTCGCGTACACTCATTCGGTTCTATCGAATTCTTGACCCGTACTCCAATGGCCATCAATGCTGGCCTGGGGATGGATATCATCAACTTCATTTGGGTAACGATTCTCTTTGGTGTTGTGATGTACTTCATTTCTAACTTCATGATTAAGAAGTTCAACTATGCAACTCCAGGACGTAACGGTAACTATGAAACAGCAGAAGGTTCAGATGAAGCTTCTTCATCAGAGTCAACTGGTGGTAAAGTTGCTGCAGCTTCTCAAGCAGTCAATGTTATCAATCTTCTGGGTGGTCGCGCTAACATCGTTGATGTAGATGCATGTATGACTCGTCTGCGTGTGACTGTCAAAGATGCTGAAAAAGTTGGAACAGAAGAACAGTGGAAAGCTGAAGGCGCTATGGGCTTAGTTATGAAAGGCCAAGGCGTTCAAGCTATCTACGGACCAAAAGCTGACGTTCTTAAATCGGATATCCAAGACTTGTTGGATTCTGGTGAAGTGATTCCTGAAACACTTCCTAGCCAAAAAGCAGAATCAGCAGCTGCCGCAGTTTCTTACAAAGGTGTGACTGAGGAAGTTGAAACTGTTGCGGACGGTCAAGTTATTGACTTGGCAGATGTTAAAGATCCAGTATTCTCACAAAAAATGATGGGAGACGGATTTGCAGTTGAGCCTGAAAATGGTAAGATTTATTCACCAGTTGCTGGTACAGTAACTAGTGTCTTCCCTAGCAAGCATGCTATCGGTCTTGTGACAGATAACGGTCTGGAAGTCTTGGTACATATTGGTTTAGAAACTGTTAGCCTTGAAGGTAAACCATTTGAAGTTCATGTTTCTGAAGGGCAAAAAGTTGCAGCTGGAGATCTTCTTGTAACGGCTGACTTGGAAGCAATCAAGGAAGCAGGACGTGAAACTTCAACAATCGTAGTCTTCACAAATGCAGCAGCTATCAAGTCTGTGACGGTAGAAAAACTTGGTCAAGCGTCTGCTAAGACAGTTGTTGCTAAGGTTGAATTGTAATATAGAAAAGAGAAATCATGGCAAAATTCCTGACATTAAATACTCATAGTTGGATGGAAGAAGAGCAAGAAACTAAGCTTAATCAGTTGGTAGAGTGCATTCTTCAAGAAAAATATGATGTCATTTGCCTGCAGGAAGTCAATCAATTAACGGAGTCTGAACAGGTTGTTCAGGCTCCTTTCTATCAGGCCGTTGAGGGTGCAATTGCGATTCATCAAGACCATTTTGCTCTATGTCTGGTAGAAAAGTTGGCTGAGGCAGGACTGGACTATCATTGGTCCTGGGCCTATAATCATATTGGGTTTGATATTTACAACGAAGGAGTGGCAATCCTATCTAGAAATCCTATGACTCCTAGAGAAGTTCTGGTATCAGAGGCTAATGATCCTACGGATTACCATACCCGCAAGGTCTTGCTAGCCGAGACTGAGGTAGAAGGTCAATTGCTGACAATTGCCTCCTGCCATCTGTCTTGGTGGGATAAAGGTTTTCAAGGGGAATGGGCTAAGCTTGAAGCAGAGCTGCTAAAAGCGGAAAGTCCTCTGGTCCTCATGGGTGATTTCAACAACCCGGTTGGCCAGCAAGGCTACCAGACCATCTTAGCTAGTCCGCTGAAGCTGCAGGATAGTCATACCGTTGCAAAAGAAGCTATCGGAGAGGCAACAGTAGAAGGGACTATCGCAGGCTGGGATGATAATAAGCATGCTCTGAAGATAGACTATGTTTTCACTAGTCAAGGGATGGACGTTGAGCGCTCCGCTGTCGTTTTTGACGGCAAAGAAACCCCTGTTGTCAGTGACCATTTCGGTTTAGAAGTGCAAGTGACTTTATAATAGTAAAAAGATGAGGCAAGACTGAGAATGAGACAGGTTTGCCTCGCTTTTTTTTGATAAACATATATTTAGGAGAAAATGACGAAATTTCAAACCCCAAACGGCTGTCTTTTGTTATTCTTGAAAACGTGTTATAATGAAGTATTAGGATTCTAGGAGGAAATGGTATGCGTTGTCCGAAATGTGGTGGGAATAAATCAAGTGTAGTTGATAGCAGACAGGCAGAAGATGGGAATACGATCCGCCGCCGTCGTGAGTGCGAAGAATGTCAGCACCGCTTCACGACCTACGAGCGCGTCGAAGAGAGAACCCTAGTGGTTGTCAAAAAGGACGGGACACGTGAGCAATTTTCTCGGGATAAGATTTTTAACGGTATTATTCGCTCCGCTCAAAAGCGGCCAGTATCTAGTGACGAAATAGAGGGGATTGTCAACCGAATCGAGCAAAAAGTCCGCAGTCAGAGCGACAATGAAATCAATAGTGAGTATATTGGATCCTTAGTCATGGATGAACTAGCTGAGCTGGATGAAATCACCTACGTTCGTTTTGCCAGTGTTTACCGGAGTTTCAAGGATGTGGGCGAGCTAGAAAGCCTGCTCAAGCAGATTACCAAGGGGTCCAAGAAGAAAAAGGACAAATAAATGAAACCGAACCATCAGTTTTCTTTCTTGCGCAATAATGCAGTCAGCTCAGATATTGCTATTTTGACCAAGCTCTATCTGCCGATTTTGGGGAGAGAAGCAGTAACACTTTATCTTTATCTGCTGTCTTTTGTGGATAATGGGCAAAAGCAGCACCTCTTCAGTCAGATTCTCAATCATCTAGATTTTGGACTGAATATTTTAGAAGAAAGTTTTGAGCGTTTAGCGGCGATTAAGCTAGTAGACCTTTATCAAACAGATGACCATTATCTGATTCAACTCCACTCGACCTTAACGGCGGAGGAATTTTTCAGCCATAATGTGTACAGCCGGCTCTTGGAAAAGAAAATCGGCGAAGCTGCTGCAGAAACCCTGCGACCAGAAAATCCTAGCGGAGAGAAATTGGTCAAACCTTTTATGCAGGTGTTTGGTATGGAAGCTGAGCAATCAAGAGCAGTGCGAAAGGCCAATGATTTTGATTTGGAGTATTTCAAGCAACGGATGGCTCAGGACAATCTTCGTTTTGCCAATGAAAAAGAAGATTTATTAGAATTGTTTGCAATTGCTGAGCAGAAAAAGTGGACTTGGTATGAGACTTATGTCTTAGCTAGAGAAACTGCTGTTTCTCAGGTCCTTTCTACCAAGCGGATGAAGCAAAAGCTAGCTCAGAAGCCGGCAGAAGGCCAATTTTCTAAGCAGGAGCAGTCTATCATCCAAGAAGCGAAACGAACATCGCCAATGGTCTTCCTGGCAGAAATCAAAAAGACCCGTCAGGCTGCTATTACGCGGACGGAGAGAAAGCTTTTGCTAGATTTAGCTGAATTAGGCCTTTTGGACGAGGTTATCAACGTAATCTTGCTCTTGACCTTTAGTAAGGTGGATTCAGCCAATCTCAATGAAAAGTATGCCCTCAAGGTAGCTAATGATTTTTCTTATCAAAAGGTGACGACAGCTGAGGAAGCAGTCTTGAAAATCCGTGAGCGCAACCAGCAGACGAATAATCGTCCTGCGCAAGTCAGCTCAGCTTCTGCCAAAAGCAATGTGCCAATCTGGAGTAATCCTGACTATAAAGATGATACTACTCCTGAGCAACAAGCAAAATTAGAAGAGAAAAGACGCAAGCTTTTAGAAAAAATTAGAAAGGGTTCGGGTGGCGCTTAAATGGAGAAAATAGGACAGAATATACCTCATAGGAACAGGGTGCGGCATTTTGACTATCAGGAGCTAGTCAAGCAGATTATGGCGGATCCAGATGTGGCAGCCTTTATCCAGCAGGAAAAGCTGACTCAAGCTGAGATTCAGCGGAGTGTCTCCAAGTTTAACCAGTATATTACGGAGCGCAACCGCTTTTTGCTTGGGGACGAGACCTATATTGCCAAGGGTTATAAACCAATCTTGGTGAAGAATGAAGGCTATGCGGATGTTGCCTATGAAGAGACACCTGAGTTGTTTGAGCAGGAAAAGTTGAAAAATATTAAAGAACGGATCAATCTAATTAATCTACCTTCTAGTCTTAAAGATGCGAGTTTCAGTCAAATTGACTTAAAAAAGAATCGTGATGAAATTTTTGAACGATTGGCTAATTTTGTCGCTGCTTATCCTAATTATCAAAAGGCTGTTTATCTCTATGGAGATTTTGGTATTGGGAAAAGTTATTTGATGGCTGCTTTAGCTCATGAATTATCAGTAGAGCGAGGGGCTTCAACTACTCTAGTTCATTATCCAAGCTTTGTTTTGGATGTTAAGAATGCGATTAGTTCCGGCTTGGTCAAGGAGAAGATTGACCAGGTCAAGACAGCTCAAGTGCTGATTTTGGACGATATCGGTGCAGAGCAGTCTAGCCCCTGGATGAGGGATGAGATTTTGCAGGTCATTCTCCAGCACCGCATGCAGGAAAATCTGCCAACTTTCTTTACTTCTAACTTTAGTTTTGCGGATTTGGAACGTCACTTTGCTAGCTCTAAAAATGGCGATGAGACTTGGCAGGCTAAGCGAGTTATGGAGCGGATTAAGTATCTGGCTCAGGAGGTACGCCTAGAAGGAGAGAACCGCCGATGAATGAAACGATTAACTTAATGAAATCTCATACGTCTGTTCGCCGCTTTACGGAGGAGCAGATTTCGGATAAGGAATTACGTGCTATCATTGATGCTGGGCGGGCTGCGTCCAGCTGGAAAAATTTCCAGTCTTATTCTATCATTGTGGTGCGAAGCAAAGAGAAAAAAGAAGCCCTCTTTGACCTAGTGCCCCAAGAAGCCATTCGACAATCTTCGGCCTTCCTGCTTTTTGTTGGCGACCTCAATCGTGCTCAAAAGGGCGTTCACATGCATACGGAAGACTTTTATCCTGAGGGGCCGGAAAATCTCCTGATTAGCTCAGTAGATGCCGCTTTGGCGGGGCAAAATACCCTGTTAGCGGCTGAAAGTTTAGGCTACGGCGGGGTAATCATTGGACTGGTTCGTTATGCTGCTAGTCAAATAGCGGAGCTTTTCAAGCTGCCGGACTACACCTATCCGGTCTTTGGGATTGCTCTGGGAACTCCCAACCAGAACCATGCAGTCAAACCGCGTCTGTCTTATGAAGCCGTGGTCTTTGAAGAAGAATATCGTGAACAGGATTGTTCAACTATCCAAGCCTATGACCGCGTACAGACTGAATATGCAGGCGAGCGAGCTAAGGAAACCTGGAGTCAGCGCCTAGCTGCCCAATTTGGCCAGGAGCCAAATCAAGCTATTGACCAATTATTCAAAGAAAAGAAATTAGAAAAATAGGGCGGAGTTTGGCTCTATCCTAAAGAATGAAAGAGGAAAAACATGGCCTTACCAACTATTGCTATTGTCGGCCGGCCCAATGTCGGCAAATCAACGCTCTTCAATCGGATTGCCGGTGAGCGTATTTCCATTGTGGAAGATGTTGAAGGGGTGACCCGCGACCGAATCTATGCGACAGCAAGCTGGCTCAACCGTAAGTTCAGTATTATTGATACGGGCGGAATTGATGATGTTGACGCGCCTTTTATGGAGCAAATCAAACATCAGGCTGAGATTGCCATGGACGAAGCGGATGTCATCGTTTTTGTCGTGTCTGGCAAGGAAGGTATTACAGATGCGGACGAGTATGTGGCTCGCATGCTCTATAAGACTCATAAGCCGATTATTTTAGCGGTCAATAAGGTCGACAATCCTGAAATGCGCAATGAGATTTTTGATTTCTATGCGCTGGGCTTGGGTGATCCATTCCCAGTTTCCTCAGTTCACGGGATTGGTACAGGGGATGTTCTTGATGCGATCGTTGAAAATCTGCCAAATGAAGAAGTAGCTGAAAACCCTGATATGATTAAGTTTAGCTTGATTGGCCGTCCTAATGTCGGCAAGTCTAGCTTGATCAATGCCATCTTGGGGGAAGACCGAGTCATTGCTAGTCCAGTGGCTGGTACAACGCGTGACGCTATTGATACGGTCTTTACAGACAGTGAAGGTCAGGAATTTACCATGATTGACACAGCTGGTATGCGCAAATCCGGTAAGGTCTATGAAAATACAGAGAAATACTCTGTCATGCGGGCTATGCGGGCCATTGATCGCTCAGATGTCGTTCTGATGGTGCTGAATGCCGAAGAGGGAATTCGTGAGTACGACAAGCGAATCGCTGGCTTTGCCCATGAAGCAGGAAAAGGTATTGTTATCGTTGTTAATAAGTGGGATACACTGGAAAAAGACAACCACACTATGAAAGACTGGGAAGAAGATATCCGAGACCAGTTCCAGTACCTATCTTATGCACCAATTATCTTTGTTTCTGCCTTAACCAAGCAGCGTCTCCATAAACTGCCGGATATGATTAAGCAGATTAGTCAGAGTCAGAATACCCGTATTCCATCAGCAGTGCTCAATGATGTCATAATGGATGCCATCGCGATTAATCCGACACCGACTGACAAGGGCAAACGTCTCAAGATTTTTTATGCGACTCAGGTTGCGACCAAACCGCCGACCTTTGTCATCTTTGTCAACGAAGAAGAGCTTATGCACTTCTCTTACCTGCGTTTTTTGGAAAATCAAATCCGCAAGGCCTTTGTCTTTGAAGGAACCCCGATTCACTTGATTGCAAGGAAGCGGAAGTAGAGTTGTAAAACATCAATTTGACAAACATACGTTTATATGTAAAAATGAAAGTAAGCATAAGAGCTTGCTTTTCTTTTTTTATATCGAAAGTATGGTATAATGGTGAGATAAATGTAAGGTGGTAATTATGGCAAAATTAATTCCTGGTAAGATTCGGACAGAAGGAATAAACTTAGCCGAAGCTGGAAAAATTGAAATTTTAGAAGCCAAGGATTCTTTTTTATTCGCTCGGATTGATGAACAAAATTTACGGTATAGTCTAAATGATGATGCTATTTTTTGTTCTTGCGATTTTTTTAAAAAGAAAAAATACTGTACTCATTTAGCTGGTTTAGAATATTTTCTAAAAAATGATATAGATGGTAAGACTTTTTTGGAAAATATGGAGAAAAAAGAAACTTCACAGCAGGAGACACAAAAATTAGTATCTTTCGGAAGTTTATTTCTAGATAAAATCTTTTCTGAAAAATCTAAAGAGGATGTTCGATATGAATTATCTGCTTTTGGTCAAGAAGATGATTACCTTGGACATATTCTTTGGACTCTGAGAATTTCACGTTTGCCAGATGAACGTTCTTATGTCATTCGAGATATTTTATCTTTTTTTAGGACTCTAGTAAAAAAAGGATATTATCAAATTGGAAAAAGCTATTATGAATCAATTAGCTTTGAAGAATTTGATGAGGCTAGTCAGGAACTCCTCATTTTTTTACAGGGGCTAGTAAAGGATAGCCAAGGAAAAGAATCCAATTTAATTTTTCCAAATACAGGACGCAACTTATTTTTTCCTGCAAGTCTATTTGAAGAAGGAGTCAATCTGTTAATGAATCTCACTTCATTTCAGTTGGAATGTGGCTTCTATAGTTACAGAGAAGTTATGTTTCAGGATTTTCATGAGGATGCTGGGATTTATCAGTTTGAGGTTGAAGAAAATGCTGATTACTTTGAATTAGCGGTTTCAGAAAAAAATTATAAAATGTTATATGATGGTCAATATATTTTATCTGGCAATACCTTTTACCAATTAAATCATAAACAAATCACTTTAATAAAAGCATTAAGAGATTTACCTATGGGTCAAGCCGGGGAAAAGCATTTGCAGTTTGATGGGACTGAGAAAGATAAATTGGCAGGTAGTTTATCCATGTTTAGTGAAGTTGGTCGGGTTGAAGCTCCGAAATCATTAATGATACATGAATTTACGCCTCACTTTAGTTTTGACATTGCGGAAAATCGGGAAATCGTTTTAACTCTCCTTTTTGAATTTGAGGATAGAAAGATAACGAGTAGAGAAGAACTAGAAAAATTACCATATGCTAGTGATTTTACTCATGAGCAAGACATTTTTAAAACGATGGTATCTAATGGTTTTTCTGACAATTTTGTCAGTCGACGGTTACCCTTGAAATCGGAGGAGATTTACCATTTCTTCTCTGAGGTTATTCCGTCATTTAGAAAATTGGGTAAGGTTTGGTTATCTGATCAATTGCAGGAGCTAGGAGTTTCTGCAAAACCAGATGTTTCAGTTCAACTTAATGGCGGCCTCTTGGATGTTGGTTTTGATTTTGCCGGCATTGCGCAGTCAGAGATAGACTCAGTGCTTGATTCGCTCTTTAAGGAGCAGGACTTCTTTATCAGTAAGTCTGGGCAAGTCTTGATTTTCGATGAAGAGACCAAGGAGATGAGCCGAACCCTGCAGCAGCTGCGGAGTAAGCAGACTAAAAATGGCTTCATTCAGACCAGCAGTCTGGCGGCTTATCAACTAGCAGAGTTCTTTAAGGGCAAGGATAGGGTACAGTTTTCAAAAGATGTGCAGCAACTGGCCTTTGACCTGACTCACCCAGAGGAATTTCCTCTTCCTGAGCTGCAAGTTAAGGCTGGCCTTCGGGATTACCAAGAGACGGGTGTCAAGTGGCTATCCATGCTGGATAAGTATGGCTTCGGTGGCATCTTGGCTGACGATATGGGACTAGGGAAGACCCTGCAGACGATTTCTTTTCTGAGTTCGCGTATAGATGCCTCTAAGAAAGTCTTAATCTTGGCGCCATCCAGCTTGATTTACAACTGGAGCGATGAGTTTGCTAAATTTGCTCCGCATCTGGATGTGGCGGTGGTGTATGGTCTGAAAAATGTTCGTGATGAGCTGATCGCGGAGAAACATCAGATTACCATTACCAGCTATGCTTCTTTCAGGCAGGATGTGGAAGAATACCGGGATAATCACTTCCAGTATCTGATTTTGGATGAGGCTCAGGTGATGAAGAATGACCAGACCAAGATTGCCCAATATTTGCGGGATTTTGAAGTGGAGCATACCTACGCCCTTTCTGGGACGCCGATTGAGAATAATCTGGGAGAACTTTGGTCTATTTTCCAGATTGTCATGCCAGGACTTTTGCCAAGCAAAAAGGAATTTTTAAAACTGCCGGCTGAGAAAGTCGCTCGCTATATCAAGCCATTTGTCATGCGGCGCAAGAAAGAAGATGTGCTGCAGGAATTGCCTGATTTGATTGAAGTTGCCTATCGCAATGAATTGGCAGATAGTCAGAAGACCATTTATCTGGCTCTGCTCAAGCAGATGCAGGACAGAATTATCCATGCGACAGAAGATGAAATCAACCGCAGCAAGATAGAGATTCTGTCAGGTCTTATGCGTCTCCGTCAGATCTGTGATACTCCGAAGCTGTTTATGGAAGATTACGAGGGCGAGAGCGGTAAGCTGGAAAGTTTGCGGGAATTACTTGAACAGATACAAGATGGTAATCGTCGTGTCCTCATATTTTCACAATTTCGTGGTATGCTGGATATTATCGAGAGTGAGCTGGACAAGATGGGCATGGAGTCCTTTAAGATTACTGGCTCTACTCCGGCCAAGGAGCGTCAGGACATGACAACAGCCTTCAATGACGGCCAGCGTTCAGCCTTTCTGATCTCCCTCAAGGCTGGAGGTGTCGGTCTCAATCTGACCGGTGCAGACACAGTCATCTTGGTTGACCTCTGGTGGAATCCAGCAGTTGAGGCCCAGGCCATTGGCCGTGCCCACCGTATCGGTCAGGAGCGCAATGTCGAAGTTTATCGGATGATTACACGGGGAACGATTGAGGAGAAGATACAGGAGCTGCAGGAGAGCAAGCGCAATCTGGTTTCGACTATTCTGGACGGAGCAGAAGCTAAATCTAGTCTCTCTGTGGAGGAAATTCGAGAAATTCTGGGAATTTCGGCAGAATAGCTTGAAAAATAGCCTGAATAGTTTATAATAATGAAGGGTTGAAAGGAAAAAGATATGACTGATAAACAATTTCCTCTGGTGTCAGATGATGAAATCATGCTGACGGAAATGCCGCATATGAATCTTTATGACGAACTGGATCTCATTAGCAACATTACCGGAGACTATACAGACCGTAATTATTTGGAATGGATGCCGATTGTGGACTCCAACAGGCATGCTCCCATCGCTGCCAGTCAGGCTATCAGAAGACCGCTGCAAAAGCAGTCTGCTTTCAAGGATTTTAAAAAGCCGATTGATAAGAAAGATCCGGCCATTCGTTATGCTGAGCAGGCACGCGAGGAAGCTCGGGCAGATTTGAAAAAAAAGCGTTCAGCGCCTTATCTGACTAGCGACCTTCCGACAAAGGTCCGCAGCAGAAAGCTTCCGACAGCTTCCAATGCGGAAAGACCGAAGCCAACAGCTCCTTTTCAGAAGAATACATCGGGGGAATTTACGAAGTTTGGCGATAGGCTTCAGCAGGATAACTATATTTTGGCGGATATTCAGCCTGAGTATAGCCCTCAGCCGCAGGAGCCGGAAGAAAAGCCTAAGAAGAACAATTATGATTTTTTAAAAACCAGTCAGATCTATAATCAGGATAGAGCTAAGGAGGAGCAGTTGAAGCATTCTAAGGCTCAGGAACTGAACTTGACAGGCTTGGACAGCGATTAAAGCTGGCTTGCTCGAGTCTTTTCTGCCTGCAATTTTCTGATGTTTATAAGGAAAATTGCTAGTTGATTATGTAAATGTAAAATCTATCTGCATATAACATCCGTCATCGGTTGAAGAGGACCGATGCTAGAAGCTGGGACTTACTGATTGGTCCGGCTTCTTTGGTGTTTTGGTGGTGCCTAAAAGCTTGTAAAGAAAGAAAATCCCTGCGGGCTGATTAGAGTCTGCGGAGATTTTCCTCTTTTGACTTGCTTTGATGGCCTTGTATCTTAAGGAGTAATCATGACGAAAATCTATCATTTTATCGGGATTAAGGGCTCTGGTATGAGCGCTTTGGCTTTGATGCTGCACCAGATGGGCCATAAGGTTCAGGGCAGTGACGTTGATAAATATTATTTCACTCAGCGTGGTCTAGAGCAGGCTGGCATTTCCATCCTGCCTTTTGATGAAAAGAATATCCAGCCAGACTTCGAAATCATTGCCGGCAATGCCTTTCGTCCAGATAACAATGTAGAAATTGCCTATGCAGACGCAAACGGTATTGGCTATAAACGCTACCATGAGTTTTTAGGTGGCTTCATGCGTGACTTTGTCAGCTTGGGAGTGGCTGGTGCCCACGGGAAGACCTCTACAACGGGGATTCTTTCCCACGTTCTCTCCAATATCACGGATACTAGCTATCTGATTGGAGATGGTACTGGCCGAGGTTCTGCCAATGCCAAGTACTTTGTCTTTGAGTCAGACGAGTACGAGCGTCATTTCATGCCTTATCATCCGGAATATTCGATCATTACCAATATCGACTTTGACCATCCGGATTATTTCACGAGCCTAGAAGATGTCTTTAACGCTTTCAATGACTATGCCAAGCAGATTACTAAGGGACTCTTCATTTATGGAGAAGACGAGCAGCTACGTCGGATTACGTCCAAGGCTCCGATTTACTACTATGGGTTCAAGGAAGAAGGCAATGACTTTGTCGCTCACGACCTCTTGCGTTCTACCAGCGGTTCAGGCTTTAAAGTTTCTTTCCGCGGGCAAGAGCTGGGTGAGTTCCAAATTCCAAGCTTTGGCCGCCACAACATTATGAATGCGACAGCAGTCATCGGCCTCTTGTATACTGCAGGTCTTGATCTGAATCTAGTTCGGGAACACCTCAAGACTTTTGGCGGAGTTAAGCGCCGCTTTACAGAGAAAATTGTCAACGAAACAGTTATCATTGATGACTTTGCTCACCATCCAACGGAAATTATCGCAACTCTGGATGCAGCCCGTCAGAAGTATCCAAGCAAGGAAATCGTGGCAATCTTTCAGCCGCACACCTTCACTCGGACCATTGCTCTCTTGGACGAATTTGCGGAAGCCCTAAATCAGGCTGACTCAGTTTATTTAGCTCAGATTTACGGTTCTGCACGTGAGGTGGACAATGGTGATGTTAAGGTCGAAGATTTGGCTGAAAAGATTGTGAAGCGGACCAAGGTCATTGATGCGGACAATGTTTCTCCACTTCTTGACCACGATAATGCCGTTTATGTCTTTATGGGAGCTGGAGACATCCAGACCTATGAATATTCCTTTGAACGTCTCCTGTCCAATCTGACCAGCAACGTTCAGTAGAAGGAGACTTGATGGAAGCACCGATTCGAATCAGACAGGCTGACTTGAGCGACTGGGAAGAAATTCTTGCAATTGAACAGCTAAATTTTCCAGCAGCAGAAGCAGCCAGTTCCGAAGTTATCAAAGAGCGGATTGAGCAGATTCCAGATACTTTTTTGCTAGCAGAGCTGCATGGTCAACTTGCAGGCTATATTGTTGGACCAGCTGTTCAGGAGCGATATCTGACAGATGGCCTCTTTAGCAAGGTGGGTGCTAATCCTCCAGAAGGTGGCTTCGTTGCCGTTCAAAGTCTGTCCGTCCATCCTGATTTTCAGAGGCAGGGGGTCGGAACCTTGTTGCTTGCAGCTCTCAAGGAGACAGCTGTTCAGCAAAATCGACAGGGCATTAGCCTAACCTGTCATGATGACCTGATACCTTATTATGAGATGAATGGCTTCGTCCACGAAGGGATTTCTGACTCAACTCATGGTGGAGCTGTTTGGTCTGATATGGTGTGGGAAAATCCCAATTTTAAGGAGAAGTGATGATTATCCGTCAAGCTCAAAAGGCTGACTTAGATGCTATTTATGCTATCGAATTGGAAAATTTCAGTCCAGAAGAGGCTGTTAGCCGCGAAAGTCTAGCAGCACATATCCAAACCCTATCTTCGACTTTTTTGGTGGCGGAAAAGGATGGTAAGATTCTAGGCTATCTGGAGGGACCTGTCCGTCCAGAACGTTATTTAAAGGATATTTCCTTTACAGAGGAGATTGAAGATTATGGTCATCTGGACGGTGGCTTTATCTCTCTGACCAGCCTTTCTATCTCGAAAGATGCTCAGGGAATGGGGGTCGGTCGCAAGCTACTGGAAGCTATGAAAGAGATTGCTATAGAAGATGAACGCCATGGTATCAATCTGACTTGCCATGATTACCTGACAACCTACTATGAAAAACACGCCTTTGTTAACGAAGGTTTGTCACAATCAACTTACGCAGGTGCCACTTGGTTTGATATGGTCTGGGAAAATCCTAGTCTCAAACTGTAAAAAGACCAATAATAAGCTAGAAAATCCTACTCTTATTGCATTTATCTGACTTTTAAGATATAATGTTAGGGATTATGATGAAGGAGGTCAAATTTTTGACTGAAAAATCACAAGACAAAGAGAAGAATCTGAGCTTTAAAGAGCAGATTTTGAAAGACTTAGCTGGAGAAAAGGAAGAACAAACTCCCTCTTCAACTAGCCAGTCAGAAGCGGACTCTGCTTCTGCAAAAGAAACAGCAGCTGCGGATGCCTTTGAAGCTAGACCGGCTTCGGTAGATGTTTCCTACAAGGTTGCAGAGAATGAAAAGGCTCACCCTCAGGTCTATGGCCGAGTGGATGAGGAAGATAAGAAACCCAATGAGGTTTTATCTCGGGCTAATCGGGCTAACAACACGGTCAAGAAAAAACGCCAAAATACATTAGCCCGCAGAATTATGACAACTGTTCTGCTGATTGTCCTGCTGGGACTTATGGTCACAGGAGTTGTCGGCTATACTTATGTATCTTCAGCACTTAAACCTGTTGATGCAAACGCAACAGAGTATGTGACAGTTGAAGTACCAGAAGGCTCAAGCTCTAAGCAGATTGGAGAAATCCTTGAGAAAAAGGGGCTGATTAAAAATGCCCAAGTTTTTAGTCTGTATTCTAAGATTAAAAGCTTTAACAATTACCAGTCTGGCTATTACAATCTCCAGAAGAGTATGGACCTAGATACCATTGCTCGGCAACTTCAGGAAGGTGGAACGGATACACCGCAACCACCAGTTGTTGGTAAGGTTACTATTCCTGAAGGCTATACACTGGAGCAGATTGCAGAGGCTGTGACGGTTAATGCAGCTGCAACTTCTAAGAAGACTAGTAAGACACCTTTTAGTAAGGACGATTTCCTAGCTAAGGTGCAGGATGAAGCTTTCATTTCCAAGATGGCGGCTAAATATCCACAGCTGCTGGGCACATTGCCAAGCAAGGACAGCGGAGTCAAGTACCGCTTAGAAGGTTACCTCTTCCCTGCCACTTATAACTATGGTGAGGATGCAGATCTGGAAAGCTTGATTGACCAGATGTTGGGCGCAATGAATACCAATCTGTCTTCTTACTACCCTACTATCGAAGCGAAGAACCTAACTGTTAATGAAGTTCTGACACTTGCTTCTCTAGTGGAAAAAGAAGGTTCGACAGACCAGGACCGCAAAGATATTGCCAGCGTATTTTATAATCGTCTCAATCAAGCGATGCCGCTTCAGAGTAATATCGCTATCCTTTATGCTCAAGGCAAGCTAGGAAAGAAAACGACTCTGAAAGAGGACGCTGAGATTGATACCAATATTGACTCGCCTTTCAATGTCTATAAAAAAGAAGGGCTTATGCCTGGACCAGTTGATAGTCCGAGCCTGTCAGCTCTGGAAGCTACCATTAACCCAAGTAAGACGGACTACCTCTACTTTGTGGCAAATGTTGAAACAGGCGCTGTTTACTTCGCCAATACTTATGAGGAACACGCTAAAAATGTTGAGGAGCATGTCAACAGCAAGCTCACTCAATCCAGCAGCAGTTCTAATTAGACTGCTATCATTGCAGATAAGAGAAAGCTAGTGCATTTAGTTCTAGCTTTCTCAGTCCTGCTATATAAAAAAGGGACTGATACAGTCTTGTCTCAGCCTCTTGTTTTAGTTTTAAAATAAATAAAATAAAAGAAAAGAGAAAAAATGGCTGAAAAAACTTATCCTATGACCCTAGAGGAAAAGGAAAAACTAGAAAAAGAATTAGAAGAATTGAAATTGGTGCGTCGTCCAGAAGTGGTAGAACGTATTAAGATTGCCCGCTCCTACGGCGATTTGTCAGAAAATAGTGAATACGAAGCTGCTAAGGACGAACAGGCTTTTGTGGAAGGACAGATTTCTAGTCTGGAAACCAAGATCCGCTACGCTGAGATTGTAAACAGTGACGCTGTAGCCAAGGATGAAGTAGCTATCGGAAAAACAGTTACCATCCAAGAAGTAGGCGAAAGCGAAGAGGAAGTCTACATTATCGTTGGTTCTGCTGGTGCAGATGCTTTCGCAGGTAAGGTATCCAATGAAAGCCCAATTGGACAAGCTTTGATTGGCAAGAAAACAGGTGATACTGCAACAGTCGAAACACCGGTTGGCAGCTACGACGTTAAAATTCTCAAGGTTGAAAAAACCGTTTAATAAATACCAAAGGGAACTGGCTAGAAGACTGGTTCTTTTTTCGTTTCTTTTAAGACAGAGAGTGTAGGCTAGATAAGAAGAGCAGGGGAAAAATAGAGAGAAGACAGATGGTTATGCTATAATGAGAATAAGCTAGAAAAGTAGGAGAACTGTATGCAAGAGCAAGATATTTATGGGAAATACGGCGTCTATCTGCCCAAGATTTTAGAGGATCTTAGTCAGCGTATTCAAGAAGCTAATGATCGAGTCAAGCAGGAAACGGGGCAGAAGCTTTTTGAGCATTTTAATGCACGGGTCAAGCAGGCAGCCAGTATGGAAGAGAAATGTCGACGCAAGAATCTGCCTAGGGCGCCAGAGTCTGCCCTGAAAGAAATTCGTGATGCGATTGGGATTCGGATTGTTTGCGGTTTTATCGAGGACATCTATCAGACGATTGAGGTGCTTCGTCAGCTGGAGGGCTATGAGATTGTTCTGGAAAAGGATTATATCCGAGCTGCCAAGCCTAATGGATATCGCTCCTACCATTTGATATTAGAGGTGGAGACTCCTTATGAGGACTGTCATGGTCAAAATCCCGGCCGCTATTTTGTAGAAATCCAGCTTCGGACCATTGCTATGGATTCTTGGGCCAGCTTAGAGCATCAGATGAAGTACAAGCATGAGATTAAAGACAGCAAGCGGATTGTCCGCGAGCTGAAACGCTGTGCAGATGAGCTGGCTTCCTGTGATGTGACCATGCAGACCATCCGCAATTTGATTCGAGAAAGTGAGTGAGATGATGAAGATTTTATTAGCTGAAGATGAGCAACAGCTGTCCCGTGTCTTGGAAACGGCGATGACCCATGAAGGCTATCAAGTCGATACAGCCTTTGATGGGCAAGAAGCTGTGGACTTGGCCAAGGGAAATGCCTATGATTTGATGATTCTGGATATCATGATGCCGGTCAAGACAGGAATTGAAGCGCTGAAAGAAATTCGCCAAACCGGCAATACGACCCATGTTATCATGCTGACAGCTATGTCAGAGGTGGATGACAAGGTCACAGGGCTGGATGCCGGTGCAGATGATTATCTGACCAAGCCCTTCTCTCTGAAAGAGCTTCTGGCTCGCCTACGCTCTATGTCTAGACGAGTAGCGACGTTCACCCCCAATTTGCTGCAGATTGGCCAAACCAGCCTCAATGTCGGAGAGCATGAACTCATTAGCTCCAACTCTATTCGCTTAGCTGGTAAGGAATCTAAAATGATGGAATTTCTCATGCTTAATGCCCAGAAGAGTCTTTCCACTCAAGAACTCTTTCGTCATGTTTGGGCCAAAGACGAGGATGAGGATTTGGACGAAGGATTCGTCTGGATTTATATTTCCTATTTGCGTCAGAAGCTGAAGGCCATCCATGCTGATCTTGCTATCTTGGGTGAGGAAGGCGGTAGTTTCACTCTGGTGCCGCTGGAAGGAGATGGCCATGTTTCGGAAGCTTAAAATTCGGTTCATTCTTCTGGCTTCGGCGGCTATTGTCTGTATTTTGCTAACCATGATTGCTGTCTTAAACTCCGTTCGCTTTCTGCAGACCAACGGAGAAATCCAAGCCGTTCTCAATATTTTATCTGCCAATAATGGAGATTTTCCCAGTGTAGAAGAAACAGCTGAAAGCTTGCAAAACGACCGTATCACCATTGATACCATCTACCAATACCGCTATTTTAGCGTGGTCTATAAGGAAGACAAAACACTTTACTCCTCTAACTTGGACCATCTGTCCAATCTATCGAAGGAGCAGGCGCTCAGTTATGCAAATAAAGTGATTAAGGACAGCCGCAGCAGTGGGGTTTTTAAGGTAGGCAGTCAATTTTATTCCTACCAGATAACGCAGGATTCCAAGACCAAGCGCTATTTACTGGTGGTCTTAGATTCGACTAATTATCTCGAAAGCCGCAATGACTTTTTCTGGCTGTCCATCCAGTTATGCTTCTATAGCTTTATTTTCTTTGTCTTAGTCGTGTCTGGATTTTCCAACTTTGCCATCCGTCCCTATATCAAAAACTATGAAAACCAAAAGCGTTTCATTACCAATGCGGGACATGAATTGAAGACGCCATTGGCCATTATTTCAGCCAATACGGAGCTGCAAGAGCTGATGACTGGCGAAAATGAATGGACAGAAAGTACCAAGGACCAGGTCAAGCGTCTCAGTAATCTAATCAATCAAATGGTCGTTCTGGCCCGTCTGGAAGAGCAGCCAGATGTTACCTTGGTAGATGTGAATTTCTCAGAAGTTGTCAAAAAAGTGGCTGGGAACTTCAAGTCTGTCATCGAGAAGGCAGGCAAGAAGTATGAGATCAAGCTGCAGGAAGATATCTATGTCAAGGCAACTGAAGATGAACTTTATGAATTGGTTAGCATTCTGATTGACAATGCCTGCAAGTATTGTGACGAAGATGGGCAAATTTTTGTCACCCTGACCAAGGCTAAGCGCGGGAAACGAGCCCGTCTGACGGTGGCTAATAGTTACGCGGACGGCAAAAATGTTGATTACAGCCGTTTCTTTGACCGTTTCTATCGTGAAGACGAATCGCACAATCAGAAACAGCCTGGCTACGGGATTGGCCTATCCATGGCAGAAAGTCTAGTGCGGATTTTCAAGGGCAGGATTTGGGTTTCATATAAGAAAGGCTTGATTGGCTTTACTGTTTTATTGTGATAGAGTCACCTCGTTCATCAGTTATTGCTTTGTTTGCTGAGCTTTTTGTATCGGTTACGCCGATTCTTACTCGAGATTAAAAAAATTCTTCTAGTATTAGCTAGAAGAATTTTTCTTTATCTTGACCGTTGCTTACCAGCATTGCGGTTCTTTTTCTTTTTGTTCTTTTGCTCAATAGCCGGCTGAGATTTTGGAGTAACATCTTTAGCCCGGCTAGCTTTTTTCAAGCTTTTAGGAGGATTTTTTTCAAATTCCTCTGCTACCTGTTTTCTCAAGCGAGGTCGAATAATGTAGTTGATGATAAATTGCTGGATGATTTGGATGAATCCACCGACTACCCAGTAGAGAGTGACTGCGGCAGGAGAGAAGAATGAGAAACCAACAATCATGATAGGGCTCATATAAGAAGCTTGTTTCATGCTGTTTCTTTGAGTTTCATCTTCAATACCATGCAGAGAGAGCACTGACTGGATATAGTAGAGGACACCGACAATGGCGGTCAAAGCCCAATCGCTTTTGCCTAAATCGTTAATCCAGAGGAAGGAACTGCCCGCAACCCCTTGAGTATACTGGGCTGCAAAGAAGAGAGCAGAGAAGAAAGGCATTTGGATGAGCAGAGGCAGACAGCCTATACCGCCAAACATGCTGAGTCCATTTTCTTTTTGAGCAGCCATCAGTTCTTGCTGAGCCCGCATTTTCTCTTCCTGAGTCTCAGCATTTTTGATTCGCTCTTGGATTGGGGCAAAAATTGGCTTAAAGTAATTCATCTTTTCAGACTGAAGCGTCGCCTTCCAAGACTGATAGATTCCCAGCGGCAGAATGATAATCCGCACGATGAGCGTAACGATGATAATTGCCAGACCATAACCCAGACCTGAATTCTTGGCGAAAAATTGGATACCATCCGCCATAGGCTGACCAATCACGTCCCAAATCAGACCAGAAGGATTACCGGCCTTGTCGCGGCCCACACAGCCGGACAGGAAAAGAAGCGCAGCCAGTCCCATACCGGAGAATAAAAAGCGTTTGAAATGTTTCACGAGTTCATATCCTTTGTTTCTAAAAAATAATACCTATCTATTCTACTGTTTTTTTGCAAAATATACAATAGTTCTGCAGACCTAATTTGAAATTTTAAAGTCAGGATAGGAGTCGAAATTAGCCATGGTCACATCCAAATAACTGACCTTAGAAAAAGGTGTCGGTCCCTTGCGGATTTCTTGGATAAATTTGGCCATCAGAGCTGGGTCATCAGCCTGAGCCAGAATGCCAACAGTACCGTCGTCGTTGTTCCAGACCCGGCCGGTAATACCTCCGATTTCCAGCGCTAGAGAATAAACTCCCCAGCGGAATCCAACCCCTTGTACTCGTCCTTGGGCTATCATTTTTACTTTCTGCATGGCGTCCTCCTTTAGTGAGCAAACCGAGGGATTTAAGACCTCAGTATGAGTGCAAGTCTGCTAAATTGTGGTATAATGTTCTTATGAATATTATAACCTCAAAAGCCAATAATGTGGTAAAAAAAGCTAAAAAACTTCATCACAAAAAATACCGCAAGGATTCTTATTTGATTGAGGGATGGCATCTATTTGAGGAAGCTTTCAGCAGCGGGGCAGAGCTGATTCGGATTTTTGCTTTAGCGGAATACGCAGAGCGATTAGCTGATTTTTCTCAGGCAATCTTTGTCAGTCCAGAGATTTTAGCAGATTTGGCTGATAGTAAGACGCCACAGGGCATTGTCGCAGAAGTGGCTTTTGAAAGGGAAGAAATACCGGCGGAGTTAAATGGACGCTATCTTTTCTTGGAGGATGTTCAGGATCCAGGTAATGTCGGTACCATCATTCGGACCGCGGATGCAGCTGGCTTTGACGGGGTTTTCATCTCTAGCTCGTCGGCAGACATCTATAACCTAAAAACGCTGCGCTCTATGCAGGGGAGCCATTTCCATCTGCCAGTTTATCGGATAGATACAGCTGATTTTATTAGGCTGGCTCAGTCTTCCAGTCTGCCAATTCTAGCGTCGACCTTGTCGTCTGCGTCTATTGACTATAGAAAGGTGGACAGCAAAGAGAGCTTTGTCCTAGTCATGGGCAATGAAGGGCAGGGAATTAGTCCAAAAATGACGGCAGCAGCTGATGTTCTGGTCCATATTTCCATGAAGGGACAGGCAGAAAGTCTCAATGTTGCTGTCGCTGCGGGTATTTTAATCTTTCATTTAAGCTAAAAATCAGAAAAAGAGATATAATAGTTGGCAAGGGAGGTGATTCTATGCCTTACAAACAGGACGAGGAATTTATGGCCTATGTTGGACACTTGATTGAAAAGCCCAGTGTGCAGCGCCTGAAAGAAATTCCCCATCATATTCATTCCAATAGACTTGAACATTCTATCAATGTAAGTTATACTAGTTACAGAATTGCCAAAAAATTTGGCTGGAATGCCCGCAGCACAGCACGCGGTGCCCTGCTTCATGACTTATTCTACTATGATTGGCGTGTGACCAAGTTTAAGAAGAGTCATGCTTGGGTTCATCCCAGGCTGGCAGTTCGCAATGCTCGTAAGATTACCAAGCTCAATAAGGTCGAAGAGGACATTATCATCAAGCACATGTGGGGGGCGACCATTGCTCCGCCGCGCTATAAGGAGTCTTATATTGTGACGATGGTGGATAAATATTGGGCAGTCAAGGAAGCGACTGCACCTTGGAGACGCAAGGGCGGTAATCGCAAGCTCTTTCATCGAAAGATGCTGAAACCGTAAATGTTTTATTATAAAAGGAGTAACTATGAATCATTCTATTATTCAAGATCAATCAGATATTAATTCTTTCTATGCTAAGATTTATTCTATCGTTGGTGTCGGTATCGGAATCTCAGCAATCGTGTCCCTCTTGATGCTGAACTTCTTTCAGGACATTATTATCTCTGTTCTGACAGGCTCCACTTGGATTTTCTATGCAGCTATTGCAGTTGAGTTTATCCTTGTGTTGGTAGCATCTGGAACTGCTCGGAGCAATAGCCCAGCGGCGTTGCCTATGTTTTTAGGCTACTCAGCCATCAATGGATTTACCCTGAGTATTATCATGGCGCTGTATCTTCAGTCAACTGTTCTCTTAGCCTTTCTGACAACGACCGTTATGTTCTTTGCTATGGGCTTCATCGGCAAGGTGACTAAAAAGGACCTATCTGGAATAGGGAAAGCTTGTATGGCCGGTTTGATTGGTATTATCGCTGCTAGCTTCCTTAATATCTTCTTGAGAAGCAGTGGCTTGGACTTTATCATCAGTATCGTTGGTGTCCTTATTTTCTCAGGGCTCATCGCTTGGGACAATCAGAAGATCCGCTATGTTTATGAGCAGACCAATGGCAATCCAGGGAATGGCTGGGCAATTTCTCTGGCTCTGCATCTATATCTGGACTTCATTAATCTCTTCCTCAGCTTGCTGCGTATTTTTGGAAGAAACAAATAACTCAGCTAAATAATACTCAAGCATTGGACGTTTGCTCCAGTGCTTTTTGTTTCTCCTATGGATTTATGGTATAATAAAGCCAGCAAATAGAAAGAGAGAATAGTATGAAAACTCCTTTTGTCAGTCGTGAAAAGCTAGCTGAGATTACGGCGCAGTTTCCAACACCTTTCCATCTTTATGATGAGAAGGGAATTCGGGAAAGAGCGCGTGCCCTGCATGAGGCCTTTTCTTGGAATCCAGGTTTTAAAGAGTATTTTGCTGTTAAGGCCACTCCCAATCCTGCTATTTTAAAAATCCTTAAAGAAGAAGGCTGCGGGGTGGATTGTGCCAGCTATGTTGAGCTGCTCATGAGCCAAAAGCTGGGCTTTGCTGGACAGGATATTATGTTTTCGTCCAATAACACACCAGCTGAGGAATTTCAGTTTGCGCGTGACCTTGGAGCGACTATCAATCTGGATGCCTATGAAGATGTTGCTTTTTTGAAGGAGTCAGCGGGTATTCCAAAGATTATTTCCTGCCGTTACAACCCTGGCGGTGTCTTTGAGCTAGGAACCAGCATTATGGATAATCCAGAAGAAGCCAAGTTTGGTATGACTAAGGACCAGCTGATTCAGGCTTTCAAAGAGCTCAAGGAGTTGGGTGCTGAGAAATTTGGGATTCATGCCCTCTTGGCCTCTAATACTGTCAGCAATGACTACTATCCTGAACTGGCCCGTCAGCTTTTTGAACTGGCTGTAGAAGTAGTGGCTGAGACAGGAGTTGAGCTGGACTTTATCAATCTATCTGGCGGTGTTGGCATTAATTATCAGCCTGAAGGTGAGGAAAATGACATTGCAATCATCGGTCAAGGAGTTCGTCAGGCCTATGAAGCTATTCTAACTCCAGCTGGCCTGGGACAGGTCAAGATTTATACGGAGCTGGGCCGCTTTATGCTGGCACCTTATGGCCTGCTGGTCACCAAGGTTACCCATAAGAAGCAAACCTACCGAACCTATCTGGGAGTGGACGCCTCTGCAGTCAATCTGCTGCGTCCTGCCATGTACGGTTCATATCACCACATTACCAATATGGATCGGTCTGAGAGTGAGACAGAGATTGTGGATGTTGTCGGCAGTCTCTGTGAGAATAATGATAAATTCGCCATTAATCGCTCGCTTCCCGTCAGTCAAATCGGTGATACACTGGTGATTCACGATACTGGTGCTCATGGTTTCTCTATGGGTTATCAGTACAATGCCAAGCTCCGCTCCAGCGAAATTCTCTTGGAACAAGATGACAATGTTCGCATGATTCGTCGGGCTGAAAAACCAAAAGATTATTTTGCGACACTGTATGGCTTTGATTTTGAAAAATAGAGAAAATTTGATATAATGAAGAGCAATGTAAAAATGGAAATAGAGGAGTTCTCGATATGAATTTAGTTTTAGCAATTTTCTTGATTATGGCAGCATTTGCTGGGGGCGTGATCTTGGGGATGTATTTGCTTCGTCGGCAAGTTGAGAAGGAATTTGCAGAAAATCCGCGTCTGAATGTAGAAGCAGTTCGGACCTTGCTTAGCGCTAGCGGTCAACGGCCAAATGAAGCGAAAGTACAGCAAGTCTATCGTCAAATTATCAGCCAGCAGAAAGCTGCGCTTGCTAAGAGCAAAAAGAAAAAATAATTTTCTAGAGGCTGGCTTTTAATACCAGCAGAGAAAATCTATAAAAAAAATGGGGATTTGGAATCGGCTTCCAGTCCCTTGTTTTAGAAAGAAGACCTTATGGATAATCGACCAATCGGTTTTTTAGACTCAGGAGTGGGCGGTTTGACTGTAGTCCGTGAGCTCATGCGGCAGCTCCCCCACGAAGAGGTCATTTATATTGGAGATTCGGCGCGGGCTCCTTACGGTCCTAGGCCTGCTGAGCAGATTCACGCTTATACCTGGCAATTGGTCAACTTCCTCCTGACCAAGGATGTTAAGATGATAGTCATTGCCTGCAATACAGCGACTGCTGTTGTCTGGGAAGAAGTGAAGGAAAAGCTCGATATTCCAGTACTAGGCGTGATTCTGCCGGGGGCTAGCGCGGCTATTAAGTCGACTGCCAGCGGCCGCATCGGTGTTATTGGAACTCCAATGACTGTTTCTTCAGATATTTATCGTCAGAAGATTGAAGCGCTCTCACCGGAGATGCAGGTGGAAAGTTTGGCCTGCCCTAAGTTTGTGCCTTTGGTAGAGTCCAATGAACTTCATTCCAGTCTTACCAAAAAAGTGGTCTATGAAACCCTGCAGCCTCTGGCTGGCCGAGTAGATACTCTGGTCTTGGGCTGTACCCACTATCCCTTGCTTCGACCTATTATTCAAAATAGGATGGGACCAAATGTGAAGTTGATCGACAGCGGGGCAGAGTGCGTACGGGATATTTCTGTCCTGCTCAATTACTTTGAAATCAACCGCAGTTGGGAAAAGCAGGAGCTCAATCACCGATTTTACACAACTGCCAATGCCAAGAGCTTTTCGGAAATTGCAGAAAGCTGGCTGGGTCTGAAAGTGAATGTGGAGCATGTAAGCTTATGACAAATAAAATTTATGAATACATTGACGAGAACAATTGGTATATCGGAGAATGGACTCGCTTTCGTAAGGCTGGCTATCATTTCAACGACATCCCATACAGGCTCTTGGAGCATATTGATGCAGAGTTGAGCGAGCTGATTGAGCGGGATTTGGAAGAAGAATATAACGCCTTTACCACAGTTGTGGTCAAATACGGCTCACCCATGTCCTATATCCAGTTTGTCCTCAATATGATTAACGACCGCAAGAAGCGGGATTTTAAGGCGACCAGTCATAAGGGGGCTATTCTGATTACAGAAAAGGACTTGCTGCGTAAGGTCTTCTTCCTGTCTAAAGATGGAGTTAAGATGACCGACTTTTTTGGTCAGGGGCATGAGTCAGAGATGGCTGTTGGAGATACCATCTTGATTGCGACTCGCAACGAAGGTAAGACAGCAGAGTTTCGCAAACTCTTTGATAAGCTGGGCTACAAGGTTGAAAATCTCAATGATTATCCTGACCTGCCAGAAGTGGAAGAGACTGGAACTACCTTTGAGGAAAATGCGCGGCTCAAGGCGGAGACCATCAGTAAGCTGACCGGTAAAATGGTGCTAGCTGACGACTCAGGTCTGCAGGTCGATGTTTTAGGCGGCTTGCCTGGCGTCTGGTCGGCTCGCTTTGCTGGAGTAGGCGCGACAGATGATGAAAACAATATCAAGCTGCTGCATGAGTTGGCTATGGTTTTTGAAATCAAGGATCGCTCGGCCCATTTTCATACGACCCTAGTGGTGGCTAGTCCTGACAGGGAGTCTCTGGTAGTTGAAGCGGATTGGCCGGGCTACATTGCCCATGAGCCAAAAGGGAAAAATGGCTTTGGCTATGATCCTTTGTTCTTAGTGGGAGAAACAGGAAAAACGTCTGCCGAACTAACGATAGAAGAAAAAAATGCGCAATCCCATCGGGCTCAGGCAGTTAAGAAATTAGTGGAGGTATTTCCAGCATGGCAAAGCAAACCATTATAGTCATGAGTGATTCTCATGGCGACCGTGCTATTGTAGAAGAAATTAGGAATCATTATATTGGAAAGGTAGATGCGATTTTCCATAACGGAGACTCTGAGCTTCCTTCTGATGATGAGGTATGGCAAGGGATTCAGGTTGTTGCAGGGAATATGGACTTTTACGACGGCTATCCAGAACGATTGGTGACGGATTTGGCGGGGACCATTATTGCACAGACTCACGGGCATCTCTTCCATATCAACTTTTCTTTTCAAAAGCTGGATTTGTGGGCGCAAGAGGTTAATGCAGACATCTGCCTCTACGGCCATCTGCATATCCCAGATGCTCGAATGGAGGGCAAAACGCTCTTTCTGAATCCGGGATCCATTAGCCAGCCACGTGGCCTGATCAACGAACGCCTCTACGCTAAGGTAGAGATTGATGATGACCGCTTTAAAGTAGATTACTATACGCGAAATCATGAACTTTATCCAAGCTTGTCCAAGGAGTTTAGCCGATGATTGCTAAGGAATTTGAAGACTATCTGCTACAACATGAAGAAACTTTTTTGACGCCTGGGGAAAATCTGGCGGTTATGATTGACACCCATAATGTGGATCATGCAATCCTACTGCTGAGCCAGATGACCTACTCACGTGTACCAGTCGTGACAGCAGATAAAAAGTTTGTTGGCACGATTTCCCTGACAGACATCATGTCTTATCGTATGCGCCATGATTTGCCAGAAGAGGAATTCATGATGACAGACATCGTCCACATGACCAAAATGGACGACTTGACAGTTGGGCCAGATTATACTGTATCAGATGTGCTTCATAAGCTGGTTGACGAGTCATTCCTGCCGGTTGTGGGCGAGGATCAGCATTTTTACGGAATTATTACTAGAAAATCCATTTTGAAAGCTGTCAATTCTTTGTTGCACGGCTTTAGCAAGCAGTACGAAATTCGCAAAAAATGAAAGAATACATTAGACCGTTTTTAAATCAAAAAAACATCTCAGAAAATTCTAAAATTGCCTATTCTTATGATTTGGAGCAGTTTATCGAGGAAGTACATGGTCGGATTACCGAGACCAATCTGCGGATTTATCAAGCCTCTATCAAGGATTTTAAGGCAGCTGTTCAGAAGCGGAAGCTCTCAGCAGTCAATCAATTTCTCTACTTCCTTTATCAGCAGCAGCTTATTGAGGAGTTCCACCGCTTGGTCCTGCCCAAGGTTTCCGTATCGAAGGAGCAGGAAAATGAACTGCTGGATCTGTCTGCTTTTTGGCAGGAATCAAGCGTTCCTAGGGGGCGGCTGATGGCTCTTCTTATCTTGGAAATGGGCTTGCTGCCCAGCGAGATTTTGCAGGTCAGAGTGGCAGATGTCAATCTTGACTTTCAGGTTTTGAAGATTGAAAAGGCCGGTCAGAAGCGGGTCATCAAGATTCCTGAGAGCTTGACGGGCGAGCTGGAAGACTATCTGACGGGCACATATTTATTTGAGAAAAACGGTAAATCCTATTCTCGTCAATGGGGCTTCCGTCAGCTAGAGGCCTTCTTGATTGAGCAGGGACAAGCCAGTCTATCTGCCCAAAGCCTGCGTGAGCAGTTTATTTTGAGCCAGCGGGAGAAGGGGATTGGTCTCTATGATATTGCCCAAGATTTGGGCCTGAAAACCATGATTACACTAGAAAAATACAGATAAAAATGGATATCAAACTAAAAGATTTTGAAGGCCCGTTGGACCTGCTGCTCCACCTTGTATCTAAGTACCAGGTGGATATTTATGATGTTCCCATTACGGAGGTTATCGAGCAGTATCTGGCTTATGTGGCTACTTTGCAGGCCATGAAGCTGGAAGTGACGGGCGAGTATATGGTCATGGCAAGCCAGCTCATGCTGATTAAGAGCCGCAAGCTTCTGCCTAAGGTGGCGGATAATGCTGAGCTGGAAGATGATTTGGAGCAAGACCTTTTGAGCCAGATTGAGGAATACCGCAGGTTCAAGCTCTTAGGTGAGAAAATGTCGCTCCAGCATGATGACCGAGCGCTTTATTATTCTAAGCCCAAGCTGGAGCTGGTTTATGAAGACGCTGAGCTCCTGCATGACAAGTCAACAATTGATCTTTTTTTGGCTTTTTCCAAAGTTATCGCCAAGAAGCAAGAGGAGTTTTCTAAAAGTCATACAACCATTGTGCGAGACGAGTATAAGATTGAGGACATGATGGAAGTGGTGCGCCAGCGCTGTGCTGATAAGAGACGTCTGGCTCTGCAGGAGATTTTTGCAGAGACCAAGGACATGAATGAAGTTATTACTCTCTTTCTGGCGACCTTGGAATTGGTCAAGGTGCAGGAAGTGCAAGTCATTCAGGAAGAAAATTTTGGAAATATTTATTTAGTAGGAAGAGGAAATGAGTAAGTTAGCAAAGATTGAAGCCCTGCTTTTTGTGGCGGGAGAAGATGGACTCAAGGTTCATCAGTTGGCAGAAATCCTTTCTTTGCCGCCGACCGGGGTTATTCAGAGTTTAGAGAAGTTGGCTGAGCAATATGAAGTCAATCCAGACTCTAGCCTGACCCTGCTGGAAACTTCAAAGACATACAAGCTGGTCACAAAGCCAGAGTTTGCTGAGATTCTGCGGGCCTATTCACGGGCGCCAATCAATCAAAGTCTGTCGCGGGCGGCCCTCGAGACCTTGTCTATCATTGCCTATAAGCAGCCGATTACAAGGGTAGAAATAGATGACATCCGCGGGGTTAATTCCAGCGGCGCTTTAGCCAAGCTCTTGGCTTTTGAACTGGTTCGAGAGGATGGCAAAAAAGAGGTCATTGGCCGGCCGAATCTCTATGTGACAACGGATTATTTCTTAGACTATATGGGGATCAATCACCTAGATGAACTGCCGATTGTCGAAGAAACAGAGCTAGTTGCTGAAGAAAGCCAGCTCTTTATTGAAAGGACAGATATCGATGAGAATCAATAAATACATCGCTCATGCTGGAATAGCCAGCCGCCGTAAGGCAGAAGAGCTAATCAGGCAGGGGAAGGTCAGTATAAACGGCCAAGTAGTACGTGAGTTGGCGACGAACGTCAAGTCTGGCGACCGTGTGGAAGTAGAAGGCCGACCTATCTACAACGAAGAGAAGGTTTATTACCTCCTCAATAAGCCGCGCGGGGTCATTTCCTCTGTCAGTGATGACAAGGGTCGTAAGACAGTCGTGGAGCTCTTGCCTCAGGTTAAGGAGCGGATTTATCCGGTCGGTCGTTTGGACTGGGATACTTCTGGTATCCTCATTCTGACCAATGACGGAGATTTTACTGACGAGATGATTCATCCCCGAAATGAGATTGACAAGGTCTATGTGGCTCGTGTCAAAGGATTGGCCAATAAAGAAGTTCTTCGTCCTCTGATTCGCGGTATTGAGATCGAGGGGCGCAAAACCAAGCCAGCAGTTTATGAGATTATCAAGGTTGATCCGGCGAAAAATCGTTCGGTCGTTCAGCTGACAATCCACGAAGGCCGTAACCATCAGGTCAAGAAGATGTTCCAGGCAGTCGGACTGCAGGTGGATAAGCTGTCACGGACTCGCTTTGGTCATTTGGACTTAACTGGCCTCAAGCCTGGTGAGTATCGTAAGCTCAGTAAAAAAGAAGTCAGCCAGCTGCATACACTGGCTGTAACCAAGACCAAGAAATGATAAAGAAACTGCTTATTGCTCCTGTCCGCTTTTATCAACGCTTCATATCGCCTGCTTTCCCTCCATCTTGCCGCTTTCGGCCCACCTGCTCTAACTATATGATAGAGGCTATCCAGAAGCATGGTGCTAAAGGAGTTTTGATGGGCTTGGCGCGCATTCTCCGCTGCCATCCCTGGTCTCAGCCGGGAGAGGATCCTGTACCAGACCATTTCAGCCTGAGAAGAAATAATTCAAGAAAAAAGTCACACTAGATAAGTATCTAGTGTGACTTTTATATATATCTATATTTTCCGAATATTTCCTATCTTCTAGACCAAGTCTTAGGCAGGAAGAGCAGGAGAATCGGGTAGATTTCCAAGCGACCGCCAATCATAGCAAAGGCTAGCAGAAGTTTAGAAAAAGGACTAAAGATAGAAAAATTATCTGTCGTCCCAATCATGGGGCCGATATTGTTGAAGCAAGAGACAACCCCGCTGACAACCGTCATGAAATTATTATTATCCAAGCTGACAATAAAAATGAGAGCTAGAATAATCAAGATATAAACAGCTAAGTATTTCAGTACCTTATGCTGAGTATCCTTGTCAATGACCGCACCATTGATATGCAAGGTCAGGACACGATTAGGTGACAGGGTAGATAGAATCTGATTTTTAGCAATGCGGGAAATGATAATTCCCCGAATGACCTTGAATCCCCCAGCTGTTGATCCAGCTGAGCCCCCGATACACATGAGCAGGAGCAGGATAACCTGAGAAAAGAGCGGCCATTTGACTGTATCGCCATAGCCAAATCCAGTTGTTGTGATGACATTGGCTACCTGGAAGAAGGAAATCTCCACGCTCTTGGCAAAGCCTTGATAGAGGTGGAAGACATTAAAGGCAATCAAGGCTGTGGAAAGAAAGACAATCCAGAGATAGCCCTTGAGCTCCTCATCTTCAAAGCAAGCCTTAAACTTGCGAATCAGCAGATAATAGTAGAGATTGAAGTTGACCCCGAAAGCTAAAACTCCAAAGCTGACTAGATAAGTAATCAGCGAGCTGTTGTAGTGGGCGATACCGTCATTGTATACGGTGAATCCTCCCGTACCAGCTGTTCCCATGGCAATCACAAGGCTGTCAAAGAGAGGCATGCCCGCTAGGAAATAAAGGAGGGCAAATATAGCAAAGAGAGCCAGATAAATGATATAAAGAATCTGGGCCGTACTCTTGAGTTTGGACACCACCTTGCCAAAGACTGGTCCCGGAACTTCTGCTTTCATGACCTCCAAGTGACCATTTTTAGCATTGTCCATAATAGCTAGGGCAAAGACCAGCACTCCCATTCCTCCAATCAAGTGGGTAAAACTGCGCCAGAAGAGTAACGAATGGGAGAGGACGCCAACATCGTTGAGGATAGTCGCTCCTGTCGTGGTGAAGCCAGAGCTAATCTCAAAGAAAGCATCAATAACGTCTGGAATCTGCCCGGAAAAAACAAAGGGCAGAGCTCCGAAGAAGGACCAAAGAATCCAGCAAAGGGCTACAATCAGGACCCCTTCCTTGGCGTAGATATGCAGGTCCTTGGGTTTGAAATAAGAGCCTATGCCACCTAAAACTAGCAAGATGGCCATGGTCGCCCCGATAGAGAGAAAGACTTTTAAGGGCTCACAGTAGATTAGAGCGACGACAATAGGTACAATCAGCAGTGCCGCCTCAATCAGCAGTAATTTTGCCAGCAGGTAGCGAATCATAGATCTATTCATGGGCCTACCTCGCTAACAGATCGTAAATCTGCGTGATATTTTGCAGCAGAGTAGTAACGATAATCTTATCTCCAACTTGCAGATTGTCATCGCCTGTAGGGAAGATAGCTTTACCTTGGCGGATAATGGCCGCAATCAGGACATCTTTCTTCAGATGAAGCTGAGATAGAGGAATACCAGTCATCTTGTTTTCTTCTTTGATTTGGAATTGCAGAGTCTCGATTTGGCCGTTGGCTACATGGTGCAGAGCTTCTAGGTTAGAGAATTGAGCATTGTAGCGACCGCGGATAAAATGCATAACCGTATCAACGGCGATACCTTTAGGAGTTACGATGCTGGCAAAGTCTTGGTTATCAATGATTTCCAACAAACTAGTACGGTTGACCTTGGTGATGTTTTTCTGTACACCCAGATTATTAAGGAACATGGAAGTAATGATATTTTCTTCATCTACACCAGTCAGGGTAGCGATGGCATCAAAGTTACTGGCGCGTTCCTCCAGCAGGATATCCTTGGCAGTACCGTCTCCATGGACAACATAGAGCTCAGGAAATTCCTGACTGAAAAAGGTTGCCCGTTCATGGTTAGATTCAATGACTTTGAGCTCGATTTTACTATTCTTGAGAATATTGAGCAGGTAATAAGCGATCTTGCCAGCCCCGATAATCATCAGGCTCTTAACCACTCTAGGACGTACCATATTGTGGAATTGAACGATGTCCAGGCGGTTACCTGTGACATATATCTTGTCGCCGGCATCCAGAGTGAAGTCGCCGTCAGGAATTTCCAAGTGCCCTTTTCTCTCAATGGCACAGACAATGATATTTCCAAATTTCTTGCGGAATTGGGAAATACTCATCTGGCAGAGATTGCTGTCTTCCTTGAGTTTGAACTCCATCAGTGCCACTCGGCCATTGGCAAAGTGTTCTACTGACAGGGCGTTAGGGAAGTCAATGATATTAGCGATATAGCGAGCAGTTAGGAGCTCAGGATTGACCACCAGCGAGAAGCCTAGGATATTCTTTTCCTTAAAGTAAGGGTTGGAATACTCAGGATTACGCACCCGAACGACGGTTTCCTTAGCGCCCATTCGTTTGGCCAGAACAGCTGAAACCATGTTGACCTCATCCTGCTCGGTCATGGAGATGAAGATGTCACAGTGCCCAACATCCGCCTGTTCTAGGATTTTGAAGTTAGCTCCATTGCCAGAAATACCAATAATGTCATAGCGCTTGGTAATCTGGTTTAGAACAGCCTCATCCTGCTCAATCAGGATAACATCATGATTTTCAGCCACTAAGGAGCGACAGAGGGCCGTTCCGACCTTCCCGCCGCCGACAACAATAATTTTCATAAGTTTAGATTCCTCCAAAGTATGTATCTATCATACTCTTTTTTCATTTAAATTTCATCTATAAAATACAGAATAGCTTGCTTATTTATAGAATTCCGAATACTTTTTTACCAAAATGGTATCTTCCTGTGATATTTTTAAAAAAAGTACAACTTTTTGAGCATTTTTTATTGACTTGTAGGCTGAAAGTGTTATACTAAATGAGTACCTTCATTGGTTTACCTCAAACCTGTTGTGATGTAAGTTAATGAAGCCTTAACCACGCTGTTTGCTGAGCTTGACTCCGGGCAGTGTGGCTATTTTTTTATCTAAAGAAAATACTAGGAAAATATTCTTATTATGAAAAATCATATCGTTCTTTTTGAGCCTCAGATTCCGCAGAATACCGGCAATATTGCCCGTACTTGCGCTGCAACTAATTCGCCGCTTCACATCATCAAACCCATGGGTTTTCCCATTGATGACCGCAAGATGAAACGGGCGGGGCTGGACTATTGGGATAAGCTGGACATCACCTATTATGAGAGTTTAGAAGATTTTATGGAGCAGATGAACGGCCGTCTTTACCTGATTTCTAAGTTTGCAGAGAAGGTCTATTCTGAGGAGAATTTTGCTGTAGAAGGCTCGCATTATTTTATGTTTGGCCGGGAGGACAAGGGACTGCCAGAGGAATTTATGCGTCGTCATCCAGAAAAGGCCCTGCGTATTCCTATGAATGACCAGCATGTCCGCAGCCTCAATGTTTCAAATACAGTCTGCATGATTGTCTATGAAGCCCTGCGTCAGCAGAATTTTGCTGGCTTAGATTTGGTACACGAGTATGAAGCGGACAAGCTGAAGTAGCGGAATGAATGTATCTAAGCAGTTAATTTTCCTAATAGATAGAATACTATTGTTGAAACATTTTTAATTACATCAATCAAATCGCTTGCTCTGGCAGGCTTTTTTTGTTATGATAATGATGTCTTCAGGGCAGGGTGAGATTCCCGACCGGCGGTAATTTTTGGATTGGAAATTTTTTCTCAATGCCAAATCAAGTCCGCGAGCGCAAGCTGATGTGGTGAGATTCCACAACCGACAGTATAGTCTGGATGGGAGAAGACGAGAGGCAGTGAAGCAATCTTGCCGTTTAATCTTTATTTAAGGGCTGAGCCTTATACTAAATAATCATTAGCTGACAAGCTTTTTTCAGTGGCCTTTCCGGCTTCTCTAATTTTTATAAATTGGAGGAACCTGTGATGACAAATACTCGTAAATTGGCGATTGTAGCAGTTTTATCTGCTCTATCATTTCTACTCATGCTTTATGAGATTCCCTTGATAACCGAGTTTTTAAAGTTGGATTTTTCAATTATTCCGATTTTACTGGCTTTGGTAGTCTTGGATTTAAAAAGCTCTCTGGCAGTGCTCTTGATTCGCTCTGTCTTAAAGCTAGCTTTGAATAATAATGGTGTAGGTACTCTAATCGGTCTCCCCATGAATATGCTGGCAGTAGCTGTCTTTGTTTCTGTTTTTTCACTTTTATGGAAAAAAAGAAAGAGCTTATCTAGCTATGTGAAGGCTTCCTTGGCAGCAACGCTTGGTCTAACGATTACTATGATCATTCTAAATGTCATTTATGCTGTGCCTCTCTATGCGAGGTTTGCTGGTTTTGATATTAATAAGGCATTTGGTATTTCTAAGTATCTGCTGACCATGATTGTCCCTTTTAACCTATTAGAAGGAGTGATTTGGGCTGTCGTCTTTTGGCTAATTTACAAACTATTACAGCCCGTCCTAAAACGCTATGAAAAATAAACAATCTTATCTAACAAAGGGCTCTTTTGCCCTTTTACTTTTCGTCATGCTAGGATACATGGTCAAGTTTTATCCTGAGCAGCTGACCAGCTTTGACACCCCGCTTCAGACCTGGTTGCGGGGAGACTTGCCTGCAGCTTTGACGACTTTTTTCAAACTTGTGACCAGTGTGATTGATCCGATGGGGATTATCATCTGGGTTTTAGCTCTTGCCCTGTTTTTCCTTTATAAAAAATGGAAACTGGAAGCTGCCTTGCTAGCGGGAAATCTGGTCTTACATGGGATTTTGATTAAGCTGATTAAACTCGTTTACCACAGAAGCCGGCCGAGTCTTTCGCATTTGGTCGAAGAGGGCGGTTACTCTTTCCCTAGCGGACATTCCATGGCGACAGCCATTGTTCTTGGGACTTTGATTATTATCGCTCAGCAACGGATTCAAAACCAAAAAATAAAGCGCTTGGTACAAGGCCTGCTCCTGGTCTATATCTTTACTGTTATGGCGTCTAGAGTCTATCTTGGAGTGCACTATCCGACAGATGTTATGGGAGGAGCCTTGATGGGCTTTGCCATTTTGAATATCGAATTTCCCTTTTATGACAAGCTGCGCTTTCAGTGGCGTTTCAAGGGAAAGCAGAAATAAATATAGATGAGAGAGGTTGGCTTTGCCGGCCTTTTTTCTCTTGATAAAGGGACTTGAATTGTGTAAGATAGGAGCGAGAAATATTAGGAGGTTAGTATGGCCCTTTTAAATAAAGAAATTATTAAAGCCGTCTTTGCTGTTGTAGATGCTATTCCTTTTGGGCGAGTGGCAACCTATGGCCAGATTGCTCGTCTGATTGGGCGACCTAAAAATGCCCGCTTGGTGGCAAAGATTCTCAGTCAGTCGGAGCTTTATGGCGGTCAGCATCCTTGCCATCGGGTGGTCAATGCTGCAGGTCGCCTCGCACCTGGCTGGCAAGAGCAGGAGCACTTTCTCTGGGCCGAAGGAGTGGACTTGAAGGCCAATGGCTGTGTAGATCTCAAGCGTTATCAGTGGGAGCTATGACTTCCTTCTTTCCTTGTGAAAGAGGGAATTTTTGTTTCTCAGGTCTTTTTTGTGGTAGAATGAAAAGTATGAAATCTTACAATTCTTTGAACGATTATTATCATAAACTTTTTGGCGAGAAGACTTTTAAGGTGCCCATTGATGCGGGTTTTGACTGTCCTAATCGGGATGGTACGGTAGCGCATGGAGGCTGTACTTTCTGTACCGTTTCGGGCTCGGGTGATGCCATTGTGGCACCAGATGCGCCCATTCGCGAGCAGTTCTATAAGGAAATTGACTTCATGCACCACAAGTGGCCAAATGTTCGTAGGTATCTGGTCTATTTCCAGAACTTCACCAATACACATGAGAAGCTTGAAGTGATCCGTAAGCGTTATGAGCAAGCTATTAACGAGCCAGGTGTCGTTGGACTCAATATCGGGACTCGACCGGACTGTTTGCCTGATGAGACCATAGCCTACTTGGCTGACTTATCCGAGCGTATGCATGTGACCGTGGAACTGGGGCTTCAGACTACCTATGAGGAGACCTCGCACCTCATCAATCGTGCCCATTCTTATGAGCTATATGTGGAGACGGTCCAGCGAGTTCGTAGGCTGGCTCCCAAGGCGGAGATTGTCTCTCACTTGATCAACGGCCTGCCGGGTGAAACCCATGAGATGATGCTGGAGAATGTCCGTCGCTGTGTGACGGATAATGACATTCAGGGAATTAAGCTCCACTTGCTTCACTTGATGACTAATACCCGTATGCAGCGGGATTACCATGAGGGGCGACTGCAGCTGCTCAGTCAGGAGGAGTATGTCTCCATCATCTGTGACCAGCTGGAGATTATTCCCGAGCATATCGTCATCCACCGTATCACGGGCGATGCTCCGCGAGACATGTTGATTGGCCCTATGTGGAGCCTCAATAAATGGGAAGTTCTCAATGCCATCGAGGCAGAAATGCGTCGTCGTGGCAGTAAGCAAGGCTGTAAAGCAAAGGAGCAGAGATTCGTATGTTAAGACCCTTACAGATGGCCCATGCCTTTTTGGCAGAAATCGTGACCAAGGAAGATACCGTAGTGGATGCCACTATGGGCAATGGGCATGACACCCTTTTTCTGGCTCAGTTGGCCAAGCAAGTCTACGCTTTTGACATTCAGGAGCAGGCTTTGGAAAAGACCCGCCAGCGCTTGGCAGAAGCGAATTTGGATAATGCCCAGCTAATCTTGGCTGGCCATGAGACTCTGGACCAATACCTAGACCATTTCAAGGCTGCCATTTTCAATCTTGGCTACCTACCTTCGGCGGATAAGTCTGTCATTACAAGATCCGATACGACGCTGGAAGCTTTGGAAAAGGTCTGCCGGGGCTTAGAAAAAGGCGGCAGAGCAGCTATCATGATTTACTACGGGCATGAAGGTGGCGAAGTTGAAAAAGATGCGGTGCTAGACTTCGTTAGTCAACTGCCCCAGCAGGACTTCACCGTTGCCCTCTACAAGACCATCAATCAGATTAACCATCCGCCTTTCCTGGTCATGATTGAGAAATTGAGAGAAGAAACTTGATATATAATAAGGATACAGAGAGAAAAGCCAGATAATAGGAGCTTTCAGTACTGTATCCTTATTTTTAAATCGTGAAAATCAAATAATTAGCTCTAAAAGAATAGAATTAAGGTGTGTGTAAATTTAAAGTCTTATATTTTCTTACAAAGAAGATATAAGACTTTTGACATTTTTCATTTTATATGATAATCTATGACTGTAAAATCAAAAAACGTCACATAGTTTTTAGGAGGAAGTTATGGCTACTGCTTTTACTGCTGAAGAAAAAGAAGTAATTAGAAAGAAATTACATAAAGTTGCAAAGGAATGCCTTCAAAGATATGGAGTTAAGAAAACCACAGTTGACCAGATGGCAGCAATGGTAGATATTTCTAAAGGTTCTTTTTATAATTTTTATTCTTCAAAGGAAATGTTATTTTTTGCGGTCTTAGAAGAATATCAAATAGATGTTATGGATCGCCTGACAGAACAATTAGATATGGAAGCCAAGATAGATACAAATCGTCTGGTAGAGTTACTTTATGATTTTTATCAAGATTTTCGCTATTCATTTATGTATACCATATTTAAAAATCATGAAATGGAATTACTCGTAAGAAAATTACCAAAAGAGGTGATAACAAATCATCATCTGATAGATGATAGGATGGTAAAAAAAATTGTATCCCGAATCAATATTAGAGAAAATGTGTCGGTAGAAATCGTCTCTGCTTTATTTAGAACGATTGCTATGACTATATTACACATCGAGGAAATCGGTGAAGAACAATTTGATACTACATTGAAGTTAGTCATACAAGGAATTGTTGAGCAAATTACTAAGGAGGATAGGTAATGGTGAAAGAAGCAATTAGAACCGCAAACCTTTCTAAAAGATATGGAACAAAAAATGTTGTCAACAACTTGAATATATCAATAAAAAGTGTTGAAATAGTAGGTTTTTTAGGACTGAATGGTGCAGGGAAAACAACGACGATGCGAATGATGCTAGGATTGATAAAATCTACATCAGGAGAATGTTATATCCAAGGAAAAAAGTTAGATCTGAGTAATTTAGAACTTCGAAATGAAATAGGTTATATTATTGAGACACCTTATTCTTATCCAGACTTAACTGTGAGAGAAAATTTAGAAATAGTTAGTAAATTAAGAGGGGTTAATAAAGATAATATTGACTGGGTAATTGAAAAATTAAAACTAAAGCAATATGAACATAAACAGGAGAAGCATCTTTCTTTAGGAAATGTTGCACGTTTAGGAATTGCAAAAGCGATTATTCATAAACCTAAAATCCTAATTCTTGATGAGCCAACAAATGGATTAGATCCTTTTGGAGTTATTGAAGTAAGAGAGCTGTTAAAGGAATTGGCAAATAATCTAGGTACAACTGTTCTTATTTCAAGTCATAATCTGGAAGAAATATCTAAAATTGCTACTAGAATAGTCATTATACATGAGGGCAGACTTATAAGAGAAGTTGAAAGCAGTGAATTAGAACAGTACTTAGAAAAGAAGTTACTAGTAAGTGGCTCTAATAATAAGGCCATGAAAGAAGTGTTATCTAACCATGGCTATCAGGTAAACATTCAATCAGACACAGAAAATAATATCAATTTTTTAGAACTAATTGATACAAAATCTGTGGAATATCCGGAAGAAATTGCTGCATTGCTAGTTAATGTAGGTTATCCACCCAAATCGCTGGCTGTTGAAAAAGAAGATTTAGAACATTATTTCTTAAGAATACTGAATGACTATAATGGAGGAATTTCAAATGAAAAAGCTTAGTTCCTGTATTTTAATTGAATGGAGAAAGTTAATAAAATCAAAACTTTCCATCGTAACTGCTTGTTCTATCTGTTTAGTTCCTTTTATTGTTGGGCTGTTTGCAACTATGATGAAATATCCAGAGAATTTCAAAAATCTTGGATTGATTTCTGCAAAAATGGAAATGATGAGGATAACAGACTGGTCGTCGTACTTAATGACCGTATCACAAGTCATTTCTGTTGGGGGATTGCTCATTTTTGGATTTACAGCATCTTGGGTTTTTGGTAGAGAATATTCTGATAAAACGATGATAGACCTATTAGCACTCCCGATAAAAAGAGATACAATCGTATTATCCAAGTTTATCGTTATCGCTTTGTGGAGCTATATTCTATCAATTTTTGCACTTTTATTAGGATTGTTGGCTGGCAATTTGATTGGACTTGAGGGTGGGAGCTTAACGGTGATTTTCAAAGGTATACTTACTTTTGGTTATTGTACTACTCTTACGATCATACTCTCTACTCCAGTGGCTTTTTTTGCTTGTTTAGGCCGGGGATATTTGTCTCCATTGGCATTTATTATTTTTACTATTATTTTTTCTCAACTTGGTTCTGCTCTTAACTTTGGGAAATACATTCCATGGGCGATTCCTGCACTCGCAAGTGGTATTGCAGGAAAAGCGCTATTGAATTTTGGGAGCATTGTCAGTTTATTTGGGGTAAGTATTCTAGGTCTTATCGCAACAATAGCTTGGTGGAGGTATGCTGATTACGATTAAAATGAAGTGATGAAAATGCTAATAACACAAAACTAAGTCTTATTCATTTCCATTCAAAACAACCCCTCCTGTTCAGATTGAAAAACAAGAGGGGTTATATTATGACAATCGAAAGTTTTGGGGGGAGAGGGGACTATGTGAATATCGTTGGCCTAAATGAAAAGATAGTTTCTAATATACGTGATTTGGAAAAAATGACCTTGTCTTTGATAAGTTAAGTGTCAAACCGTTCTCAGATGGCAGTTTTAGAATTAAGATAAAAGCCTGTTTTTACGGGCATTAGTCAAGTAATCATAGCATTAACCTAAAAGAAGTTCAGCGAACGTCTTTAGACGTCGCTAGAGGGAAACGGCTTATAGCCGGTATACAAGCCACTCGTTTTCACGGGTGGTTATGATTTCTCAAAATGAGCAAAAAAACAGTAAACCTTTGTGATTTACTGTTTTAAAAATTCTTTTATTCAATTAGACAAACTGGGATTTTTAGATTTTAACCCTTAAGGAAAATAAAATGGGCTATTCTCCTGAAGCATGTTCTATAATATTATAGTTTAATGCAGAGTGTAGCTATATAGTCATTTCCATAACGTGATAATCTATGTCTTTTGTCACACGATTCATAAAAATCTATCATAGCGAGACCATTTTTGAGTTGTCCTCTAATCTGAGTTTCTAAGGTATGGCTAAATTCATATCCATATTCTGGATTTATGGTTATCTTGCCTTCCTCTTCAAGCTCTTTTGAATTAAAAGGTATTGAAAACTTTAAAAGTAATTCCTCATCAGGTTTGTCCCATACAATGTCAGCATCATACATGTATATCCATAGATTCATAAATCCGACCATTAATAGTCCACCCTTTTTCAATACTCGAGAGGCTTCTTTATACATGTTTTCTAAATCTTCTATATATGCATTTGAAACCGGATTAAAAATAATATCAAAAGTTTCATTTTCAAATGGAAATGGTTTTGTCATATCGCCTTGAACCGTATTGATTTTTAAGCCTTCTCTTTTAGCAACCATATCATCTTTTTGTAATTGTGATTTAGAAAAATCCATTATGGTTACATCGTAACCTTTTATAGCAAAAACTGGTCCCTGCTGTCCACCACCACAAGCTAAACCTAATATCTTTTTTCCGTTTGCTTTTTCAAACCATTCTTTTGGAACTTTTTTCCCAACAGTTAATGCAACAGAAATTGGATTATTTCTAACTTCTTCTAATTCTTCATGTGTCAATGGCTCAGTATAGTCATTTTTTACATTATTCCATCTATCTTCATTTAATTTTATATAATTGTTCATCTTATAATCTCCTCGTAATTTTATATTATTTCGATTTAAGGTGAATAGGTTGCCATTACATTTTTCTCACCTCTACAAATTCCAATTTGACGCACTATAGATGATCCTCATTTCACATGCTACATCTGAAATGCTGTTATCCAAAAACATATTCCAGCTATAAGTGAAATCGGAGTCATTACATATTTTTCTTTCTTACTTTTTGAAATCATGTTCATAATCGTATTCAAGGATAGATAAGCGGCAAAGAAGAAACAAATATATTTAGTAACCTTGAAAGACAGCCACAGGGGAATAAAACCCCCAGCTTGCAAAATAATGATCATGGCAAAAATTTGGATAGTCACCGAAATGACTGCCGCAATTCTAAGTTTCTTAGGTAAGATTTTATGTTGTCCACCCATTGTATATTCGCCCAAAGGCAGACCGCAAGCAACAAGAACTGTCATAATTGCTATAAGTCCAAATAAGACTGCACCTAATATTGGAAACATAAATCCATACTCTCCTTTCGTAAAGTACAAAAATTTTAATTACAAATTCAACTTTGTTTCACTTAATATTCCTATAAAATTATAAGGAATTCTTATCAAGTGTTCAAGTTTTATAAGTCTTTCTCAAGCTGGTCTGTTGATTTCCCTTTTCCTTTGTTCTTCCACCAATCGCTCAGGTCGACTAAAGATTGAGCGGCGGAAGGGATGAGAAGGAGGACATAGATATAGACATACTGGCTCTTGGTTTCCCAGAAGAAGTGGAAGAGGCCGCCCCCCAAGAGAAAGATGAAGGGATAGAGGTCAAAAGGCGTCAGCTTTTCTTCGGCGACGAAAAATTTATGCAGGATAAAGAAACAGGAGAGCAGGTAGATACTGGCTAGCAGGGTCAAGAGCAGGAAATTAACAATCTGATAACCTTTTCTTTCCTCATAAATGCTGCGCAGGACAGCTGGCTTCATGTATTGTTGGCGCTCAATCTGAGGCCCAGTCCAGATAGACTGAAAAGTCGGCTCAGTCCAGGTAGACTTGACTTTTTCGTAGAAGAATTTTAACGCATAAGCTGGATGATTGCTGAAGTGAATCAAAATGTCCTTCAAATCCCGAGCGGCCATCTCTGTAGCCAAATTTTCATCATATTTGTTGCGCTTGAGAATCTTGGTATTGTAGGCATCGTACCAGCCTCCTAAGGTCTGCCGATTGGGATCATCCCGCAGGCCCATAGTGATGTAGGCGATTTTTGGGGTACCGACACCAATCTTGCCCCCAATCAGCTGCTCATAGTAGGCCGTCAGACCCTTATTTGAAAGGACGATACCGGCTAAAATCAGGATGATGGTTAAGGGTTTCTTCCAAGACCATTTATAAAAGATGGACAGGAAGTAGACTCCAATCAGCATGATGGCAAAGATGATGTAGTTGTTGCGCAGGAGGCAGGCCAGACTGATACTGGCCGCTCCCAGCAAGGCATAGAGTAAATTTCCTTTTTGGTCTAGCTTGATAAAAGCATAGAGACTGAGCAGACAGAAGAAGAGCCCAGGAACGGTACCGTAGACAAAGAGGACGAAAAAGAGTTGTGGTAGAAAGAGAAAAGTCAGCACAATCGTGTATTTCTGGATGATTTCTCTGGCATTGAGGAGAGCTGTAATCTTGTAAATCAAGAAATGACTGAGTAAAGTCCAGACGACATTCATGCTAAAGGCAAACTGAGTCGTCGGAGAAATAAAAGCATAAAGTCGCTCCAGAGTCATCAGTCCTAGCTGATGGGGATTGCGATACATGTAGCTTCCGACGGTTGTCAGTGAGCTGTAATCTCCTCGGTTAAAGGCTAGGGCTGCATTGAAAACGTGCTTGGCGTCAGCTCGGATGCGGCCATCGTAGGCCGTTATCAGAAAAATCGCTGTTGCTATAAAGATGAGGGACAGAATCCAAAAAAGATGCTTGGTCTGAACCTTTTCCAATAGGGGCCGGATTAAAAAGAGGCTGAGGAGAAAGAACAGGAGGATAGGGTAGAAATACCAAGGATTACTGACGAATTGGACCCCCTCAGCAATCCTCAAAGGTATGTAAGTATGGGATAGCAGAATCTGCCCAGACAGGAAAAGCAAGGCAATCACAGTCATGGTCAGAATCAGAAAATAGCCCAGGTTGAAGATGGTATTAGAAAATTGCTTCATGAGGACCTGACCTCCACCTTGACGAAATAGCGGCCTTCTCCTAGCTCAATCAGCTCGACTGGTTGGGGATAGAAGCGATCCATGACCTCTTTTTGAAGTATGTCTCCTTTAGGACCTTGGGCTGTGATTTCACCTTCTTTTAGGAGCAAGACATGATCCATAGCAGCAGTGATTTCTTCTACATGGTGGGTGACATAGAGGATGGTTGGAGCCTGATTCATCTGTGTAATCTTACCAATCTGATCCAGCAGACGCTCGCGGGCAAAGAGATCCAGACCGCTGGTCGCTTCGTCTAAGATAAGCAATTCTGGCTTTTCCATAAGACTGCGAGCAATCAGCAAGAGCTGCTTTTCCCCTTGAGATAGACTGATGTAGCTCCGGCCAATCAAATCTTGTCCGCCAATGGAAGCCAGCATTTCCCTAGCTTGGCCCAGCTCTTCTTGTCCGTAAGGAGCGTAGAGAATACTGCTTTTATACTTGCCTGTCAGGACGATTTCTTCGGCAGTAAGATGGCTGGGCAGACGCTCAGCAATGAAGGAGCCGACTACTCCAATCCTAGTTCGCAGCTGAGGAATGTCGCCGGCGCCAAATTCCGTACCGAGAACTGTCACCTTGCCCTGAGCTTTCCAATGCTCAGCCATGAGCAAGCGCAGAAGAGTAGACTTTCCAGAACCGTTGAGACCGAGAATAGCCCAATGCTCCCCCTTTTTCACCTGCCAGTTGAGATCTTTTAAGATGGTTCGGCCTTGTTTAGCCAAGCTTACATTTTCCAGTTTGATAATCTTTTCCATTTTTACTCTTTCTTTCGTTAAATCTCCTTTATTATAACAAAATTTATGGTAAAATAACTGATAGGAGGAGTCAAATGTTTCATAAAAGTAAGCTGATGTTTTGGACCAGTGAGGTCCTTTTGCTAACGATTATTTTCTTTATCTGGCGCCAGATGGGGGATATGATAACCCCGATTGTTAGCGTTGTGAATACCATCTTGATTCCCTTTCTTGTGGGAGGATTTCTTTACTATATTACGAATCCGCTGGTGAAATTTCTTCAGGAAAAGCTCAAAATCAACCGAATGATTGGGATTCTGATTACGCTCAGCCTTCTGTTTGGCTTGATTACTTTGGGCGTTATTTACCTCTTGCCGATTTTGATTAATCAGCTGAGCAGCTTGATTAATTCCACACAAGGCCTTTATTGGGAAATTCAAAGTTTTGTCAATCAATTATCTAAAAATCCGCTCTTTCGAAATCTGAATATCCAGTCCACCATCCAGCAGCTCAACCTGTCTTATGTAGACATTCTGCAAAATATCCTTAACAGTGTGACCAACAGTCTGGGCAGTGTTCTGTCAGCAGTTGTCAATACACTGATGATTTTGATTATGACGCCGATTTTCTTGGTTTACTTCCTCATGGACGGCCATAAGCTTTTGCCCATGCTGGAGCGGACAGTTCTCAAGCGCGATAAGCTCAATATCTCTAGTTTACTGACCAATCTCAATGCTACTGTTGCCCGCTATATCAGCGGGATTTCAATCGATGCCTTGATTATTGGCGCCCTGGCCTATATTGGCTATAGCGTGATTGGGCTCAAGTACGCTTTGGTCTTTGCTATTTTCTCCAGTCTGGCTAATCTAATACCTTATGTGGGACCGAGTATCGGCTTGATTCCCATGGTCATTACGTATGCCTTTACTGATCCTCAGAAGATGGTAGCGGCCTTGATTTACATGCTGATTATCCAGCAGGTAGATGGCAATATCCTCTATCCCCGTATCGTTGGCGGTGTGATGAAGGTTCATCCTATTACCATCATGGTGCTCTTGCTCTTATCCAGCAATATTTATGGTGTGGTAGGGATGATTGTGGCAATCCCGACCTATTCTATCCTCAAGGAAATTGCTAAGTTTCTGGCCAATCTTTATGACAATCACAAGGAAGCACAGCAGCAGAAGAAGAACGAAGAATTTGGGATTATTAATAAATAAGGATGAGTTTTGGAGTCGATTGATTCCAGAGTCTCGAGACTAGAAAATAAGACGGAAGGAAGGCCTTCCGTCTTATTTTCATTTCCTGTGCACTAAATTTAAAAATATGATATAATCAGATTTACTTATACATTTCGAGGAGAAAGAATCAATGGAAGACCCTGGCAGTCAGAATATTTTATGGCAAGCCTTACTACTGTTTATATTGACTTTGTTAAATGCCTTTTTCTCAGCTGCTGAGATGGCAATGGTATCGCTCAATCGGGCGCGTGTGGAGCAAAAGGCTGAAGAGGGAGACCTCAAGTATATCCGGCTCTTAGCTGTCTTAGAGAGCCCCAATAACTTCTTATCAACTATTCAGGTTGGGATTACGGTTATCAATATCCTGTCTGGGGCTAGCTTTGCGGATAATCTGGGAAAACTTTTCTCTTCTTGGATGGGAAATTCCGAAACCGCACGTGCTATCGGAACTTTCTTGGCCCTGATTTTGCTGACATATATTTCCATTGTTTTGGGTGAGCTTTATCCTAAGCGCATTGCCATGAACCTGAAAGACAATCTAGCTGTTCGGGCAGCGCCAGTTATTATTTTTCTCGGTAAGATTGTCAGTCCCTTCGTCTGGTTGCTGTCAGCATCAACCAACCTGCTGAGCCGGATAACGCCGATGAAGTTTGATGGCGCAGACGAGCTGATGACTCGGGATGAGATTGAGTATATGCTGACCAAGAGTGAGGAGACCTTGGATGCAGCTGAGATTGAGATGCTGCAGGGGATTTTCTCTCTGGATGAGCTGATGGCGCGTCAACTGATGGTGCCGCGGACGGATGCCTTTATGGTGGACATTCAGGACGACACTCAAGAAATCATCAAAAGCATTCTTAAGCAGAGCTTCTCGAGGATTCCTGTCTATGATGGGGACAAGGACAATGTCATCGGTTTGATTCATACCAAGCGATTGCTTAATGAAGGATTCGTCAATGGTTTTGACAATATCGTTCTGCGTAAGATCCTGCAGGAGCCGCTCTTTGTACCGGAAACTATGTTTGTCGATGATTTGCTCAAGGAGTTGCGCAATACGCAAAATCAAATGGCGATTCTCTTGGATGAGTATGGCGGTATGGCTGGTCTGGTTACACTGGAAGACCTCTTGGAGGAGATTGTCGGTGAGATCGACGATGAGACAGACAAGGCTGAAATCGAAGTCCATGAAATCGGTGAGAATACTTATATCGTCTTGGGCACCATGACCCTCAATGACTTTAATGAATACTTTGAAGTCGAGATCGAAAGTGACGATGTGGATACGATAGCTGGTTATTACTTGACTTGTGTAGGGACTATTCCAGATCCGAAAGAACGCATTAGTTACGAAGTTGAAAGTCAGAATAAGCAACTCATTTTGACCAATGACAAGGTAAAAAATGGCCGTGTCACGAAGGTTAAGGTTGAAATTTCTGACATTATTGAAGAAGCAGAAAAGGCTGAGAAATAAACTCAGCCTTTTAAGTTTCCTTCAAGTTTTTTATAAGTCTGTCTTAAGTTTCTGGGATTATACTAATACCATCAAAATAGAAATGAGGACAGTCCAATGACATCTAAAGTTACCCTATATGATAAGCAAGTATTGACATTCTCACAGGCGCAAAAGTAGGAAAGGAAGTAATAAGAATCAGTAAATTTTAAAAAGCAGCAGAAGCCCTTAACTAATTTTTTCATATAAATCTCCTAAAACAAGTAAAAAGAAATTTTGAGGCTCTTTGTCGCTCCAAAACAAGGCAGCCTTAGACTACTCATAAAAGAAACCACCTCTGCCAACTGGAAGGCAGGGGTGGTTTTGTAGTATGGAAAGAAGAAGGCTACTCTTTCTGACGCTTAGCAAAATCTACAAAGCGAAATTTGTCGAGCTTGTGGCGGCTCTCGGTATATTGAAACTGGCGGCCGTCTGCCAGATAGACCTGAGACTTGACTGAGACGACCTGCTGGTCCTTGCCTAGGTCCATGAGTATCTTGTCTCGGTCATTGGCGTGGTCAATGGTAAATTCTTTCTTGGCATAGGCGATGTTGAGCTTTAAGTCATTTTCCAAATAGGCGTAAATGGATTGCTCACCGATTTCCCTTGTCAAGTCAGGGACGATGCCCTTGTCTAAATAGTCAATATCTAAGACAGAGGCGATTTGGTCTACAACGCGCTGACGGACGATTCGCCAAACCAGTCGGTAGGGAGGGAAGCCAGTGATGTCGGACAATTTCTGGTCCACGGTAATTTTTTCCAAGCTGACAACATTGGTTTTGGACTGCATATTATTCTGCTTGACTACTTCTTGATAGCTGGTCAGCTTAGACACAGGAAAGTCAAACTGTTCATGCTTGATGACTTTGGAGCCCTGTCCGCGGACTTTTTCAATCAATCCTTCTTCCTGCAGCAGGGACAGAGCCTTGCGAACAGTGTCGCGGCTAACTTGGTAGTCTTCTGTCAGCTGATGTTCGCTGGGCAAGAAGTCTCCGACTGCATAACGTTCCTCTAAAATATCTTTCTCAATCTGTTTGAACAATTGTTTATATTTCTTCATCATAAACTCCACTTGTTTTCTTTTTTACATACAACATAGAAAATTTTATCAAAAATGAGAGTTTTTTTCAACGAACAACTTGCATACATCTTTGAAATCGATTACAATTATTTGTAGAGATGTGTTGAAAAACTAACTCGTAAAAAATATAAGGAGAGTGCTGGATTCTCATTCAGCCAGTAGTCAAATGGGAAAATTTGAGAAGGAAGCTAAAGATCTGCTAGATGCAATCGGCGGCAAAGAGAATGTCACAGCAGTTAGCCATTGCGCAACGCGGATGCGCTTTGTACTTGGCGACGGTAAAAAGGCCAATGTCAAGGCTATTGAGGCAATCCCGGTGGTCAAGGGAACTTTCACAAATGCTGGACAATTCCAAGTTATCATTGGAAATGATGTGCCAATCTTTTACAATGACTTCACTGCTGTTTCAGGTATTGAGGGAGTATCAAAAGAAGCAGCAAAGTCTGCTGCTAAGAGCAATCAAAATCCCCTTCAGCGGGTTATGGCCACTTTGGCAGAAATTTTTACCCCGATTATTCCAGCTTTGATTGTCGGAGGGTTAATCCTTGGTTTTCGTAATGTCCTTGAGGGCGTGCATTGGTCTATGTTGGATGGGAAAACAATCACAGAGGTATCCAAATTCTGGTCTGGAATAAACCATTTCTTGTGGCTTCCGGGAGAAGCGATTTTCCAATTCCTGCCAGTCGGAATCACTTGGTCTGTTTCTCGTAAAATGGGAACTAGCCAAATTCTTGGGATTGTCTTGGGAATCTGTTTGGTGTCCCCACAATTGCTCAATGCTTATTCAGTAGCATCGACACCAGCAGCTGAAATCGCTAAGGACTGGGTTTGGGATTTCGGTTTCTTCACTGTCAATCGTGTTGGTTACCAAGCTCAGGTTATTCCAGCCCTTTTAGCAGGTTTATCTCTATCTTATCTGGAAATCTTTTGGCGTAAACATATTCCAGAAGTAGTATCTATGATTTTTGTGCCATTCTTATCATTGATTCCAGCTCTGATTCTGGCTCATACTGTCTTGGGTCCTATCGGTTGGACAATCGGCCAGAGGCTTTCAACAGTTGTACTTGCAGGTTTAACTGGTCCAGTTAAATGGCTCTTTGGCGCAGTATTTGGTGCCCTTTACGCTCCGTTTGTGATTACAGGTCTTCACCATATGACCAATGCCATTGATACTCAGTTGGTAGCTGATGCAGGTGGTACTGGTCTTTGGCCAATGATTGCTCTATCTAATATTGCTCAAGGTTCAGCTGTATTTGCTTATTACCTTATGAAACGCCATGATGAGCGGGAAGCGCAAATTTCCCTGCCTGCTACCATTTCAGCTTACCTTGGTGTTACTGAGCCTGCTCTCTTCGGGGTCAATGTCAAGTACGTTTATCCATTTGTTGCGGGAATGATTGGTTCGTCTATTGCGGGTCTACTTTCTGTGACCTTTAATATAACAGCAAATGCCATTGGTATTGGTGGTTTACCAGGTATCCTTTCTATCCAAGCAAAATATATGATTCCATTTGCAGGAGTTATGCTTGTAGCAATTCTTGTACCGATGTTACTGACTTTCTTTTTCCACAAGACAGGCTTCTTAACGAAGACAGAGGAAGATCCAGAATTGCAGGCAGAGTTTGCAGCTCAGGAAGAGGCAGAATTTGCCGGGCCATCCAAAGCTGAGTCATCTCCAGAGTTGCAAGCAGCTGATTCATCAGCTCCTGTAACCATTACTAGTCCGCTGGCAGGAGAAGTCAAAGAATTGAGTCAGGCAACGGATCCTGTCTTTGCACAAGGTTTGATGGGGCGTGGAGTTGTCATTGTTCCTAGCCAAGGTGAGTTGGTTTCACCTGTCAATGGTAGAGTAACAGTCTTCTTCCCAACCAAGCATGCAATTGGCATCTTGTCAGATGAAGGGGTTGAAATCCTCATGCATATCGGAATGGACACTGTCAATCTGGAAGGCAAAGGCTTTGAAGGTTATGTGTCTCAAGGTGATAAGGTCAAGGTTGGCGACAAGCTCATTTCCTTTGATATAGACATGATAAAGAAAGCGGGCTATGTAACGGAAACACCAGTCATCATTACGAATTCAGACAGTTATCAGGTGGAGGAACTTGAACAACTTCCTCGGGCAGTTGAGCGAGGTAGTCAGTTGATGAACGCTAAGCCACTTTAAAGAAAAATGAAATGACTATAGAGAGGGACGGTGCTTTAAAACCTGTCCCTTTTCTCAAAAAAGGAGAAAATATGACACTTGATAAAACAAAGGTTGTCTACCAAATTTATCCAAAATCTTTTAAAGACACGACTGGCAACGGTTTGGGAGATTTTCGCGGGATTATTGAAAAGCTTCCTTATCTGAAACAGCTGGGAGTGGACATGATCTGGCTCAATCCTTTCTATCCGAGTCCGCAACGGGACAACGGTTACGATATTTCTGATTACACTGCGGTAGACCCTATCTTTGGAGATATGGCAGATTTTGAAGAGATGGTCAAGGTCGGCCAGCAGCATGGTATTGACTTTATGCTGGACATGGTTCTCAATCATTGCTCGATTGAGCATGAGTGGTTCCAAAAGGCGCTGGCTGGAGATTCCTACTATCAGGACTTCTTTATCCTGCGGGATGAGCCAACGGACTGGCTGTCCAAGTTTGGTGGCAGTGCCTGGGCGCCATTTGGCGATACGGGCAAATATTATCTGCATCTCTATGATGTGACTCAAGCTGATCTTAACTGGCGCAATCCTAATGTTCGTCAAGAGCTTTTTAAAGTGGTGAATTTTTGGCGGGATAAAGGAGTCAAGGGCTTCCGCTTTGACGTCATCAATGTCATCGGAAAAGATGAGGTACTGGCGGACTGTCCAGAGCAGGATGGGAAGCCAGCCTATACCGATAAGCCAATTGTCCATGACTATCTGCGTATGATGAACGAAGCGACCTTTGGGCAGGACGATTCCGTTATGACGGTTGGTGAAATGAGTGCTACGACGATTGAAAATTGCATTCTTTACACAGCACCAGACCGGCAGGAGCTATCTATGGCCTTTAATTTCCATCATCTCAAGGTGGACTATGAAGCTGGACAGAAATGGACGCTTAAGGCTTTTGATTTTGAAGAGTTAAAACGCCTCTTCCATACTTGGGGTAAGGAAATGAGCAATCATGATGGCTGGTCAGCCCTCTTTTGGAACAACCATGATCAGCCGCGAGCTCTCAACCGCTTTGTCGATGTAGAGAATTTTCGTAATGAAGGGGCAACCATGCTGGCAGCCAGTATTCATCTGTCGCGCGGGACGCCTTATATCTACATGGGTGAGGAGATTGGCATGGTGGATCCTGACTATGACTCCATGGAAGATTATGTGGATGTCGAGTCTCTCAATGCTTACCAGACTCTGCTTGCTGAAGGTCAATCGCCAGAAGCAGCTTTCAGGATTATCAAAGCTAAATCTCGTGATAATTCTCGGACGCCTATGCAGTGGGATGATTCGGTCAATGCAGGTTTTACAACAGGAACTCCATGGCTGAAGGCGGGCAAATCCTATCCTCTTATCAATGTGGAAAATGAAATCAAGAGTCCGATTTTTACCTTTTATCAGAAATTGATTGGCTTGCGTAAGGAACTACCTATCATCGCAGAGGGCAGCTATCAGCCAGCTTATGAGGACAGTCCTCAGGTCTATGCCTTTGAGCGGGAGTGGCAAGGACAAATACTTTTAGTCCTTAACAACTTCTATGCTGATCCGATTACGTTGGACATCCTGCCGGATTATCAAAATGGTCAGGTTCTCCTATCCAACTATGGCAAGGCTCAGATTGACCATGTGATGACCTTGCAGCCATACGAAACCTTGGCAATCTTAGTAGGTGAAAACTAAAGTCTTGAAAGAATCTGGAAAAAATTCCAGATTCTTTTTTCTGTGTTGGGCCAGTCTAGGCAAGTATTTTTCTGAAGTAAGAGAAACTAATACAGAATTTTAAGAAAGCCTTTGCAAAATTTGATTCTTTTCTTTATAATAAAAATTAAATAGGATAATATACATTTATACAGAAAAGGAGAAGTTCATGAAAAAACAAGTTTCTTACAGGCAGCTCTTTCCCACAGTGGTCTTGCTAGCTGCTTTTCTATCCCTGCTTTTTTCTGTCCAACCGGTCGGAGCAGAAGAAGCAGTAAGTTCGTCGACTTCAGATGCGGCAGCTCTCACAGAGAATCCGGCTGTAAGCGATGCGTCGGTTGCCAGTCAAGCAGATAGCTCTTCTGCAGACTTAGGAGAGTCAAGGCCAGCTTCTACAGAGGCAGTGGAAAAGGCAGACCAAGCCCCAGCTGCAGCACAAGCTGCGGCTAGCGGATCAGAAGCTGTGCCCAATGTGGGAACCATTCAGGGAGAATCACAAGCCTCTCCCTATGAGGACAAGGAAGTTCAAGTTTCCAATGTAGTTGTGACGAAAACAGACCGCTATGGTTTTTATGTTCAAGACGTGACTCCTGATGGAAATAGCAGGACTTCTGATGCTCTTTATGTCCTTTCTAAAGAAAAAGTTGATGTCGGAGACAAACTTAGTCTTGAAGGACGCGTTAAAGAAGGCTACATGGAAGAACTCAGCGTTCGCCAAGGGCAAACCTTTAACAAGCCCATTGATAGCTTGACTGTCACCATGCTTGTCGCTTCTAAAGTGACCAAGGAAGGGAAAGCCGACTTACCTGCTCCAGTAGACATCGTGGCTAATATGCCTCAGGATACGGTCGATAACGATATTAATAACTATCAGCCTCAAAGTGAAGCGTTGGACTACTGGGAAAGTTTGGAAGGAATGTTGACGACGGTGAAGAAACCGCATATTCTGGGACCTCAGTACCGAGGTGATGTTTATGTCTTGCCAGAAGGTTATCAGGCTTTACCATTAAACAATATCGGCGGTCTCAATCTTCGTCCAAATGCCCAAAATACAGCAACCATTCCAGTCTATGTTGGCAATAAATTTATTGCCAAGGCCAAGGATTATTTCAATGGTGATATGGTCGGAGTCGTGACCTATCGTGGGAAGATTTATAAGTTGGAGCCGACTCAGCTGCCTGATTTAGTAGACGGGGGCTTGCAAAGACAGGTCTCTCCTATCTATCCAAGCGAGGACAAGCTGACTATCGCTTCCTACAATATCGAGAATTTTTCTGCTAATGCTAAAAAAGGTGAAACACCTGAGGAAAAAGTGACTAGAATCGCTAATTCCTTTATCAATGAAATCCATAGTCCAGATATCATCACGCTCATCGAGGTTCAAGACGAGAATGGCAGTGTCAATGACGGAACGACCAGCGGTGTCAAAAGCGGTGAGAAACTAGCGGCCCGCATCAAAGAACTGGGCGGAAAAACTTACAAGTACACTGAAGTTGCCCCACTTGATGGTCAAGATGGCGGCAAGCCTGGCTCTAATATCCGCGTGGCCTTTCTCTACGATCCAAATCGTGTAAAATTAGTTGAGAAAGATGCTGGTAATAGTGATGAAGCAGCTAGCTTCTCTGGTGGCCATTTGGTTAAGAATCCTACACGGATTGCTCCAACAAATCCGGCTTTTACCAAGGTTCGTAAATCCTTGGCAGCTGAGTTTGAATTTAAGGGACAGCATATCGTTGTTATCGCCAATCATTTGAAGTCCAAGATTGGGGATGATGCCGTTTATGGCTCCGCTCAACCAGCAGTTCAGCATACGCAGGCAGCCCGAATTGAGCAGGCTAAAATTTTAAATAGCTTTGTTCAGGAAGGACTGAGACAAAATCCTAACCTTAAGTTTGTGCTGACTGGTGATTTTAACGATTTTGAATTTTCCGAAACGGCTAAAGCACTGGCGGGTAATGAACTGATTAATCTTATGCAGGAGCATGATGCGGCTGACCGTTATTCCTATTTCTACCGCGGCAGCAACCAAAGCTTGGATAATATTTTCATTTCGAAGAACCTGGCAGGCAAGGCAGTCTTTGCGCCTGTCCATATCAATGCCTCTTTCATGGAGGAACATGGCAGAGCTTCAGACCATGATCCAGTAGTGGTGCAGCTGGACTTTTCTAAGGATGTTGCAGCCTCGTCTTCTGAAAGTTCCCAGCCGTCTCAATCAAGTGGACAATCTACTGTAGCAGTAGAACAAGGAGCTCCGTCTCAGACCAATTCTCCATCGTCCAATCAAACCGGACAAGGACAGACTGCTGGCAGCAAGAAGAAGGGACTCCCTCAGACCGGCCAAAATAAGAGTGGCTGGGCAGTTTTGGGATTAACTTTGCTAATGTTTGCTTTTACTCTCAAAAAGATAAGCAGAAATTAACTAAAATCAATTTAAAAAGTGAAATCAGGGTGGAATAAAGATTCTGCCCTGATTTTTTGCTTGCCTACTGCTTTCGCTCAAAATTTTCATCTGTTGTAAAACACTGAAAATGAAACTGAAAAACAGTTTGTTTTCTAAAAAATAGGCAAATTAGGTCTATTTTTGCTTTAATCATGTTATAATGTAGTTAGTTATAAAACGTTTTCAGACTTAAGAGGTTGCGCTATGGTTGAAGAGAAAATTGAAGAAGCAGTTGATTATGGAAAGGTAACGGGCATGGTCCACTCCACCGAAAGTTTTGGAGCTGTTGATGGACCGGGTATCCGTTTTATTGTTTTTTTGCAGGGCTGCCACATGCGCTGCCAGTATTGCCATAATCCGGACACATGGGAGATGGAGACCAACAAATCTCAGCTACGGACAGTGGATGATGTCTTGCAAGAAGCTCTCCGTTATAAGGGCTTCTGGGGCAATAAAGGCGGCATCACCGTCAGTGGTGGAGAAGCTTTGCTACAGATTGATTTTCTGATTGCCCTCTTTACAAAGGCTAAGGAGCTGGGTATCCACTGTACCTTGGATACCTGTGCCCTGCCTTTCAGAAATACGCCTCGCTATCTGAAAAAATTTGACAAGCTCATGGCAGTGACGGATTTAGTCTTGCTAGATATCAAGGAGATTAACGAAGAACAGCATAAAATCGTGACCAGCCAGACCAACAAGAATATCTTGGCTTGTGCTAAGTACTTGTCTGACATTGGAAAGCCAGTCTGGATTCGTCATGTCTTGGTGCCGGGACTGACTGATCGTGATGATGACCTGATTGAGCTAGGTAAGTTTGTAAAAACGCTGAAGAATGTTGATAAGTTTGAAATTCTACCTTACCATACCATGGGAGAATTCAAATGGCGGGAGTTGGGTATCCCTTACAAGCTGGAAGGTGTTAAGCCTCCGACAGCTGATCGGGTCAAGAATGCTGAGGAACTCATGCAGACGGAGTCCTATACAGAGTATATGAATCGGGTGCATAATAGCTAATCTACTTTGAGTATGAATAAATGGGCTGGTGGGCTAACCAGTCCATTTTTCTTAAGAAAATGTCCTTCTGCTTTTGTGAAATGCCTGTAATTATGGTAAAATAAATGCAATAAACATTATATAAAAGAAGAGGTTTATCATGTCTAAAATTTTAGTTTTCGGTCACCAAAATCCTGATTCAGATGCCATTGGTTCATCTTACGCTTTTGCTTACTTGGCTCGTGAAGCTTATAGCTTGGATACAGAAGTTGTTGCTCTAGGTGAGCCTAATGAAGAAACAGCCTTTGTTTTGGATTACTTTGGCGTGGATGCACCGCGCGTGATTACATCTGCAAAGGCAGAGGGAGCTGAGCAAGTTATCCTGACAGACCACAATGAATTCCAGCAGTCTGTGGCAGATATTGCAGAAGTTGAAGTTTATGGCGTAGTGGACCACCACCGTGTTGCTAACTTTGAAACAGCTAGTCCCCTTTACATGCGCTTGGAGCCAGTGGGATCTGCTTCCTCTATTGTTTACCGCATGTTCAAGGAGCACGGTGTAGCAGTTCCAAAAGAGATCGCAGGATTGATGCTGTCAGGTTTGATCTCTGATACACTCTTGCTCAAGTCCCCAACAACTCATCCAACTGACAAGGTCATTGCACCAGAATTGGCTGAGCTGGCTGGTGTCAACTTGGAAGAGTATGGTTTGGCAATGCTTAAGGCAGGTACAAACTTGGCTAGCAAGTCTGCAGAAGAGTTGATTGACATTGATGCTAAAACCTTTGAATTGAACGGAAACAATGTCCGTGTGGCACAGGTCAACACTGTTGATATTGCCGAAGTTTTGGAACGTCAAACAGAAATCGAAGCGGCTATTGAAAAAGCAATCGCTGATAATGGCTACTCTGACTTTGTCTTGATGATTACAGATATTATCAACTCAAACTCAGAAATTTTGGCTATCGGAAGCAATATGGACAAGGTCGAAGCAGCCTTTAACTTTGTTCTTGAAAACAACCATGCTTTCCTTGTAGGCGCTGTTTCTCGTAAGAAGCAAGTGGTGCCTCAACTGACAGAAAGTTTTAATGCTTAAAGAGCTCAAATGATGAAATAAGTTACTAGATGAGGGCTATTCCCCTCATACTTAAAAAGGGGTCTCGGCTCCTTTTTTGATAGGCGAGAGAAATGAAGATTCAAGATTTACAAGATGGAGATTTGATTTTTACAGTCGGATCTTCAGAAATTGCTGCAGCCATTCGAGCAGCAACGGGTTCATATAGCCACGTGGCTATCTTTTTTAATGGTGAGATTTTTCATGCAACTCATGAGAAGGGTGTTGTCAATCAAGATTTGTCTGATTTTTTGCAGGATGAGGATGTTTATGACGTGTATCGCTATCCAGCTATTGAAGCAGAAGCTGTCTTTAAAAGGGCCAAATTACATCTAGGAAAGCCATACAATTTCAGCTTTTATCCGCAGTCCGATGGTTTTTACTGCTCGGAGTATATTGCGGAAATTTTGCCGATTTTTGATACGATTCCTATGCAGTTTGGCGATGAGGAAAATCAGATTTCTGATTTTTGGCAGGAGTATTATCGAGAATTGGGCTTAGATGTGCCCTTAAATCAGCCTGGGACGAATCCTAGCCAGTTGGCTCAGTCAAGAAAACTCATCTACAAAGGAGAACTTCATGATTAAAATCATCAATCCCAGCCGTTTGACGTGCCAGCCTTTTTTTCAGGAGCTGATTGATTATTTGGATCAGCATGAGGCGGTGATTCTACGTGAGATTAAGCGAGAGTTTGAGGGCGTGGCTAATATTGACCGCTCGATAGAGGACTATATCAAGGCAGGCTATATCCGGCGGGAAAACAAGCGATATTATCTGACGCTGCCTTTTGTGGAAAGTTTGGAGGACTTACGTTTGGACCAGGAGGTCTTTATCCGTGATGATAGTCCCCTCTATCAGGAAGTCTTGGAGCTGCGCTTTGAGACCCAGCTTTCCAATCAGACCAATGCGGCGGTCTTGCTGGAAGAGACAGATTTTCAGCGGGATAAGCTGACCTTGGCTAATTATTTTTACAAGATGCAGCGCCAATATCCGCTGTCTGGGACACAAAAGCCTCTCTATGCTGTCTTGGGCGACGTCAATCCCGAGTATGCACTTAAGTATATGACGACCTTTCTTCTCAAGTATGTCCGCAAGGATGAGCTCATGCAGAAGCGGCGGGACATTTTTGTCGATAGCCTAGTAATCTTGGGCTATATCCGGCAAAACGAAGCAGGCAAGTATGAGTTACAGGCCAGCTTTGATAAGGAGAGATTGACTTTCCAGCTGGACTGATTTTCTCATAGAATGAGCAGAATATTTGACCTTTGAAAAGAAAAAACTTATACTACTGTAAATGGTATCAGAAACCGTAAAAAAGAATGGAGGCAAAATTATGTCACTAGAAAATAAATTCGATGAGGCTAAAGGCGCTGTTAAAGAAGGCGTGGGTAAAGTTACAGGAGATAACAAGACAGAAGCAGAAGGCTTTGTAGAAAAAACTGTTGCTAAAGCCAAAGAAGTTGCTGAAGATGCTAAAGGAGCTGTAGAAGGTGCCGTTGAAGGTATCAAAAACAGCTTGGATAAATAAGAATAGCGAAAAGAGAGTGAACATTCAACTCTCTTTTTGTATGTCTAATTACAGGACAAATCTTTCTTTTTCACTTTTTGTTTGTAGATGAAAAACGAAACAGGTAGCAGTAAGCAGCAATAAAAAAGTTTTATAAAATTGTAAATAATAAAAATTTAAGCTTTTCATGCTAAGATAGAAATATAAAAAAGAACCTGCAATGGTGACATGAATTTACAGGTGGTGAAAGGAAAGATGATGAAACGATTGACACACCTACGCCCCTCAAAGCCGTTGAAAGAGTTGAGATGGTTTGATATTGCTGTGATTACCCTGCTCATGTTTGGGCAGTTTATTTACCGCTCAACGGAGCTTTATCTTGCTAGCTTTGCGCCAGCCGCCAGCACAGGAGCGACTGAAACGGTGACCAATACAGCCACTGAAGGAGCGGCTTTTTCTAGCAATTTCAATTTTCAGCTGCTGATGCTGGTCTTGACCATTCTTTACCTATTGTTTCGGCGCTTTGACTTTAAGCAGCTTCCCATCCGTCTGAGCTGGTCAGTTCTCCTTTGGACTCCTCTTATTTTTGTTGCAGTAGGGTTCTTTGGTGACATTGTGACGACACTGAGCGGCGAGTATAATTACTTTGAACCAACTCTCTGGTCTTATGTGGACTTGCTAGAAATTTTTAGGAAATTTGCTGAACTGACACCTATGGCTATTCTCTACGGACTTCTCAATGGCTTCTATGAGGAATTCTTTTTTCTGGGGCTTATGACCTCTGTTAAGGATAAGTATAAGTGGTGGGCTCTGGCTTACTCTACTATCATTCGGATTTCTTTCCACACCTATCAGGGCATGTTGTGGGCATTGGTTATCGGAGTGGTGTATGGTCTCTTTTACTATTTCCTTTACAAGTACAAGGTTAAGAACCTCCTGCCTTTCTTTCTCATGCACGCCTTGGCGGATATGTTTGGCTCCAGCTTGATGTACGTTCTGATTAAATGGCGGTAATTTTTATAAAACGACAATAAAAAGGCGATATGCTCGCCTTTTTTCTTATAAATACTTTTCTGCTAGGGCAAAGTCTCCTGGATAGGCTGCTTTTTCTCCTTCTACGATTTGGTAAGCATCTGCTCCTTTACCGGCCAGAATGACGGCATCTCCCTCTCGCTCAGTCAGACTGAGAGCTTTTTTGATGGCTTCTTCACGGTCAGCTATTTTTTCCACTGGATAGGAGATGTAAGATGCGATTTCCTCCGCAATGGCTAGAGGATCTTCATAGTTAGGGTCGTCCGCGGTTAAGATAACGGTCAGCTCAGGATGCTGATTAAGTAGGAGACCGAAGTCTTTGCGCCGGCTTTCACCCTTGTTGCCTGTAGCACCTAAGAGGAGAATAATCTTGCCCTTCTGATGTTCCTGTACCACAGACAGCAGGTTGCTTAGGCTGACGCCATTGTGAGCATAGTCAACGAAGACCTTGGCGCCATTTTTATGAGTCAGAACTTCCATACGGCCTGGGACTCGGGTTGCAGCAATTCCTTTTTTGATGTCTTCGAGGCTAGCACCCAGTCGCAGACAGGCAAGACCAGCCGCTATTGCATTTTCCTGATTGAATCGGCCGATAAGTTGGATATCGTAGTGGCCAGCTAACTTGCCAGCAGCTTCAAAGCTGAAAGCCTGAGAATCTATGATGGTATTGCTAGAGCCTGCTCCATAGAAATCGTGTTCCATAGAAGCGACTTGTTCTTTCACGATTTGGAAATGATCCATGCCGCTGTTTACGATAACTGCTCGGCTATGGTCCATCAAGAGCCGCTTATTGTAGAAGTAATCTTCAAAGGTGGGATGCTCAATGGGGCCGATATGGTCGGGGCTGATATTGAGAAAGACACCCACATCAAAGGTCAGGCCATAGACCCTTTTCTTGAGATAAGCCTGGCTGGAAACTTCCATGATGAGATGAGTCCGACCATTAGCAAGGGCTTGGGTCATCATTTTGATAAGATCCAGACTCTCTGGTGTAGTCAGAGTTGACTTGAAGAAGGTCTCGCCATCCAAAGTAGTGTTCATAGTTGAGAGCAGGGCAGGTCGATGGCTTTGGGAAAGGATTTGATAGGCAAAATAAGCTGTAGTTGTCTTGCCCTTGGTGCCAGTAAAGGCCAGCAGTTTGAGCTTTTTCTCAGGATGGTCGTAAAATTCCATGGCTAAGAGACTCATGGCCTGCTTGACATCGTTGACCAAGAGGACCGGAATCCCCACTTGAAAGTCTGTCTCGCTGATATAAAAGCGCAGGCCAGCTGTGACGGCTTTTTCTAGAAATTCTTTCTTAAAAGCCTCACCCTTGACAAAAAAGAGGGTAGAGGCATCCGCTTCCCTGCTGTCATAACTAATACTATCGAAAGTCAAGCCACTATAAGAGAAGAAGTATTCTCCGTCTTTAACAATATCACGAAAATTATGGTCTTCTTTTAAAATATCTAATACGGTTTCAATTTTAATCATAAATCTATTGTAAACCTTATGGCTGGGTTTTACAAGAGGCAAGGAAAAGTTTATAATAAAAGAAGAATAAATAGCAGAGGTTTTCTATGAGCCAAGAAACAACAAGCCAGCAGCAGCAGATGCTGCGGGGAACTGCCTGGTTAACTGCCAGCAATTTTATCAGTCGTCTTCTGGGTGCCATCTATATCATTCCTTGGTATATTTGGATGGGCAAGCACGGCGCCGAGGCCAACGGTCTTTTTACTATGGGCTACAACATCTATGCCTGGTTTTTACTGATTTCGACAGCCGGCGTGCCAGTAGCAGTGGCCAAGCAGGTGGCTAAGTACAATACCATTGACAAGGAAGAGCACAGTTTTACTCTCATCCGAGAGTTTCTCAAGTTTATGCTGCTTTTGGGAGCTATATTTGCAGTCATCATGTACCTGCTCTCACCAGTTTTTGCCTCTATGTCTGGCGGTGGGTCAGACTTGGTGCCAGTCATGCAGAGTCTGTCCTGGGCTGTTTTGATTTTTCCATCTATGAGTGTTATCCGCGGCTTTTTCCAGGGCTTTAACAATCTCAAGCCCTATGCCATCAGCCAGATTGCGGAGCAGGTCATTCGGGTTATCTGGATGCTGCTGACAGCCTTTTTCATCATGAAAATCGGTTCTGGCAACTATGTAGAAGCGGTTACCCAGTCAACTTTTGCCGCATTTATCGGTATGCTGGCTAGTATGGCTGTCTTGGTCTTCTATCTTTGGAAGACAGGAATGCTGACTTCCATCTTTCATAAGCCTGTTAATGCTACAAAGATTAATGGCCGTGCCCTCCTCTGGGATACTATTCGTGAAGCCATTCCTTTCATTATTACAGGATCTGCCATTCAGCTTTTTCAGATTCTTGACCAAGCTACCTTTATCCATGTCATGAGTTGGATTAGTAAGCACAGCAGGTCCGAGCTCTTGGTTCAGTTTGCCTATTTCTCAGCTAATCCTAATAAAGTCACCATGATTTTAATTGCTGTGGCGACCTCTATTGGTGGTGTGGGGATTCCTCTCTTGACCGAGAACTATGTCAAAGGTGATTTCCGCTCGGCTGCCCGTTTGGTGCAGGATAATCTCAGCATGCTGATTTTCTTTATCCTGCCAGCAACCATTGGTGCTGTTTTGGTGGCGGAACCTCTGTATACCGTTTTCTATGGCAAACCAGATAGTTTAGCACTGGGTCTTTTCATCTTTGCTATGCTGCAGACCATTATCCTCAGTCTATATACAGTGTTGGCTCCGATGATTCAAGCCCTCTTCCAAAATCGAAAAGCTATTATTTACTTCCTCTATGGAGTAGGAGTCAAGTTGGTGCTGCAAGTGCCATTGATTTATATTTTCAAAGCTTATGGTCCTCTTCTTGCGACGACAGTTGGCTTGATTATCCCAACCCTGCTCATGTATCAGGAAATTCGCAAGGTAACAGGTCTGAATCCTAAGAACCTCTTTAAACGAAGTCTCCTGTCAGTGATTCTGACGGTTCTGATGACCCTCTTTGTCTTGGTAGCAGAACTTCTCATTGGCCTCTTTCTCCATCCTAGCGGACGGATTTCCAGTTTTGTCTATATAGCTCTGATTGGCGGTATCGGTCTTGCTGTCTATGGCGGTCTGGCGCTCAAAGTTCGCCTTATGGATCGCTTTATCGGTTCAAAAGCAGCCAGTTTGCGCCGACGCTTTCATATCTATTAAAAAGCCACTAGGCTTTTTAATTTTTAGCTTTGTTTTTCTAAAACTTTAACATTATAGTTTCAAACTATAGCTAGCTCTTGAAAAGAAAAAAGAAAAATGTTTTCAAAAGATGTTACAATAGAGGGTGAAATATTAGCGAAGGATTGGAAGGTTAATATGAGTAAGGACGTAAAATTAAATACACTACTGGCTCAGGCTGGGGTAAAAAAAGATGAAACAACTGGTGCTTTAACAACACCCCTGCATTTTTCAACGACCTACCAGCACCCTGAGTTTGGCCAGTCGACAGGTTATGACTATACTCGAACCAAGAATCCAACGAGGGTTAGCTTGGAAGAGACTCTCGCTGCTATCGAAAGCGCAGACTATGCACTAGCAACTAGTTCTGGTATGTCGGCTATTGTGCTAGCCTTTAGCGCCTTTCCAGTTGGCAGCAAGGTTTTGGCTGTTCGGGATCTCTATGGCGGCTCTTTTCGCTGGTTTGCCCAAGCTGAAGCAGAAGGGCGCTTTGCCTTTACCTATGCCAATACAGAAGAAGAACTACTGAATAATCTGACAGAGGATATAGATATTGTCTATATCGAGACACCGACCAATCCTCTTATGGTAGAGTTTGACCTTGCCCGCATTTCCCAAGCGGCTCACGAGCGAGGAGCATCTGTCATTGTGGACAATACCTTCTATAGTCCGATTTATCAAAGACCGTTGGAGGACGGAGCAGATATTGTTCTACACTCTGCGACCAAGTATCTGGGCGGGCACAATGATGTCTTGGCTGGAGCTATCATGACCAATGACACTACTATCTATGACAAGCTATTCTATAACCTCAATACAACTGGGCCAGTCCTGTCTCCTTTTGACAGCTATCTGCTTTTGCGCGGTCTCAAGACATTGGCTCTCCGTATGGAGCGCTCTACTCAGAATGCGCAAGAAGTAGTCGCTTTTCTGAAGAAATCTCCTACGGTAAAAGAGGTTCTCTATCCAGGCAAGGGTGGTATGATTTCCTTTAAAGTTGTGGACGAAGGGAAGATTCCTCATCTCCTAAATAACCTGAAAGTCTTTACCTTTGCGGAAAGTTTGGGTGGAGTGGAGAGCTTGATTACCTATCCGACTACTCAGACTCACGCAGACATTCCAGTGGAAGTGCGTCATTCTTATGGCTTGACTGATGATTTGCTGCGCCTGTCGATTGGAATTGAGGATAGTCGAGATTTGGTAGACGATTTACGTGCAGCCTTGGAGAATGAATAATATGGGAAGATATAATTTTGAAAAAGCCCCCTGTCGTGTAGGGCATCATACTTATAAATGGAAAGAAGCGGAGAAGGACAGGGAAGTCCTGCCAGCCTGGATTGCAGATATGGACTTTGAAGTCCTGCCAGAAATCCAGCAAGCTGTTCATGACTACGCTAATCAGTTAGTCTATGGCTATACCTATGCTAGTGAAGAGCTGATCAATGCCGTTCTAGATTGGGAGAGGGATGAGCACGACTATACTTTTGAGCGGGAAGCCTTGGTATTTATTGAAGGGGTTGTTCCTGCTATTTCGACGGCTATTCAAGCCTTTAGCGAGGAAGGCGATGCCGTTCTCATCAACACTCCAGTTTATCCACCTTTTGCCCGCAGTGTTAAGCTCAATAATCGTCAGCTTATTACCAATTCTTTGATAGAGCAGGACGGACTTTTTCAGATTGATTTTGAGCAGCTAGAGCGGGACATTGCAAACAATGAAGTCAAGATTTATGTTCTTTGCAATCCGCACAATCCCGGAGGTCGAGTTTGGGAACGGGAAGTGTTAGAGAAAATTGGCCGCCTCTGCCAAAAGTACGGCGTTCTCCTGGTTTCAGACGAAATCCATCAAGATTTGACGCTGTTTGGCCATGAACATCAGTCTTTCAATACTGTCTCGCCTGACTTTAAGGACTTTAGCTTGATTTTAGCCAGTGCGACTAAGACCTTTAATATTGCTGGGACTAAAAATTCCTATGCTGTGATTGAGAATCCTAGCTTGCGGTATCAGTTTAAAAAACGCCAGCTGGCCAACAATCAGCATGAAATTCCTGGCCTTGGTTTTTTAACGACAGAAGCAGCTTATCGTTACGGTTGGTCTTGGTTGATGGAGCTTAAGAAAGTTCTTGAGAAAAATGTGAATTTTGTGGTCGATTATTTTGCCAAGGAAGCACCTCGCCTACGGGTCATGAAGCCTCAAGGAACCTATCTGATTTGGCTGGATTTTTCAGATTATAGCCTGACAGATGACCAGCTTTTCCAGCTGCTGCGAGAAGAGGCTAAGGTCGTTCTGAATCGAGGAAGTGATTTTGGCCAAGAAGGTAAAGGTCATGCCCGCTTAAATGTTGCTGCTCCTGAGACGATGGTTGAAGAAATCTGCTCCCGTATTGCAGAGGTATTGCCAAAATAAATCAAAAAATGTTTTTAAATTTGTCTTAAGTAAGAAAAATGATTGACAATCCTTCTAAAGAGGAGTATAGTAATAGTGGAAAATCGGTAGGTGAGGCTACCATAAGGATACGGATGACTACCGCAAAGCAGTGGAGACACTACTCGTTGGTTAACAGTCCTGATCGCCAAGGTCAAGACTAAGCTCATTGCATCGCCTTATGGAGTTAAAGCTTGAACGGTAAATACTTGCTTTATCTGTGCTTAAAACAATGAAGCGAATAACCTGACATGCAAACGACCCTGCCGAGAAATTGGTAGGGTATTCTTTTTTGCTGAAAATATTTGAAGTATGCAAATAGTTGATGGCTTGCTAATCAAGACATAGAAGAAAGGAGATACGCGATGCAAATTGACGATTATCCGGAACCGCACATACACAGCCAATCGCTGATTTGTGTCGTTCTATCCTCATAAAGTGATTGGTTCCCGTGTATGAAAATTATCAATCATATATCAAGGAGAAACCAATGAAAACAGTAAAAGAAAGATTAGTTGCTGCTTTGCAGCTTCCTGTAAAAGAAACTCTAGCAATTTACAAGACTACCTTTCGTGGCCTGACAGAAGAGCAGGTTGAAGAAAATCGTGACTTCTATGGAGAAAATATCATCACGAAGGGTCAGGAAGACTCTATTCTGAAGAAAATTTACGAGTCTATCATTAACCCCTTTACGGTTATCTTACTGGTAATTGCTCTGGTATCATTAGTAACTAATGTCTGGCTGGCCAAGCCTGGTGAGGAAGATCCAACGACTTCCATCATCATTGTCGTTTTAGTGCTGATTTCTGGAGGCATTCGCTTTGTTCAGGAATTGCGGAGCGATCGCGCTGCTAGCAATCTGTCTCGTCTTATTGTCAATACAGCTACGGTTATCCGTGAAGGAGTAGAGCAGGAACTTCCGATTGATGAGCTTGTTGTAGGAGACATCATCAAGCTTAGTGCTGGAGACATGATCCCAGCAGATGTCTTGTTGCTAGAATCGCGTGATTTCTTTGTTCAGCAATCCGGCTTGACAGGGGAAAGTGATGCAGTAGAAAAGTTATGTCTGGCCAAGGCAGATGGGCAAAATCTTGATAGCCTTTTAGAAACAGAGTCACTGGCCTTTATGGGAACCAACGTTATTTCCGGACGAGCTACAGCTCTGGTGCTGGTGGTTGGTGATGAGACCATGATGGGAGCCATTGAGCAGACGCTGAACACCTACGATGAGCCCACCTCTTTTGAGCGCGAGATGAATAGCATTTCCTGGCTCTTGATTCGTCTGATGCTCGTCATGGTGCCGGTTGTTTTCTTCATCAACGGTCTGACAGATGGAGACTGGCTGGAAGCGGGTGTCTTTGCTCTCAGCGTTGGGGTCGGATTGACCCCAGAAATGCTACCGATGATTATCACAGCTAGCCTAGCTAAAGGGTCTATTATTATGGCTCAGGAAAAGGTCGTGATCAAAAAACTGAATGCCATTCAAGACCTAGGAGCTATTGATATCCTTTGTACGGATAAGACGGGCACACTGACCCAAGACGAGATAGTCTTGGAGTACCCGCTGGATATTCATGGTGATTTGGACTTAGCAGTGCTCCGTCGTGCCTTTCTCAATTCCTATTATCAAACAGGTCTCAAGAATCTCATGGACCGGGCTATTATCAACAGGACGAAGAAAGAAGCGGAGAAGCATGAGATTGTTCGTGATCTTGACCAAACATTTAAGAAGATTGATGAACTACCCTTTGACTTTGAGCGCCGTCGCATGAGCGTCATTGTCAAGGATGATGAAAATGTCATCAGCATGGTGACCAAGGGCGCCTTGGAGGAAATGCTGGCGATCTCTAGCCATGTAGAATACAAGAATCGCATTACGGAACTGACTGAAGAGATTCGTCAGGAAATCCTTGCAGAAGTGGCTCAACTCAATGAGCAAGGCCTGCGCGTGCTTGGTGTTAGCTATAAGTCGGACTTAGAAGAAGATTACGACTATGAGGTGAAGGATGAGTCCGATATGATTTTGACAGGCTATCTGGCCTTTCTGGATCCACCCAAGTCATCCGCAGCTCCGGCTATTCAAATCTTGGCTGAGTATGGCGTTGCCACAAAGATATTGACGGGTGATAATGAAAAGGTTACTCAGGCAGTTTGTGAAAAAGTTGGCCTTGATGTAGATAATATCTTGCTAGGTGTAGAGGTAGATGCTTTATCTGATGAGGAATTGAGCCAAGCAGTGGAGAATACGACGGTCTTTGCCAAACTCTCACCTGACCAAAAAGCTCGGATCATCCTCCAGCTCAAAGCTAATGGACATAAGGTTGGTTACATGGGTGATGGCATCAATGATGCTCCCTCTATGAAAGTAGCGGATGTTGGTATTTCAGTAGATACAGCTGTCGATATTGCTAAAGAAACTGCGGATGTCATTCTGCTGGACAAGGATCTCATGGTTCTGGAGAAAGGGCTGGTAGAGGGGCGCAAGGTCTATGCCAACATGACCAAGTATATCAAGATGACGGTCAGTTCCAACTTTGGGAATATCTTTTCCCTCCTCTTTGCCAGTATCTTTCTGCCTTTTCTGCCTATGGCACCGGTTCATCTGATTGTCCTCAATCTGGTTTATGACTTGTCCTGTATTGCTCTACCCTTTGATAATGTGGATAGTGAATTTCTCAAGAAACCTCATATCTGGTCAGCCAACTCCATTACCCGCTTTATGGCTTGGATCGGGCCAATCTCATCCGTTTTTGATGTTTTGACCTATGTGGTACTCTACTTTATTATCGTACCTATGATAACAGGTGGTAACTATCAAGCTGGTAGTGGGCAGGCAGAGACCTTTATTACTCTTTTTCAAACAGGCTGGTTTATTGAGTCTATGTGGACCCAGACCATGGTCATCTATATGCTACGCTCACCTAAGCTGCCATTTGTGCACAGCCGTCCTGCTTTGTCCGTTATTGTGACGACCATGGCGGCAGCCCTCTTCGTTACTTCCTTGCCCTACAGCCTCTTTGCGTCAGTTCTGAAGACGAATCCGCTGAATGGCACTTATTTCCTTTTCCTTTTCTTGATTATTGCGCTTTATATGGTTAGCGTAACTCTTGTTAAACACATATATATCAGACGTTATAAGGAATGGCTCTAGAATTAAGAAAATCTCTGAAAAGGTTTGCTTATGGCAAGCCTTTTCAATCTTTTTTTGATATAATAAGAAGAATAAATTGAGAGAAGGAAATCCAATCATGGGAAAACTAGAAGTTATCGCTCATCCGCTTATTCAGCATAAATTGTCTATCTTGCGTCGTACAGATACCTCTACCAAGGCTTTTCGTGAATTAGTTGATGAAATCGCAATGCTCATGGGATATGAAGTTTTGCGCGATTTACCACTTGAAGATGTCGAAATTGAAACACCGATTACGAAAACCATTCAAAAGCAGATTGCTGGGAAAAAATTAGCTATTGTTCCAATCTTGCGAGCTGGTATTGGCATGGTGGATGGACTTCTTAGCTTGGTTCCAGCAGCTAAGGTCGGGCATATCGGAATGTACCGTGATGAGGAAACCTTGAAACCGGTTGAATACCTAGTCAAGCTGCCAGAAGATATTGACCAACGTCAGATTTTTGTTGTAGATCCAATGCTGGCTACTGGTGGTTCTGCGATCTTGGCGGTGGATTCTCTCAAGAAACGTGGTGCTAGCCACATTACATTTGTATGTTTGGTTTCAGCGCCTGAAGGAGTAAAAGCTTTGCAGGAAGCTCATCCAGATGTTGATATTTTCACAGCTGCTCTGGATGACCATCTCAATGATCATGGTTATATCGTACCAGGACTGGGAGATGCAGGAGATCGTCTTTTCGGTACCAAGTAAAAGTTTCTATTTGACCTTTTTTGACCAAAAGGATATAATAGTTCCATAATTTGAAATTCTATTCCCTAGTTTGATAGAAAATTTTAAAAAGAGAAAGAGAGAAAACTATGATTCCTGTAGTTATTGAACAAACCAGCCGAGGAGAGCGCTCCTATGATATTTATTCTCGGCTATTAAAAGATCGGATTATCATGCTGACGGGTCCAGTAGAGGACAATATGGCTAATTCAGTCATTGCCCAGCTCCTTTTCTTGGATGCACAGGACAATACTAAAGATATTTATCTCTATGTAAATTCGCCGGGTGGATCAGTTTCCGCAGGTTTGGCCATTGTGGACACTATGAACTTTATCAAGTCTGATGTTCAGACCATTGTTATGGGTGTAGCTGCCAGCATGGGAACTGTCATTGCTTCCAGTGGTGCCAAGGGCAAACGCTTCATGCTTCCAAATGCAGAATATCTGATTCACCAGCCGATGGGCGGAGCTGGAAGTGCTACCCAGCAAACGGATATAGCTATTGTAGCTGAGCACTTGCTTAGAACTCGGAATACCTTGGAAAAAATCTTGGCTGAGAACTCTGGCAAGTCCGTTGAGCAAATCCACAAGGATGCAGAGCGTGATTACTGGATGAGTGCTCAGGAAACCTTGGAATACGGCTTTATTGACGAAATCATGGAAAATAGCAATCTGAGCTAACATAGGAGGAGCCAAAAGCGGCTTCTTTTTTGTTGCTTTGAGTCTGACAAGCTAGCAAGTTCAGGTGTTTTAATCTGACTATAAAGCTTTTCAGGGCTAGTTTTTTTGCCCTATCTTTGCTATAATCATCTAAGAACTACATGGACTGGAAAGGAGTTTTATGATAGAGAGAGAAGAAAGGGTGGGCTTGATTGTCTATCTTTACTATAATCGAGATGCCAAAAAGCTGGCAAATTTTGGGGATATTATTTATCATTCTAAGAAGCATCGCTATCTGCATCTCTATGTCAAGCAAGAGGAAGCCCAGAACTTACAGGAGAATCTGCCCAAGGAGCGCTACGTTAAGCAAGTCCGAATTTCTCATATAAAAGAACTAGATCAAAACTTTGTTGGAAGCCTGTATAGAGAGCAAGAAAACGTTATCATTTGATAAAATTTCTATAAAGGGTTGACAATTGTCAGATAATTCGATATATTCTTACTATATCATCAAATAAATCACTTAAGGAGATTTCCTAATGAAGAAAAAATTTGCACTATCCTTAGTAGCTTTTGCTAGTGCGGCCCTTCTCGCAGCTTGTGGAGAAGTATCTAACAACAACTCAACAGCAACTGGTACAGAAATTGGCGATACGATTAAATTTGGTTTCAACTTTGAAGAATCAGGTGAAGTAGCAGCCTACGGTACAGCTGAACAACATGGTGCTCAGTTGGCAGTTGATGAAATCAACGCTGCTGGCGGTGTGGATGGCAAGAAGATTGAAGTTACTGATAAGGATAACAAATCAGAAACTGCTGAAGCATCGACCATCACTACTAGCTTGGTTACCCAAAGCAAGGTAAATGCAATCATTGGACCTGCGACTTCTGGAGCTACAGCTTCAGCTACAGCAAATGCTGCTAAAGCAGGTGTACCAATCATTACACCAAGTGCGACACAGGATGATTTGACCAACAAGCAAGATTATCTTTACCGTGCAACCTTCATTGATAGCTACCAAGGTAAAATCATTTCTAAGTATGTCACTGACAACTTGAAAGCTAAGAAAGTTGTTCTTTACTATGATCAATCCAGTGACTACGCTAAAGGAATGGCGGATGCCTTCAAGAAGGAATTCAAGGGTGAGATTGTAGCAACAGAAACCTTCCAATCTAAGGATACAGACTTCCAAGCTGCTTTGACAAAGATTAAAGGCAAAGAATTTGATGCTCTGGTTGTTCCAGGTTACTATACAGAAGCTGGTAAAATTGTCAATCAAGCACGTGGTTTGGGTATTGACCAAACAATCGTTGGTCCTGATGGCTTTGGCGATGCTAAGTTCGTTGAGCAAGCAACTCCAGCTGCAGCTACAAATGTTTACTATGTATCTGGCTTTACAACTTCTGGTGAAATGTCAGAAAAAGCTAAGAAGTTTGTTGAAGCATACAAAGCTAAGTACAAAGAAGAGCCATCTATGTTTGCAGCTCTGGCATATGACTCTGTTTATATGGCAGCTGAAGCAGCTAAAGGCGCTAAAACTTCTGTAGATATCAAAGACAACTTGGCTAAGCTTAAAGATTTCGATGGAGTAACTGGTTCAATCACTATTGATAAAGACCACAATCCAGTGAAAACCGCTCTGATGATTGGCTTGAAAGACGGTCAAGTAGATACTGTAGAAACAGTTAAAGCGGAATAAGAGTTATGAGGCTGGGGCTATCCCAGTCTTTGACTTGTTTTCTATTTCTTGTTGCTTGAGCAAATTAGTAGATGATTTCTTTCTGAATCTACGGATTTGAAAGAGTATTGTTTTATAATCTATTTTCTTCGTTTCTCAATCAACTATTATTCGTATTTTGGGAGTGGGATGATAAAATCACGACCTAGTCTGCTGATTTTTATCCCATTCCTTATTTTATTATAGAAAGAGTGGTGTCTAATGCTCCAACAATTAGTCAACGGTCTAATCCTGGGTAGTGTTTATGCGCTTCTGGCTTTGGGTTATACCATGGTTTATGGGATTATTAAGCTGATTAACTTTGCCCACGGCGATATCTATATGATTGGTGCCTTTATGGGTTATTACTTGATTAATATCCTGAAGTTTAATTTCTTCCTTTCTCTTATTTTAGCGATGATTGGGACAGCGATTCTCGGTGTGCTTATTGAGTTTTTAGCCTATCGTCCTCTGAGAAATTCGACTCGGATTGCGGCTTTGATTACAGCTATTGGGGTTTCTTTTCTCCTTGAGTATGGCATGATTTTCTTTGTCGGTGCCAATACTCGTTCCTTCCCACAGGTTATTAAAACAGTACGCTTTAACTTAGGGCCGATTTCTATCTCAAATATTCAATTGCTGATTTTGGGAATTTCGATTTTCCTCATGGTGGCTTTGCAGTTCATCGTGCAGAAGACAAAGATGGGTAAAGCTATGCGTGCTGTGTCCGTAGACAGTGATGCTGCTCAGCTAATGGGAATCAATGTCAATCGCACGATCAGTTTCACCTTTGCTTTGGGGTCAGCTCTTGCAGGAGCTGCTGGTGTTCTAATTGCCCTTTACTATAATTCATTGGAGCCTTTGATGGGGATGACTCCAGGAATTAAGTCCTTTGTAGCAGCCGTTCTAGGTGGTATTGGAATCATTCCTGGTGCAGCGCTTGGCGGTTTTGTTATCGGTCTTTTGGAAACTTTTGCGACAGCGCTTGGACTATCTGATTTCCGAGATGCCATTGTCTATGCGATTTTGATTGTCATTCTTCTGATCCGACCGGCTGGTATCCTCGGTAAAAATGTGAAAGAGAAGGTATAAGGTATGAAAAAGAATTTAAAGATAAATATTTTCTGGCTTGGCCTTGTCCTAATCGGCTACCTGCTGATGACAGTATTGGTTAGTGCCGGTGTTCTTAATGCTTTTTACATTCAAATCTTAGAGCAGATCGGGATTAATATTATTTTGGCTGTGGGGCTCAACCTCATCGTCGGATTCTCAGGTCAATTCTCTCTTGGGCACGCTGGCTTTATGGCTATCGGTGCCTACGCAGTAGCCATTATTGGCTCTAAATCGCCAACTTATGGCGCTTTCTTCATCGCTATGCTGGCTGGAGCTATCATTGCTGGTATTGTGGCTTTGGCAGTTGGTTTGCCAACCCTGCGTCTTAAAGGAGACTATCTCGCGATTGCGACTCTTGGTGTCTCAGAGATTATCCGGATTCTGATTATTAATGGCGGTACTTTGACGAATGGCGCAGCTGGTATCCTATCCATTCCGCCTTTTACGTCTTGGCAGATGGTCTATGTCTTTGTTGTTATCACAACGATTTTGACCTTGAATTTCCTGCGCAGTCCTATCGGTCGCAGCACTCTGTCTGTCCGTGAGGATGAGATTGCTGCCGAGTCTGTTGGGGTTAATACTACTAGAATCAAAGTGACAGCCTTTGTCTTGGGAGCTATCACGGCTTCTATTGCTGGCTCTCTTCAAGCTGGCTTCGTTGGTTCAGTTGTTCCTAAGGACTATTCCTTTACCAACACTATCAATATCTTGATTATTGTCGTTTTTGGTGGTCTAGGCTCTATGACTGGAACCATTGTAGCTGCAGTAGTATTGGGAATTCTCAATATGCTGCTGCAGGATGTATCCAGCATTCGGATGATTGTCTATTCTTTGGCTTTAATCTTGGTCATGATTTTCCGTCCAGGTGGGCTTTTAGGAACTTGGGAGTTCAGTCTGTCTAAGCTCTTCAAAAAGAATAAGGAGGTCAAAGAATAATGGCACTTCTTGATGTAAAAAATCTAACTAAAAACTTTGGCGGTCTGACTGCTGTCAGCGATGTGACCTTGGAACTCAACGAGGGCGAGCTGGTTGGTCTGATTGGCCCTAATGGTGCAGGAAAAACGACCCTTTTCAATCTCTTAACGGGCGTTTATGAGCCGAGTGAAGGGACAGTGACACTAGATGGCCACTTGCTCAATGGTAAGGTTCCTTACAAGATTGCTGCTTTAGGTCTAGGGCGGACCTTCCAGAACATCCGGCTCTTCAAAGATCTTAGTGTTTTGGATAATGTTTTGATTGCCTTTGGTAATCATCATAAGGCTCATGTGTTGGCTTCCTTCTTCCGCCTGCCAGCCTACTACAAAAACGAAGAAGAACTCAAAGCTAAGGCTTTGGAGTTGCTGAAAATTTTTGACTTGGACAAGGAAGCAGAAACCTTGGCTAAGAACTTAGCTTATGGTCAGCAGCGTCGCTTGGAAATCGTTCGTGCCCTGGCAACGGAGCCTAAGATTCTTTTCTTGGATGAACCGGCTGCCGGGATGAACCCTCAGGAGACAGCTGAGCTGACTGCATTGATTCGACGGATTAAAAACGAATTTAACATTACCATCATGCTGATTGAGCATGACATGAGTCTGGTAATGGAAGTCACTGAGCGAATCTATGTGCTGGAGTACGGCCGCTTGATTGCGCACGGAACACCTGATGAAATTAAGAATGACAAACGCGTTATTGAAGCTTATCTAGGAGGTGAAGCCTAATGTCCATGCTTAAAGTTGAGAATCTCTCTGTCCATTATGGCATGATTCAGGCTGTCCGTGATGTCAGCTTTGAAGTCAATGAAGGAGAAGTCGTTTCCCTGATTGGTGCCAATGGCGCTGGAAAAACGACCATTCTCCGCACGATTTCAGGCTTGGTTCGTCCAAGTGCTGGTAAAATTGAATTTGTCGGCAATGAAATTCAAAAAGTTCCTGCTCAAAAAATCGTAGCAGCTGGACTTTCGCAAGTACCAGAAGGCCGTCATGTTTTTCCAGGTTTGACCGTTTTGGAGAATTTGGAAATGGGCGCCTTTCTCAAAACAAACCGCGAAGAAAATCAAGCCAATCTCAAAAAGGTCTTTTCTCGTTTCCCACGCTTGGAAGAGCGTAAAAACCAAGATGCTGCAACCCTTTCAGGAGGTGAGCAGCAGATGCTGGCTATGGGACGGGCTCTGATGTCTACGCCTAAGCTGTTGCTCTTGGATGAGCCTTCTATGGGCTTGGCGCCAATCTTTATCCAGGAAATCTTCGATATTATCCAAGATATCCAGCGGCAAGGCACAACAGTTCTTTTGATTGAGCAAAATGCAAATAAGGCTCTCTCTATCGCTGACCGCGGTTATGTCCTTGAAACAGGTAAAATCGTTCTGTCCGGAACAGGCCAAGAGCTCCTCGCTTCTGACGAAGTCCGCAAAGCATATCTAGGTGGCTAAAAATGTCTGGGAGACATTTTTAGGTTGTTGATAGAAAGTTACGGTAGTAACTTAACAGTTAGAAAAGGTCCATTGGACCTTTTTAAGTTGCAGATAAAGAAAACAAGGTTTTCGTCAAGATGCCCAGGGGATTGTTTCAGGTTGCAGATGGGAATTCGCGAGAGCGAGTTCAAAATGTTAAGCTAGTATAGTTGACCATTGCCTATCTTTAATTTTTCCAATCGCGGGATTTTTCTAAATTTTGAAAACTTAGGCACATGCCTTGGAAGCGTTTGAAATCAGCTTCAAAATAAAGTATAATAAGTATAAGAATTATGGATAGGAAGTAGAGGGAACTTTTATGGCAGTTAAAGATTTTATGACGCGTAAGGTGGTTTATATCAGCCCTAATACAACGATTGCTCATGCGGCAGATATGATGCGTGAGCAGAAACTCCACCGTCTGCCAGTGATTGAGAATGACCAATTAGTGGGACTGGTGACTGAAGGAACAATTGCAGAAGCTAGTCCGTCTAAGGCAACGAGTCTGTCCATTTATGAGATGAACTATCTTCTTAACAAAACAAAAGTTGGTGATGTTATGATTCGTGATGTGGTCACAATCTCTCAGTTTGCCAGTCTGGAAGATGCGACCTATCTGATGTTGAAAAATAAGATTGGTATCTTGCCTGTCGTAGACAATGAGCAACTTTACGGTGTTATTACTGACCGTGATATTTTCAAGGCTTTCTTAGAAGTATCTGGCTATGGTGAAGAGGGAGTCCGTCTGCGCTTTGTCACTGAGAATAAGGTGGGGGTTCTTGAGCAGATAATCCGTCTTCTGGTGGAAGAAAATCTCAACATCTCCAATACCGTCAATATCCCACGCAAGGATGGCAAAGTCGTCATTGAAGTACAGTTAGCTGGTAATATAGATACAGCTCTTCTCAAGAAAAAATTTGAAGAGCATGCGATTGAACTGGCTGAGATTACACATACTTCAGCAAAAGCACTATAAGCGATAAAAAAAGCCTCATCATTGGATGAGGTTTTTAACGTACAATAGGTTGTTTGTTGGCATCTAAAGTGAAGCCTTCGCCCAAGATCTCATGGGCTTCGGTAATAGTTGTAAAGGCAAATGGGTCGACTTGGTTAATAAGTTTCTTCATTTGTTGCATTTCGTTACGGGAAACAACACAGTAGACAATCTGCAAGTCCTGCTTGCTATAGAAGCCTTGCCCCTTGAGGTAGGTCACTCCACGATCCAGCTTGTTATTGATAGCTTCAGCCAGTTCTGCCGGTTTGCTGGTAACGATAAGGAATCCTTTGCCGGCAAAGCCTCCTTCTGCAATCAGGTCAATGACGCGGGAGGTGATAAAGACAAACATCAGAGTGTAAGATACCATACGTAAATCTTTGAAGACTAGGAGAACCAAAGTAATGACTACAAAGTCAACCGTCAGCATGAGTCTGCCCATGGAAATGCTAGTGTATTTATTGAAGATGCGGGCTACAATGTCGGTACCGCCCGTCGTTCCGCCAGCATTGAAGATGATGCCCAGTCCAATCCCCATAACAATCCCCGTTCCAAGACAGGCCAGTAAGACATCGCCGTCCAGAGCTGAGATAAAATAGTCTTGCAGGTGTTTAGAAGCTGGCAGCATTTCAAAAATCTTGAGCCAAGCAGACACAGAGAAAGTCCCTAGAATGCTGAGGTATAGGGTTCTCGAACCCAGTAGCTTCCATGCAATAATAAAGAGAGGAATGTTAATCACTAGGTTGGTCGTCGAGACAGGGATTTTAAATAGATAGTAGGTAATCAAGGTCAGACCCGTTGCTCCGCCCTCATACAAATGAAAGGGAATGACCAAATAATGAATCCCAAAAGAAAAAATTCCAGCCCCAAAAATGATGGCCAGTACGTTTTTTAATTTAAACATAACATCCTCCTAAATCGATTTCCAGAAATTTATTCTGAATATATTTTACCAAAAATCTAGCCTTTATGAAACACTTTGAAAAAATTTTTAAAGTCTTTTTTTATGATGGGCTTTTAGCTTTTTTTTTGGTAAAATAAACAATAGATAAAAAAGAGTGGGATGAAAATAATGAGTTGATGGAGTCGCTCTTATCAGGCTGCTCAGCAATGTGGACGAACTCTGAAAAGTAGCTTATACCAAGCTTTAGAGCAATTCGCATCTGCATTTTCTTATAAAGATTAAGAAATTAGAAGTTAGAGATTAAAGGTAACGATGAAAAATGGTATTTTGATTTCGCTGGAAGGCCCGGAAGGGGCTGGAAAGTCGAGTGTGTTGGAAGCCCTGCTTCCTTTTTTGAAAAATTATGGCACTGGTCTGATTACGACGCGGGAGCCGGGCGGTGTCCAGATTGCGGAGGCTATTCGTGAAGTGATTTTGAAACCTAGTCATACGGCAATGGATGCAAAGACTGAGCTCTTGCTGTACATTGCCAGCCGCCGCCAGCACTTGGCTGAGCGAGTTTTACCAGCTATGGAGCAAGGGAAAATCGTCTTGATGGACCGTTTTATCGATAGTTCGGTGGCCTATCAAGGCTACGGACGTGGTCTTGATGTTGCTGATATTGAGTGGCTCAATCAGTTTGCGACAGACGGACTCAAGCCTGATTTGACCCTTTATTTTGATATTGATGTGGAAGAAGGGTTGGCGCGAATCGCTAGGAGTGAGAGCCGAGAGGTGAATCGGCTTGATCTGGAGGGTTTGGACTTGCATCAGCGGGTTCGGCAGGGCTATTTGGCGATTCTTGATAAAGAGCCCGAGCGCTTCGTCAAGGTGGATGCCAGCCAACCTTTGGATAAGGTAGTGGCTGATAGTTTGGCCATCATTCAGGAACGATTTGGGAATCCGTCATGAAGATAAAAGATTTACAGCAAAGCCAGCCCAGCTTGTTTGAGCAGTTTCAGCATATTTTGGAACAGAGTCGGCTTAGTCACGCCTACTTGTTTACCGGAGCTTTTGGCAGTTTTGAAATGGCTCAAATCCTGTCCCAGAGTCTCTTTTGCGAGAATAAGCAAGGCGTCTGGCCTTGTCAGTCTTGTCGTTCTTGTCGTTTGATTGCAGAGGAAGATTTTTCTGATGTAACTGTGGTGCGACCAGTTAATAACATTATCAAAACAGACCGAGTTCGGGAGCTGGTCCGAAATTTCTCTCAAAGTGGCTTAGAAGGCAGTCGGCAGGCTTTCATTATCTGCGATGCGGATCGGATGCACGTAAATGCAGCCAATTCCTTGCTCAAAGTCATTGAGGAGCCACAGAGCGAGATTTATATCTTTCTCTTGACTGCTGATGAACAGTTGATTCTGCCGACGATTCGAAGTCGGACTCAGGTTTATCATTTCTTGAAAAATACAGCTGCTCTGCAGCACAGTTTGGAACAGGATGGCTTGATTAAAAGTCGAGCGGAGCTACTAGCTGCTTATAGTCAGACTCAGTCAGAAGCGGCTAGCTTGGCTCATAATAATGCCTTTTTTGAATTAGTCAGCGAATGCGAGCGCTTTGTCAAGGATTTTCATACTCGCTCCAGTCAGGCATTTCTGCAGGTTTCGCGTCTGGCAAAGCTGGCTGATGATAAGGAGAAGCAGGAACAGGTCTTCAAGCTCTTGGAAGTGTTATTTTATAAGGACATAGCAACAGAAAGCGGTCGACAGGCCTTGGAGCAGCTTTTGCTGGCTCGGAAGATGTGGCGGGCCAATGTATCTTTTCAAAACGCTTTAGAATATATGACTTTGAAGGGAAAGTAAAAAGAGTCAGCACAGGAGTATAAAATGGATAAAAAAGACTTATTTGACGCCTTGGATAATTTTTCACAGACGCTTTTAGTGACTCTTGCTGAGGTGGAAGCTGTCAAGAAAAATCTCAAGAGTGTGGTAGAGGAAAATATTGCTCTGCATTTGGAAAATGACAAGCTGAGGGAGCGCTTGGGAGAGGTGGAGAAGGAAGCTCCAACCAAGACCAAGAAAAACCGAGATAATCTGCGTAAGCTTTACTATGACGGCTTTCATGTCTGTACGGATTTCTATGGTCAGCGCCGGGAGAATGACGCAGAGTGCATGTTCTGCGATGAATTGTTATTTAGGGAGTAGTGATGCAGGTTCAAAAAAGTTTTAAGGGCGAAACTGCCTATGGCAAGCTTTATCTGGTAGCGACTCCTATCGGAAATCTGGATGATATGAGCATCCGTATGGTCAATACCCTTAAAGAGGTTGATAGGATTGCTGCTGAAGATACGAGAAATACAGGCCTGCTGCTCAAGCATTTTGAGATTGAGACTAAACAGATCAGTTTTCACGAGCACAACGCCAAGGAGAAAATTCCAGTTCTCTTGGGTATGCTTCAAAGTGGAAATGATATAGCCCAGGTTTCGGATGCTGGTCTGCCGAGTATTTCTGATCCTGGACATGATTTGGTTCAGGCAGCGCTAGATGCTGGAATTACTGTAGTGCCAATTCCTGGTCCTAGTGCTGGAATAACAGCCTTGATTGCTAGCGGATTGGCTCCCCAACCGCATATTTTCTATGGCTTTCTGCCTAGAAAGGCTGGCCAGCAGAAGGAATTTTTCACTAGCAAAAAATCCTATCCTGAGACCCAGATTTTCTACGAATCCCCTCACCGGGTTCGGGCTACGCTGGAAAACATGCTGGCAGTTTATGGTGACCGCCAAGTCGTATTGGTGCGCGAGCTGACTAAGATTCATGAAGAGTATCAGCGAGGTTTGATTTCAGACTTGTTGGCCTATACGGCTGAACATCCGCCCAAAGGAGAGTGTCTCTTGATTGTAGCTGGGGCGGCAGAAGATGCTCGACAAGAAATATCTCAAGAGCAGATCCTAACCGAAATTCATCTTTTAGTTGAAGCCGGCAGCAAAAAAAATCAGGCCATCAAGGAAGTGGCCAAAAAATACGGCAGGAACAAGAGCGAGCTCTATGCGGTTTATCATGAAAATAAGGATTGATAGGAACTCAGAAATTTCTCAATACAACCAGTTGTCTCTTTTAGAATTGGAAAAAGCGTAACTCAGCTTTTTAGTAAGACTATTTAATCCTGACTTAAACTCAGGATTTTTTATTATCTGGATTAGACAGTTGGTTTTGCTTATCTATATTTCAACAATGTTCGGGAATTGGCTAAAAAAGTGCTAGATTTCTGAAATAAAATAGATATTTTCTAAACTTTGTGATATGATATACAAAATAAATTTTGGAGGTAGGATATGACGATTTACAATTTTTCTGCTGGACCGGCAGTATTGCCCAAGGAAGTCTTGAAAAAAGCTCAGGCTGAGTTTTTAGACTATGCCCAAAGTGGCATGAGTGTGATGGAGCTGTCCCACCGATCCAAGGAATTTGACGATATTATCAAAGAAGCTGAGAGCTTGCTGCGTGAGCTCATGGATATTCCGGACAATTACCGCGTGCTCTTCTTGCAGGGTGGAGCTTCTACTCAGTTTAGTATGATTCCCCTTAATCTAGCACAAGGCGGCAAGGCCTATTACCTAGTGGCTGGATCTTGGGGAAAGAAAGCTTACACCGAAGCAATCAAGCTGTCTAAGTTCATTCCATTTGAGCCTATTCTTTTGGCTTCATCAGAGGATTTAAATTACACGGAAATTCCTTCTTTTGATGAAAAGGAGATTGATCCGCAGGCGGCTTATGTGCATCTGACAACCAATAATACTATTGAAGGAACGGCTATTTATGATCTGCCAGCGACCAATGGCGTACCGATTGTGGCGGACATGTCTTCTAATATCCTGGCTGCTCAGTACCGAGTAGAGGATTTCGGTTTGATTTATGCTGGGGCTCAGAAGAATATCGGACCTGCTGGCGTGACAGTTGTTATCATCCGAGAAGACCTACTGGATGACGAACCAGTTCTATCTAGCATGTTGGATTACCGCATTCAGGCGGACAATGGCTCTCTTTACAATACACCACCAACTTTTGCCATCTATATGGCCAAACTGGTCTTTGAGTGGGTCAAGGAGCTGGGTGGTGTGGCAGAAATGGAAAAGCGCAACCGTGAAAAATCAGGCCTTTTGTACGACTTCATTGAGCAGTCTGACTTTTATCGCAGTCCAGTCCGTTACAAGGAGCAGCGCTCAGTAGCCAATATTCCCTTTGTATCACCAACTCTAGAGCTGGACGCCAAGTTTAACAAAGAGGCTGCAGCAGCGGGATTCAAGAATATCAAGGGGCACCGCAGCGTAGGCGGCATGAGAGCTAGTCTCTACAATGCCTTTCCGCTCCAAGGTGTCAAGGACTTGATTGCCTTTATGCAGAAATTTGAAGAAGAAAATTTTTAAGAGAGGGAAGCTATGGTCTTTAGTGTCAAAACCTTTAACAACATCAATCAAATCGGGCTCAAGGAGCTGGGCAATGCTTTTCAGATTGACGGAGACAAGTCTGACAATCCGGATGCTTATATCCTACGTAGTCAAAACCTGCATGGACAGGAATTTCCAAGCAAGCTCAAAGCCATTGCGCGGGCAGGTGCAGGAACCAATAATATTCCCGTAGATCAGGCAACGGCTCAGGGAATCGTGGTCTTCAACACTCCAGGAGCTAATGCCAATGCGGTGAAAGAAGCTGTCTTGGCTTCCATTCTCCTGTCCGCGCGTGACTATATCGCAGCTAACAGTTGGGCTAACGGCCTTTCTGGCGACGATGTTCCCAAGCAAGTGGAAGCTGGTAAGAAGCAGTTTGCTGGGACAGAGATTTCAGACAAGACTTTGGGAGTCATTGGTCTGGGAGCTATCGGAGGCCGTATTGCCAACGATGCCTATCGTCTGGGGATGAACGTCCTTGGCTATGATCCTTATGTATCCATTGAAACAGCTTGGAATATCTCTAGCCATGTCAAGCGGGTAGCGGATATTAAGGAAATCTTTGAGAAGAGTGATTATATCACTATCCACGTGCCCCTGACTGAGGATACACGCGCTACTTTTGATCAGGCTGCTTTTGGTCTTATGCAAAAGGGAACAACCCTCATCAACTTTGCCCGTGGAGAGCTGGTGGACAATGCTGCCCTCTTTGAAGCCATAGAAGCTGGTGTAGTCAAACGCTATATCACAGACTTTGGTGTAGAAGAGCTGCTCCGTCATCCGCAGATTACAGTCTTTCCGCATCTGGGCGGCTCGACAGAGGAAGCTGAGCTCAACTGTGCCATTATGGCTGGGAAAACCATTCGCCGTTTCATGGAAACAGGAGAGATTATCAACTCTGTGAATTTCCCTAATGTCCGTCAGGCTCTCTCAGCCCCTTATCGGATTACCCTGATTAACAAAAATGTACCGAATATTGTAGCTCGGATTTCAACAGCAGTCAGTGATTTGAATATCAATATTGATAATATCATCAATCGTTCCAAAGGCGATTATGCCTATACTTTGCTGGATCTGGATGAGTCGGACGAAAGCAAGATTCAGGAGCTGGTTGATAAATTTGAGAATAGCGACAATATTGTGCGCGTGCGTCTGATTAAAAAGTAATCGAAAAATAGAGGTGTTTCTTTATGGAATGCGTCTGTACCAGCCGATGAGTCTTTCACTTGTCGGCTTTTTCTAATGAGTCTCGGCTTGACAAGAAGGAGCTAGCTGGGCTATCATAGGGACGGAGGAAAAACAATGTTACAATTTATCGAATACCCAAAATGCTCTACCTGCCGCAAGGCCAAGGCTGAGCTCATTCAATTAGGAGTGGATTTTGAAGCGGTGGATATTGTCCAAAATACACCTAGCCGGGACCAGCTCCTAGACTGGATTCAGAACTCAGACTTTGAGCTCAAGGCCTTTTTCAATACCAGCGGACTCAAATACCGTGAACTGGGACTAAAAGAACAGGTGCCACATATGACAGCTCAGGAAGCTGCAGATTTATTATCGACAGACGGCATGCTGATTAAACGACCGCTCTTGGTTCGAGATAACCAAATCTTGCAGATTGGCTACCGGAAGGCGTATGGAGAGTTAGGTTTGTAAAGTATTAAGAACAGCTGCATTCTCAATCAAGTTTTTTGGATGCTTCTTCCTTTCATGATATAATAAATCTATCTCAATCTTAGAAAGAAGAATCATGGTTTTATCAAAAAAACGGGCTCGTCATGTCATTGAAGAGATTATCGCTCTCTTCCCTGACGCCAAGCCCAGTCTGGATTTTCGCAATCACTTTGAGCTTTTGGTAGCGGTCATGCTGTCGGCTCAGACGACAGATGCTGCGGTCAATAAGGCGACGCCAGCTCTGTTTGAAGCCTATCCGAGTCCACAGGATATGGCTAAGGCTGGTGAAGCAGACATTGCTAAATACATCTCCCGCCTAGGCCTCTACCGCAACAAGGCCAAGTTTTTGAAGAAATGTGCCCAGCAGCTTTTAGACGACTTTGATGGCCAAGTACCACAAACGCGGGCGGAATTGGAAAGTCTAGCTGGTGTTGGTCGCAAGACAGCCAATGTAGTCATGAGTGTGGGCTTTGGTATTCCAGCCTTTGCTGTCGATACCCATGTGGAGCGCATCTGCAAGCACCATGATATCGTAAAAAAGTCGGCAACGCCGCTAGAGGTAGAAAAGCGAGTTATGGATGTCCTTCCACCGGAACGTTGGTTGCCTGCTCATCAGGCCATGATTTACTTTGGCCGAGCCATCTGTCACCCTAAAAATCCCGAGTGCGATCACTATCCGCAACTCTATAACTTTAAAGACATTTAAAAAGCGAGGTCTGATGACTTCGCTTTTATTTGATAGGGAAGAAAGTAAGTAAGATCCAGTAAAATAGCAGAGCAATAGCGCCAATTCCAAGGCTAAATAGAACAGGAAGGATAATGTTTTGGTAAGGAGCCTTGCCCCTTTCCTCAGCTTCTTCAATCTCGCTCAGGCTGCGTCCTTGATCATAGGCGACAATCTGTCGATAGGTACGAAGATTATGCTTTTTCTTGAATTTCTCAATGCGTAGGGCGTAGAACATCGCGATAGCAAAAATCAAGCAACTAATAGCGATGCCGTACCAATCCAAATAAAGAATTAGGGGAATGCTGATGATAGGACTGCCAATTAGCAGTAAGCTAAAGACCACTTCATCTTTTTGATAGCGCATAAATTCTTGGTCGTGAATAATTTGTTTCATGGTTTCCAAATCTCCTTTGACTAGTTTGTCCAATGACACTTCAAAGACCTTGCTCAGTAAGAGCAGATTTTGAATATCAGGATAGGTTGCGCCGCGTTCCCAGTTGGAAATGGATTGACGGCTGACAAAGATTATTTCAGCTAAATCGTCTTGAGATAAATTTTTCTCTTTACGATAGTGCTGGATTTGTTTTCCGACTTGCATAAGATTTCCTCGCTTTCTGATTTTATTCTACTCAATTATACAAAAAATGACTATCAAAATTCTTTGACATGTTGATTTCATGGGATTTAGCAAAGGTTTTTGCCACTGGATTTACAGGTCTGTCAATTCATGTTTACCTACTGAAAAAGAGGCTAGCAGCCTCCTTTTCTTATTCACTAAATCTTAAAAAATAACCATCTGGATCCAAAATCGCAAATTCATGGGGATAAATAAAGCTATCTCCTACTCGAAATTCTCTTTTTGTCAGAGGACGATGGATAGGATAGTCAGCTTCCAGCAGTTTTTGGTGGAGCTGAGGGACATCCTCGATGCCAAAGGAAATATTGACACCGCGTCCGAAAGGATAGGTCAGTTGGGCTAATTCTTCTGCGCTGCCTTCTTCTAACATGAGTTGGCAGTCTTCAAGCGAGAGGAAGAGAAATTTCTCTTCTGGACGCTCGTATTCGACAGAGAATCCCAGTAAGTCGCAGTAAAAATGGCGTGACTTTTCGATGTTGGATACCACAAATTCGGGGATGACAGCCTGATAGTCCATCGCTTTTCTCCTTAAAGTTCAATCTCCATGACAATGGGTGTGTGGTCTTGGCGCGCACCAGAGTCAATCATTTCAGACTTGGTTACCTTGTCAGCCACACGGTTGCTGGTCAGCCAGTAGTCGATTCTCCAGCCGGTGTTGTTAATCTTAGAAGTCTTGCTGCGCTGTGCCCACCAAGTGTATTGGTTAGGGATATCGCCGTGCAAGTGGCGGAAGGTATCGGTAAAGCCTTTAGCCAGCAGGTTGGTGAAGCCAGCACGCTCTTCGTCAGTAAAGCCTGGTGAACGGCGGTTGCTAGCTGGATTGGCCAAGTCGATTTCTTTGTGGGCCACATTGTAGTCGCCAGTAGCGAGGACTGGTTTTTGTTCATCTAGTTTTGCCAAGTATTCAGCGTATTTGGCATCCCAGACTTGACGGTCATCCAAGCGTTTGAGGCCATCGCCAGCATTAGGCGTATAAACTTGAGTGACAAAGAAACCGTCAAATTCCAGCGTAATGATGCGGCCTTCGACATCCATGGTTGACGGAGCGCCGATTTCTGGGAAGATTACGGTCGGCGTCAGTTCTTTTTTGTAGAGGAACATGGTTCCTGCATAGCCTTTGCGGGCCGGCTCTTGGGAGGAGCGCCAAGTGTTTTCATAGTCTGGGAAAAGATTTGTCAAGATTTCCACGTGTTTTTTTGTCGGGCCAGACGCAGACAGTTTTGTTTCCTGAATGGCGATAATATCAGCATTTTCAGCTTGCAAGGTTTGAAGGACAGCCTGAGAGAGCTGAGCGCGGGCAGAATCACTGGTTAATGCGGCGTTGAGAGAATCAATATTCCAAGAGATGAGTTTCATAAGGGTACCTTTTCTAGACTTATTTTTTTCTATTTTACCAAAAAAAGGCTAAGCAGGCGAGTTTTGGGCCTGTCATTTTCTTTGTTACCATAGGAATGGAATGACTTTTGTAGTGACTTGATTTTTGTATTCTTGATAGCCTTCTAGATTCTTTTCTAAGAAAGCCTCTTTTTCTTCTTTTATGCGCTGGTTGATAATAGGAAGATAACGAAGCATGACAAGGAAAGCTAAAAGTGAACCTAAAATGAGCGGAATGCTCAGAAACAGGCCAAAGCTTGCTAGATACATAGGATGTCTGACGATTCCGTAAAGCTGAGTTGAAATGACGTTTTGCTAGTCTTGAACATCAATAATTCTAAATAAATGGTTATTTTCTCACAGAACCTCAGCATAGAGGAGATAGGATGCTAGAAAAATGAAACTTGCACACCATGTGATTTGGCTGAGGACTTGAAATCAAGAGAAACGATAGTCTAAACCAGCTAAGATAAAGGTAGCAAGAAAGAGTAAAGAACTCAAAAAAATGATTTGCTTTTGTTACTTTTCTTTCTCTTTCATTTCCAGTCTTTTTCTGAGGAGGTCAGTTTTATAAAGGAACAGAAGGATTCCAATCAAGAGCATTGGTAGAAAGACCAATCCCAAGAGAAGCCAGCCCTTCCAAAAGTCTAAACTTCCTGCTGGTATAAAAATGAGCAAAATCAAAAACATAAGACTAGACAGGTATTTTAGAATAGCTTGGTTAATAAGATGTGTTTTTATTTTTAGCCCTCTTTTTCTTCATTATATTAAAAATCTGTGTAAAAATTCACTAGAAGAGCATCAAATACAAAAATTTATTTGTAAAAATTAGCTAGAAAGACTCGTATCATATATATTTAATAGCAATGAAGTTGTCGAATAGCAGTAATTCAAAAGATTTATAGATAAAAAGGACGTCGAAAGGCGTGACTTCCCATAAATTATTGTAAAAAAGTTCGTCGAGAGACTGGCTAAAGACGGATACACCGATATTTCTAATATCTTCATCGCTGAGTATGAAAGTGGTAATTTGAATGTTGTGACTTATTAGACCTAGAATATTTTCTAGGTTTTTTAATTGATTTTATTGTTAATGAATGTCTTTTCGCAAACCTAACAAAATATGATATAATGAAGTGCTATTAAAAAAGGTTTCATTAGCCTTGAAAGGATTAAAAAATGACTGAAAAACAATCGTTTTATATTACGACTCCCATTTATTACCCATCTGGTAAGCTCCATATCGGCTCTGCCTATACGACCATTGCTTGTGATGTTCTGGCTCGCTACAAGCGTCTCATGGGCTACGATGTTTTCTATCTGACTGGTCTTGACGAGCATGGACAGAAGATTCAGACCAAGGCAGAGGAGGCAGGAATTAGTCCTCAAGCTTATGTCGATGGTATGGCAGTTGGGGTCAAGGAACTCTGGAAGTTGTTGGACATTTCTTATGATAAATTTATCCGGACGACCGATGACTACCATGAAAAGGTTGTAGCCGATGTCTTTGAACGTCTCTTAGCTCAAGATGATATCTACTTGGGTGAATATTCAGGCTGGTATTCTGTATCTGATGAGGAATTCTTCACAGAAAGCCAGCTGGCAGAAGTCTTCCGTGATGAAAATGGAAAGGTAACAGGCGGAATCGCACCATCTGGCCATGAAGTGGAGTGGGTATCAGAAGAGTCTTACTTCCTCCGTCTCAGCAAGTATCAAGACCACTTGGTAGAATTTTTCAAATCTCATCCTGACTTCATCACTCCAGATGGTCGTCTTAATGAAATGTTGCGTAACTTTATTGAGCCAGGTTTGGAAGACCTAGCCGTATCTCGGACAACCTTTACCTGGGGTGTGCCAGTCCCATCTAATCCAAAACACGTTGTCTACGTTTGGTTTGATGCCCTGCTTAACTATGTGACAGCTCTCGGCTTTGATCAAGACGAACACGCTAACTTTGACAAGTTCTGGAACGGAACTGTATTCCACATGGTCGGAAAAGATATTCTTCGTTTCCATTCTATCTACTGGCCAATTCTTCTTATGATGTTGGATATCAAATTACCAGAACGTTTGATTGGTCATGGGTGGTTTGTTATGAAAGACGGCAAGATGTCTAAGTCTAAAGGGAACGTTGTCTATCCTGAAATGTTGATAGAGCGTTTTGGACTAGATCCCCTTCGTTATTACCTCATGCGTAGCCTTCCAGTTGGTTCAGACGGAACCTTTACTCCTGAAGATTATGTAGGTCGTATCAACTACGAGTTGGCCAATGACCTTGGAAACCTCCTCAACCGTACGGTTTCTATGATTAATAAGTATTTTGATGGTCAAGTGCCAACTTATGAAGAAAATGTGACAGACTTTGATGGAGCGCTGGCTCAGGTGGCAGCTGAATCCATTGCTGACTACTACAAACACATGGACGCAGTGGACTACCCACGCGCCCTAGAAGCAGTCTGGACGCTCATCTCACGCACCAATAAATATATCGATGAAACAGCTCCTTGGGTTCTGGCTAAGGATGAAGCCAAGGTCAAAGAACTGGCAGCAGTTATGAGCCACTTGGCAGCCAGTCTTCGTGTTGTGGCACACATGATTAAGCCTTTCATGATGGAAACGAGTAAGGCTGTCCTCAGTCAACTTGGCTTGCCTCAAGCTCCTTCTCTGGAAAATCTAGCAATTGACCAGCTTCCAGGAGGCTTGATAGTTGTAGAGAAAGGGACACCAATCTTCCCTCGTCTGGATATGGAAGAAGAAATTGCCTATATCAAGGAACAAATGGAAGGCAACAAACCTGAGGTTGAAAAAGAATGGAATCCAGAAGAAGTCGAGCTCAAACTTAACCGCAAGGAAATCAAGTTTGACGACTTCGATAAGGTGGAAATCCGTGTCGCAGAAGTCAAAGAGGTGTCTAAAGTTGAAGGCTCGGATAAGCTTCTTCAGTTCCGCTTGGATGCAGGAGACGGTGAGGACCGCCAAATCCTCTCTGGTATTGCTAAATACTATCCAAACGAGCAAGAACTGGTCGGTAAGAAAGTCCAAATCGTAGCTAATCTCAAACCACGTAAGATGATGAAAAAATATGTTAGCCAAGGGATGATTCTATCAGCCGAGCACGGCAACCAACTTACTCTCCTTACTGTGGACGAAAAGGTCCCAAATGGAAGTTTGATTGGCTAGCAATCTTTGATCTAATGAGAATCCCCTAGCAGGAGGCTGCTGGGGGATATTTGATGTAATATTTTCTTTGAAACCGCTTGACAAAAGCTATATATATTTATATAATTTTTATTGAAAAAGTTTTAGGAGTTATATTATGAAAATAGTAAAAATTGCATCACTTGTTTTGTTGTTGCTTTTAATTGTCATTCTCTTTCCGCTGAATCCTTATTTAGCAGCTTTTCTAGCTATTATTAGCCTTGGAACAGCATTTTTGATTCGGAGGAAGTAGTATAATGAAAATAGTTAAGGATTTCATAAAAAAAATTTTGGGGGCTAAGATTTACGTCTGGATTGTGGTAGCCATTCTCGCTATCTTTTTTGTTGTTGCGAAAACTTATAATATCATTGGATTTCTCCAAGGGAAAAACGCTTCAGATGAGCGAAGCCAAATCTATACGCAAATCACTCGCTTAGAGAAAGCTAGCGAACTTGTTTTTTTAAATGTTGGAATTCAAAAAGTTGAAACGATTGAGAAAGACAAGAAGATACCTGGCACTAATATTAAAATTCCGTTATCTGTTAAGAAAGCTATTATTATTTTTAACTACACTGCAAAACTTGGTATTAAAAAAGCAATAAAGATTGAGAAAATAGCTGAGCATGAATATGAATTGACTATTCCAAAGTATGAAGTTATTGGAATAAATAAATCAAAAGAGCAATATAAATTATATAGTACAAGTGGGGAATTGCTAAGTGGGGCGACAGAGAATATTGATACAGCTGAGTATTATGCTAAAGCAACAAGTGATAAGGAACAAGAAGTATATCTTGAGCAATATAAGGAACTTATCACACAATCAGCAGAAGACTATTATACAAATATCGTGACTAGTATTGACCCAGAGGCTAAAGTGACCTTTAAAAATATGAATAAATAGTAATCATAACTTTTTGAATATTGTTACCAAATATATCGTTCTATCTACTGGCGAAAGCACCTTGCACATCATTGCGAGGCGCTTTTTTATGTCCCATACCATATTGCAAACCCTCAATTTTGTTTAAAACAAACAAAAAATATGGAAAAAAACAGAAAAATGAGTTATAATAAACAAAACCAATGTGTAGAGAGGCTAAAGTATGGGAAAAAATCAGAGACAAGACGAAATAGTTAAGCTGGTTGATCGAGCGGGAACGGTGACGGTTGCGGATATTGTGGAGACTATGAAGGTATCTGATATGACGGTTCGGCGGGACTTGATTGAGCTGGAAAGTAAAGGGTTGCTGACTCGTGTTCACGGTGGGGCTAAAAGTAATCAGCACCTCAAGTACAGGGAAATCCCTCATGAAGAGAAGCTTTATCAGAATATCGAGGCAAAGCGGACTGTTGCCAAGAAGGCTGTGGAGCTGATTGAAGATGGCGATACTATTTTTCTTGGACCGGGGACTTCTGTAGAAGTGCTGGCTGAGGAAATCACCAATCAGCATCTGCGCGTGATTACAAATTGTCTGCCGATTTTTCACGATCTTCTGAAGAAGAAGTCGGATACCTTCAAAGTCTTTCTTCTAGGCGGAGAAATGCGGGAAGCGACTCAAGCCTTTGTCGGCGAGATGACCAATGCCATCATGGATAAGATGTACTTTACTAAGATGTTTTTCAGTGGTAATGGTATCAAAAACGGGCAGATTATGACCTCTTCCTTTGAAGAGGCCTATACTCAGAAGCTAGCTTTGGAGCGCTCGACAGAGACATATCTACTGATTGATTCTTCTAAGATTGGCAAGGAAGATTTTACCTCTATCTGTCCTTTGTCGGAGATTACAGCTGTTATCACAGATCAGATGTCGGAAAATGCTCAGGAAGAACTGGAAGTCTATACCAAGATTATTTCCTAGATTATTTTAAATGAATGAAAAAATCAGAAAGCTCTTTTTAGGGCTTTTTTGTTTATTTTAATCACATTTAAAAATATTTTGATTAAAATAAACAAAAAATGTTGACAAATAGCTTTTAAAGGAGTATAGTATGCTTATAGGAAACAGAAAGTGTTTTTTATAAACAATATTCTGTGCAAAAAATCAAACAAAGGAGAATGCTCATGGCAATTATTATTGGAGCAGATGCTGCTGGAAGCAAGCTGAAAGATGTGGTCAAGGATTTTCTTGTCGGAGAAAACTTTGAAGTGGTCGATGTGACGAAAGAAGGTCAGGATTTTGTTGATGTGACCCTTGCAGTTGCAGCAGAGGTGAATAAGCAAGAGGAAAATCTTGGTATTGTCATTGACGCTTATGGTGCTGGTCCATTTATGGTAGCGACCAAAATCAAAGGCATGGTCGCAGCGGAAGTTTCAGACGAACGCTCTGCCTACATGACTCGCGGCCATAACAACTCTCGCATGATTACAATGGGAGCTGAAATCGTTGGAGAAGGTTTGGCTAAGAATATTGCCAAAGGCTTTGTCAATGGGAAATACGACGGCGGCCGCCACCAAATCCGGGTCGATATGCTCAACAAGATGTGCTAAGAAAAGGAGAAATCAAATGAAAATTGCAATTGGATGTGACCATATCGTTACCAATGAAAAAATGGCAGTCTCAGATTTTCTAAAATCAAAAGGCTATGAAGTTCTTGATTTTGGTACTTATGACCATACACGTACTCACTACCCAATCTTTGGTAAAAAAGTAGGGGAGGCAGTCGTTAGTGGACAAGCTGATCTTGGTGTTTGTATCTGTGGTACAGGTGTTGGCATTAACAACGCTGTAAATAAAGTTCCTGGCATCCGCTCAGCTCTGGTGCGCGATATGACCTCGGCTCTCTATGCTAAGGAAGAGCTCAACGCCAACGTTATCGGTTTTGGCGGAAAAATCACTGGTGAGCTCCTTATGTGTGACATCATCGAAGCTTTCATTCATGCGGAGTACAAGCCAACCGAAGAAAACAAGAAGTTGATTGCTAAGATTGAGCACGTTGAAAGTCATAATGCTCATCAAGCAGATGCTAACTTCTTTACAGAATTTCTTGAAAAATGGGATCGTGGAGAGTACCACGACTAGTGAGGTAGCCAGATGATTCTTACAGTGACCATGAATCCTTCTATCGATATTTCCTATCCTTTAGAAGAATTGAAAATAGATACTGTTAATCGTGTTGCGGAAGTCAGTAAGACAGCAGGTGGCAAGGGGCTCAACGTAACCAGGGTCTTGGCGGAAATTGGAGACAATGTCGCTGCGACGGGACTGATTGGTGGGACTAACGGAGAGTTCTTATTACAAAACCTCCATCCTAATGTTAGACAATTCTTTTATAATATTTCGGGAGATACGAGAAATTGCATTGCTGTCTTACACGAAGGCAAGCAAACAGAAATCCTGGAAGCCGGTCCGACTATTACAGCGGATGAGGCGAGGGATTTCCAAGAACACTTCCGGTCTTTGATGGCTGAGGCAGATGTTGTCAGTATCTCGGGCAGTCTGCCAGCAGGCCTGCCGAAAGACTACTATATTCAGCTGATTGAAATGGCTAACCAAGCTGGCAATAAGGTGGTGCTGGATTGCTCTGGAGCAGCTCTGGAAGCTGTACTCAAATCAGATGTCAAACCAACTGCCATCAAACCTAATAACGAAGAACTTTCTCAGTTATTGGGTCGCGAAGTTTCCAAAGATTTGGATGAGTTAAAAGCTGTCCTTTCAGAATCGCTATTTGAAGGAATCGAGTGGATCATCGTATCTCTTGGTGCAGACGGAGCTTTTGCCAAACACTGGGACACTTTCTATAAAGTGGATATTCCTAAAATCCAAGTGGTCAATCCAGTTGGCTCTGGCGACTCAACTGTTGCAGGAATTTCTTCGGCCTTGAGTCATCAAGCAGATGATGTTTCTCTGCTCAAAAAAGCTAACGTTCTCGGCATGCTCAATGCCCAAGAAAAAATGACCGGTCATGTCAATGTTGAAAACTATGACGGCCTATATAATCAAATTACAGTAAAAGAGGTATAAAGAATGGTATTAACAGAACAAAAACGCAAGTACATGGAAAAACTTTCTGATGAGAATGGCATCATTTCTGCTTTGGCATTTGACCAACGTGGCGCTTTGAAACGTCTCATGGCTCAACACCAGGAAGCAGAACCAACAGTAGCTCAAATGGAAGAACTGAAAGTTTTGGTCGCAGAAGAGCTAACTCCTTATGCTTCATCTATGTTGCTGGATCCTGAGTACGGACTTCCTGCTACTAAGGCTTTGGACAAGAATGCTGGCTTGCTATTGGCCTATGAAAAGACAGGCTACGATACTTCTAGCACCAAGCGCCTGCCAGACTGTCTGGATGTTTGGTCAGCAAAACGTATCAAAGAACAAGGTGCGGATGCGGTGAAATTCCTCCTTTACTATGATGTAGATAGCTCTGAAGAACTCAACCAACAAAAGCAGGCTTATATCGAGCGTGTGGGCTCAGAGTGTGTGGCAGAAGATATTCCTTTCTTCCTTGAAATCTTGGCTTACGATGAAAAGATTGCGGATGCTTCCAGCGCTGAATACGCGAAAGTGAAACCTCACAAGGTTATCGGTGCCATGAAGGTCTTCTCAGATCCACGTTTCAACATTGATGTCTTGAAAGTAGAAGTTCCAGTCAACGTTAAATACGTTGAAGGCTTTGGCGATGGTGAAGTGGTGCATACTAAAGAACAAGCTGCAGCTTTCTTCAAGGAACAGGATGAGGCGACTAACCTGCCATACATCTACTTGAGTGCGGGTGTATCAGCGAAGCTTTTCCAAGAAACACTTGTGTTTGCTCATGAGTCAGGTGCTAACTTCAACGGCGTTCTTTGCGGACGGGCGACTTGGGCTGGCAGTGTCAAAGACTACATTGAGCAAGGTGAAGAAGCAGCTCGCAAGTGGCTTCGTACAACAGGATTTGAAAATATTGATGAGCTCAACAAGGTTCTTCAAAAAACAGCTACCTCTTGGAAAGAAAGAGTCTAAAATTTATTGAAAAATAAATAAAGTAAGGGTTTACATTCTGAGACTGATATGCTATAATGAAATCAGAAATTGAATAGGGTGAGCGTTACTAAGTTGGATTAGGCGTGACCGCAAATAAATTGAGGGAAGATATAGCCTCGGTTTGTTTGTGGTCTTTTTCTTTTGCCAGAACCCTAGAAAATGAAGAGGAGGAGATATGTATCGAATCATACATCCTATGAACAACAATGTTGCTCTAGCCAAACATGAAAATGGTGAAGAGGTTGTTCTGATTGGCAGTGGCATAGCTTTTAATAAAAAGAAGGGTGACATCGTTCTGGAAAGTAAGATTGAGAAAATCTTTCGCCTAAGAACGGAAGAGTCTAAAGAAAACTTTGTGGCCTTGCTCAAAGATGTTCCACTGGACTTTATCACAGTGACCTATGATGTGATTGATACCCTTTCTAAGAAGTATGATTATCCTGTTCAGGAGTATATCTATGTCACGCTGACAGATCACATCTACTGTTCTTATCAGGCTGTGCAGCAGGGGCGGTACAAGGAGAGTGACCTGCCGGATGCTTCGGACAAATACCCTGTCCCTTATCAGATTGCTCAGGAAGCAGTAGCGATATACCGCAAGCGGTTGTTGGATCATTTCCCTAGCGACGAGGTCAATCGCATTGCCTATCACTTTATCAATGCTGAAGGGGAGACCAATCCTGAGGGGCAAAGTCACTTGGGCAGGCGAAAAGATATTCTGGCTGCAGTTGAGGCAGAGCTGAAGAAAAATGGCATTAAAAGAAGTGCAGAAAACAGCAACTTTTATGACCGTTTTATGATTCACCTGAACTACTTTTTGGACTATCTGGACAGAAGCCGTGATGACAATGTTTCCCTGCTGGAAATGGAAAGTCAGATCCAAATGACCTACCCTCAAGCCTATAAGGTCGGAAGTGATATTTACCACATCATTGCCCAGAAGACGGGAATTGATCTCTACCGCAGCGAACGGGTCTACCTGGTGCTGCATATTCAACGCCTTTTATAATAGAAAATAATAATAATAATTTACATAAGAATACAAGGAGGAACTCTCATGAATAGAGAAGAAGTAACATTGCTCGGTTTTGAAATTGTGGCCTACGCTGGTGACGCTCGCTCCAAGCTCCTGGAAGCTTTGAAAGCCGCAGAGGCTGGGGATTTTGCTAAGGCAGATGCCTTGGTAGAAGAAGCCAATAGCTGCATCGCTGAAGCTCACCACGCTCAGACCAGTCTCTTGACAAAAGAAGCTGCTGGTGAGGACTTGGCATACAGCGTGACCATGATGCACGGCCAAGATCACTTAATGACTACTATCTTGCTAAAAGACATGATGCACCATTTGATTGAACTATACAAAAGAGGAGTAAAATAATGAACAAACTCATCGGACTTATTGAGAAAGGGAAGCCTTTCTTTGAGAAGATTTCTCGGAATATCTATCTCCGTGCTATTCGGGATGGCTTTATCGCTGGTATGCCAGTCATCCTCTTCTCATCTATCTTTATCTTGATTGCCTATGTGCCAAATGCTTGGGGCTTCCATTGGTCTAAGGACATTGAAACTTTCTTAATGACCCCTTATAGCTATTCGATGGGGATTCTGGCTTTCTTTGTGGGTGGGACTACTGCCAAGGCTCTGACTGACTCTGTCAACCGCGACCTGCCTGCGACAAACCAGATTAACTTCTTGTCTACTATGCTGGCTTCTATGGTCGGCTTCCTCCTCATGGCAGCTGAGCCTGCCAAGGAAGGTGGCTTCCTGACTGCCTTCATGGGAACCAAAGGTCTTTTGACAGCTTTCATCGCAGCTTTTGTTACGGTTAATGTCTACAAGGTTTGTGTGAAAAATAATGTCACCATCCGCATGCCAGAAGAAGTTCCACCAAATATTTCTCAAGTATTTAAAGACTTGATTCCATTTACTGTCTCAGTCGTTCTCCTCTACGGTTTGGAACTGCTTGTTAAAGCAAGTCTGGGAGTTACGGTTGCTGAATCCATCGGAACACTTCTCGCTCCGCTTTTCTCAGCTGCAGATGGCTATCTGGGAATCACACTTATCTTTGGTGCTTATGCTTTCTTCTGGTTCGTGGGAATTCACGGTCCGTCTATCGTTGAGCCTGCCATTGCTGCCATTACTTATGCCAATATTGATGCTAACTTGGCCTTGATTCAATCTGGTCAGCATGCGGATAAGGTCATCACTTCTGGTACTCAAATGTTCATCGTTACCATGGGTGGTACTGGTGCGACCTTGATTGTTCCATTCCTCTTCATGTGGATCTGTAAGTCTGAGCGCAACCGTGCGATTGGACGGGCATCTGTTGTCCCAACTTTCTTTGGTGTTAATGAGCCCATTCTCTTTGGTGCTCCAATCGTACTGAATCCAATTTTCTTTATTCCATTTATCTTTGCACCTATCGTAAACGTATGGATTTTCAAATTCTTTGTTGATACTTTGAACATGAACTCCTTCTCAGCCAACCTTCCTTGGGTGACACCTGGACCTCTGGGAATTGTGCTGGGTACCAACTTCCAGCTTCTGTCCTTTGTACTAGCAGCCCTCCTTGTCGTAGTAGATGTGATTATTTACTATCCATTCGTCAAGGTTTATGACGAACAAATCCTAGAAGAAGAACGTTCCGGAAAAGCTAACGATGCTCTTAAAGAAAAAGTAGCAGCTAACTTTAATACTGTTAAAGCAGACGCTATCCTTGAAAAAGCAGGAGTGGATGAAGAAGCTCCGGCGCAAAACAATATTAGCGAAGAAACCAATGTTCTGGTGCTCTGTGCAGGTGGTGGTACTAGTGGATTGCTGGCCAACGCTTTGAATAAAGCAGCAGCTGAATACAATGTCCCTGTCAAAGCAGCAGCGGGTGGCTACGGTGCTCACCGTGAAATGCTGCCTGAGTTTGACCTGGTTATCCTGGCTCCTCAAGTTGCCTCCAACTTTGAAGACATGAAGGCTGAAACAGATAAATTAGGCATCAAGCTAGCTAAGACTGAAGGTGGCCAATACATCAAGCTCACTCGTGATGGTAAAGGGGCGCTTGCCTTCGTTCAGGAGCAATTTAACAACTAAATCTGTTTATGTGAGATGAAGCAACTTGATAAGAATATCATCAAGCTTGCCTTCATCTCAAATTCTATTGAAAGGAAAATAAGATGACAAAAAGCTTACCTAAAGATTTTATTTTCGGTGGTGCAACAGCGGCCTATCAAGCTGAGGGAGCAACCCACACAGATGGAAAAGGACCTGTTGCCTGGGATAAATACCTAGAAGATAATTACTGGTACACGGCGGAGCCTGCCAGTGACTTTTACCATAAATACCCTGTGGATCTGAAATTAGCTGAAGAGTATGGCGTCAATGGGATTCGGATTTCCATTGCTTGGTCGCGGATTTTCCCGACAGGCTATGGCGAGGTCAATCCAAAAGGTGTGGAATTTTACCATAATCTTTTCGCAGAATGCCACAAGCGTCATGTAGAACCTTTTGTGACCCTTCATCACTTTGATACACCAGAGGCTCTTCATTCAAATGGCGATTTCCTCAATCGGGAAAATATTGAGCACTTTGTGGACTATGCGGCTTTCTGTTTTGAAGAATTTCCAGAAGTTCGCTATTGGACAACTTTCAATGAAATTGGACCCATTGGAGACGGTCAGTACTTAGTTGGAAAATTCCCTCCGGGTATCCAGTATGACTTGGCCAAGGTTTTCCAATCCCATCACAACATGATGGTCTCTCATGCCCGTGCCGTTAAGCTCTATAAGGACAAGGGATACAAGGGTGAAATCGGTGTCGTTCATGCACTTCCGACAAAATATCCTTACGATCCAGAAAATCCAGCAGATGTCAGAGCGGCAGAGTTGGAAGATATTATTCATAACAAATTTATCCTAGATGCGACTTATCTGGGACACTATTCAGATGTAACTTTGGCAGGAGTGAATCATATCCTTAAGGTCAATGGTGGTCAGCTGGATCTACGAGATGAAGACTTTGCAGCTCTAGAAGCAGCTAAAGACCTCAATGACTTCCTTGGCATCAACTACTATATGAGTGACTGGATGCGCGACTTTGACGGTGAAACAGAAATTATCCATAACGGAAAAGGCGAAAAGGGAAGCTCCAAGTACCAGATTAAGGGAGTAGGGCGCAGAGAATCTCCAACCCATATTCCGAAAACTGATTGGGATTGGATTATCTATCCGAAAGGTCTCTATGACCAAATCATGCGGATTAAGAAAGATTATCCCAACTACAAGAAGATTTATATCACGGAAAATGGTCTGGGTTATAAAGATGAATTTGTGGACGATACAGTTTACGACGATGCTCGGATTGATTACGTCAAGCAGCATCTGGAAGTTTTATCCGACGCGATTGCGGACGGGGCTAATGTAAAGGGCTACTTTATCTGGTCTCTGATGGATGTCTTTTCTTGGTCTAACGGTTATGAAAAACGCTACGGCTTATTCTACGTAGACTTTGAAACTCAGGAACGCTATCCGAAGAAATCCGCTCACTGGTATAAGAAACTAGCTGAAACACAAATGATTGAATAGAAAAGCAAAACTCCCATCCTTAGCTGAATGAAATCAGCTAGGACGGGAGTTTTTTTATTCTTCATCATCTGTAAATTCTAGGATGTCTCCAGGCTGGCAATCAAGGGCCTGACAGATAGCATTGAGGGTGCTAAAGCGGATAGCCTTAGCCTTGCCCGTTTTGAGAATGGAAAGATTGGCGTTGGTGATACCGATGATATCGGCCAGTTCACCCAGTTTCATCTTTTTCTTTGCCAGCTGGACATCAAGATTAACGATAATCATGATAGCAGCCTCCTAGATGGTAAATTCATTCTCTTCAGCTATATCAATCCCTTTTTCCAGAATTTTCATCATCAGCCAAATAATCAGAGCACCCAAGAGAGGTGTAAAGCTCACACTGGCGTTAAAAGAGAAGGGGAGGGTGATGGGATTGCCTGATGCAGCAACCTTAACGGAAAGAAAGGTCAGAGCCAAAAAGACTTTCCATGCCTTATCAGCTAGTTGCGTGTTTGATGAATCAAAAATCTTTCCACCAATCAAATTTTTGATGAAATTACGAGCAAGATAGATGAGATAAATAGTCAAAGAAGCTGTGAGAAGATTTATAACAAAGGCTAGAATACTCCACAAATTTGAAAAATCAACTGAGGGCAGAAATTGAACATTGAGCTTTATTCCCAACCTGTCGGAAAGACCGGTGTAAGAAATCACACTTAGGATAATAAGAAAGGCCAGAATAGCAGCATAACCCACTATGATAAGGTTTAATAGAGTAACAATATCTTTGAGCAAAGAGTTATTTTTTAATTCAATCTTTTTCATGATGCTTACCTCTATCGAAAATCAGCCGGCAGTAGATTTTCTTTTCCTTTTATTCTTATTATAATCTATTTTTTATTGTATTTCAAGAAAAATATATCGAAAAACGATAATTTTTTTGAGACCAAAAAGATATCTTATAGAGGATTTGGTATCAATGAAAATTTTGACACAATATGTATTGAATATCAAAGTAACGAAGGAGATAGTAATGAATCCTATGTTTATGATTGTGGTGCTTGGGCTACTCTGGCTAGTTATTGTTTTTCCACTCTATCTTCACTATCGAAAAGAAATTTCTATTAGAAGTAAATCTACATCTTTAATATCAGGCAAAGTAGTAGGGTATAACAGTTCCATCTATAGTCGCCATGGTGAGCAACCTCAGGTAGCCTTGCCTCTTGTAGAATATACTGTCCGTGGAAAACAGTATCGAAAAAGGCTTGAGTATAAACAGTTTATCCCTGCATCTTCAGGAAAAATCCAAAAAGATGTCTTTTCAAGTGACTATGTTTACAGCTCGGATAGGAGTCTAGACTTTAAAAAATATTTCCCGTCAGCTCAAATATGGTCGTTTACTATAATCCTAAGAATCCTGAAGAAGCCTATGTTGAGCGTTGCATCAGCAATGAAAAGTATTTTAAATATTTGTTTATCGGATTTTCTATTTTCTTGCTCATTCTGATTAGAATTAATTTTTTCCGTCTATTCTTGTAGTTTAAAAAGTCTATTTTTGGATATTGAGTGATAGAAATTTTATCTTTTTCAAAATTTGTTGAATCCAAATAGACTAAAAAAGAGGATTAAACTCCTCTTTTTGATTTCTTTATTTAAACTTAAAACCTTCATAGACCAGATCTGCTTGAGGATTGGTCTTTTTGAATTCGTTAGCTAGTTTATCCATCATTTTGACAGGTCCGTACATGAAGACGGTGGTTTTGTTATCCAGAGGATAATTTTTGAAGTCCAAATAGCCGGAGACCTTGCTATCGACCAAATGAAGGTCAAACTCCGGATTCTTGGCCGCATAGTCTTTGAGGAGGTCTAGGTAAACAGCATTTTCAGCTCCAGTATAAGCGTAGTAGAAGCTGACTGGACGATTCAGATTAGGATTATCACGGATATAGGAAATGAAGGGAGTAATGCCAATCCCACCAGCAATCCAAATCTGCTTTTCCTGCCCCTGATCAAGAATCATGTGACCATAAGCTCGGTCGATGGTGACCTTGGTTCCCTCTTGGATCTTGTCATAAAGTTTCTTAGTGTGATCTCCAGAGTTCTTGATGGTAAAGTAGACGATATTGTCATGGCCGCCAGAGATAGAGAATGGATGCGGCGCTTTTTCAAATCCTTCTTGGAAAATCTTGACAAAGGCAAACTGACCATACTGATAGTCTAGCTTTTGACTAAGCTGAATCTTCAACTCCACGGTATCGTGGTTCAGTCGTTTGACCTGCAGAATTTTTCCCAGATGGCGAAAGGCCAAACTTTGATAGAGGAAGATGATGTAAAAGCCAGAAGCTAAACCTATGATAACATAGAATCCGACTATTAAACCTAATAAGGTCGGTGTTAGGAGTCGACCGCCCATCAGCATATAGGCGTGGAAGAGACCAAAGATATAGGCCAAATAAACAAAGCGGTGAATCCAGCGCCAAGCCTCATATTTGATGTGCTTGCCAAGATAGGCCACCAGAACAATACTGACAAAGAGATAGATTCCAACATTACCAAGCTGGGCTGCTAAATGTGATCCCCAGAGACTACCGCCCATAGCAACATTGTGGAGAGCAAGTAGGACGACGGAAAAGATAGCTGTAAACTTATGATAAGCATACATCTTTTCGATGCCATTGAACCATTTTTCCAATAGGACGTTCCGAGTCGCAAGTAAAAAGGTCAGCGAAAGGGTAGTCAAGGCCAGACCGGGTACGATAAAGTTGGTCATTCCAGCTGAAGCCCAAGCATAGATGGTCAGGAGTATGCTGACAGCGATAAGGGCAATTCCTTTGATAGATTTCATGATGGATTCCTTTCTGATTTTATCACTACTTAGTTGTAAACATATTTGTTACATTCTAACAAAGAAAAAACAAGCTGTCAAGATAAGAGCTTGTTTTGTTTTTGGTATGGATAGGTCAAGTCTTCCGTTAGCCTAGCTATAGAAGAGATTTGTGATTTTACTCTTGAACCTCTGCGGCAGTGTCTTCCTTTTTGTCAGTCTCAGACTGGCCGAAAGACAACTGCTTGCTCCAGCGTGATAGGTTTTCTCGGATATCCTTGCCAATAGCAGAAGGCTTAGGCAAGCTAATGGAGTCTTTCCAGCTTTGGACACGCATATCCAGTAGGAGCTTGGACAAGCGTAGCAGCATGTCACGTTCTTGGTCTGTTAGAGACTTAGCATTTTTCAGGATATCAAGGACTTTGTTAAAGTTTTCAACATTGGATAGTTCGTCGACAGACTGGATACCTGCATCCAAAATCAGTCCGAAAAAGAGGTCGAAAAAGTCTTTAAGTTCTTCATCTGAAACGGTGCTCACCCAATTTTTAAACGTTTTGTCTATCTGCAGGCTCTCTGCATCTAGTGTATCCAGCAATAGGAAAGAGTCTCCCTTGGTTTTCCACGAAAAGGTATCGTGCTGGGCAAAGCCGCCGATAGCACTGCTTTTGACAATCCTAGCTTCCTTAGGTGTTTCCAGCATCATGCCGACGATGGAGTTCTGAGGCAGGTAGCGTTTCATCCTTTCAACTACAGCCTGATAGCTATCGCTTTCGGTGACAGAGTGATTGAGGCCGGGAGAGTCATAGCTGTAGATGGCTTCAATACGGTCTTGGAGCGACGCAACCATCTGACTGGCTGCATAAGAAGCCAGGTTTCCTCCTTTGGAATGGCCGGTTAAGATAAAGTTACCGGGCAGATTTTCTAAGGCTTTCTGCAGGTAGCGGGCGGCCATTTTCTGAGCAGGGATTTGAGCCATATAGGTCATGTGGAAGTCTTCCTTCCAGCCGACAATGGAGTCGTCTGTGCCGCGAAAGACCAGGACATATGTATCGGGCTTGATTTTGAAAATCAAGGCAGCGAATTGCTTCTGGAGATCTTGGTCAACGTCATTGACATAGCCCATCAGTTTTAGATTTTTAAAGCGGATAGAGGCTGCGGCCAAATCTAGCAGTTTCAGACGGTTTTTACTGACCATTATGGAGAGGTCGCGCGGTACTTGGTCGGCCAAATCCAGCAGCCGGCAGTCGCAGTAAGGGGACATGTCTTCGTGCACTAGTTGGTCAAAAGGCAAGTAGGTTAGCTCTGTCAGAATTAGCAGATCCAGTTCATTGAAAGGTTTATCATAAATGCTGTCATGCTGAACTTCTTCAAGATACTTAAAAATATTGCTCATGTTATATCTCCAATTTCTACTAGTTAGTATAGCATATTTTTTTGCTAGAATTTCTCTTTTCCAGAAAAATCCTACCTTAGACTGAGGATGATAAACAAGCAATCGCATTTTTTGGTATAATGTTACTAGCAAGCAATCGGGAGGGAAAGATGCACAAGATTTTACTAGTAGAAGATGATCCGGTCATTCGTCAGATGATTAAGAAAATGCTGGAACAATGGGGCTTTCAGGTAGTGGCAGTCGAGGACTTTATGGATGTGCTGACTGTCTTTGTTCGAGAGGAGCCGCATCTGGTGCTGATGGATATCGGTCTGCCCTTGTTTAACGGCTATCATTGGTGTCAGGAAATCCGCAAGATTTCAACGGTGCCTATCATGTTTCTGTCTTCCCGCGATCAGTCCATGGACATTGTCATGGCTATCAATATGGGGGCTGATGACTATGTGACCAAGCCTTTTGACAATAATGTCTTTCTGGCTAAAGTTCAGGGCTTGCTGCGCCGTTCCTATGAGTTCGGAAACGATCAGAGTCTCTTGGAGCACCAAGGTGTCATTCTCAATCTCAAGTCAACAGATCTGGTCTTTGATGGGAAAGTGGTGACCTTGACAAAGAACGAATTTCAGATTTTACGGGTTCTCTTCGAGCATTCTGATGGTATCGTGGCGCGTGATGATCTTATGAAGGAACTCTGGAACAGTGACTTTTTCATCGATGACAATACCCTATCGGTCAATGTTGCTCGCCTGCGTAAGAAGCTTGAAGAGCACGGACTGAAAAACTTCATCGAAACCAAAAAAGGAATAGGATACGGTCTCATCAATGGACATACAGGATAAATTTTTCTTTCTTAAATCTTACCTTTATTCACGGCGATTTTTTCTAGCTCTTTTGATTCTGCTGCTAGGTTTCATTTTGATTTTTGCCTTTGTCTTTGATGCTTACCGCAGTCTGCTGGAATATGTTACGCTCTTGCTGGCTTTTCTGTCTTTCTTGTTTATCGGAGCAGATGCTTGGACGGCCTTTAAGAGCTATCGCAGCCAGAAGCTACAGGTCTCCGCTCAGGCTCAGACTCCTCTAGAAAAGCTCTTGCAGGAACGAGTGGAAGAGCTGGAGTACGAACAGAAGAATCAGCTCTTGGTTGAGCAGGAAAAATACAATGATTTGCTGGACTACTACACTCTTTGGGTTCATCAAGTCAAGACTCCCATTGCTGCCAGTTCACTTTTGATTGGAGATTTGAAGGATAAGGAAGCCAAGTCTCAGCTGGAGCAGGAGCTCTTCAAGATCGAATCCTACGTTCATCTGGTGCTCCAGTACCTCCGTCTGGAAAGCTTCCATGACGATCTAGTTCTGAAGCAGGAAAATTTGGCTGATTTGGTCAGAGAAGTTGTCAAGAAATACGCTCTTTTCTTTATTCAGCAAGGACTCAGCCTCAATCTTCATGACCTAGACCACACGATTGTCACTGATAAAAAGTGGTTTTTAGTGATTTTGGAGCAGGTCCTGTCCAATAGTCTTAAATACACAAAAGAAGGCAGTATAGAAATTTATTTTCACGAGGGTAGCCTCTACATCAAGGACACGGGTCTGGGCATTCAAAATGCTGATTTGCTGCGGGTTTTTGAGCGTGGTTTCTCAGGTTACAACGGTCGTTTGACCCAGCAGTCCTCAGGCTTAGGTCTTTATCTGTCCAAGAAAATTGCTGATCAGCTAGGACACAAGATTGCTATAGACTCTCAAGTTGGTCAGGGAACGACGGTTTCCATCGCCTTTCCTGAGAAGAAATTGATCTTTGAGTAGGAGGAAGAAAGTTGCTAGTAGTGGTTTATGATAGTCTGACTGGTTTGGGTAAGAAGTTTGCTAAAAGTCTGGAAATGCCTAGCCAGTCAGTCTGGAAAAAGCTGGAGGAACCCTGTATTTTAGTCAGCAGAAATAGCGGTGCTGGGCAGATTCCGTGGACGACCAAGCGCTTCATCAGAAAGAACAGACATCTAATCAAAGGCTTTGTCATCAATGGCAATCAGAAGCGTTATCCGCGGACCTTTTGCGGGGCAACGGATAAGATAGTGGAGCAGTATGGTCTTCTCCATATTCGTAACATAGAGGGCTCTGGAACGGAAGCAGACAGACAAGCAGTCAAAGCCTTTTTAGAACAGTTGCAGACATCTGAAAGTGTACATAAAAGCCGCTAGGTTTTGTGCTATTTTAGGTAGATGCTTTGCAAGATTTTTAAAAGTGACAAAATTGTAAGAATAAAACTAGCAAATGAAAGGTTAGGTTATGGTACCGACCTTTCTTTTTTATTATCATAGAGTCAAGAAATAAGAAGGAGACAGAAAAATGAAATCAAAAGGTATAAATGCTTTTCAGTTGAAGCTCTTCATGGCATTTCTTATGGTTTTTGACCATATCAGTCAGATACCGGGGCTGGTGCCGGACGGCTGGGATGGAGTCTTGCATGCCCTAACCCGCTGTGTCGGAGTAGCATTTGCCTTCATGGCAGTGGAAGGTTTTCTCCACACTCGCAACCGCCTGGCTTACAATATGAGGCTCTTCTTTTGGGCAGCCCTGATGCAGACAGGAAACTGTATCCTGACGCTCCTCTTTCAGGAAAAGGGCATCTACCTCACTCACAATATCTTCCTGACCTTGGCCTACGGGGTCCTCATGCTGAGTCTTTTCTTTGGCTTTTCTGACAATGGCGGAGCTGCTAAGGATGGGAAGCGTGGTTTGCGGCTGACGGTAGGAGTATTAGTCTTGCTGGCTGGGCTTCTCTTTAGCGAAGGTGGTATGGCTCTGCTTCCTTTCATGCTCTTGACCTACCTTTTTAGAAATCAAGTCTTTTTCAGAAACTTGTCCTATGTAGTTTGGGCGGGAATTCTCTTTGCCATGAGTATTCAAATTTATCCAACCATGCAGGACACGCTAACAATGCTGCTCTACAATTCAGACTGGCTCTTTATCAGTGTTCTTCCTCTCTTGCACTTCTACAATGGTGAGCGAGGATCCAGCAGCAAGTGGAGCAAATATTTCTTCTATATATTCTATCCAGCCCACCTTTGGCTAATTGCTTTGATTGCCTTTTGGGTAAAATAAAGCCCATCTCATCTTACAAAAGTGTAAGATTGCACTTTAAAATGTAAGCTTAGGTTATGGCAGGACGGTTGGTATTGAGATAAAATAGACTTATCAATTAGGAGGCAGTTCATAAAACTGCTAAAAGCAGGGCTTTGATAGGTGCCTGCTAGACAGAAAGGATTAAAGATGACATTATTAGACGTACAACACGTGAAAAAGATTTACAAAACCCGCTTTCAGGGCAGCCAAGTAGAGGCCTTGAAAGACATTCACTTTACGGTAGAAAAGGGCGAATATGTCGCCATCATGGGGGAGTCAGGTTCTGGGAAATCCACCCTGCTCAACATCTTAGCCATGTTGGACAAGCCGACTGAGGGCCGCGTCTTTCTCAACGGAACTGACACAGCAACCATCAAAAACAGCCAGGCTTCCAGCTTCCGCTGGGAGAAATTAGGTTTTGTCTTTCAGGATTTCAATCTGCTGGATACTCTGTCGGTCAAGGATAATATTCTACTGCCTTTGGTCCTCTCTCGCCGTCCCATTACCGAGATGATGCAAAAGCTGGTGACAACCTGCAAGGAGCTGGGAATTAACAAGCTGCAAGAGAAGTTTCCTTATGAGATTTCTGGAGGCCAGAAGCAGAGAGTTGCAGTGGCTCGGGCCATCATCACAGATCCTGAGATTCTGCTGGCGGATGAGCCGACAGGAGCCTTGGATTCCAAGTCTTCGGCGGCGTTGCTGGATGTCTTTGATGACATCAATGCCCGCGGTCAAACCATTCTCATGGTGACCCACTCAACTGCAGCGGCTAGCCGCGCCAAGCGGGTGCTCTTTATCAAGGATGGAATTCTTTATAATCAAATCTTCCGTGGCGACAAGACCGAGCGGCAGATGTTCCAAGAGATTTCTGATACTCTGACAGTTATGGCAAGTGAGGTGGGCAATTATGTTCAAACTAACGAGTAAACTGGCTTTGTCCAATCTGGTTAAAAATCGCAGTTTGTATTATCCATTTGCTTTGGCGACGGTACTTGCAACAGCGATTTTGTATAGTTTTGTCTCACTGGCTCATAGCCCCAACATGGAGGCCTCTTATGGCGGTGCGGCTGCTCGCATGACCTTGCAGTTTGGTATCCATGTCATTCAGATTGCCGTCCTTATCCTCATTACCTATGCTAATAGCTTTGTTATGAAAAACCGCTCCCGAGAGTTGGGAGTCTATAGTCTGCTAGGCATGGAGAAAAAGCATCTGCTAGTCATGACCTTCTTTGAACTCTGTGTCTTTTATCTGGCTACAGTCGGTCTGGGAGTCTTGTCTGGCTTAGCTTTGGACAAGATGCTTTACGCAGTCCTTTTGAAATTGATGGGAATGCCGGCAGTTCTTGCCTCAACCTTCCAATGGCAGAATGTCTGGATGACTCTAGTCAGTCTGGGTGTCGCTTTTGCAGTGATTTTGTTGCTCAACTCTACCCGACTTCTACGCTATAGCTCTCTTAACCTAATGAAAGAAAAGAAAGCTGGCGAGAAGAAGGGACGCTTCCTTTTTCTGCAAACCTTGCTGGGGCTCCTGCTCATGGGTGTAGCTTATTATATGGCTTTGACCGTTACCAAACCTGTCGCTGCTATCGGCAATTTCTTTATAGCTGTGGTCATGGTTATTCTAGCGACCTATCTGCTTTTTAATGCAGGTTCAATTACACTATTGAAATTTCTCAAAAAGCGCAAAGGCTACTACTATAAAACGCAGAATTTCATTTCTGTTTCTAATCTCATCTCGCGGATGCGTAAAAATGCAGCAGGATTGGCAACTATCTCCATTCTATCTACCATGCTCTTAGTGACTCTGGTTGGTACAATCAATATCTATGTTGGGGGTCAGGATTATATTACTACCTTGCATCCGAAGGATTATAATGTCAGCATCGTCTTGCCGAAATCGACCGATCAGAAGGAGGCTCTGTTGGAAAAGGTTCAGCAAGTCGCTCAGGACACTGGTCTGAAGAAGCCAAGCTATACTACCTATCTCTACCAATCAGCCTTCATCATGAAATTAGCTGATAATGATGTGACAGTTCCAATGCAAAGCGAGCTGGAGTCGGATACAAGTATCTTGACCAAATCTGCAGGCACGATTACGGTCATTAATCGTCAGGATTATGAAAAAATGACAGGGGAAAAGATAGATTTGGCAGACAATGAAACTCTTGTCTATGGAAAAAATATTTCCTTAAATAAGGACAAGCCTCTCCGAGTGAATGGAAAGGACTGGAAGATTAAGCAGCTTTTATCGTCGAATTTCACGCATGGGGAAATTCCTAATCCAAACGATGTGACCATGGAGCAGGGTCTCTATATGGTGGTCAATGATAGCAAAGAGGTTAATCTCGATGTGGATCATTACTACTACATTGGAGTTGCTTCAGAGACTAAGGGCAGTAAAAAGTTTGTCGAGCAAGTCCAACTGGGGTTGAGGGACACTTTGGATCAGGAACAAGCTCAAGATGGTAGCTTCGCAATGGCTAGTGACCGTTATAGTGCAGAAAAGAGCTATCAAGAACTTACTGGAACCTTGCTCTTCATCGGTGTCTTCCTCTCTGTTATCTTCCTTCTAGGAGCTGTTCTCGTGATTTACTACAAGCAAATCTCTGAAGGATATGAAGACCGAGGTGGTTTTATCATCTTGCAAAAGGTTGGTCTAGATGAAAAGCAGACTAGAAGTACCATTCGTAAGCAGATTTTGACTGTTTTCTTCCTACCTCTCATTTTTGCTTTTCTACATGTAGCAGCGGTCTTTCATATGCTGCGCTTGATAGTTGCTCTACTAGGTGTGACCAATCTTCCTCTCTTAATTCAGACAACACTTGCAACTTGCGGAGTCTTCCTTCTGACCTATATTCTGGTATTTCTGCTGACTTCACGAAGCTACCGCAAGATTGTCGCCCTCTAAGAGCAAATCCCTGACCAGATGTCGGGGATTTTTTATGTCTGGATTTTTACCACTCATCTCCCTCATTTTACCGCTTGTCCAAAAAGCTGAGATTTTTCAAAAAAGACTTGCTATCATAGTCTCAGAAGTAAAGAAAAGGAGAAAAGATCATGTTAGTAGAAACGAAAAATCTTAGCAAGGTTTATGGCGATAAGGTGGCTATCAATGGTCTCGATATTCAGATTGAGAGAGGCAGTTTCACAGCTATTTTAGGACCAAATGGCGCTGGAAAATCCACGACCATTCAGATGCTGATTGGTCTCTTGCAGCCAACATCCGGGCAGATTTACTATGCTGAAAAGCTTAAGCTGGGCGTGGTTTTTCAGGATAGTGTTTTGGATGACCATTTGACAGTGCTTGAAAACCTGCAGATTAGAGCCAAGCAGTACAAGGAGATGCCGGCAGGTAGAATCGATCGCTTGGTCTCTCAGCTGGGCTTGTCAGCTTTTGTCAAGCAGCCTTATGGGACACTGTCCGGTGGTCAAAAGCGTCGGGTGGACATTGCGCGAGCCCTGCTCAATAGTCCCGACCTGCTTTTTCTAGATGAGCCTACGACAGGCCTGGACATTCAGACTCGGGAAAGTATTTGGAGCCTACTCAAACAAATTCAGAAAGAAGAGCAGATGACCATTGTCTTGACAACCCACTATCTCAATGAAGCCGACGATGCGGATAAGATTTATATCGTAGATCATGGTCAGGTCATTGCCCAAGGCTCCGCCGACCAGATTAAGGGAAACTATGCCCGTAATGTCTTACGGATTTTGAGTCAAGACTCAGTAAGTTTAGAGAAAAGTTTGCCAAGAGGCTGCGCTTGGGAGCAGGTCAAGGAAGGAGAATTTATCCTCCATCCTAAAACGACTCAAGAAGCTCTGATCTTATTGGCTCAGGCTGGTCCCTATATCGAACAATTTGAATTCCAACCCGGAACCATGGACGATGCCTTTATGGCACTGACAGGAAGAGAGGTACGTTAAATGTTAATGTTGATCAAACGTAATTTTTTACTTTATTTCCGAAACCGCAGTGGGGTAATTTTGTCCCTCTTCGGAGCCATTATTCCCTTTGTTTTATATCTGGTCTTTCTAAAGGACAACATGAAAGGGTCTTGGTTAGAAAGTAGCCATGCTAAAGAGCTGCTCGACTTCTGGTTGATTAGCGGCGTGTTAGCAGTTACAGGATTAACGACCACCTTGGCAGCTTTCTCTCGGCAGGTCGAAGACCGGGAGCGGAAGGTGACAGACGATCTCTTTATCACAGACTTGGGACCATGGGGCTTGCAGCTTAGTTATCTTGTCAGCTCTGTCATTATCGGCTTTTTGATGCAGGTCATTATGTTTGCCTTTATGCTCAGCTATTTTACGCTGGCGGATAACATTTCCTTTGAGTGGGGAATCCTTCCTTACCTGGTTCTTCTGATGCTCTTAAACAGCCTCTTGGCCACACTGATAAATGCTCTGATTGTTCAATGTTTCAAATCAGTGGATAGTTTAGGGAAATTGGCGACAGTAGTCGGAGCCACCTCTGGTTTTCTAGTGGGGACCTATATACCCATTGGAACCTTGCCGAAAATGGCGCAAAATCTAATGAAGCTTACGCCTTCTAACTACATGACATCTCTTTTTAGACAGGTTCTCATGAAGGAAAGTCTAGCAAATACTTTCGCCAATAACAGCCAGCCTCAAGCAGCTTTTGAAAAAACAATGGGAATTCGCATTGAATGGCAGGAGCTCTTGACAAGGACAGAAACTTTCTATATAGTTGGAGTAGTTTTAGTTGCAACAGCGCTTATTTGGATGGTGCAAAATATGATTGCCATCCGCCGGCTGAAACTACAATAGAATGTGAATAGGGAGCTTCCTCTTGCAAGCAAAATTTGAAACAGATCCAACCATTTCATCCAAGGATCCGCTGGTTGTGGTCAAGGCAGACCAGTTAGCGGCAGAAGCCAAGGCCATCTTAGATTATTTAGAGCAGTACAAGGCAGGGCCTAGTGGTGTCCTGCCTATCAAGTCGGATGATAAACTGGTCATGCTGAAGACTGAAGATATAATCCTAGCAGACATCAACCAGACAACTTTGATGATTTACAGCAGAGAAGGCATTTACCAGACGACAGAGACCTTGACTCGCTTTCAGCAGCGGATTAGCAGCTCGAACTTTATCCAGGTTTCCCGGCATGCTGTCATCAATATTGACCATCTGGAGTCTTTGTCTGACAGCTTTTCTGGCAATATGACGGCCAAGCTGACCAATCAAATCAAAACCGAAGTCAGCCGTCGCTATGTCAAACTCTTGATGGAATATCTGGGAATCTAGGAGGTAAGTGATGAGTATAAAAAAATGTCTACACGCTATATTGATGGGCATCCAGACAGGGAGTGCAGTCTATCTGATTGTCCTTGCGCTCTCTATTCAAAAACATCCGCCCACAACAAGTAATATCGTCAGTGTCATGGTGATGAGCGGCTTGATTGGGCTCATCAGTTCAATGTTAAAAACTCTTGAAGACCGATTCTCTTTTTCAGTCTCGATTTTACTGCATTTCGCCGCTGTCGCAGTCTTAGTATGCTGTTTCATGGTCTATAATAACTGGGGATTTTTAATTGCCAACTGGCATTTCTGGCTAGATTTTATTCTGATTTATCTCTTTGTATGGCTCTATCTTTACTTGGATACAAATCTTAAGACCAAGAAGATTAATAGTGCCTTGAACAAACGCAGAAGGGAAAAAGAAGTAAGATAGTTCAAGGCTAATGAAACTTTCTAGCAAGAATATAATGAAAAATAGTTTGTATGTATAAAAACCACCTCCTGAGGTGGTTTTTTATCTGAAGAAGCTCGGAGATTTGCTTTGTGGTATACTAGAGATACAAATAAGTTGATTTTAAAAAAATTCGGAGGTGAAGATGGATAAAATGGTAAATGAAAAGATTGCATTTTTAAACAAATATACGCTATCGTCTGAAAAGAAAGTGGAGTTTGTAACCGATGAATCAACTATTTTGAATGCTCCCATTCCAGAATATTGGAAAGTTGCTTTTCTAACTGATAATTTGGAAGATAGAAAAGCAGCTATTTTAGAAGAATGGAGAAAATACCTTGCAAGAGAACTAAGCAATACCATTCTTTATTTGCAAACTTATTTAACTAATATTGAGTTGATGAAAATCGGAGATGAATATTCTGTTTTGTATACTATTCTTGGTTTCAAAACTAAAATGGAATTTTTCTATGAGGGGAAAAATCCAGTAACTGAACAAGAATTTAAGGAAAAGATAAAGTATCCGATAGAAAAAATTGATAATAGTATTATTGATTTCTATACGAAAATTCATAATGGTTTTTATGATTTTACTAGTAAGAGTATGGGATTGGATGCTTTGAAAGTCATTAATCCAGTTTCTGATTTTGAATGGGAATATGAAGACCAATTGGATATGGATTTGACCTCTTGCTATAACTTTTTCAGTAATGGTATCGGCACTTATGTGGTACTTGATTTAAACCAAGATCTGGAGACAGGAGCTTATCTTTGGTCTACCAAAGAGCTTCCTAAAGGCAACCTAAATTTTTGGGATATCATTGATGAATGGATTGTCATTGGTTTGGATTTTTAAAAAGAATCTTGTGTCAATAAGGTTTAGAATGGACAAGATTTGCCAGCTACAACTTAGCAAACTAGAAAGAGGAAAATATGGAAGAACTAATTAAAGAAAAAATTATCGAAATCGTGCATCAAGCCAACGATATGATTCCAGTTGAGTGGGATGATTTGTATATTGTAATTGAAATGGACAAAACATTTAGTGGAGAAGTTTATTTTTATTTTAAATATAAGAATGAATATCACTATTATTTATACATTCCTAGAGATTTTGGTGTAGATAAATTCGAAATTTATAGTCAAACAGATCGATTGTTTGAGAAGTCACAAGAATTAAAAAAAGTATTTGTTGAGAACGACTTGGCAGATTGGTATATTTGTATCATCCATTTAGACGAAAATAACAAGTTATCAGTAGACTACGATTATGCGCCATGGTTGGAAAGTGGTTATGGTCCAAGTGCTCGAATGGACTTGTTTGAGTATAAATACTTGGACAAGCAACCAGCCAATGAAAAAGAATTAGAGCAGTTCAAAGCAATGGAAGCCTTCCAGCAGGAACATAATGGCAAGTAGAATGTTTGATAAAAGTAATCCAACCAATTAGCGAGATGATTGAAGTGTTGGCAAACTTAAGGAAATATTCAAAGATGGCTTTAAAATACCGCCTGGTACAAAAATTGAAGTGATTAGACCGAGTATAGAATGAAAGGGAATGAACAGTAATGGCTACAACACAAGCTCAAAAAAAGGAAGTCAAACAGTTGATAAAACAGTTATCGAAACAGTTGGACTTAAACAGTAGATCAGAAACCTATTTTTTAAAGTATCGAGATTATTTTATTTACTATGTTCCTACATTTGGTTTTCCTGATAATGAATTTAGTTTTTCTGTGATTGCTTACATCAAACCTTTTGTGATAGATGATGTTTTTTGGGATGTTTTTGATATGAAAGGGAATTCGCAAGAGCCCATTAGTCTGCGTGCTGTAGGTTCCTTTAAAGTTATCGGGGTCCCTGTTGTTTTTTCGTCTGAACGAGAACGGTTAGAGGGGCTTGATATTGCAGGATATATATTGGCTCGTTGGAAAAAGGTCCATGAAGAAGTATTAGAAATCATTGATAACTTAGCTTCTTTTGAAGATTTTTTGAAGAATGTCAAGGAATTGGATAATCGCTATATGTATAGCCATGATTTAATGATGATGCTTCTTTTGATTCATAACAAACACTACAAAGAAGCAAAAGAAATAGCTGAAGAACTATTGTCTAAAAAAGAGATGGGACGCTATCAAAACAAAGGTAAGTGGATTAATGAATATATTTTGGACTATTGCAATGAAAGGATGGCAAAACAAGTATATTTGAGGAGGAATTAGTTGGCTCTATGGGAATAGTGGAGGGAAACTTGGAGTTATTACTGATTGATACTCTGGATTGAAAATATGAGAGCAAATACTTAGTAAATAAAAAATTATTTCTTGTGCTTTATAAAATAAAAAAGACAAACTTAGAAGTAGTTTGTCTGAGATTTAAAGCTAGGATTAACCTAGCTTTATTTTATAGTCATTTACACTCCCAATCGGATATGAGGGAAGTGGTTGTAGAGATAGTCAAAGGTTGACTGGAGTTTGGTGTCTGTTGTTTTACCAATATTCTTAAAAGGCATTTGGTATTTCTTTTGATTGTTTCGAATAGCAACTAAGGTTGAGTTTCTGTTTGAAGCAACGAAGCCGCGCTGCATGGTCAGAATGTGGTGGTAGAGATGGATGACCTGTTTGAGATCAATCGCCTTGAAACCTCTATAGTAGGTAATGAGATGGTCTTTATAAACAGCAATTTTCAGCACATCGTCGTGGAAAGAAGCTTGCTCCAGCAGGATATTGAGATTGTCCTTGGCCTCTGTATAGGCTGCATAGATTTCTTCGTAGGCAGCGATATTTTTCTTGCGGCCGATAATTCCTATAACGACAAAGAAAACACAGAGACCAATCAAAAACAGAATGTAGAACATGAATGCAAGATTGTCAGATTCAAATTCAGTGATAGAGATATAGGAGCTGCTTGACATTACTGTGATGACTTCGGGATTGTCTGCTAGGAGACCGCGAACGAGGCTGCCATAATTAGAGATATATCCCTGATTTTTTTTAGGGGAGTTAGCATTAACATAAGAGCCAACGATTCGGACAGGATTTTTTTCCAGCTCGCCCTTTTTCTCTTTTTCCAAGAGCTGGGCAATCTGCTTGTCCCCTTTTTTAGTCTGCAGACCAACATATCCGTCTTGGTAAGCAACCAGCCAAACTTGAGTATTATCTTCAACTTCAATCAGAGCCTCTGGAAAAATATATGACACTTCAGCATAGACTGCTGAATCTGCTCCAGGATCGCTATTTCGATCATAGGCAGTCTTTGTGTTGACTTTTTGGTATTGGATAAATCCCATCACTGCAGCAACTGCTAGAAAAATAAAAGTAATTACCAGTAGGGCGATGCTACCCTGGTTACGTCTTTCCTTGAGCATAGCCCAACCTCCAAAATATAATCTAAAAAATAATTTGATTAGCAAACTATCTTTTTTTGTATAGTATAACATAAATGCTTGACAAGTGGAAAGATTGTGTTAAGATATGAATGAACACAAAATAAAATTCATTCACAAAAGAGGCGTGGAAATGGATAAAAAAAATGAGCTCCTGGCTGCGGCTAGAGAAGTCTTTGCGGAAAAAGGCTATAAGGCAGCTGGAATTTCTGATATTGCTAAGAAGAGCCATATGGCTGTCGGGTCCTTTTACAAGTACTATGCGTCCAAGGAAGCTATCTTCTTGGAGGTTTATGTAGCCGAAAATAGCCGTATACGTGAGGAAACCATGCGACGTGTGGACTGGCAGGGGGAGCCCGAGGCAATCGTTGAACAGCTTTTTGCAGTCACTTTTGAGTTGATTTCACCCAATAAAATTCTGGCCGAGTGGAACAAGCCAGGCATTTCTCAGATTCTGCACGATTACTATAATCAGGATGCCGGACGAGCGTCCAATGCCTTTCATCAGTTTCTGATTCAGACCTTCAGCCAGCGCTTGCAGGAAGAGGGGTTTTCGAAGGAGAAAATAGCTGAGATCATGAAGGTTTATGACTTGATTTACTACATAGACATGCATGTCACGGAGCAGGAATTTTCAGGCTACTTCGATAGTCTTGAGACTTTAGTGAAATATTTTGTTAAGGGGATTTTTTCCAAATAGAGGAAATTCCTTTTCTTAGAAGCGAGTGTGAATGAATTTATAAAATCATTCATTCACAAACAAAGGAGGTGATGTCTTATGTCCTGTGATTCGGGAATGGGAAGAAACGTAATTAGATAAAGTGGATTATTTTTTAGAAAGTTTTTAATGAGTAATTGGAACTATTCATTCAAAAATAGAAAGTGAGGAAAAAATGAATAAGCAAGGAGGATTTGCCATGAGTGGAATGGCTATTTTGGGTATCTGTCTGGTGGTGATTGGTCTTTTGACCATTGGCTACGGAGTTGTGGCAGTAGGTATTAGTTTAAATATGGATTTTCAGACACTTTTAGTCGGTGGGCTCATTATTATCCTAATAGGAGCAGCTTTGATTCCGGGCTTGCCGGCAGTTGTTAAGCTGACGGCACTGGCTTTGACAACTTTGTCATTGCTGATGTACATTCACATGATGCCAGATTTGGAGTTCATGCTTATGCTCATCTCAGATGTCGTGGTTTTAGGTTTTGCGGCATGGTTTGCTATCCTTTTTTTAAGAAAGTAGGTGATGAAGATGATTGTAGTTTATGATTCAAATACTGGTATTGGTAAACGATTTGCAGAATCACTGGGCTATCCGACCCAGACCATCAAGGAGAAACTGGAAGAGCCCTGTATTCTCATTACTCGAAATGCTGGTGCTGGGAAAATTCCTTGGTCTACCAAACGCTTTATCAAGAAACATCCTGGGCTGATTAAAGGTTTTGTTAACAATGGTGACTCTGTTAAACACGGCCGGACCTTCTGCGGGGCGACGGCTTTGATTATCGAAAAATATGGGCTCCAGCATATCTGCGATATTGACCAAGGCGGAACTCCAGAAGATGTCAAGACTGTGCAGGCATTTTTGGCGAAGTGCTAGCCTCATCAAGTTTCGCATAAATGGAGGACTCGTATGCCTAGGTTCAAGAAAATTGGGAGCTTGTTTTTGGCTCTGATTTCTGTCTTTATCCTAACGGCCTGCGGGCATACACAGAAAGAGCCCGACACTTCAGATAAGACGGAAAGAAATTCTTCCAAACAAGAAGAAACAGCTCAGAATCAGGTAGATGCAACTTCCAGTGCGTCACAGAAAGATTGACTTTTTTGTCAAAATAGAAGAGCTGAAGTTGTTCAATGATTTTTAGGTCATCTTTTGGCCTGTTTTGCCTACCATAAAGGAGAGAGAAGGCTTAGCGTCTTCTTTCTCCTTTTTTATGATAAAACCCTGTGAGCATTCCTATAGTTTTTTAATAGTCAATATGGTACAATGAATTAGTATTGTCTTTCCAGTGTTTGTCAAAAAGGCAGAAAAACATGAAAAGAACGTGTTCGACTGGCTGGCCAATACGCTGTACTTTTAAACAAATTTTACTTGTGAGAAAGGAAGATTGCATGAATAAAAAACTGAGAGTATGGTTTCAGCTCATCATTCTCTGTCTAGGTGTGTTCCTGCCTTTCCTAGCCGGAACCCTTAAGGCTCATGCGGCGGAGCTCAATGATGTCATCACTGAGATGCACCTGACCACTAACTCTGGTGAGCAGCTGACCAATGGTGTAGATATCTGGCAGACCTTCCGCGTCTATGCTAAGTTTGCCCTGCCGGACAACCAAGCCCATGCGGGTGATACAACAGTGATTCATTTGCCGAATGAGTTTACCTTTGGGAATTCTTCAGCTATTGAGCTCAAGGATGAAAGCGGAGCCCTGGTGGCTAATGGAGTCCTGGATAGCGATGCCAAGACCATCACACTGACATACACAGACTATGTGGAGCAGAAGTCCAGTGTCAGAGGCGAGTTTTTCTTCTATTCGCGGATTGACCACGAAGTTGTCACAGAGGAAAGGGATATTCCAGCTACTTTCACGGTAGGCAATAATAGGATTCCAGCCGGCAGCATTCACTATAATGGGCCGCCGAAAAAGTATGAGTCTCTGTTAGAAAAGAGTGCTTTTCAGTGGGATGCTGATGCTAAGAATGAAATCCGCTACAATGTGGCCATTAACCGTAATATGGGGAACTACAAAAATGTCTCTGTGACGGACAAGCTGGGTGATACAAACGCTAAGATTGTTCAAGACTCTGTACGAGTGTATAAGGTTTCTTGGCGCTGGAATAATGGAGATTGGGCGCGTGATTCGACTGAAGACGTAACAGCAGACTTCCAGTCTAAAATGACCTTTGGCGCTGAAGGCGATAGCTTGACAATCAACTTCGGAGATGTAGAAGGTTTCGGCTACCTAGTTGAGTACAAGACATTGGCTGACTATGATTTGGCTGATGGAGAAGTTGTAGGAAATAAGGCTACTATGAACTACAACAATACCGAGACAGTGTCTGTAACTAATGAATACTCTTATCAGATTGCTGGCGGAAAGTCAGAAGGCTATAACTTCAAGGTGAAGGTTCACAAGACAGATGAGTCTAATGCCTCTCTGAGCGGTGCAGTCTTTGAAGTGGTGCGGAAAGCGACCAATAAGGTGGTCGGTACCATCACGACTGACGCGGATGGCAATGCAGAGGTTGGCAACCTTCTGCGCGACACTTATATCCTGCGTGAAACGACTGCTCCAGCTGGTTATGATCGTTTGACTGAGGATATTACTATCAGCCCGACGGATTTTGGTAAGACTTTGAACGTAGGCAGTCCGGCATCTGGAGATTCTGGGGACAGCAGATTGGTTGCAGTCAATGTAGTCAATAAGCAAACTCAAAGTCCAACAGACAAACAGATAACCTTCAGCAAGGTCAATCTAGCTGGTGAGGAAATTGCTGGTGCGCAGATTCTGATTTTCAAGGGACGGGAAAGCAAGGGCAGTCCTGTCGCATCTTGGACTTCAGAAGCTGACAAATCTAAAGAAATCAACTTGGAGCCGGGTGTTTACACCTTCCATGAAGAAGCGGCTCCGACAGGTTACTTGGCTGTGACTGATATTATCTTCCAAGTCAATGAAGATGGCTCAGTAACGGTCCTAGATGCCAATAGCAATGCTGTAGAATATACAGACGGTAAGTTGTTCATTACTGACCAAGCGGCACCTACTGAACCAAGCACACCGGATAGGTCGGTTCAAGGTGGTACCAAGCCAAGTCAATCATCAGATTCAAATCCATCATCTGATTCTGATAAAGCAGCAGACGGTCAAGGAAAATCTAAAAAAGTTCTTCCTGCGACTGGCTCTGCTGAAAGCCTTGGACTAGTTCTTGCTGGTCTAGTAGTCCTGGCTCTTTTAGGACTTTACCGTAAGACTCGACTGAGCAAATAAATAAAGAGAGGATAGAGCAGAATGCTTTATCTTCTTTTGTTTGCACATTTTTTGTCTAGTTTTTTTGCAGCTTATTGAGCAATTTCTTCCAGTTACTCATGCAGGGCAGCCACTTACGGAAAAACTCTTGTTTTTGTCTCAGAATCCTCTATAATAAATGGCAAATAGAAAAAGGAGACAGAAGATATGACAGATACAAAAATACAAGAGAAGCTGAAGCCAGGATTGAAGTTAGAGGATCTTCAAAAAGACGGAGACATCTATCTGGCGCTGAATCCGGACTATGTCTCAGGGGACAATGCCAAGTATATGACCATGTACAATCGTTTTGCTCGCTGGTATGATATGAGTGAGAAATGGCTGGGTGGCTTTCTCTATGGCAAGACAGTCGACAAGTTGAGAAGGGATCTGATGTCAGAAATAGAATGGAAGGAGCATTTGTCAGTTCTTTATGTCTCTATCGGAACAGGCCACGACCTGTGCTATATTCCTGAGAATATTGACCTGAAAAGCCTAGACTTTGTTGGGGCAGATATTTCTAAAGGCATGCTGAAAAAATGTCAAAAATCCTGCGCCAAGAAGACCAATCTGCAGCTCTTTCATGCTTGTGCGGAGGATCTGCCCTTTGCAGATAATAGCTTTGACATCGTCTATCATATCGGCGGGATTAATTTCTTTAGCGATAAGGCCAAGGCTATGCAGGAAATGCTGCGGGTGGCTAAGCCAGGGACTAAGATTATGATTTCAGACGAGACGGCAGACTATGTGGACCAGCAATATAAGAAGAACCACTTCAGCAAGGACTATTTTAAGGACGCTACTGTTGATCTGGGAGAAATTGAGGCCGCTATACCGGCCGGAGTCAAAGAGAAGGAGTTGAAACTCCTCTGGGACGGGAAATTTTATGCCCTGACATTTAGGAAATAAATGATTAGAACCGGACTTTGTTTCCGGTTTTTTTGATTCTGAATAAAAGAAACATTCGATACAGTTTAATTGTTAGAAAAATATTCCTTCATGCTAAATGACAAAAAGGTAAACAAATGTTAAAAAAATCTCCTTTTGTGTATAGCCATTTTTCTTATAGTATGATAAAATGTAGATGTAATGTATCTATAAATGTTCGCTTTTTAGAAAGTGGGCACTGACAAGATGGGGAAGCTCAGTTAGTATACAATTACATTGTACATTTAAAACTGAATATTGTGAGAAAGGAAAATTGCATGAACAAAAGGATTAGAGCATTGCTCCACCTTATTATTCTTTGTTTAGGAGTCATTTTGCCATCAGTTGCTCCTCTTACTCAGGTTCAAGCAGCTGAGTTTGGTGATGTTATCACTGAGATGAGCCTGAAGAATTCTTCAGGTGGTGATTTGACGCAGGGAATTGATATTTGGGAAACTTTTCGAGTTTACGCAAAGTTTGTCTTGCCGGATAACCAAGTACATCAAGGAGATACGACAAAAATCACCTTGCCTTCTGAGTATGCTTTTGGGAACTCTTCAGCTATTGAGCTTAAGGACGGCTCGGATAACGTAGTGGCAAATGGATTTTTGGATTCAACCAACAAGACCATTACTTTGACCTATACAAATTATGTTGAGCAAAAGTCTGGTGTCCAAGGAGAATTCTTCTTCTATGCACGAGTTGACCATGATGTTGTGAGACAAGAAGGTGACTTGAATGGTGGATTTACCGTAGGAGGTCGGATGTTGTATCCGGGAATCGTCCATTATAATGGACCACCCAAAAGATATGACTCAAAAATTGAGAAGAGCTCTTATCAGGCAGCAGAAGACGGTAAGAACGAGGTTCATTACAATATTGCGATTAACCGCAATATGGAGCATTATACCGGAGTAACGATAACTGACAAAATTACCTCGCCTAATTTTAAAATCATGAGGGACTCAATTCGGGTCTACAAAATTGCTTGGCGCTGGAATAATGGAGATTGGGTGCGGGATTCAACAGAAGACGTGACAGCTAATTTCCAATCAAAAATCACGGAGAATGCCGCGGGTGATGGATTCACGATTGACCTTGGCGACATGGATGGTTTCGGGTATTTGCTGGACTATAAGACAAAAGCAGATTACGATCTAGTTGATGGTGAGCGCGTTTCCAACAGTGCTACCATGACCTATAATGGTGGTCAAACAACGACATCAGCTGAAAATCGCTCTTATCAGATTGCTGGCGGTGTTGGAGAAGGCTATGTTTTCACCATTAAGCTCCATAAGGTGAATGAAAATGGTGAGAACCTGCAAGGTGCTGAATTTGAAGTTGTTCGTGATCGAAGCGGAGCAGTTGTCGGAAAATTAACCACAGATTCTAACGGGAATGCCAACTTAGGTGACTTGTTGCGCGATGATTATACTATCCGTGAAGTGACTCCTCCTACAGGATATGATAAATTAACTGAGGAAATTAAGATTGGTTCCCAGGATTTTGGGTCAGACAAATCTGTATCGCGTGAAATCGTCAATAAGAAGACGGTAACCGAACAGGATATAACCTTCAAAAAGGTAGATCCAAACGGAAAATTAATTCCTGGTGCGGAACTAAAAATCTATAAAGGTGATCATGTTGAACAGGAAGAAGCTCCTGTTGCAGACTGGACTTCTGAGGCTGACACTTCTAAAGTAATAAAACTGTCTCCAGGAACCTATACGCTGACCGAAGCTAATGCTCCTGCTGGTTATCAATATGTTGAAGATATCACATTTACTGTAGGTGCTAATGGAACTGTTGCTCTTGTGAAAAAAGGAGCAGAAGATACCGTTCAAGCAGCGGGTTCAATTCTGACGATTACCGACAAGGAGGACAATAGTCCTAAAGCCATTACCTTCAGTAAGGTCAACCTAGGCGGTACTGAGATTGCTGGTGCTCAAATTAAGATTTTCAAAGGCAACAAAGCGCAGGGTCAAGCAGTCGAAAGCTGGACTTCCGAAACTAATCAGTCTAAAGAAATCAATTTGGAGCCTGGTATTTACACCTTCCATGAGGAAGCCGCTCCAACTGGTTACCTTAAAGTAACCGACATCACTTTCCAAGTCAAAACAGACGGCACAGTGGAAGTGACAAACGTTGGTGAGAAAGACGCTAAAGGTGAAAACAACAAGGTTGTGACTGACGGAGCAACTTTGAAGGTAACAGACAAGGACGACGATTCAGAACGTGATGTGACTATCAAAAAAGTAGATCCAAACGGGAAAGAAATCCCAGGGGCGAAATTGAAACTCTACAAAGGCAGTCAGATTCGTCCTGAAGCTAAACCTGTTGCAGAGTGGACATCCGAAGCCAACGCATCTAAGGTAGTAAAATTGGCTCCAGGGACATATTCTCTGAAAGAAAGTCATGCTCCTGCTGGGTTTGTAGCTGTAGAAGATATTAAATTCACAGTTCATTCCGATGGTACCATTACAGTTGATGCTAAAGGTGCAACAGATTCAGTTGAAGCAAATGGCTTGGTTCTTACTGTAACCGATAAAGAGGACAATAGTCTGAAAGCCATTACTTTCAGTAAGGTCAACCTCGGCGGTACAGAAATCGCTGGTGCGGAAATCAAGATTTACAAGGGCGAAAAAGCTGAAGGGAACGCAGTCGAAAGCTGGACATCCGAAGCTGGTAAGTCAAAGGACATCAACTTGCCTCCGGGCACTTATACCTTCCATGAGGAAGCAGCCCCAACCGGTTACCTCAAAGTGACCGATATCACTTTCCAAGTCAAGCATGACGGTACAGTGGAAGTGACCAATATTGGCGAAAAAGACTCTAAGGGTGAAGCTAACACCGTTACGACTAATGGTTCAACAGTAACTATTACTGATAAGGATGATGAACTTCCACGTAAGATTACCTTCAGTAAGGTCAACTTAGGTGGTACAGAAATCGCAGGAGCTCAAATTAAGATCTACAAGGGCGATAAGGCAGAAGGCAATCCAGTAGAAAGCTGGACATCTGAAGCTGGTAAGTCTAAAGAATTGAACTTGCCTCCAGGTACTTATACTTTCCATGAGGAAGCAGCCCCAACAGGCTACCTCAAAGTAACGGACATCACATTCCAAGTCAACCATGATGGCACAGTGGAAGTGACTAGTTTAGGAGAAAAAGACGCTAAGGGTGAAGAGAACAAGGTCGTAACAAACGGCTCAACTGTTACAGTAACCGATAAGGACGATGATCTCCCACGTAAGGTGACCTTCAGCAAGGTCAACCTTGGTGGTACAGAAATCGCAGGTGCACAAATCAAGATCTTCAAAGGCGATAAGGCAGAAGGTACAGCCGTAGAAAGCTGGACATCCGAAGCAAACAAGTCTAAGGACATCAACATAGCACCAGGTACTTACACCTTCCATGAGGAAGCAGCCCCAACGGGTTACCTTAAAGTGACTGACATCATATTCCAAGTCAAACATGATGGCACAGTGGAAGTGACTAGCGTAGGAGAAAAAGACTCTAAGGGTGAAGACAACAAGGTCGTAACCGATGGTTCTAAAGTTACTGTAACGGATAAAGACGATGACAGTCCCAAGACTATTACTTTCAGTAAAGTTAATCTCGGCGGTACTGAAATCGCAGGTGCACAAATCAAGATCTTCAAAGGCGACAAGGCCGAGGGTGACGCAGTCGAAAGCTGGACATCTGAAGCTGGTAAGTCTAAAGAAATCAACTTAGCACCAGGTACTTACACTTTCCATGAGGAAGCGGCTCCAACAGGTTACCTTAAAGTGACTGACATCACTTTCCAAGTGAAAACGGATGGAACAGTAGAAGTAACCAATGTCGGAGAGAAAGACTCTAAGGGTGAAGACAACAAGGTCGTAACCAACGGCTCAACTGTTACAGTAACCGATAAAGATGATGACCTTCCACGTAAGATAACCTTCAGCAAGGTTAGCCTTGGTGGTACAGAAATCGCAGGAGCTCAAATCAAGATCTACAAGGGCGACAAGGCAGAAGGCACAGCTGTCGAAAGCTGGACATCTGAAGCTAGTCAGTCTAAGGATATCAACTTGACTCCAGGCACTTACACCTTCCATGAGGAAGCGGCACCGACTGGTTACCTCAAAGTGACTGACATCACTTTCCAAGTGAAAATTGACGGTACAGTGGAAGTGACCAATGTCGGTGAAAAAGACTCTAAGGGTGAAGACAATAAGGTCATGACTGACGGTTCTAAAGTGACTGTAACGGATAAAGACGATGACAGCCCAAAAGCCATTATCTTCAGTAAGGTCAACCTTGGTGGAACAGAAATCGCAGGTGCAGAGATTAAGATTTACAAGGGCGAGAAAGCTGAAGGCACAGCAGTTGAAAGCTGGACATCTGAAGCTAACAAGTCTAAGGACATCAACTTGACTCCAAGGATTTACACCTTCCATGAGGAAGTGGCTCCAACGGGTTACCTTAAAGTGACCGACATCACCTTCCAAGTCAACCATAATGGTACAGTGGAAGTGACCAATGTTGGTGAGAAGGATGCTAAGGGTGAAGACAACAAGGTCGTAACCGCTGGTTCCAAAGTGACTATTACCGATAAGGATGATGATCTTCCACGTAAGGCGACCTTCAGTAAGGTTAACCTCGGCGGTACTGAGATTGCCGGTGCAGAGATTCAAATTTTCCAAGGCAAAGAGGCAACTGGCAATCCTGTAGCGAAATGGACTTCAGAAGCAAATACATCGCATGAGCTTGGATTAGCTCCTGGGGTATATACCTTCCATGAAGCTGCAGCCCCAACTGGTTACCTAGCTGTTACTGACATTGTGTTCCAAGTGAATCTCGATGGCACAGTAACAGTCGTAACTGACCAAACAAAACCGACTGGTCCAGACAAAGAGCCGTCTAAAGAAACGGATAATCCAGATCCGAAAAAATCAAATCAAGATAAACCAACAGATAAAGACCAAGATAAACCTGGAGATAAGGGGAACTCGAAGAAAGTTCTGCCTTTCACAGGTACAGAAATCAGCTTTACGCTACTTGCTATAGGCTTGATTATCATAGTTGGTTGTGGGGTTTATTTCGGAATCCGTTTTAAAAAATAAAACAGAAAACAAGTGTCAATGAGCATTGACGCTTGTTTTTTTTATGCGCTTGACGAAAGAAGCCGATATACATCGTTGAATTTAAGGATATTAACGTAGTTTAAGGGCAATCAAAAACTATTTTTTCTAAGTGACAAAAATGTAAGTTTACAGGCTAAAATGAAAGGTTATCTTATGGCAGCTAGTCTGGGAATTCGGTATCCTATAAGTGTAAAGAAAAAGAAGATAACTATCTTCCAAACTAATAATCAGATTTCAAGAAGGAGGCCCGCTATGAAAATCAATCTTTTTAACCATCGCCAAAGTAAACCTAAAGCTCAAAAGATTTCCAAGGAAGAAATCGAGAAGACACGCCTAGGCTGTGCTTCCAGTCAATATTATTTCTGGCTCCAGTACAGTCACTGAGAGATTCCAGTATTCAAGGATAAGAGAAAGGTCAGTTAACTTTTCTCTTTATCCGACTTGGGGCACAAGATGACAAAAATGTAAGATTGGCAGGCAAAATGAAAGATTAGGTTATGGAAACTTGTCTGTCTTTCCGGTATGATAGTAGTATCAAGTTAAATAAAGAAGAGGTTCGAGTATGACATTATTAGACGTACAGCATGTGAAAAAAATTTATAAAACCCGCTTTCATGGCAGCCAAGTGGAGGCACTGAAGGACATTCACTTTACGGTAGAAAAAGGCGAATATGTCGCCATTATGGGGGAGTCAGGCTCTGGGAAATCCACCCTGCTCAACATCCTAGCCATGCTGGACAAGCCAACTGAGGGCCGCGTCTTTCTCAATGGAACAGACACAGCAACCATCAAAAACAGCCAAGCTTCCAGCTTCCGCCGGGAGAAATTAGGCTTTGTCTTTCAGGATTTCAATCTGCTGGATACTCTGTCGGTCAAGGATAATATTCTCCTGCCGATGGTCCTCTCTCGCCGTCCCATTACCGAGATGATGCAAAAGCTGGTTACAACCTGCAACGAGCTGGGGATTAACAAGCTGCAAGAGAAGTTTCCTTATGAGATTTCCGGTGGTCAGAAGCAGCGGGTAGCAGTGGCTCGGGCCATCATCACAGACCCTGAGATTCTGCTGGCGGATGAGCCGACGGGAGCCTTGGATTCCAAGTCTTCGGCTGCGTTGCTGGATGTCTTTGACGACATCAATGCACGCGGTCAGACCATTCTCATGGTGACCCATTCAACGGCAGCGGCTAGCCGCGCCAAGCGGGTGCTCTTTATCAAGGATGGGATTCTCTATAATCAAATCTTCCGCGGTGACAAAACCGAGCGGCAGATGTTCCAAGAGATTTCTGATACTCTGACAGTTATGGCAAGTGAGGTGAAGGACTAGTGTTTCGATTAGCAGCAAAATTGGCGGTATCCAATCTGATTAAGAACCGCCGTCTCTATTATCCGTTTGCACTGGCTACCTGTGTGGCTGTAGCCATTTCTTATATTTTCAACTCCTTGGCTTTTAACCCCAATCTATCTAAAATGACAGGTGCCAGCTCTGTTGTCCTTGTTTTGGTCCTAGGGGTTGTTATTGTGAACATCACAGCTGGAATTATTGTCTTTTATGCCAATCAATTTGTCATGAAGAATCGCTCCAAGGAGCTGGGGCTTTACGGTATGCTAGGTCTCAATAAGCGTCATCTCTTTGTTATGACTTTTATTGAGCTTCTGATTTTCGGGCTAGTGGCTGTAAGCTTAGGGCTGACTATTGGTGTTCTCTTTGACCAGCTGATTTATGCCCTTTTGCTCAAGCTCATGGGGACCAAGGTAGTTCTAGTTTCGACTTTTCAACCTTTTGTAATGGTATTGATTATCATATTCTATGCTTTTGTATTTTTCTGTTTGGTAATTAAAAATGGCTTTTACTTAAGAAAGTTTGATGCTCTACAATTAGTCAAAGAAAAAAATAGCGGGGAGAAAAAGAGTCGCTTTTTACTCTTGCAAACTATTATTGGTATGTCTTCTCTTGTTTTTGGATATTATCTTGCTTTAGGTGTATCTAATCCGATGGCAGCCATTATCATTTTCTTCGTAGCCGTACTTTTTGTTATTCTAGGGACTTATCTGCTTTTCAATGCAGGAACGACTGTTTTCTTACAATTTTTGAAAAAGAAGAAGACGTTTTATTACCAGCCTGATAACATGATTTCGGTATCTAATCTAATTTTTCGAATGAAGAAAAATGCAATTGGTTTAGCGACAATTTCTATTTTGTCGACAATGGTTCTGGTTACCTTATCTGGTGGAGCCAACATTTATGCTGGTGGTGATTATATGCAGAATGCCATGTTCCCGCATGATTTCAGTATCCAAGGAAAAGAAGTAACAGGTGAGGTGCTGGACCAAGCTTTGACGGAGTTTGTTCAAGAGCAGCAGCTGCAGATTAGTAAAAAAGTTATTTACCAGTATTATACGATAGGAGTTAGAAGCCGAGCTGGTAATCAGCTAGATATTTATTCTAAGGAACAGAAATCCTTCGCTCCAAATCTTTATATTTTGGCCATTTCTGAGAGTGATTATCAAGGAATGACGGGTCAAAATCTTCAGCTTAAAGATGATGAAGTAACCATATTTGAGCAAGGACTGGAACTAGATAGCAAAAAAGATTTACAGCTAGCTGATAAAAATTTAAAAATCAAGAGAAAATTAAAAGAAGATTTCGTTTTCGGTAATCTACCCGATCCGATGAATATGATAGTGCCTGAAAAAATCTATATGGTAGCTAAAAATCCGAGTCAAATCTTTTCTTCATTAATGAACGATTACGCTGTCAATGTTAACTATTATGGAGGATTAAATCTTAAGCTTCCAAAAGAAGAACAGAGAAAACTCAAAGAAGCTTACCAAGAAAAGCTAAGCAGTTTTAATACCACCTTACCTGAAAATCAAGCTATTTATGGTTCGGTGACTGCCTTTGATAAGCAAGAAATAAAAGGAATGCTAGGTGGTATGTTCTTTATTGGAATTTTCCTATCAATCGTTTTTATGCTTGGAACTGTTCTTATCATCTACTACAAGCAGATTTCTGAAGGCTATGAAGATCGAGAAGGCTTTGTTATTTTACAAAAGGTTGGATTGGACGAAAAACAAATCAAGAAAACGATTCGTAGGCAGATTCTGATAGTCTTCTTCCTACCCCTAATCTTTGCCTTTCTTCATTTGGCTTTTGCCTATCACATGTTGAGCTTGATTTTATCTGCTTTAGGGGTGCTGAATGCCACACTTATGTTAGTAGTGACTCTGGGTGTTTGTGCTCTGTTTATTGCAGTATATGTTGGTGTCTTTCTCATTACTTCTCGCAGCTATCGCAAAATTGTGGCAATGTGATAGTAGAGACAGGATTCATATAGCTTTCATTTATTTTAAAGACTTAGGCTGAGATTTTTCTCAGCCTTTCTTTTCTCGGAAAATTTCTGAGAAAGATTCCTAAAAGAGTGGAAATATGATAAAATAGGGCGTTAATGCAATTAGGAGAGTAAAAATAGATGAATATTTTTAGAAAAAAAGATGCCAGTAAGGATAGAACGGGCATGCGCCGTCACTTGAAAATTCCTGATCTGATTTTGCTTGGTATTGGAGCCATGGTAGGAACTGGGATTTTCACCATCACAGGGACTGGGGCAGCCAAATATGCTGGGCCTGCTCTGACCATCTCGATTGTCATTTCAGCCCTTTGTGTGAGTATTTCGGCCCTTTTTTACGCTGAGTTTGCCTCACGGATTCCTGCCAATGGGGGAGCCTACAGTTATATTTATGCGGTTCTGGGGGAATTTCCTGCTTGGCTGGCTGGTTGGCTGACCATCATGGAGTTCATGACCGCTATCTCAGGTGTTGCCTCTGGATGGGGGTCTTATCTGAAGGGCTTGCTGAGCGGCTTTGGTATCCAGCTTCCGGCAGCTCTGAATGGCACCTTCGATCCAAAAGCAGGTACTTATGTGGACTTGCTGCCTATTCTGGTCTTGGTCTTTGTTACAGGTGTTGTTCTTCTGAACTCAAAGGCGGCCCTGCGCTTTAACTCAGCCTTGGTGGTCTTGAAGTTCTCAGCCTTGGCACTCTTTATCATTGCAGGATTTTTCTTCATCAAACCAGAAAATTGGTCTAACTTTGCACCTTTTGGCTTCGGAGAAATTTATGGCGGTAAGGTCGGCATTATGGCCGGGGCTTCACTCATGTTCTTTGCCTTCCTTGGCTTTGAGTCCATTTCCATGGCGGTTGATGAAATCAAGGAGCCTCAAAAGAACGTTCCGCGCGGAATTGTCTTATCCTTGAGCATTGTGACCATTCTCTATATTTTGGTGACCTTGGTCTTGACTGGGATTGTCCACTATAGCAATCTGGATGTTTCTGATGCGGTTGCCTTTGCCCTGCGCAGCGTCGGACTTGGCTGGGCGGCCAACTATATCTCTGTCGTCGCTATTTTGACTCTGATTACGGTCTGCATCTCCATGACCTATGCCCTGTCGCGGATGATTTACAGTATTGCGCGTGATGGTCTCTTGCCTCGCTCTTTCAAGAAATTGACAGAGACCAGTCGGGTGCCAAAGAATGCCACGATTTTAGTAGGGATTGCCTCAGCTGTCTGTGCCGGTATCTTCCCCTTGGCTAGTATCGCCTCTTTCCTCAATATCTGTACCTTGGCTTATCTGATTTTATTGGCACTGGCAGTCTTGAAATTGCGGAAAGATCAGGGAATGCCAAAAGCTGGAGAATTCAAAACGCCTCTGGTACCTCTGACACCGATTTTATCCATTATTATCTGCATGTCCTTCATGACCCAGTATACCAAGGAAACCTGGCAGGCCTTTGGAATTGCCCTAGCGCTGGGAAGTCTCATCTATGCCTTCTATGGCTATAGGAACTCAGAAATATCTGTAAAAGAGAAGTAGGGATAGAGTATTGCTATTAAGCAGAAAGTAGAAGGAGAAAAGTATGAAGAAACTTTATCTAAGCCGAAAGAAGAAAATCTGGCTCTTTGCCCTTGCTTTTATCGCCCTAATTTTACTGGCGATTGTGATCAATATCCAGCTGAACCAGCCTGAAGATATGCATGCTGAGTATGTCGGGCTTTGGAAGTCAAGGTGGCATGAGGAAAATAAAGACTGGCTCTATCCACTGAAAAATATCTGTATTCTTATTCTGGCAGTTCTAGCTGGGTCTGGTTTGATTATTGCATTCTCTAAGAGTGAGAGATGGAAATAATCTTTTGTAGATGTAAATGAAATAATCTTACAAAAATGTAAGATTGAAGATGATAAATGTAAGGTAGAGACATGGAAAACGTGTCTCTATTTTGCTATAATCAGCTCAGAAATCCTCACAAGAAAGGTTGTGTGATTATGAAAAAAGTCCTTTTAGGTTGCTTGGGAACAGTACTGGTTTTGCTTGCTCTTTTCATAGGTTTTCTGGCCTACTTTGGTCCAGACTATGGAATTTTTCTTTTTCCACCTAGTCCGCAGGACTACGCCCGCTCGGTTGTGAAAAAGCTTGATTTTGGTCTTTATACGGATAAAGATTGGGAAAATGAGAAGAAGAAAGCCTTAGAGAAGCTTGAATCAGCCAAGACTTATCAAGACACCTATCCTGTCTTGGAAAAATTAACCAAAGAGGCTGGCGGAAAGCATTCTTATTTTTTAAGTCCACAGGATAATCCCGAAAATAGTCCGGAAAGCAAAAATCAGCCTGAAGTGCAGAATCGCGAGGGGATTCTTTATTTAAAAGTTCCTGCTTTCACTGGTGATACACAGGCAGCGAAGACTTATGCCAAGAAACTTTCAGCAGCTCTTAAAAAGTATGACTATCAGGCGGTTCTTGTAGATCTGAGAGATAATACCGGCGGGAATATGTATCCGATGATTGCTGGACTGTCCTCTCTTTTGCCTGATGAAGAGCTCTTCCAATTCGTTTATAAAAACAAAAGCAAGAGCGCGGTTTCGCGATTAGATGTTCTGAAGCAGCTTGGTTTGGAGCAGGTTGATGAGAAAGCAAAGAAAGTGCCAATAGCTGTCCTTACCAATGAACGTACAGGTAGCTCAGGAGAGATGACAGTTTTAGCATTTAAGGGACTGGAAAACGTTAAAATATTTGGTCAGCCAACGGCAAGCTATACTACGGGAAATAATTATTATCAACTGTATGATGGAGCGTTTTTGCTCTTGACTACCTCGAGTATCCTAGATCGCACGGGCAAGCTTTATGAGAATGAGGCAATTCAGCCCGATGTCCTAACAGAGCAGCCTTTAGAAGAAGCGGAGTCTTGGTTGAAAGAGCAGATGGGAGAATAGTTCATTGAAAGCAGTCAAAAAGACTGCTTTTCTGCTATAATAAAGAGAAGAACGAGGTGACAGATGATTCGTAAAGTAAAACTAAGAGACGCTGCAGCCATTCAGCGGCTTAATGCTGAGTGCCTGGGCTATGGTTTCGATAGGGAAGCGACAGAGGCTCAACTGAAGAGGCTGCTAGAGAATGACCAGCATTTGATTTTGGTAGCTGAAGAAGGCGGTCAGCTCATAGGCTACGCTCATGCGACTAGCTACGACTGTCTCTATTTCCCGTCCTTGCTCAATCTCTTGGCTTTGGCCGTCGCTCAGGATTTTCAAGGGCAGGGACATGGCAGAGCGCTGATGCAGGCTTTGCGTGAAGAGGCAGAAGCGGCAGGCTACACAGGGATTCGAATTAATTCCGGCATTTCCCGCTCCGCAGCCCATGAATTTTATCGCAGTCTTGGTTGCAGCGAAAAAGCAGACCAAAAACGCTTTTATTGGGGATTTTAGAGAAAGGAGGAGTAGATGATGATTGAACCACTAACTCAGCAGCATGCTTTAGAAATCGCTAACGAATGGCATTAAGAGACGCCTTATGATTTTTATGATATGAAAAATGACCTGGAAGATTATGAAGAAATGGTTTCCCCTGAAGCGCGTGGGGACCGTTATTATCAAGTACTGAGTGAAGGGGAGCTCTATGGATTTTTCTGCATAGAGCAGAAAGGAGAGCGAATTTTGGAGCTTGGTTTGGGGATGAAGCCGGAGCACTGCGGAAAAGGTCAGGGCGCTGCATTTTTGCAGGAAATTCTGGACTTTATCATAGAAAATTTTGCACCCCAAGTCATCAGGTTATACGTGGCTGACTTCAATCACCGAGCCCAGCAGCTTTATCTCAACATGGGCTTTGAAGTGGTGAGGCGCATTCCGCAGGAAAGCAATGGCGATATTCATCTCTTTGTGGAGATGGAGAAGAAGGTCTAATTTTAGACTTTGTTGCAAAGTAGCAGATAAACCTGTTGACAGTCAAGCAAAAGTCGTCCAATATACTTATGACTGCTGAAGACTAGCAGGGAATTTGTTAAAGATTACCAATAAACAAAAGGAGAAAACCATGACATTTGAAGAAATTTTACCAGGCCTTAAGGCCAAGAAAAAATATGTACGTACAGGCTGGGGCGGAGCGGAAAACTACGTCCAGCTCTTTGACACGATTGAGCAGAATGGGGTGGCTCTTGAGGTGACACCTTATTTCCTCATCAATGTTTCAGGTGAAGGGGAGGGGTTCTCCATGTGGAGTCCGACTCCTTGTGATGTCCTCGCGACAGATTGGGTGGAAGTAGATGACTAAGACGGTACTGGTGACGGGAGCTAGCTCTGGCATCGGCCGAGCTCAGGCTCTGACCTTTTTGGAAAATGGCTACCGGGTTTATGGGGTGGACAAGGATGAAAATCCTAGCTTTCTAAATGAGCTACGTTTTGTCAAGCTGGATTTGACGGGTGATTTGACACCGCTCTTCACTAGCTTGCCCGAGGTGGATATTCTCTGTAATACAGCAGGTATTTTGGACAATTATCGTCCCCTGCACGAGACCAGCGACGAGGACTGGGAACAGATTTTTGCCCTTAATCTGACCGCGACTATGAAAATCACTCGCTTTTACTTGCAGAAAATGCTAGAGAAAAAGTCTGGTATCATCATTAATATGTGCTCGATTGCTAGCTTTCTGGCTGGGGGCGGCGGTGCTGCCTATACAGCCTCTAAGCATGCTCTAGCCGGCCTGACCAAGCAGATAGCCTTAGACTATGCGGATAAAAATATCCAAGTGTTTGGCCTGGCGCCAGGCGCTGTTAAGACAGCTATGACTTCTGCGGATTTTGAGCCAGGCGGACTGGCAGAATGGGTCGCTGAGGAAACGCCGATCAAGCGTTGGCTGGTTCCTCAGGAAGTGGCAGACGTCAGCCTCTTTCTAGCTAGTGGTAAGGCCGTTGCTATGCAAGGTGAAATTATCAAAATCGACGGCGGCTGGAGTTTGAAGTAAGGAGAAAGAACATGTCAGACAATATTCTTATTTTGGGAAATGGTTTTGATATAGCAATGGGTAGAAAAACTAGTTATGAAGATTTTTTGATGTTTTCAGACTATATTTATATTTGCCTGAATTATCCAATTAGATATCCAGAATATGATTCAGAAGAAGTTGAAAGAGTAAATCTAAATAAACTTGAAAGGGTAGATATAAGTGAAATAGAAACGGATTTAAAAAGGAAAGTAAGTGATTTTTCATCTACTCAAGAATATGAAAGTTTGATTTTTGAAACTTTAAAAGAGTTCAATTTTGACGAACTGCTACAAATTTTTTCTACTGATCTGATAAAAATGTTAAAAGAATACCAAGTAGTATGTAAACAGCAGACTGCTATTGGAATTTCGCCAGACTATTTGGAAGAATTTAATATTATTTTCAACAAATTTTTGTTTAATTTAAAGAAAAATAAATACTCGCTTAACCAATTTTCTGATAAAGTTACTTCCATTAAACGATCTAAAAGATTTGATTTTTTTGATATTGATTTGATAGAGGGGGTTATCAATTCTAAAATTGACTCGTCAAGAAATCTAAAATGGTTGGGTGAGATAAATAATAATATATTTATTAAATTTATGAAGGATTATAGAGAAGAATTGGAAGCAAATTGGTCTAGTATCGAATCAATAATCTCAGATATTGCTGAAGCAGTTTACGACTTGAAAGAAAATATTGAAGAAAACTTGGAGTTATTCAGTATTTACAAAGAATATTTACCTAATCAAGCTTTAGTAAAATTTAAAGAAGGATTTAGGCATAAGAAAAACTTTGTAGCATACAAATTTGTTGTTGAGTGCATTTATCAAGAAACAGTAACAAATTCTAATCAATTAACAAATATGGCTATCGTTGAAAAAACGAACGAAAGTTTTATTAATGCTTTGGAGGAATTAACAAATTATTTAGAATTTTATCTTACTTATCTTGATAGGCTAGACTTTGACAAAAATAAAATTAGTAAAAAAGAATCGGTATTGGACGTTATTCCAGAGATTCAAAAATCGAAGGTTATTAATTTCAACTATATCAGTTTATTTTTGTTTATCATAACGAACAGTCAAAACGGTCTATTGTAAAGAATCTTGCTATTATTCTAGGAAAAAATAAAATAATTGAGCTAACTGGAAAGAATAAAATAAAGTTTGTTAAGAGTGATAATTTTGATAAGATGATAAAAAATTTATATTAGTATAAAAAAACGACATATACTGGAGTTTGAAGTAAGTGAATGAAGAATGCGAACAATGAAAAAGTTAAGAATCTTTTCCAATCCTGGACTAAAAATATGGTACTTTACGGTTTGGATGCTGGCCTAGGGCAGTACTTCATGAATGCGCCTGAGACATCCTGCCTTTACCAACTAGGAAATTTCATCTTTCCGGCTGGTCAGGTGGATCCGGATTTGTGGCAGGAATTTAGCAAAAAATATAGTTTAGCTGACAAGGTCATTATCTCCGAGGAGCGCAGTTGGCAAGAGTTTCTCGATAGTCAGAGTGAGCTGGAGCAGTTCACTCGCTATGCTTTTGCGGACAGGGCTTCCTTTGATACAGAGGCTTTGGAGAAATGGCAGAGCAGTCTACCTGCAAACTACCAATTTTGTCCGATTGATGAGGAGAGTTATGAGCGTTTGGCTGAGGAAGTCTGGTCTCAGGATTTGCAGGGTGACTTTTCCGATTTTGACCATTTTCAAGCGGCGGGTGGCTTTGGCTTTTTGCTCTATTTAGGAGAGGAAATCATCGCTGCTGTATCAACGGGATTGGTCTATCATGGAGCCCTTGAGATTGAAATTGCTACCAAGCCAGCCTACCAAAGACAGGGCTTGGCCAAAATCTTGGGTGCCCAGATAATTTTAGAAGCTCAAAAACGCTCACTCTTTCCCCTCTGGGATGCGCACAATGAAGCTTCCAAGAAGGTCGCAGAAAGCTTGGGATATCAGTGCCTAGGAGCTTATCCGGCTTTTGAATGGAAAGGGACTTTTGACCAATGAAGAAAAACCAAACCTATTTCTTAAAAGACATTATTGAGGCTGTGAAATCAGAAGAGCTAGATGATGATTTCTGTTTGTATGCTAAGGAAAATGGAGAACTGAATTTTCAGGACAGCTACTTGCTTGCTGATTATCCTCAAGTGGCGGATAATAGGGATGTTTACCCTAGACAGGTAAGGGAGCAAGAGCTGGAGCTGATTTATTACGGTGAAGATTTTGCGGATGTTCTCTTGTCGGTCATGGAGCAGAAAGCAGAAGCGACTGATCAAGAGTATTTACAGGCTCTGCTTTACTATTATGAGCATGATGACTTTAGGGATTTTGATAAAGATACAGTTTTGTAGGAAGATGTTTATAAACAATAATTTTCACTTTAGAAAGACAGGAGAAATGATGACCCCAAAAGAAATGTGGCTGGCATACAAGAAAATCAATCCAGAGATTGGCGATGAGATTGACGCCTGGGCCTTCGGTTCCTTGGCAGATGAGCTTGCCGACTTAGTGCTTCGTGGTGAAAAGACAGCGACAGCTTCGGCCTATGAGCTCTATAAGCTTGAAAATGAGCCCTTGCCGCAGGCAGGAAGCTTTGATGTCATTTTAGACAGTCAGGATAGGGCAGTCTGTATAATTGAAATCACCAAAGTCTCTGTGCTGCCTTTTAATGAGGTTTCAGCCGAACACGCCTTTAAGGAAGGAGAAGGAGACAAATCCTTGGCCTACTGGCAACAAGTCCATCAGGCATTTTTCACAGAGTGTCTGGCAGGAGCCGGTTTGGAATTTTCCCAAGAAACGGGTGTCGTCCTAGAAGAATTTCGCAAGGTCTATCCGCTGGATCAAGCTTAAGTCTATTTTTGAATAGGCTTTTTGTTTATTCTTGATAAATCGAAGCAAAAGTGTTACTATTAGGTATACAAAGAAATCTTGATTTGGAGGAGAAATGGACAAATTAATTTTAGGATTACTCATGATAAAGCATTTTACAGTTTATGAAATTCGTCAGGTGATGCGGCAAAATTTCAGCTCTATGTGCAGCGACAGTCTAGGCAGTATCCAAGCAGCCTTAAAAAAACTGTCCCAGCAAGGAGCAGTGACTTATTCGGAGTACGTAGAAAAAGGAAAAATGAAGAAGGAATATGCCATTACAGCTTCGGGACGAATCTTGTTTTTGGAGTGGCTTAAAACGCCTATCGACATGAGCAAGAACAAGAATATGGACTTGGGGAAATTCCTTTTTATGGGTTATCTGCCCAAGAAAGAGCAGCTTCAGATGCTGGATTTGACCATTGAGGGACTGGAAGTTGAAGTCCAAGAGTTTGAAGCTGTCAAAGACGCGATTCGTTTTACGGAGGAACAAGAAAAGGTAAAGGCCTATCTAGAGCAGAACAGCCACCTGGCTACAGAGCTGATAGAAACCAGTCAGGCGGCTGATTTAGCTGAAAGTATTTCCCAGATTGGCTATTTTGAGATGAAGACGCTCGAATTTGGGATTGATTCGGCCCGCTTTCAGTTGGACTGGTTTATCAAGCTTCGCCAGCAGTTGGCTGAAAATGAGAAAGAGTGCTGAGATACTAAGTATTCGAAAAGCAGTGGATACTTGCCTTGTTGATACATTTGGCAATGACTTTGAGAGCTTGAAAAACCAATTAGCATTTCTTCCGCTACAGGATATATTGAGTATGTACTTGTGGATGCGGCTTATCGGGACCAAGGGATTGTCAGTCAGCTTCTGACAAAGGATTTAAAGAACTAATCTGGATGGAACAATTGGCCGATAAAGAAGAAAATCTTAATTGGAAGACAGAAAGTGATTAAAGCCTGTAATCTATATAAATCCATAAGGCCAAAGAAACTAATTTTTTACGAGTCTTCAAAAATCGTTTCTGAAAAAAGATTGAAAATAGGTCTAAAAAAGCTTATAATATAAGCTATAAAACGACAGAAGGATTCTAGGAGGATTGATTTTGAAGAAGGTTCATTTTTTTATCATTTACGGCTGTGTCTGCTTTGTACTGATTGGCGGAACCTTTCTTTATACCTACTTTAAACCTGGAGGAATCGCAGAAGCTCTTGAATCCCGCTTTAAGCTGTCGGCTGTAGTGGATGCATCCTTGAAAAAATTCGACCATGATAGTTTCTACATGGATCGGCTGTCTGAGTCGACCTATCTAGAAGGCTACAAAAAAAGAAAAGCTGAGACCGTTAAACAGCTGACTGTTTCAGATTCACCTTATTTAGCCAAGCTTTACGAAACCTATGATGATCAAGAACTGACCCATTATTTCAGCGAAGATCGGATGTACCTGGAAGAAAAGGATGGATTTGAGACCATTGATGATACCGACTCACGGAAACATATAAATGGCTATTCGGGCATGTCCTCCTTTAAGGCTTTGCTGCAGGTCATGGTAGATAATGAGTCAGAACTAACTAAGAAAAAAGTTGAAGGCGGCTATGAGTTTTCGGTGACAGCAGAAGGTGATTTGGCCTATGACCTTATCGATGCCTTCTACTATGCTTATAATGATGAGCATTATGATACGACCATCGACATTGAGAAGTGTAAGGTTGCCTTTGTGGTTGACCCTAAGACTCGGACCATCCGCTCTATTGATATGACTATGGATTTGGACGAAGATACAGCTTTAGATGGAGAATTGATTTACTTCAAGCAGCGGGCTGTCTTCAAGGACTATGGCAAGGCAAAAGTTCATCTTCCAAAGAAAATCAAAGAAAAAGAAGCAAAATCAGCTGTTTAATGGCTGATTTTTTTGTTGCAGATTTTTAAGGGGATGGCTTGATTTTAAATTTTTAAAAATTACCTTTTAGTGATATAATAAAGGTGATATCCTACAGAAAAGAGATAATTGATGACAAATTACGCGATTATTTTGGCTGCGGGTAAGGGTACTCGCATGAAGTCAGATTTGCCAAAGGTCCTGCATAAGGTTGCAGGGATTTCCATGCTGGAACATGTTTTTCGCAGTGTCAATGCCATTGACCCAGAGAAGACCGTGACAGTTGTTGGGCACAAGGCAGAGCTGGTCGAGCAAGTCTTGGCAGGTCAGACAGACTTTGTCCGTCAGACTGAGCAGCTGGGAACGGGGCATGCCGTTATGATGGCAGAGCCTGTTTTGGAAAATCTGACAGGTCAGACGCTGGTCATTGCTGGCGATACTCCCCTGATTACAGGAGAAAGCCTGAAAAACCTGATTGACTTCCATATCAACCACAAGAACGTTGCGACTATCCTGACAGCAGAAGCAGACAATCCTTTCGGCTACGGCCGTATCGTTCGCAATCAACATGACGAAGTTTTGAAAATTGTTGAGCAGAAGGATGCTTCTGATTTTGAGCAGCAAATCAAGGAAATTAATACGGGGACTTACGTCTTTGACAATGCTCGCCTCTTTGAATCCCTCAAAAATATCAATACCAATAATGCTCAAGGGGAATACTATATCACAGATGTGATTGGTATTTTCCGCGAAAATGGTGAAAAAGTCGGCGCTTATATGCTGAAAGACTTTGATGAAAGTCTGGGGGTTAATGACCGCGTAGCTTTGGCTACAGCTGAGAGTGTTATGCGCCGGCGGATTAACCAGCAGCATATGGTCAACGGTGTCAGCTTTGTCAATCCTCATGCGACCTATATCGATGTAGATGTAGAAATTGCTCCTGAGGTTCAGATTGAAGCAAATGTGACTTTGAAAGGTCAGACCAAGATTGGGGCAGAGACTATCCTGACCAATGGTACTTACATCGTGGACTCTGTTATTGGAGAACGGACAGTTATCACCAACTCCATGATTGAGGAGTCAAGTGTTGCGGATGGAGTGACGGTCGGGCCTTACGCTCATATTCGTCCGGGTTCTAGTCTGGCCAAGGATGCTCATGTCGGAAACTTTGTAGAAGTTAAAGGATCGTCAATTGGCGAAAATACCAAGGCTGGTCATTTGACCTACATTGGAAATTCTGAGGTCGGTGCTAATGTCAATTTTGGTGCAGGTACGATTACGGTCAATTATGATGGTCAGAAGAAATACAAGACTATCATTGGCGACAATGTTTTTGTCGGTTCCAATTCGACCATTATTGCCCCAGTTGAGCTGGGTGACAACTCACTGGTCGGTGCTGGTTCTACTATTACCAAGGACGTACCAGCAGATGCCATTGCTTTGGGACGTGGCCGTCAGATTAACAAGGAAGATTATGCTAAGCGACTTCCTCATCATCCTCAAAATAAGTAGGTTTAATCATGGAATTTGAAGAAAAAACCGTCCAACGGACGGAGATTTATCAGGGCCCGATTTTTAAAGTGGTTCAGGACCAGGTAGAGCTGCCAGATGGCAAAGGCCAAGCTCAACGGGATTTGATTTTTCATAATGGGGCGGTGGCTGTAATTGCTATCACTCCGGAAAATAAGATGATTTTAGTCAAGCAGTACCGCAAGGCCATTGAAGCGACTTCTTACGAGATTCCAGCTGGCAAGCTTGAGCTAGGAGAGAATGCAGATCCCCAAACGGCTGCCCTCCGAGAATTAGAAGAAGAGACAGGCTACACTGGACAGCTGGAGTTGGTCTATGATTTCTACTCTGCTATCGGTTTTTGCAATGAGAAAATCAAGCTCTACAGCGCCTGTCATTTGACAAAGGTCGAAAACCCTCGTCCCCAAGACGAGGATGAAACATTGGAACTTTTTGAAGTCAGTCTGGAGGAGGCACATCAGTTGCTGCAAAACGGTGATATCTGTGATGCCAAGACCATCATGGCCCTTCAGTACTGGGAACAAAAAATCTGAATAAATAGGAACGTAGATCAATGGGAAAAGCTTTATTAACAGATGAAATCATTGAGCGGGCTAACCGCGGTGAGGATATTTCGGGGCAGCCTCTCATGGATGACGAGGAAACCAAGATTCTTTCAACTGGCAGAAGCTCCTTTAGCTCGCAGCAGTCTAGCTTACAGGATACTCAATTTGGTTATCAAAGCCCTCAAAACCGCTTTGGTTATGAAGAAGCTCGGTCTCAGCAGAATCAGAGTCGTTTTGGTTATCAGACTGCTCAAAACCAAGAGGAGTTTACGGATGAGACTTTGCACATTGAGGTAGATCCGACCGTGACTAAGAGCCGTCGGATTGAAAACCAGAAGCGGAGCCTCTTTCAAGCCAAACTCAATAAGATTCTCCTTTGGGTAGTTATCCTACTGATTGGTTTGATTGCTGCTATTATTTGGTGGCCTTAAAAACCTGCTTGATTGCACTTAAAAGGAAGCCTAGTCTGTCTAAGCTTCTTTTTCATCAGATGATTTGAGGTATTATATGAAAATTGGAATTATCGCAGCCATGCCTGAAGAGTTGAAGATTCTGCTGGAGCATTTAGAAAATCCGCAGAAGCACCTGCGTTTGGGTCATGTCTATCATACGGGCTCTATTGGCTACCATGAAGTGGTGTTGGTCGAAAGCGGGATTGGAAAGGTTATGTCCGCTATGAGTGTGGCTGTTTTGGTCAATGACTTTAAGGTTACAGCTGTGATTAACACAGGCTCAGCTGGAGCAGTGGCAGAAGGTCTGGCTATCGGCGATGTGGTGGTCGCAGATCGTCTGGTCTACCATGATGTGGACGTGACGGCCTTTGGCTATGACTACGGTCAGATGGCACGGCAGCCGCTTTATTTTGAAGCTAGTCGCTATCTGGTTGCTGAGATGAAGAAAATTTTGGAAAAAACCCATCAAAATGCAAGAGTAGGTTTGATTGCGACAGGTGACAGCTTTGTTGCTGGTCAAGACAAGATTGACCGCATCAAGGAACATTTCCCAGATGTCCTGGCTGTTGAGATGGAAGGCGCAGCTATTGCTCAAGCTACACATTCGATTGGCCTGCCTTTTATGGTTATTCGCGCCATGAGCGACACAGCTAGCCATAATGCTAATGTCACTTTTGATGAATTCATTCTTGAAGCTGGTAAACGCTCTGCAGAAACTCTGATTCAGTTTCTGAAAGAGTTGGTTTAAAGGGGGAGATAGTATGTACAAAGAGTCTTATTTTGATGGTGGTCTCTTTTCTTACATCGGTCATGTGATTTTAGCTACCTTGATTACCGTTTTTACACTGGGAATTTGTGCACCTTGGGGCATGTGTATTCTGTATAATTGGAAGATAAAACATACAGTTATTGACGGGCACCGTCTTTACTTTGATGGTACTGCCATGCAGCTGTTTGGAAATTGGATTAAGTGGTGGCTCCTGACCATTGTTACCTTTGGTATTTATGGCTTTTGGCTGAAAATCAAGCTAATTCAGTGGATTACCAAGCATACACATCATGCGAATTGAGAACAAGCAAGCGAGGCCTAAGTGGCTCGCTTTTCATTTTCTTCTGTCTTGCCAAAAAATCCCTTTTGATGGTATAATCAAGGAACTGCAATCAATGATAGAGGAGAAAAAATGAGTATCTTAGAAGTAAAAAATCTCAGCCACGGTTTCGGAGACCGGGCTATTTTTGAGGATGTATCCTTCCGCCTCCTTAAGGGTGAGCATATCGGCCTAGTCGGTGCCAATGGTGAGGGAAAGTCAACCTTTATGAGCATTGTGACGGGTAAAATGCTACCAGACGAAGGTAAGGTCGAGTGGTCCAAGTATGTGACGGCTGGCTATCTGGACCAGCATGCTGTATTGGAGCAAGGCCAGTCTGTCCGCGATGTTTTGCGCACAGCCTTTGACGAGCTTTTCAAGACCGAGACCCGTATCAATGAAATCTATATGAGCATGGCTGAGGAAGGAGCCGATGTTGATGCCCTGATGGAAGAAGTGGGGGAGCTGCAGGACCGCTTGGAGAGCCGGGATTTCTATACTCTGGACGCCAAGATTGACGAGGTCGCACGAGCTCTAGGCGTCATGGACTACGGTATGGAAAGCGATGTAACGGAGCTATCTGGTGGGCAGCGGACCAAGGTTCTCTTGGCTAAGCTGCTTCTGGAAAAACCGGATATCCTGCTCTTGGACGAGCCAACCAACTATCTGGATGCGGAGCATATTGACTGGCTCAAGCGTTATCTACAGAACTATGAAAATGCCTTTGTTCTAATCTCGCATGATATTCCTTTCCTGAATGACGTCATCAATATCGTCTACCATGTGGAAAATCAGCACTTGACCCGCTATTCTGGCGACTACTATCAGTTCCAGGAAGTCTATGAGATGAAAAAATCTCAGCTGGAAGCGGCCTATGAGCGCCAGCAGAAGGAAATTGCGAACCTCAAGGATTTTGTGGCTCGCAATAAAGCCCGCGTGGCAACTCGAAATATGGCTATGTCCCGCCAGAAAAAGCTGGATAAGATGGACATTATTGAGCTGCAAAGTGAGAAGCCTAAGCCTTCCTTTGATTTCAAGCCTGCCCGTACACCTGGCCGTTTTATCTTTCAGGCTGAGGATTTGCAGATTGGTTACGATCGTCCTTTGACCCAGCCACTTAACCTGACCTTTGAACGTAATCAGAAGGTGGCGATCATCGGGGCAAATGGAATTGGAAAAACGACCTTGCTCAAGAGTTTGCTGGGGATTATCCCGCCTATTGCAGGTCAAGTTGAGCGTGGGGACTATCTAGAGCTGGGCTATTTCGAGCAGGAAGTAGAGGGCGGCAATCGTCAGACACCGCTGGAAGCAGTCTGGAACGCCTTTCCGGCTCTTAACCAAGCAGAAGTCCGAGCGGCTCTGGCCAGATGTGGCCTGACTTCCAAGCACATCGAGAGCCAGATCCAGGTCCTTTCAGGTGGGGAGCAGGCCAAGGTTCGTCTTTGCCTCCTCATGAACCGAGAAAATAATGTTCTAGTGCTGGACGAGCCGACCAACCACCTGGATGTAGATGCCAAGGAGGAGCTTAAGCGAGCTCTGAAAGAATACAAGGGCAGCATCCTTATGGTCTGCCATGAGCCTGATTTCTATGAAGGCTGGATGGACCAGATCTGGGATTTTAACCACTTGACTTGATAAAATTAAATAAAGGAAAAGAGACGGTTCATTGAGAATCGTCTCTTTCTGATACTAATAATTCAAAAACTGCTCGATTTCCTGCTTCTCAATCTGTTTACCATGCTGACAGACAGGGCAGGTGAGGTAATGTTTTCTACCGTAAGGAAAGGTAGGAATCCAATAGAGTGTAAACTTTCGTCCGGTTTCAATAATGTCCCAAGGTGCGACGTTGTGGCAGTTGGCACACTCGATATTGCTTTGGGTCTGTCCTACGTTTTTCTGATAACCTTTATATCCCCAGATAATCATATTGGTTTCTCTCCTTTATTGGTTGGGCACTCAGCTTATTTACTGAAGTCATAGTCCTTGATAATCTCGATTTTTTCAATCTTGATATCTTTTTTAGGCTTGTCATTGTCGTCTGTTTCTGCGGCAGCGATTTTGTCCACCACATCCATCCCTTCCAGCACTTGGCCAAATACGGTGTAAGCTCCGCCATCTAAAGTAGGATTTCCACCTTTTTTATAGGCTTCGATGATTTTGGCTGGGAAGGAATCCGTAGACATTTGGCTAGTCAAATCTTTCTTGCTTTGGTTGATGAAGAACTGACTGCCATTGGTATCAGGGCCTGCATTGGCCATGGATAGGGCGCCTCGGATATTATAGAGATATGGAGAATACTCATTTTTAAAGCCGTTTCCAGAGTCTTTAGACTTGTCTTTGCCCTTCCAGATAGACTCGCCTCCAGTGCCGTTGCCTTTAGGATCTCCGGTCTGAATCATAAATTCATTGATAACACGGTGGAATATAATGCCGTCATAGTAGCCTTCCTTGGCATGGGTCAGGAAGTTTTCAACGGCCAGTGGGGCTTGTTTTGGAAAGAGCTTGATGCGGATATCGCCTTCAGTCGTTACCAACTTGACTTCCGCTTCATCCTCTGCAACTTCTGTAGATAGCTGCGGGAAGTTGGCATTTTCGTTGGTCATGGCATCCTTGAATTGCTCACGGAGTTTGCTGGTTTCCTCTGAATCAGAGCTAGAGCTCACTAGAGAGGAACTGCTGGATGAGTTGGAGGAGCTAGTAGTCTCCTCTTCTTTGTCTTTACCAGAGCAGCCAGCCAAGACAAGTCCTGATAAGAGGCCGATAAGAAGAATTTTTTTCATATAAAACCTTTCTCGCATTAGATTGTAAACTACTGATATTTTACTACAATTAGGCTAGTTTTTCAAACCCTCCTGTGTCAGACAATCCAGAAGCAGATTTTTAAGCCCTGCTGGCCGTAAGTTCAGTTCGCAAATTGCTTCTATGTCTAGCCATTCGGGTTGATAGATATTCTGGGCATGACTGCGAAGGGCTTCCTCACCCTGAATCATTGGGGCTGATGTATGGCCGATAGTGGCATGAAAATAGATTTCTAGGCGTTGGCCATTTCTGAAAGTAAAGGCTGGCTGCAGCTGCTTTTCAGACAAGCTCCAACCCAGCTCTTCCTGAATTTCTCGCTGAGCTGCTTGGACTGCAGTCTCACCTGACTCAGCCCCGCCGCCCGGTATCACAAAATACTCTTCTCCATTTTTCCAGCGGTGGATGAGCAGTATTTGCTTGGTTTGGGGATTGTAAAGAATGACTCCGGCTCGCATTATCTTCCTCCTGAAATATTTTTACTGTTTACTAATTAGAATTTCCTTTTATTCTAACACAAGAACAAGAGTTTTGCTTGGACTTGTTAAAAGTATGGTAGAGTGAACAAATTCATCTTGATGTAATTAATTTTTATCTGCAGAGAGAGCTTAATAGCAGGCGAACTTGTGCATTGAGAGATGTTATGGTAAAATAAACAGAGTAAAAATAATAAGGAGTGTTTTCCATGGAGAAAAGACTGACAAGAGATGTCAACAACAAAAAAATCGCTGGTGTATGTGCTGGTATCGCAAACTACTTTGATTTAGATCCAACCTTGGTCCGTGTTATTTGGATTCTTTTGGTCTGTGTGGCAGGTACAGGTGTTTTGGCTTACTTGATTGCTTGGGCGGTTATGCCAGAGGCTTGATAAGAATTTTGTGATAGTGAAATGAGAACTGGTTAGCCCAGTTCTTTTTACGTGGATAAATAAGTTTTTTGCTTCGGATCTAGATAAAAGATTTCTCATCTAAGTCCCAAATATGGTATAATAAGGGTTATGGCAACTAAGAAAAACACGAAAAAAGGCCGGACAACTCGTCGGCCGACAAAAGCAGAATTAGAAAGACAAAAAGCAATAAAGAGAATGATTGCCACCTTTGTGCTGGCTCTTATTCTTTTGTTTGCAGCAATTAAGCTGGGCGCCTTTGGGGTCACTATTTATAATATGATTCGCCTCTTGGTGGGAAGCTTGGCCTATCTGGCCATTCTGGCCAGCTTTGGCTATCTCTTTTTTTTCAAGTGGCTGCACAAGCACGAGGGGACGGTTTCAGGATTTATCAGCCTCTTTTTGGGACTGGAGTTAATTTTCCAAGCTTATTTTGTCAGTGTGTTGAAGCTAGAAGGGGCAGCTGTCTTATCGACAACTCTAGGCAGGGTCTTGACTGATCTGACAGCCTTTAAGGTCAGCTCCTTCGCGGGTGGCGGCCTGCTGGGCTCTCTCTTATACGCACCTATCTCTTTCCTTTTTTCAAATATCGGTTCTTATTTCTTCGGCCTGCTGCTCATTCTTTTGGGCGGTCTGCTTATGAGCCCTTGGTCTATCTATGACATTTCAGAAAAGGCTATGGTAGCCTTTCAAAATTGGAGAGAAAAGCAGGAAGAGAAGCGACAGCTCCGTTTCCTTGAGCGGGAAGAAAAAGCTGCACAGGCAGCTATGCAAGCTATTGAAGTAGAGCAAGAAGAAGCTGAAGTCGATTCTGAGACAGGAGAGATTTTAGATGACGAGGACTTGTCAGATACAGCTGTGGACTTTGACGAAGCAGACTATGAGGAAGTGGGAAAGTATGATCCTCATGAGCCTCTGGACTTTGGCCGCGAAGAAGAGATGGAGGAGGCGGACGTAGACGTTGAAGTGGACTTTACCGCCAAGGAAAGTCTGGACTATAAGCTGCCGACCATCAACCTCTTTGCGCCTGACAAGCCTAAAAACCAGTCCAAGGAAAAACGCATCGTCCGAGACAATATCAAAATTTTGGAAGAGACCTTTGCTAGTTTTGGGATAAAGGCTGCTGTTGAGCGGGCTGAAATCGGACCTTCCGTCACTAAGTACGAGGTCAAGCCAGCTGTCGGTGTTCGGGTCAATCGGATTTCCAATCTGGCTGATGACTTGGCTCTTGCCCTAGCTGCCAAGGATGTACGGATTGAGGCACCAATTCCTGGGAAATCCCTAGTCGGGATTGAAGTACCCAACTCTGAAGTTGCGACCGTGACTTTCCGAGAACTTTGGGAACAGTCCAAGACGGATGCCAGCAAGCTCCTAGAAATCCCACTTGGTAAGGCTGTCAACGGCTCTGTCCGTTCTTTTGACTTGGCTAAGATGCCCCATCTCTTGGTAGCGGGCTCTACTGGCTCTGGAAAATCTGTGGCCGTAAACGGTATTATCGCCAGCATTCTCATGAAGGCCAGACCGGATGAAGTCAAATTTATGATGGTAGATCCTAAGATGGTGGAGCTGTCCGTTTATAATGACATTCCCCACTTGCTTATCCCCGTCGTGACCAATCCCCGCAAGGCTAGTCGAGCTCTGCAGAAGGTTGTAGACGAGATGGAAAACCGCTACGAACTATTCTCCAAGGTCGGTGCCCGCAACATTGCCGGCTACAATGCTAAAGTAGCTGAGTACAATGCTCAGTCAGAATACAAGCAGGTTCCCCTGCCTTTAATCGTTGTCATCGTGGATGAGTTGGCTGACCTTATGATGGTGGCCAGCAAGGAAGTGGAAGACGCCATTATCCGGTTGGGACAAAAGGCGCGTGCGGCTGGGATTCACATGATTCTGGCTACCCAGCGGCCATCTGTAGATGTTATCTCCGGTCTGATTAAGGCTAATGTGCCTTCTCGGATTACCTTTGCTGTGTCCAGCGGGACAGACAGTCGGACCATTCTGGATGAAAATGGGGCGGAAAAGCTCTTGGGGCGTGGGGATATGCTCTTTAAGCCTATTGATGAAAACCATCCGGTTCGTTTGCAGGGCTCCTTTATCTCAGATGAAGATGTGGAGCGAATCGTAGCCTTTGTCAAGAATCAAGCTGAAGCTGATTATGACGATAGCTTTGATCCGGGTGAAGTATCTGAAAGTGATTTGGATACTGGTGGGGGCGACGATGAAGGCGATCCTCTCTTTGAAGAAGCCAAGGCTTTGGTTATCGAGACTCAGAAAGCCAGCGCTTCTATGATTCAGCGGCGACTCTCGGTCGGCTTTAACCGGGCTACTCGTCTCATGGAAGAACTTGAAGCAGCAGGCGTTATCGGGCCAGCCGAGGGAACCAAGCCGAGAAAAGTTTTGCAGACTAATTAATTCTAATTTCACTAGTCTGCCAGCAAAATAATCATTTGATAAAAACAAATCTGCCAGCAGTCAGCCGGCAGATTTTCTCTACTTACACATTGCCAAGGGAAGGAAAAGAAGGTATGAAACTAGACACCATTCACCATATTGCGATTATTGGCCATGATTATGCCAAAACTAGGGAGTTTTATGTGGACAAGCTAGGCTTTGAGCAGTTGGATGAGCACCACCGACCAGACAAACAGGATATTCTCTTTAATGTCCGCAAGGGAAATCTGACTCTGGAAATTTTTATCAAGGAAGAAGCTCCCAAGCGGCCAGCCCTGCCACATCCTGAGCATACTGGTCTGAGGCATCTGGCTTTCCGAGTGACAAATGTCGAAGAAATGCTAGCGGAGTTTGACCGTTTGGATATTCCTCATACCGAGCTACGCTATGACGACTTCGACGGTCGTAAGATGGCTTTCTTCTTTGATCCGGACGGCCTGCCTCTGGAGATTCACGAATAAGACTAGGAGCATCGGAAGATCCTTTTTTCTCGGTAAAAGAATGACTTGTGAATCTCACATATGAAAAACCCATCGGCTATCTAATAACCGATGGGTTTTATTGACATTGTTACAAAAAGAGTCCGATGACCATGGCTAGATACATGAAGAAGGTCAAAAGAAATCCAGCCCGCCAGAAGAACTTAAAGAACTTAGGATAGTAGAAGCTTCGTTTTTTCTTGAGAAAATAGATGGTGATGGCGATAGCGAGAACTGAGAGAGCTAGGGTCAGCTGGGGCAGCAAGCTATGATAGTAGGCCTTGTCTGAAATGATATAAAATTCCACAACAAAAAGCGGAAAAGCCAAGTCCGCAAAGTTTAAACCGTATTTTCTTAATTGAAAAACTCGCACAGTAATAGTGGTTAAAATCAAAGTTAAAAAGATAAATAAAATCGAAGCAATCTTTAATAGTGTCATAAGATTATTTTACCATAAAAAAATCAAAAAAGAAGATAAAATTCCTTGCATTTAAGAAAGTTTAGTGTATAATAGAAAGGTATGCGAAAAGCATACTTGTGGGAGGTAAAAATCTTTATTTACCGCCAAAACCACAAAGGAGGATTTAAAAATGGCTAAAAAAGTCGAAAAACTTGTAAAATTGCAAATCCCTGCTGGTAAAGCTACTCCAGCTCCACCAGTTGGTCCTGCGCTTGGTCAAGCCGGTATCAACATCATGGGATTCACTAAGGAGTTCAACGCTCGTACAGCTGATCAAGCTGGTATGATTATTCCAGTTGTTATCTCAGTATACGAAGACAAATCATTCACTTTCGTGACTAAGACTCCGCCAGCTGCTGTTCTTTTGAAGAAAGCTGCAGGTGTTGAAAAAGGTTCTGGTGAGCCAAACAAAACGAAAGTTGCAACAGTTACTCGTGCGCAAGTACAAGAAATTGCTGAAACTAAGATGCCAGATTTGAACGCTGCAAACATCGAGTCTGCAATGCGTATGATTGAAGGTACTGCTCGTTCTATGGGATTCACTGTTGTTGACTAATCAATAACGCTCATCCCATTTGCCCGCACTACACTTGATCAGATTGACGAGTGACGTGGGAGATGAAAATCGATTGAACCACTTACAAGGAGAAAGATAAAATGGCTAAAAAAAGCAAACAACTTCGTGCTGCTCTTGAAAAAATCGACAGCACAAAAGCATACAGCGTAGAAGAAGCTGTAGCACTTGCAAAAGAAACTAACTTTGCAAAATTCGACGCAACTGTAGAAGTTGCTTACAACTTGAACATTGATGTTAAAAAAGCTGACCAACAAATCCGTGGCGCAATGGTATTGCCAAACGGAACTGGTAAAACTTCACGCGTTCTTGTTTTCGCACGTGGTGCTAAAGCAGAAGAAGCGAAAGCTGCTGGTGCAGACTTCGTTGGTGAAGATGACCTCGTTGCAAAAATCAACGACGGTTGGTTGGACTTTGACGTAGTAATTGCTACACCTGACATGATGGCACTTGTAGGTCGCCTTGGACGTGTCCTTGGTCCTCGTAACTTAATGCCAAACCCTAAGACTGGTACTGTAACAATGGACGTTGCAAAAGCAGTTGAAGAGTCTAAAGGTGGTAAGATTACTTACCGTGCAGACCGTTCAGGTAACGTACAAGCTATCATTGGTAAAGTTTCATTTGAAGCTGACAAGTTGGTTGAAAACTTCAAAGCTTTCAACGACAAAATCCAAAAAGCGAAACCAGCTACTGCTAAAGGTACTTACGTAACGAACCTGACTATCACTACTACACAAGGTGTTGGTATCAAGGTTGACGTAAACTCACTTTAAGAATTAAATTGAACTGCCTCCGGGTAGTTCTTTTTTTGAAATAAAAATGATAATAGCGGTTACAATTGCAAAGAAACATGTTATAATAATATCGAATCAATTTATTTTATAAGATAAATTGCAATAAAAAGTGCAACAAATCTAAAATTCATCCATAAGTGCCTCAAATGCTGTTTTGTAACCTAAGCATTTTCTTGGACGGTGATTTATAGCAAGTAAAGCATTTACTAACGATTCATCAGTAATGTCGGTTAGATTAGTCCTCTTAGGAAAATATTCTCTAAGCAAACCATTTGAATTTTCATTACTTCCTCTTTGCCAAGATGAATAAGCGTCCGCAAAGTAAAAGTCTATTCCTAAAGCTTCCACTTGAGGATAACAAGCAAATTCTTTTCCTCTGTCTGATGTAAATGTTTTTAAAAAGTTCTTAGGAAAAATCTTCTGAAGTGTTTCTATGGCTGAAAACATCGACCTAGCTGATCGGTCAGGTATTTTAAATGCCAGATAAAAACGTGTTTTGCGCTCTACAAATGTAGCCAAGCATCCTTAGCCATGCTAGTTGGTTTATTTGTTAGGTAGTTTCCTAGTGTAGTGGGTTTACTTCTCATTTTCAATCTTCTTATAAATAGGAGGAAGCAATGAAGAAAATATTATCCTTACAAACTATGCTTTCTACTGAACAAATAAAATTCTGCAGCGCATCTAATATTAGCGTGATGTGTAAAAAGCATAGTTCTATTAGCTTGTTTTTATGTGTGAAAACAATAAATAAATAAAAGACTGTGTTAACAAACTCTATATTCGTTATTTATTATAATGGTTTGAATTTCAGGCTCTCAACTACTCTGAGCAATTAGTTAGGTCATAGTGGTAGGAGGGCCTTTTATTATTCTCCACTTGTCATTTTAAGTTTGACAATTTCATTAACCCCAGAAAGCCATAGGTCGCGATTTTTGTTTATCCAAAACCCTGTCGATAAGATAAAGTCCCGATAAATTAATCTTTACGGGACTTCATAAGAAATGAGATCAAATAATTAAACTGCTACTAACTATTATTTCCCCTCAGAACCAATAAAATCTTACCTGTATAATCTGAGGAAATCTTCAATGAATTAATCGACTCAACTTTTATCTGTTTTATTGCAAAATATGTTTTACCATGATAACGAATATTAAAATCATGATAAGAACCTTTTTCTACAGATTTAAAAGGGTTATTATTAAAACTAAAGTCTGTTTTCCTAATTGTTTCAATGTTTTCTTTTGTGCTCATCACATAAACATATCCAGAAAAATTACTACTTATAGCCAACTCATCCCCAATCTTTTGCTCAGATACTTGAGTTATTCCTAGATCCTCAATATCTTCTTTGGGGGTCTCTTGATTGATTTCTGATTTAATATCTTGCACGGTATCGTTAGCGCCGAAATCACATGATACAAGTATGAATGAAGCGATTAGACAAATCATACCTATAAATATACTTTGTTTTCTCATTATCTTAACTCCTTTTGTATTCAAATATATCACCAGGTTGGCAATCAAGCTCTCTGCAAATATTTAATAATGTAGCAAATCGTACCCCCTTAGCTTTTCCCGTTTTTAATATTGATAAATTCGCTTCTGTAATATTGATTCTATTTGCCAATTCTTTAGAAGTGATATTCCTAGATTTAATTATTTTATCTAAATTTATCTTAATTTCTTCCATCTCATCAAATAATCTCCTCATTTTCTTTCTGTATATAATATCCTTTTTTAAACACTATAATTAAAAAATAATTTAATGCCAAAAATAAAATATTAATCAAGTAATTTTTTATTGAAAAATCAAACAAGCTACTTACATTATCTATATTCAAAATATTAATAACTAGATTAATTAATAACTGTAAAATTGTTGAACTAATTAAAAATAGAAAGGATTGTTTTAGATATTTTAAATTTTTAATTTTAAAATACTTATCGTTGCTAAACTCTAACAATAACCTACTCCATATCCCTAATAATTTTATAAATATAAAGCATATAACTATTGCCATTATAAGAATTAATAAGGGATAAATAATTGGTGCTTCAATTATGAAATTCCCATAGTCAAATATAAAATTCCCCTGACTATTCTGCCCTCCAAAGAAAATTCCCGCTACTCCTACTAACAATAGAAAAATAAGCAGAAAAATTAGGTACCGTGCAAAAGATAGAATAACTCCAATTTTCGTTAAAAGTTTATCCATATGTATACCTCCTTCTAATTATCGTATTAGAATAATTCTCTTTTCAAGATTATTCTAATACAATAATTATTCTTGGTCAATAGTTTTGCCAATTAATCTCAATTACTTAACACATATGAAGCTCACAATCACCTTAAAAAAAGTGATACTACTAAAATAAAAAATACCTCTTAATACTAAATCCGTTTTAAAGAGGTAAATTATTATATTTCTAAAAACTAACATTTGCTAATACTTGATTTACTGAAAAAGTTGATTAAACACAGTGTGCTATAATACACTAAAGTAATGATACTTTCAAGCTCGTCTCGTAAGAAAACTCACCTATCTCTCAAGAGTTAACAATACTCTTTCAATTGTCAGGTATTTATAATTTACACCCTAATGTACACTATCTTCCAGTAATCGATTATACAGCTCACAGGATTCTTTTAAATCATTATGCGTTCCATTATACTCTATTGTTTTATTATTTAATATAACGATTTCATCAGCAGAAATAATTGTCTTCAATCTATGAGCAATTATCAGAACTGTCTTTCCTTTCAAATACCTTTCTAAAGCAATTTGAACAAGCTTTTCTGTATGAGTATCCAAAGCAGATGTAGGTTCATCAAGTAAATCCTTTGCTTTTCCCTCTGGAAGAAACCATGGTATCTAATTCCCAATGACCGAAATTTTGCCTGCCCTTCACTTCTTTAGGTCGTTTGGAAATAGGTTTACCAATAATGAATTTCCCTCTAGTCTCATGAGGTTCACGTGTTTTACCTTTTCGTCTTAACGTCTCTACACTAACTTCGAGTTGGCCATTATATATCCAATTATAAATCGTTTTAAACGATACGATTGGCTTATTTTCGTACTGATAACGCCCATGAATCTGCTCGGGTGACCAAGATGCTTTTAAATGACGTTCTATATCTTTCTTCATCTGTGAAGTACATGCAGTTTTCCTTCCCTTAAGTCTAGATAATTCCTCATATTGCCTTTGTGCTTCTTCGGCAGAATATTTATTTGGACACCGTTTGATTTCTCGGCTAATTGATGAACGGTGAAAACCTAACTTAGTTGCAATATAGGACAGATTAAAACCTGCTTCAAGATATGCTTCTATCTTTAGCCGATCAATTATGGTAATATGTAAGTAGCCCATAGGATCTCCTTGTGTCTGTTTGTGTGGTTACTTACAGTTTACACGATTTGAGAACCTATGGGTTTTTTGTTGCACTATATTTTACAATTTATCATAACAAAAGGAGACGGTGTCATGAAAAAAGATCAGAACCAGCTAACTTGGCTGATGGTATCTCTGATTGCTTTTAATATGGTCTGGGGTCTGGGAAATGTGGTTAATAACTACTCCCAGCAGGGCATTTCGGTAATTGTTTCTTGGATTCTTATCCTAGCTATTTACTTTATTCCCTATGCCCTCATCGTGGGGCAGCTAGGCTCGACTTTCAAGGAGAGCGGAGGCGATGTCAGCGACTGGGTGGAGAAGACCTCTACCAAGCGTCTGGCTTATTTTGCGGCCTGGACTTACTGGGTGGTGCATATTCCTTATCTGGCTCAGAAGCCGCAGGGAGTTTTAATTCCGCTAGGCTGGGCTATTCAGGGAAATGGAGACTTTTTGAGCAGTCTTGATATTCACTGGATCGTTATTCTTAGCTTACTTATTTTCGGCGCCTTTCTCTACTTGTCCACCAAAGGCCTGTCCACGCTCAAGGTGATTGGGGGGGGCTGGCTGGTAGCGCTATGCTGATTATGTCCTTCCTCTTTGTCCTCTTAGCGGTCGGGGCGCCTTTTATCAAACCTGATATGCAGTTTGCGACGGCCAATATGGATAAGCTCAGCACTTATATTCCCAACTTTGATTTTTCTTATTTCACGACTATCTCCCTCTTAGTCTTTGCGGTCGGCGGGGCTGAGAAAATATCGCCTTACGTTAATCAAACACGCAATCCAGCCAAGGAATTTCCAAAGGGAATGATTGTCATGGCTGTCATGGTTGGTGCATCTGCTATCCTAGGCTCTCTAGCTATGGGCATGCTTTTTGATGGCAGCAATATTCCTGAGGATCTGATGCGAAACGGTGCTTACCAAGCCTTCCAAAAGCTGGGCAACTATTGGGGCGTGGGCAATGTACTAGTAGTCATCTATGCTCTGACCAATATGGTTGGACAGATTGCTGCACTGGCTTTCTCTATTGATGCGCCTCTGCAAATCATGCTCAATAATGCTGATGAAGAGTTTGTCCCAAGTTGGCTGCGCAAGCGGACATCAAAAGGAGTCCTCATTAACGGTTACATCCTGACTGGGATTTTGGTTAGCTTACTAATTATTCTGCCTATCTTTGGAATCAAAGAAATTGACGGCCTGATCAAGTGGATGACCAATCTCAACTCCATTGTTATGCCCATGCGGTATCTCTGGGTATTCCTGGCCTACATGATGTTGAACAAGGCTTGGAAGAAGTACAAGGATGCCGAGTACAAGTTTACTAAAAATCCAAAAGTTGGCTTTGCCATCGGAGCTTGGTGCTTCCTCTTTACAGCCGTTGCCTGCATCTTAGGGATGGTTCCCAAAGTAGACTATGCAACAGATCCAGCTGGCTGGCATTCTCTCTCTTGACTAATATTTTGACCCCAATCGTCTTAATCAGTCTGGGTGTTATTCTGCCAATTTTAGCTAAGCGGGAAAAGAAACAGTCGCTCAAGTAGTGAGTGGATTATGTGAAAAATGATTGAAGTTTTTACTTCCCAGTCCTATCTGATGATAGGGCTGGTTTTTCTGTGAAATGAGCTAGACTGCTCTGCTATTTTACTAAAAGGAAAAAAGAAAAATTTCAGTGATTTAACTATATAAAAATCACAAAATGTGGTAAAATAGTACAGATAAAATAAGGAGTGAAAAAATGGTAGAACCTAAGTATAAGCGTATTTTGATTAAGTTGTCGGGTGAAGCTCTTGCTGGTGAAAAAGGCGTTGGTATTGATATTCAAACCGTTCAGAAGATGGCGGAAGAAATCAAAGAAGTTCACGATTTGGGTGTTCAGATTGCTCTAGTTATCGGAGGCGGAAACCTTTGGCGGGGTGAGCCGGCAGCAGAAGCGGGCATGGACCGCGTGCAGGCCGACTATACTGGTATGTTGGGCACTGTCATGAATGCGCTGGTAATGGCGGATTCGCTGCAGCAAGTAGGTGTTGACACGCGCGTGCAGACAGCGATTGCTATGCAGCAAGTAGCTGAGCCTTACATCCGTGGTCGAGCCCTTCGCCATTTGGAAAAAGGCCGTATCGTAATTTTCGGTGCAGGTATTGGTTCTCCTTATTTTTCAACCGATACAACCGCTGCCTTGCGCTCAGCAGAGATTGAAGCAGATGCGATTCTCATGGCTAAAAATGGCGTGGACGGTGTCTATAATGCCGATCCTAAGAAGGACAAGACCGCTGTTAAGTTTGATGAGCTGACCCACCGGGATGTCATCAGTAAGGGACTGCGGATTATGGACTCAACGGCTTCGACACTGTCTATGGATAATGACATTGACTTGGTTGTCTTTAATATGAACGAGCCAGGCAATATCAAACGCGTTGTTATCGGTGAGCAAATCGGAACAACAGTATCAAATAATTTATAAGAACGGAGATTAGAAACTCATGGCAAATGCAATTGTAGAAAAAGCAAAAGAAAGAATGACCCACTCGCACCAAAGTCTGGCTCGTGAATTTGGCAGCATCCGTGCAGGCCGTGCCAATGCCAGCCTTTTGGACCGCATCCATGTTGAGTACTATGGAGTAGAAACTCCGCTCAACCAAATCGCTTCAATTACGATTCCGGAAGCGCGTGTTCTTTTGGTGACACCTTTTGACAAGTCTTCTATCAAGGACATTGAGCGTGCGCTCAACGCTTCTGACCTCGGGATTATGCCAGCAAGCGATGGCTCTGTGATTCGCCTGGTAATCCCAGCTCTGACAGAGGAAACTCGTCGGGACTTGGCTAAAGAAGTGAAAAAGGTCGGTGAAAATGCTAAAGTTGCCATCCGTAACATCCGCCGAGATGCTATGGATGAAGCTAAGAAGCAGGAAAAGGCCAAAGAAATCACCGAAGATGACTTGAAGACCTTGGAAAAGGACATTCAAAAAGTAACGGACGATGCTGTCAAACATATCGATGAGATGACAGCAAATAAAGAAAAAGAACTTTTAGAAGTTTAACATTTTTATCAGAATCAAAACTCAGTTGGCTTTGGCTGACTGAGTTGTTTTAACATCAAAAATCCTTGCCCGGTTTGAAGAAGCAAGGTAGAAAATAGGTCTATATGAATACAAATCTTGCCAGCTTCATCGTGGGTATCATCACGGATGAAAATGATCGCTTTTACTTTGTTCAAAAGGACGGTCAGGTTTACGCTCTTTCTAAGGAAGAGGGAGCGTATGAGCTAGGTCAGTCTGTCAAGGGCTTTGCCTACAGCGATATGAAACAGAAGCTTCGCCTGACAACTCTTGAAGTTACAGCTACCCAAGACCAGTTTGGCTGGGGAACGGTAACAGAGGTCCGCAAGGATCTGGGAGTCTTTGTCGATACCGGTCTGCCAGATAAGCAAATCGTGGTATCGCTGGACATCTTGCCAGAAATCAAGGAACTCTGGCCTAAGAAGGGTGACCGCCTTTATATCCGTCTAGATGTGGACAAGAAAGATCGCATCTGGGGCCAACTGGCTTATCAAGAGGATTTCCAGCGTCTGGCTCGTCCAGCCTACAATAACATGCAGAATCAAAACTGGCCAGCCATTGTTTATCGGCTCAAGCTTTCTGGCACTTTTGTCTACCTGCCGGAGAATAATATGCTGGGCTTCATTCATCCGAGCGAGCGCTATGCAGAGCCACGTCTCGGGCAAGTCTTGGACGCACGGGTAATTGGCTTCCGTGAAGTAGACCGCACGCTTAATCTCTCCCTTAAGCCTCGCTCCTTTGAAATGCTGGAAAATGATGCTCAGATGATTCTGACCTATCTGGAAAGCAATGGCGGCTTCATGACCTTGAACGATAAGTCTTCACCAGACGACATCAAGGCGACCTTTGGCATTTCCAAAGGCCAGTTTAAAAAAGCTCTAGGTGGGCTGATGAAAGCTGGTAAAATCAAGCAGGACCCAACTGGAACGGAGTTGGTGTGAGGATAAAGAATCACGTATCTAGAGCTGATGCTTGGAAGAATACAATCTTAAAGAAATGAAAGGAACCTATGAGAAAATCTTTTTACAGCTGGCTGATGACAGAGCGCAATCCTAAGAGTAAGGAGCCCAAGGCTATTTTGGCGGACTTAGCTTTTCAGGATACAGCCTTTCCCAAGCATACGGATGATTTTGATGAGGTCAGTCGTTTTCTGGAGGAGCATGCAAATTTTTCCTTTAACCTTGGTGAGTTCGATGCTATTTGGGAAGAGTATCAGGCCCATTAAGTGGATAGTGGCTAGGGATAGTCATTTTCTGCTTGCTTTGATATAATGAAGGTAATTCATTCAAAAAAATAAAATAGAGAGGTTCTTTGTTTGCAGGAACATTCAGTAGAATTAAAACTGGGCCATCCAGATGATGCCTTTCATCTCTTTGGCTCTAATGAACGCCATCTGCGCCTAATGGAGCAGGAATTGAAGGTCACCATCCATGCCCGAACCGAGATTGTGCAGATTTTGGGCACAAAGGCTGCCTGCGAGGAGACTCGACAGGTCATTCAGGCTCTGTTGGTCTTGGTCAATCGTGGCATGACCATCGGTACTCCCGATGTTGTGACAGCCATTACCATGGTCAAAAATGATGAAATTGATAAGTTTGTAGCTCTTTACGAAGAAGAGATTATCAAGGACAGCTATGGCAAGCCGATTCGGGTCAAGACACTTGGTCAGAAAATCTATGTAGACAGCGTTAAAAATCATGATATCGTCTTTGGGATCGGGCCGGCTGGAACAGGGAAGACCTTTCTGGCGGTGACCTTGGCGGTGACAGCTCTCAAGCGTGGGCAGGTCAAGCGAATTATCTTGACGCGGCCGGCAGTAGAAGCTGGTGAGAGTTTGGGTTTTCTGCCTGGTGACCTTAAGGAAAAGGTTGATCCATATCTGCGTCCGGTCTATGATGCCTTGTATCAGATTTTGGGCAAGGACCAGACAACGCGCCTTATGGAGCGAGAAATCATTGAGATTGCGCCCCTAGCCTATATGCGGGGGCGGACGCTGGATGATGCCTTTGTGATTCTGGACGAGGCACAGAATACTACCATCATGCAGATGAAGATGTTTCTGACACGTCTCGGCTTTCAGTCCAAGATGATTGTCAATGGAGATATTAGCCAGATTGACCTGCCTCGCAATGTTAAGTCCGGCCTCATTGATGCTCAGGAGAAATTGAAGAACATCTCCCAGATTGACTTTGTCCATTTCTCAGCTAAGGATGTCGTTCGTCATCCAGTGGTGGCGGAGATTATTCGGGCTTATGAACCAACTCCTGTTAAAGAAGCTACAACTGAGCCAGAAGAAATGGAATAAGAGAACTAGATATCAGTTTACGTCAGCCATGATATAGAATTTTTAAGGCTTATAAAATGATTAAAATTTATTATCTAGGAAGATAAAATTTTAAAAAGAGGTAGAAGATGGATTGGTATGATTATATGATTAGTGCTTCGAGGCAATCAAGGTTTAACGCCAGTCATTGGTTTCGTTACCTTAGAAAGGTTATTTTTGAAGATAGTTCTTATTTGACTGACAAAGATGTGGAACGTTTGTTGGCTTCAAAAGAGTTGACAGATTTTCAAAAGGTTAGTCTGAAATATGCTCTACAAGAACACACTCTAACGCATGAGTATGTAGTTTCTTTAAACAAACCTGCTAAGTTAACAAATGTTCAAGAGCTGATGGAGAGATATAAGCATGGATAAAATCAAACCAGTTTTTGAAGCCTTAAATCAAGAATTGGCCCAAGCTAACCTTACTTTGACTATTATCTGTGTTGGGGGCTATGTCTTGGAACATCATGGCTTGCGAGCAACGCAAGATGTAGATGCTTTTTACCAAGAAAACCAAAAAATCAATGAGATTATTGCGAAAGTTGGACGACAATTTAATCTCAATACTCATGAAGAACTTTGGCTCAATAATAATGTAGCGAGCATGAACAAGCAACCAGCGGTTGACTTATGTGAGACCTTGTATACTTTTAGTCATTTAACGGTTTTAATGGTCCCGATTGAATATGTTCTAGGGATGAAAATGATCAGCATTAGAGAACAGGATTTGAAAGACATCGGAGCTATTATCAAATACAAAGATTTTCATTCCCCATTCAATACCTTTGAGGACCTGAGGAAATTGGGCTTTGATACGATTGATTTTTCTGTTCTTTTAGAAGGTTTTAGTCATGCCTATGGTATGGAATGGCTAGAGGAATTTTTCAAAGAAAATCAAGAAAAGCTAAAGGGGTATTACTAAAGAAAGCTTTGATTTTTATCTAATAACATACGAAAAGAGCAGATTTATTTCTGCTCTTTTTTGTAGGATTAATTTTAAAAGTCGAAATTTTCAACTAAACGAGTTCGTCAATAGAAGTGTAATCCTTGTCTAGGCCTTCTGCAACTGGCTGGCTGGTGATATGACCTTGGTAAGTCGTTACACCTTGGCGCAGGCCTTGGTCATCTGCAATGGCTTGCTTGAAGCCTTTCCCTGCCAAAGCCTCCACATAAGGAAGAGTGACATTGGTCAGGGCGATGGTAGAAGTGCGGGCTACAGCACCTGGGATATTGGCTACTGCATAATGGAGGACACCGTGTTTTTCATAGACAGGCTCGGTGTGGGTCGTCACTCGGTCGGCTGTTTCAATAACACCACCTTGGTCAACGGCTACGTCTACAATGACAGAGCCTGGACGCATTTGCTTAACCATGTCGTCTGTTACTAGTTTCGGAGCCTTGGCACCAGGGATAAGAACAGCACCGATTACGACATCTGCTTCTCGAACGCTGGCTTCGATATTGAAAGGATTGGACATGAGGGTCTGGATTTGATGACCGAAGACATCTTCTAGGACAGACAGACGCTTAGCGCTGATATCCAGAATAGTCACTTGAGCTCCCAATCCTAGAGCGATACGAGCGGCATGAGTTCCTACAACACCACCACCGATAATGGTGACTTTTCCTTTAGGGACGCCCGGTACACCACCGAGGAGTACGCCAGATCCGCCTTCTCTCTTAGTCAAGAAGTGGGCACCGATTTGGACAGCCATCCGGCCAGCTACCTCACTCATAGGTACCAAGAGTGGCAGTTGTCCATCTTGATCACGAACAGTTTCGTAGGCCAGACCGGTTGTCTTAGCACTAGTCATAGCATCTGCTAGCTCAGGAGCGGCAGCCATATGCAGGTAGGTAAAGAGCAAGAGGTCATCACGGAGGAAGCCATATTCAGCTGCCAGAGGTTCTTTGACCTTGACCACTAGCTCAGCTGCCCACGCTTCTGCAGCAGTAGGGACGATTTTTGCACCTTGCTTTTCATAGTCTGCATCGGCAAAGCCAGATCCCAGACCAGCATCTGTCTCAATCAGAACTTCATGGCCTTTGCCAACGAGACTATGAACACCAGCTGGTGTCAGAGCGACGCGATTTTCATTGTTTTTGATTTCTTTTGGAATACCGATTAACATAAAAAATATGCTCCTTTTTTAAGATGTTTTTATTGTATAGGAAAATAATTTAAAAATCAAGAAAAAATCAGAGCGGTTTGCTTTCATAAGTGAATTGTGCTATTCTGTTAAGAAAATCTAGGAGGTTCTGATGGAAAATATCTATGTCAAGCTGGCCCGTCATCTTAGACTAGAAACTGAGCGGCTGATTCTGCGTCCCGTAACCTTGGATGATGCCCCAGCGATGTTTGAATACGCTTCGGATACGGAAAATACTCGCTATACTTTTGAGAGAAATAAAAGCCTGGAAGAAACACGCAATAATATCGCTCTCTTTTATCTGGCCAATCCTCTGGGGCGCTGGGGGATAGAAGTGAAGGATAGCGGCAAATTCATTGGGACTATTGACCTGCATAAGATCAGGCTGGATTTGAAAACGGCGGCTATCGGCTATGTAATCAATAAAAAATACTGGAATCAGGGCTATACGACAGAGGCCAATCGCGCAGTCATCAAGCTGGCTTTTGAGGAAATCGGGATGAATAAACTTCTTGCCTTGCACGATGTAGACAATCCAGCATCTGGCAGGGTTATGGTCAAGTCTGGCATGAAATATTCCCACGAAGAGCCTTACGCATCACTAGATAAGCATGAGAAAGGCCGCATTGTGACGCGAGTGCATTACTATCTGACTATGGAAGATTATTTTGCAAAAAAATGAGAAAGGATATTGACAAGCACCTATCTACATGATATATTAGATAGGTACGCTGATTTAGCTCAGTTGGCAGAGCGCATCCATGGTAAGGATGAGGTCGCCGGTTCGATCCCGGCAATTAGCATCTTGTAGGACAAGGTTGGGTTTTCCCAGCCTTTTCTTTTTGTCAATGATAGCAGGTAGTGAAAGGCAAAGTTTTAGGAGGGAAAAAATTAAAATAGCTGTTTTTGTCTTTGCGGTGAGAGGTTGACAAATCTGCTCTGCTATTTTCCAAAACCCTGCCCTTGGGCTCCCTAAAGTGAGTCAAAATATGATATAATGAGGTAATACTAGCAAAGCGGGTAAGATATGTATATCGAAATGGTAGATGAGACGGGTCAGGTTTCGGAAGAGATTCTTAAACAGACTCAGGAAATTTTGGAGTTTGCGGCCCAGAAAACGTGCAAGGAAAATAAGGAAATGGCTGTGACTTTTGTCAGCAATGCGCGCAGTCATGAACTCAACTTAGAATATAGAGATACGGATCGGCCGACGGATGTGATCAGCTTGGAATACAAGCCTGAGCTGGACATCGCTGTTGACGAAGAGGATTTGCTGGACCATCCTGAGCTAGCTGAGATGTTGGAGGATTTTGACGCCTATATCGGCGAGCTGTTCATTTCAGTGGACAAGGCGCGTGAGCAGGCTGAAGAATACGGCCACAGCTTTGAGCGGGAGATGGGCTTTTTGGCAGTGCATGGTTTTCTGCATATCAACGGCTATGATCACTATACGCCGGAAGAAGAAGCAGAAATGTTTGGATTACAGGAAGAAATTTTAACTGCTTATGGACTCACAAGGAAATAACAAACGCAAATGGAAAAACCGAGATGTGGTCTCGAGTCTGGAATTTGCTTTAACCGGTATTTTTACAGCCTTTAAAGAGGAACGCAATCTGCGCAAGCATGTTCTTTCGGCTTTGGCAGTGATAGTTGCGGGACTGATTTTTGACTTGTCCGCGATAGAATGGCTCTTTCTCTTTTTGAGCATTTTTCTGGTCATTGCCTTTGAAATTGTCAATTCTGCCATTGAAAATGTTGTGGATCTGGCCAGCGATTACCACTTTTCTATGCGGGCAAAGAATGCCAAGGATATGGCAGCGGGAGCTGTTCTGGTCGTATCTGGCTTTGCCGTTGTGACAGGACTGATTATTTTTGTTCCCAAGATTTGGGATTGGATTTTTTAAAGATTTGAAAATCGGGGGAGACTGCCGATTTTCTGCTGTTTTAATGGAAATAATAGAGGTGAAATAATGACTTTTAAATCGGGTTTTGTAGCTATTTTAGGACGTCCTAATGTTGGGAAATCAACCTTTTTGAATCATGTTATGGGGCAAAAAATTGCCATCATGAGCGATAAGGCTCAGACCACACGCAATAAAATTATGGGGATTTACACGACGGATAAGGAGCAGATTGTCTTTATCGACACGCCGGGAATCCACAAGCCTAAGACGGCTCTAGGTGATTTCATGGTAGAAGCAGCATACAGCACCCTGCGTGAGGTGGATACTGTCCTCTTTATGGTGCCGGCTGATGAGCCGCGTGGCAAGGGCGATGACATGATTATTGAGCGTCTGAAAGCGGCTAAGGTGCCAGTTATTTTGGTGGTTAATAAGATTGATAAAGTCCATCCGGATCAGCTTTTAGCGCAAATTGATGATTTCCGTCAGCAGATGGACTTCAAAGAAATCGTGCCGATTTCAGCCCTGCAGGGCAATAATGTTTCCCGTCTGGTTGACATTCTCAGTGAGAATCTGGAAGAAGGTTTCCAATATTTCCCAGAAGACCAGATTACCGACCATCCAGAGCGCTTTCTGGTATCAGAAATGATTCGTGAGAAGGTTTTGATGCTGACACGGGAGGAAATTCCCCACTCAGTCGCAGTGGTTGTTGACAGTATGAAGCGAGACGAGGAGACGGACAAGGTCCATATCCGAGCGACCATCATGGTGGAGCGTGACAGCCAAAAAGGCATTATCATAGGCAAAGGCGGATCCATGCTTAAGAAAATCGGTTCTATGGCTAGGCGCGATATTGAGCTTATGCTGGGGGATAAGGTCTTCCTAGAAACTTGGGTCAAGGTCAAGAAAAACTGGCGGGACAAGAAGTTGGACTTGGCGGACTTTGGCTATAATAAGAAGGAGTATTGAGGTTTTCTAAGCCAGTAAGTGAGGTGATGGAGATGCCGTCATTATTCATTGATGAAAGAGGGGAGCAAAATCCAAAAAGTATTATCTTTTTGCATGCTTCAGGCTCTAGCAGTCAGATGTGGCGACACCATGTTGCTGTGCTTGAGCAAGATTTTCATTGCGTTCTTGTGGATTTACCTGGTCACGGAGCCAGTCATAATATTGAGTGGACAAACTTTGATGATGTCGTAGAAATGATTGTGGCTGTCATTAAAAGCAAAGCACATGGCAAGCCGCACTTGGTTGGTCTTTCATTAGGTGGTTCCCTCATTCTTAAGTTGTTGGAAAAACATTCTAGTCTTATAGATAGAGTCATTGTGGATGGGGCAAGCCCTCGGCCAATTAAGGGCTATCGCAAGATCATTGCCATTGTATATCTGATGTCTTTCTTGAAAAATACTAAATTTGTAGCCAATCTCCTGACAAAGATGATGCAAGAGGACGGAGCACCTGTCCAAGACGTTCAGCGCTTTGTTGCAGATTTCCAAAGAGCTGAACGGCGTTCATTTCGACGTGCGATGTCACAGGCAAATCTCTTGAGACTTAATTTGCAGTTTGATAATCCTGCTTTCTTTGTCTCAGGTGGAAAAGAAGCCGAAACCATTCATGACTGGCACCGCAGGTTGGCACAGAAAAATGCTAGGTCTGAATGCGCCTATTATTCTGACAAAGGGCATGCTTGGCTTTTTAGTGATGTGGATACGCATATTCAGCTGCTGCGCTATTTCTTTCAAAATGCTGCCTTTCCAGAGAAATTGAAAGGATTTTGATATGGACTATATTTCCTATATTCGCTCCAAGGTGGGGCATGATAAGGTTATCTTGAATTTTGCTGGTGGAATTCTAGCAGACGAGAACAGTCGTGTGCTTCTGCAGTTGCGAGGCGATAAGAAAACATGGGCGATTCCTAGTGGAGCTATGGAGCTTGGGGAGACTTCTCTGCAAGCAGCCGTGCGCGAATTTTACGAAGAGACTGGTATTGTTGTTGAAGCCAAGCGCTTGATGAATGTTTACACTAATTTTGATGAATCTTATCCTAATGGGGACAAAGTGCAGACGGTTGTCTTTCTGTATGAATTGCAGGCACTGGAGAATTTTGATATTTCCAATTTTTACAATGAGGAAACTCTACGTTTAGGCTTTTTTTCTAAAGAAGAAATAGCAGAACTGGAAAATGTATCGGATAAACACCGCCTGATGCTGGATGAGTATTTTTCGAACAGCTTTGCTATGGGGCTTTGATATTAGGAAGAATAAGAAAGGAGCTTTATGCCTGAATTACCTGAAGTGGAAACGGTTAGGCGCGGTTTGGAGCGTCTGGTAGTTGGCAAGACGATTGGGCAGGTGCAGGTTCGCTATGCCAAGATGATTGGAACGGGAGTGGATAGCTTTGTCCACGACTTACCAGGTCAGACCATTGAAAAGATTGGCCGTCGGGGCAAGTATTTGCTCTTTTACCTGACAGGCGGAGTGCTGGTTTCTCATCTGCGAATGGAAGGCAAGTATCTTTTTTATCCTGATGCTATGCCTGAGCGCAAGCATGCTCATGTCTTTTTCCAGATGACAGATGGTGGGACGCTTGTTTATGAGGATGTCCGCAAGTTTGGGACCATGGAAATGTTGAGAAAGGACCAGCTGGAGGCTTATTTTGCTTCCAGAAAGCTTGGTCCTGAGCCGACAGAGGTGGACTTTCTTTTGGCGCCTTTTGCAGCAGTTTTGAGTCGTTCCAAGAAGCCCATCAAACCCTATTTGCTAGAGCAGACCTTGGTCGTTGGTCTGGGCAATATCTATGTAGATGAGGCCCTTTGGCGGGCGCGGATTCATCCGGCCAGGTCAGCAGCTAGTCTGAAGCCTGCTGAAGTGAAGAGGCTGCGTGAGCAGATTATAGAAGTTTTGCAGCTTGGGATTGAAAAGAGAGGATCGACCATTCGGACCTATCGCAATGCTCTGGGTGAAGATGGCACTATGCAAGATTTTCTGCAGGTCTATGGAAAGACTGGTCAACCTTGTGCTAGATGCGGCAGCCCGATTGAAAAAATTAAACTGGGCGGTCGAGGTACACATCTCTGTCCTCATTGCCAGAAAGCGAGGTAGCTGTCATGGCAAGAATTATTGGTATCACTGGCGGCATTGCCTCGGGTAAGTCAACAGTGACAGAGTTTTTGAGGCAGCAGGGCTATCAGGTCATTGATGCGGATCAGGTAGTGCATGAGCTGCAAGAGCCGGGGGGGCGTCTTTATCAAGCTCTTTTGTCCGCTTTTGGTCCAGCTATCTTACAGGAAAATGGTCGCTTGGACCGGCCCAAGCTGGGAGCTATGATTTTTGGGGATCCCGAACTCTTGGCCCAGTCCAGTCAAATACAAAACCAGATTATCCGCGAGGAACTGGCTGGCAGGAGAGATTTGCTAGCAGAGACGGAAGATACCTTTTTTATGGATCTTCCCTTGCTGTTTGAGCTACAATATGAGGGCTGGTTTGTCCAGATCTGGCTGGTGGATGTGACAGAGGAAACTCAGCTCAGTCGTCTTATGTCTCGAAATGCTCTCAGTCAGGAAGAGGCTGAAAAACGCATAGCTGCTCAGCTATCTCTTCAAGAAAAACGAAAGAGGGCGGATGTGCTGATTGATAATAATGGCTCGCTTGAGGAAACTCGACAGCAGATTCGCGAGGCTTTGCAAAAACTAGAAAGAAGATGATTTATTACGACACAAGTAAATTGGAAACATAACCTGAAAGTCGCTTGGTTTGGGAACTTCCTGACAGGTGCCAGCATTTCTCTGGTGACGCCTTTTATGCCACTTTTCGTGGAGCAGCTTGGGGCTAGTGGTCATGAGGTGGAGTATTACGCTGGGCTAGGGATTTCACTCTCTGCAATCTCAGCAGCGCTGCTCTCTCCTGTTTGGGGAAGTCTGGCTGATCGGTATGGCCGTAAGCCTATGATGATACGTGCAGCTACTGCCATGGTTTTCACTATGGGAGGTATTGCTTTTGTACCCAATATTTTCTGGCTTTTGCTCCTGCGCTTTCTAAACGGTGTTTTCGCTGGTTATGTTCCCAACAGCACAGCTCTGATTGCCAGTCAGGCTCCCAAGGAAAAAACGGGTTATGCTCTGGGAACTCTCTCGACCGGTGTCGTTGCGGGTAATCTTATGGGGCCATTTATTGGCGGTCTGATTGCGGAGATGTTCGGTATTCGCAATGTCTTTCTTCTAATTGGCGGCTTCTTTCTGGTGGCAGCCTTGATGACCTTTTATTTGATTCGGGAGGATTTTGTGCCGGTGACCCGACAAGAAGAGGTAGGCTTTAGGGAATTGCTGCGCCAACTCAGGTATCCTAAGATGCTGATTAATCTCTTTCTGACCAGCTTTGTTATCCAGTTTGCAGCTCAATCTATCAGCCCCATCCTTGCCCTCTATGTCAGAGAACTGGGGCAAAAGGAGAATCTGATCTTTGTTTCGGGTCTCATCGTTTCTAGCATGGGACTTTCCAGCATGATGAGCTCCAGCATTCTGGGGCGTTTAGGAGACCGTATCGGCAATCACCGGCTTCTAGTGCTGGCTCAGTTCTATTCAATCCTGATTTATCTGCTCTGTGCCAATGCTGGTTCCCCTATGCAGCTGGGCTTTTATCGCTTTTTATTTGGCCTAGGAACAGGAGCGCTGATACCAGGTGTCAATGCTCTGCTAAGTAAGATAACACCCAAGTTTGGAATCTCTAGAATTTTCAGTTATAATCAGATTTTCTTTTATCTGGGTGGAGTGGTCGGCCCTATGTCTGGATCGGTCATTGCGGCAGCCTATGGCTATCATTCAGTCTTTTATGCAACAGCAGGTCTAGTTGCTATCAGTATGCTGGCCAATCTCTTTAGTTTTCGAAATTTATTTAAAAAGAAGGATATCTAGTGCGCGTTAAAATAAATTTAAAATGTTCCAGCTGCGGCAGTCAGAACTATCTGACCAGCAAAAATACTAAAACGCATCCGGAAAAAATTGAGGTCTTAAAGTATTGTCCCAAGGAAAGAAAAGTTACTTTACATCTTGAATCCAAGTAGATTTTATGGTAAAATAGATAGGATTTTAAGGAGTTTTTATTTATGTACAACCTATTATTAACCATTTTAGTCATTTTATCAGCTATTATTGTCATTGCAATTTTCATGCAGCCAACCAAAAATCAGTCCAGCAACGTCTTTGATGCCAGTGCCAACGACTTGTTTGAACGTCCTAAGGCACGCGGTTTTGAAGCTGTGATGCAGCGTATGACGGGAATCATGATTTTCTTCTGGCTACTGATTGCATTGGTATTAGCAGTATTATCTAGTAAATAAAATGGGCTCTGACTTCGTCTTGGCCTATTTTTTAAGTTTTAAAGAGATTTAGAAGAGATGAAGAAAACGCTCATCAAGAGAAGAGGAATATGAAATCAGAAATCATTGAATATTTAAAAGACAGGCAGCAGGCTAGCGTAGATGAGCTGGCGGCTGCTTTGGGGAAAGAGTCTTCCAAGGACTTTAGTAGCTTGGTCAAGACTATCTCCCAGATGGAAAGAAAGCATCAGATTCGCTTTGATGACAAGGGGCGGATTGAGCTTTATGAGAAGAAAAAGCAGGAGCGTCTGACGCTCAAGGGTGTTTTTCATGCCCACAAGAATGGCTTTGGCTTTGTCACCCTGAATGAGGAAGAGGATGACCTCTTTGTCGGCCGTAATGATGTCAATCATGCTATTGATGGCGATACGGTGGAAGTAGTCATTACCAAGGTAGCAGACCGGATCAAGGGAACATCAGCTGAGGCTAAGATTATCGATATTTTGGAGCACAGCCTGACGTCAGCGGTTGGCCAGCTGGTTCTGGATGAGGAAAAACCCAAGTATGCGGGCTATATTCGTTCGAAAAATCAGAAAATCCGCCAGCCTATTTATGTTAAAAAACCAGCCTTAGTTCTGGATGGTACAGAGGTGCTCAAGGTCGCTATTGACAAATATCCGACTAAGAAACACGATTTCTTCGTGGCCAGTCTGGTCGATGTGATCGGTCATGTCAATGATCCAGGCATTGATGTACTGGAAGTGCTGGAGTCTATGGACATTGTCTCTGAATTTCCAGAAAAGGTCTTGGAAGAAGCTGAGCAAGTTCCGGATGCACCGACTGAGAGTGATTTGGCAGGGCGTTTGGACCTTCGCGAAGAGATTACTTTTACCATCGATGGAGCAGATGCCAAGGACTTGGATGATGCGGTCCATATCAAGCGCCTTAAAAATGGCAACTTTGAGCTAGGCGTCCATATCGCAGATGTGTCCTACTATGTCAAAGAAGGCTCTGAGCTGGACAAGGAAGCCCTCAATCGGGCAACCTCAGTCTATGTGACCGATCGTGTGGTACCTATGCTGCCAGAGCGCCTGTCCAACGGTATCTGCTCGCTCAATCCCAATGTGGACCGTCTGACCCAGTCGGCTATCATGGAGATTGATGCCAAGGGGCGCGTGGTAAAGCATGCCATCACCCAGACTGTTATCAAGACGACCTTCCGCATGACCTACAGTGATGTCAACGACATCATTGCTGGAAATCAGGAAAAAGCTGAGCAGTTCAAGGCCATTGTGCCCAGTATTGACAGCATGGTCCAGCTGCATGAGATTCTGGAAAGCATGCGCTTTAAACGCGGTGCGCTTAACTTTGACACCAATGAAGCCAAAATCATGGTCAACAAAGAAGGACGACCAGTGGATATTGTCCTGCGTCAGCGGGGAATTGCTGAGCGCATGATTGAGTCCTTTATGCTGGTGGCGAATGAGACGGTAGCTGAGCATTTTGCTAAGTTAAATCTGCCCTTCATCTATCGGATTCACGAGGAGCCTAAGGCGGAGAAGGTACAGAAGTTTATCGACTACGCCTCTAGCTTTGGGATTCGGATATACGGGACGGCTAGCTCTATGAGTCAGCAGGCTCTGCAGGATATTATGGAATCGGTCAAAGACCAGCCTTATGAGGATGTCCTGTCCATGATGCTTCTGCGCTCCATGCAGCAGGCTCGCTACTCTGAGCACAATCACGGCCACTACGGTCTGGCAGCGGAGTTTTATACGCATTTCACCAGTCCGATTCGCCGCTATCCAGACCTTATGGTTCACCGGATGGTACGGGATTATGGCCAGTCTAAAGAAATAGCAGAGCATTTTGAGCAAGTGATTCCAGAGATTGCCAGTCAGTCTTCCAGCCGAGAGCGTCGGGCTATCGAAGCCGAGCGTGAAGTCGAAGCCATGAAGAAGGCTGAGTACATGGAAGAATTCGTTGGGGAAGAGTTTGACGGCGTAGTTTCAAGCGTGGTTAAGTTTGGGCTCTTTGTCGAGTTGCCCAATACGGTTGAAGGCTTGATTCATGTCACCAATCTGCCAGAGTTTTACAGCTACAATGAGCGGACGATGACCCTGCAAGGAGAAAAGTCTGGCGTGGTCTTCAAGGTCGGTCAGCAGATTCGCATCAAGCTGGTTCGAGCGGATAAGGCTACGGGCGAGATTGACTTTGAATACCTGCCTAGTGAATTTGACCTGGTAGAAAAGACTAGTAAGAGTGGCAGAGGCAAGTCAGGCAGAAAGAGACGCCGTGAGGATGACAAGCGCAGCCATTCTTCCAAAGAAAAAGGCTACAGAGATAAGAAAGATAAGAAGTCCAAGAAAGGCAAGAGCCAGAAGGCATTTTACAAGGAACTAGTCAAGAAAGGAGCCAAGCATGGCAAAGGGAGAAGGAAAGGTCGTCGCGCAAAATAAAAAGGCCAGACACGACTACACCATCGTAGACACCATCGAGGCTGGCATGGTGCTGACCGGGACGGAAATCAAGAGTGTCCGTGCCGCCCGCATCAATCTCAAAGACGGCTTTGCCCAAATCAAGAACGGTGAGGCCTGGCTCAGCAATGTCCATATCGCACCTTATGAAGAGGGCAATATCTGGAACCAAGAGCCTGAACGTCGCAGAAAGCTGCTGCTGCATAAGAAGCAGATCCAAAAGCTGGAGCAGGAGACCAAGGGAACTGGTATGACGCTTGTGCCGCTCAAGGTCTATCTCAAGGACGGCTATGCCAAGCTGCTCCTGGGCCTGGCCAAAGGGAAGCACGACTACGACAAGCGCGAGTCCATCAAACGCCGCGAGCAAAACCGCGACATCACAAGACAAATGAAGAACTTTAATACAAGATGAAAGACTGGGTGACCGGTCTTTTTTTAGCTTTTTCTTAGTGATTCTCATCTACAGTAGCCATCTTAAATTGTTCGTTGTCAAATTTACCAAACAGAAAAGTTCTGACCAATTTGCCACTTGTCAAGCCTGTGCTTTTCGAGTATGATAAAGACAGTTAAATTATTCGGAGCCGGGCTTTCAGAGAAAGGATTTTTTATGACAGAAGAATTGTTAGCTTATAAACGCATGCCGTTGTGGACGGCTGAGACAATGCCAGAAGCGGTAAAGAGAAAGCACAATACCAAAGAGGGAACTTGGGGCAAAATTACTGTTCTCAAGGGACGTCTTAAGTTTGTCGAGATGTCAGAGGAGGGTGAGGAGCTGGCTGAGCACATCTTTGAAGCTGGTCAGGACAATCCTTTTGCCCAACCCCAAGCTTGGCATCGGGTCGAAGCCCTGACAGATGACCTAGAGTGGTATTTGGAGTTTTACTGTCGGCCTGAGGATTATTTCCCAAAGAAATACGGCAGCAATCCAGTGCACTCAGAGGTTTTGGAAGCCATGCAGACAGTCCGACCAGGACGGGCGTTAGATCTAGGCTGTGGTCAAGGCCGCAATGCTCTCTTTCTAGCCAAGCAGGGCTTTGAAGTGACAGCTGTAGATCAGAATGAGCTGGCACTGGAAATCTTACGAAGCATTGTGGAGCAGGAAGATTTGGATCTGCCAGTGGGTACTTACGATATCAACTCAGCTAATCTGACTCAAACTTATGATTTGATCGTTTCCACCGTTGTCCTGATGTTTCTGCAGGCGGAGCGGATTCCGGATATTATCCGCAATATGCAAGAACATACAGCGCTTGGTGGCTACAATCTCATCGTCTGTGCTATGGCTACAAAAGACTTCCCATGCTCTGTTCCCTTTCCTTTTACTTTTAAGGAAGGCGAGCTTGCCGAGTATTACAAAGACTGGGAGCTGGTTAAGTACAATGAAAATCCTGGCCGCCTCCACCGCCGTGATGAAAACGGCAATCGAATTCAGCTGCGCTTTGCGACGATGCTGGCTAAAAAGGTTCAGTAGAAGATGCTAGGGCAGAAGTTAATTTTTGAAAATTTAGCTTGGCTCACTTATTTTGAGGTTCAGGTTTAAAAGGTCTGGGAGACAATTTAAATTGTCTCAGCCTCAATATTTTTTGAACATAATAAAGCTAGACTGAGGCATTTTTGTCTCAGTCTTTTTTATTTTGGTAAAAAACTTTAGAAATATTTTAGAATTTCTTGAGAAATATCTGAAGTTTGGAGGCTATACTAGAAAGTGCAAGGGGGAGAGAAAAGAGCTGGAAGCAACAGGACAGCTGGTAGGAAACTTTAGTTTTTCTTTAAGTGTGAGTCTAGAGCAGATCACTTTTAAAAGCAGACTGAATGACCTTATTCTCTCTTCTTGCGGCAAATTTTTCCAGACCTTCAGTTTTCTTTTGACGAGGAAAAAAGAATGTGTTAAATTAAATGAGTAAAATAAAAAAGTCAATTATATTTTACTTAATATACAAGGAGGAACTCATGAAGAAAAGAACGAAAATCATTCTAACTTCTACGTTGACTGTGACCGGCCTAATCTTAGCTGCCGGTGGCTACTGGGCTTATAAGACCTTTGTCCCTCAGGAGACACCGGTCGATAAGAATGCCACAGTGAGGACCAATTACTATCAAGCCATCAATAAAAAATGGCTGGAAAAGGCAGAGATTCCGAGCGACCAGCCGTCTAATGGTGTGTTTTATGAGCTGAACGAGCAGGTCAAGGACAAGATGAAGGCGGATGTCAAAAATCTAGTCTCTGGTAAAGAAGAGTCAACTATTGAAGGCATGCCTGAGTTTATCAAATACTATCAGCAAGCGACTGACTTCAAGCAGCGGGAAAAGGATGGCTTAGATCCTCTCAAGTCCTATCTCAAGGAAATTGAAGACTTGTCCGATCTGAAGGACCTAGCTAGTAAGGCTGTTGACTGGGAAAAACGCGGTTTGGCTCTGCCGTTTACCTTTGAAATTAGTTCTAACCTAGAAAATACTAATCAGAAACAAGTGAATCTGTCCAGTCCAAGTCTTATGCTACCGGATAAGAGCTACTATGAAGATGAAGGTGCTAAGAAAAGGATGATGGATCCGCTGGAAAAAGCGTTCAAAGAAGCCTTTCAAAAGCTAGGCTATAGTGAAAAAGACAGTGAAAAGATCGTCAAAGAAGCCTTAGAATTTGATGGAGAATTGGCCAAGTATGCCCAAAGCAATGAAGAAACTTCGGAAATTAAAAATCTCCACCATCCTAAGACGGCAGAAGACATCAATGCCTACTCTGATAGCTTTAAGTTTCACGATATTATCAATGACTATCTAGGCCAGGAAGCTGGTGATGTCAATGTACCTAACCCTAAGTATTATGAAAATTTTGCCAAGGTAGTTAATGACAAGAACTTTGGCAAGCTCAAATCTTGGATGCTTGTGAAGCAGGCAGCATCAGCATCTAGTTTTCTAACCGATGACTATCGGCTGACCTTTGAAGAGATTCAAAAGGCTTGGCAGGGCACCAAGGAAGCAACTTCAAAAGAAGATGCAGCCTATGACCTAGCGACGGGTACTTTCTCAGACAGCCTCAGTCTTTACTATGGACGCAAATATTTCGGTGAGGATGCTAAGCAAGAAGTGACCCAAATGGTCAAGGATATCAAGGAAGTTTATCGGGAGCGTATGCTGAAAAACGAATGGCTGTCAGAAGAAACCAAGCAGAAGGCAGTCAAGAAGCTGGATACTATGAAACTCTATATCGGCTATCCTGAAAAAGTTCGCGAAGTGACTAAGGCCTTGAAAGTGGACGATAAAAAATCCTTCTTTGAAAATGCAATTGCTTTGAGTCAGGCCAAAGTGCAGTATGATATTGAGCATTTCTCTGAGCCAGTAGACAAGACAGAGTGGCTGATGCCTTCCTACGATATCAACGCTTACTACTCACCAGATAATAACAGTATCAACTTCCCAGCCGCTATCCTGCAGAATCCATTCTTTGATGTTAAGCAAGAGATGGAAAAGAACTACGGTGGTATCGGTATGGTTATTGGTCACGAGATTACTCACGCCTTCGACTCAAACGGTGCAAACTTTGATGAAGAGGGGAATTTGAACAATTGGTGGACAGAAGCAGATAAGAAAGCTTTTGACAAGAAAATTGAAGCTGTTACCAAGCAGTGGGATGGTATTGAAATCTACGGCGGCAAGGTCAACGGCAAGCTTACGGTAACAGAAAATGTAGCAGATGCGGGTGGACTTTCAGCTACTCTCGAAGTTGTGAAAAAGAAATATCCAGATGCAGACTTGAAGAATTACTTTGAAAACTATGCCAATATCTGGAGAAGCAAGGCCAGTCTGCAATTTAACCAACTTCTCCTGAAAGTGGATGTCCATGCTCCGTCCGAACTGCGGGTCAACCAGCAACTCAAAAATGTAGAGGCCTTCTATGAAACCTATCCAGAAATTAAAGAAGGTGATGCCATGTATCTGGCTCCTGATAAGCGGGTCAGCGTATGGTAAGATTGCTTGCCTAGAGAAGACGGTAAAATAATCTAAGCTATGAAGCACAACCAGTTTGGTAATAGGAGAGAAGTTTGTTCTTTTTCCTCTATCCATTCTTTCCTGCGATACTTGCGCGGCTGCGGGTTGTGCCTCCGCAGCCATGTGTCTTTAGAGTCAGATTTTATCTGGCTTTTTTCTATTTTGAAATAAATTATTTATCTAGTAAATCTTACACGTCAAAAATATTGTAATCGCTTGCAAAACCTAGTATAAAAGGCTATACTGAATATAGTATTTAATTTTGTAATTTTTTACAAAAAAGCAAAGGAGATATTTTTATGAAAAAAATATTGTTTCGTTCCTTGTTAGCTCTTTCGACCATTTTTCTCTTTCCTTTCCAAGTGGTTGAAGCCTGTACAGGATTTATCGTCGGGAAAGACCTGACTGCAGACGGCACGACGCTTTACGGTCGGACAGAGGACTTGGAGCCCAATCACAATAAGGTCTTTCTGGTTCATCCGAGAAAGACCAATGCGAGTGGTGCCAAGCTGGTCGACGAAACCAACAACTTTGAATGGACCCTGCCGGCAGAGAGTTACAAGTATACTTCGGTCTCAGATGTGACCCCATCCCAAGGTATTTTTGACGAGGTTGGCTTCAATGAGTACGGTGTTTCCATTTCTGCGACTGTTTCTGCCAAGGCCAATGATGCCATTCAAAAGGTGGATCCTTATGTAGCAAATGGCTTGGCTGAGTCTATCCTGACAACTGTCGTTCTGCCTCATGTTCAGACTGCCCGTCAGGGTGTGGAGCTGATGGCACAGATTGTCAGAGAGCAGGGAGCAGCAGAGGGGAATATTATCACCATTGCTGACAAGACCGGTGTCTGGTATATGGAAATCCTATCTGGCCACCAATATGTTGCCATTAAATTCCCAGATGACAAGTATGCAGTCTTTCCTAACACTTTCTTCTTGGGCAGTGTTGATTTTGACGATACAGAAAATGTTATTGCCTCAAAGGGTGTTCAGGATGTAGCTAAGCAAGCTAACTCTTATAAAGAGGTTGATGGTAAATTCCATATTTCTCAGTCCTACAATCCACCGATGGCAGAGGCAGATCGTTCACGTGCCTGGGCAGGTGTCACCAGTCTAGATCCAAATGCGGCCGTGTCTTATAATGACTCTTACTTTGATCTCATGCACTCCACAGACAGAAAGATTAGTGTAGCAGATGTCATGGCTATGCAGCGCAATCGCTTTGAGGGCACTCAGTTTAAGCCACTGGACCAAATGGAGCTAGATGGTAAGGGGCTGCCACAACGCGGTACGACAGACCCTGTTTACAAATATCCGCTGGGCAATCCAAATGTCATGGAAGCTCATATCTTCCAGCTCAAAGACGGTGTTCCAGCCAATATGGGCGGTGGCACTATGTGGCTAGCAGTAGGCAGTCCGCGCTTCTCACCTTACTTGCCTTATAATGGTAATATCACAGATACTTACGATGCTTATAAGGTCAACACAACTAGCTACAGTCCAGACTCTTGGTACTGGGTAGCATCTCATATCTACGATATGGCGGCCAAGCATCAGGACCTCTTTGGTACTTCTGTTCAAGACAAATGGAAGGCCTTGGAAGCACGCTTTATTGAGGAGCAAGATGCTCTGGATGCAGCCAATGCAGCTCTGCCAGACTCTTCAGCCAAAGTTACAGAGGAAACACAAGCTCGAGCAGCGCAAGTCTTTAAGGAAATGAAAGAGCTAGAAGCTGAAATGGAAGCTAAAATCAAGGAAGCAGCAAACCCCACTCCTTCCAGCTCCAGCAAAGATTCTAGCAGCTCTTCGTCATCTCAAAGTTCGTCAAGTTCTTCCTCTTCGGCAACCTCTAGCAGTTCTGATACACGGACGGAAGTCAATGTAGAAGATGACAGCTTGGTAGATGTCGCAACTGGCATTCGCTTGAAAAATGCTGACTTGGTCAAGGCCGGTCTTCAACTGTCAGTGAAAAAACTGGAAAGCAAGATTCAGCCGACAGATACCTATGACATTCGCTTGATCGATCCGAATGGTCAGCCGGTGCATCAGGTCAGTCCAACACTTGTGACGATCCCAGTTCGCAAAGACCTGCCAGTGGATGCCGTCTATGCTTTGGATGAAAATGGCAAGCAAGTTGAGAAATTTGATGTAACGGTTAATCAAAACCAGACCATCAGTTTCACGACCAATCATTTCTCTGTTTACCAAGTGCAGTATCGAAATGAGCAGTCCGTCAAGGCCAAGAAAAAAGACCTGCCATCAACAGGGGAGCAAGTCACAATCATGGGCCTTGCAGGTTTGATTATCCTAGCAGGAGTCTTCTTCCTTTTGAAGAAAACAAATAAAAACTAATCTAAAATAAAAAGAAGGCCGAGCAAAATGTTCGGCCTTTCTTAGTGGAAGAAACGACTTTTGTCTGGGCTAGCCTTCAAGCTAGAGCCCTTATCTCAAATAATCATAGTTATAAGTAGTCAAAATTATGTCAGTGAGTTCTTCAGGTTCTTCCTGAGCTCCGCCGGCTATCCAAAGAGAAATAATCCCCTCAACACTAGATAGGAAGATTTCCAAGGCGTATTTCTGAGGAATCTGAAAGTTCTCCTCTAAAAAACGCTGGGTAGCAGTCTCTTGCTTGTCACTCAGAATGATAGTGGTTATGTACTCTCGAATAGCTTCGCGAAAGTCAATATAATGGCTTCTGGTCAGGGCATTGATAAGACGTTCATTAGCGCGCAGTATATGAAATTTTGCTATCATTAACTTTTTGGGATATTCGTTCTCCACTTCAAACATGCTATAACTAGAAAGTTGGGAAATAATTTCACTTTTGAGACTATCAACCATCTGATACTTATCTTGGTAGTGGAGGTAGAAGGTGCCGCGATTAATCCCAGCCCGCTTGCAGAGCTTACTGATAGAGATGTTCTCGAATTTTTCTTCTGAAAGCAGCTGAATCAAGGCTTCCTTGATATCTTCCTTGGTGCTGGTTTTTCGTTTCTGGATCATTGTTTCTTACCTTTTTGCTTAAATCAACACTTTGTTGATTTTTGATTATTGCTTTTTATCTAAGCTCATTATATAATATCTGTGATTTAGAATCAACACCTTGTCGATTTAAGGAGATAGGGTTTGAAAAGGAGAGAAACGATATGGCTTATATTGAAATGAAACATAGCTTTAAACGTTATCAGGTAGGTGACACAGAAATTGTCGCTAATAACGATATTTCTTTTGAGATTGAAAAGGGGGAACTAGTCATTATTTTGGGCGCTTCTGGTGCCGGTAAGTCTACGGTACTTAATATCCTTGGCGGTATGGATACCAATGATGAAGGAGACATCCTGATAGACGGCCAGAATATTGCTGACTACAATTCCCACCAGCTGACGGACTATCGCCGCAATGATGTGGGCTTTGTCTTTCAGTTTTATAATTTGGTGCCTAACCTGACGGCCAAGGAAAATGTCGAATTGGCCTCTGAAATCGTCAAGGATGCCCAAGATCCAGTGGCTGCTTTGAGCGCGGTTGGTCTGGAAAAGCGCCTCAATAATTTTCCAGCCCAGCTATCAGGCGGGGAGCAGCAGCGGGTGTCTATCGCTCGGGCTGTGGCTAAGAATCCCAAGATTTTGCTCTGCGATGAGCCGACAGGAGCTTTGGACTACAATACCGGCAAGCAAGTGCTGCAAATCTTACAGGACATGTCCCGCAATCAAGGAGCGACGGTGATTATCGTGACCCACAATGCTGCCTTGGCTCCCATTGCTGACAGGGTTATCCGCATGCACGATGCGAGAGTCAAGAGTGTTACAGTCAATGAAGAGCCTCAGGATATAAGTACATTGGAGTATTGATATGAAGAGAAAGATTTATTGGAAAGATATTCTGCGCTCCTTCACTAGCTCTAAAGGACGTTTCCTATCTATTTTAATTCTCATGATGCTGGGCTCTTTAGCTCTCGTGGGGCTCAAGGTCGCTCCACCCAATATGCGCAGAACAGCAACAGATTACTTGAAAAAACAGCGAACCATGGACTTGGCTGTTATGGCGGACTATGGTTTGGATGCGGAGGATCAGAAAGAGCTGGGAGCTATCAAGGGAGCCGATGTCGAGTTTGGCTATCTGACAGATGTCACCGTAGACGAGGAGGCTCTCCGAGTATTCTCAGATACCAAGGATATTTCAAACTTTCAAGTGACCTCCGGTCGTCTTCCCAAGAAAGAGCAAGAAATTGCCCTGGCTAGCTTTTGGTCTAAGAAATACAAGCTTGGTCAGGAGATTGATCTGACCGAGAAAGCAGGCAGTCCGTCAGTTCTGAAAAACAAGACCTATAAGATCGTGGGATTTGTCAACTCGGCAGAGCTCTGGTCTGATAGAAATTTGGGCAATGCGACTAGTGGAAGCGGTGCTTTATCAGCCTATGCTGTAGTCAGCCCCAAGGAATTTAAAACAGATGTGTACAGTATTGCCCGCCTGCGCTATCATGATTTAGAAAAGCTGGCTCCCTTCTCTGCAAGTTATCAGGAGCGTTTGGAGGAGCACCAGACTGCTTTGGACAAGAGCCTTGAAGATAATGGAGCGACCCGGTTTAAGCGACTAGAGACGGATGCCAAAAGCACCATTCAGAAGGGTGAAGACAAGATTGCTCAGGCTGAGAGTGAGCTGACCCAAGGTAAAAAACAGTTAGAGCAAGCTCAGAGTCAGCTAGACCAGCAAAAAAGCCAGCTAGCGGCAGCTCAATCCGCCTCTATCCTAGCTCCCGATCAGCTCAGCCAAAGCCAGCAGCAGATTCAGGAAGCTGAGTCCCAGCTCAATCAGAAAAAAGCAGAGCTAGCTCAGGCAGAGAAAGACTTATCAGCTAGCAAGGACAAGCTAGCTGACGCTAAGGCAGACCTGAGTCGTTTGAAAGAGCCGGCCTATCATAGCGATGACCGCAAGTCTCTGCCAGGTGGTAATGGCTATTATATGTATAAAAACTCCATGAATAGTATTGCGTCCATTGGTAATATTTTCCCGGTGGTGCTCTATCTGGTAGCTGCTATGGTGACCTTTACCACCATGACTCGCTTTGTCGATGAGGAGCGAACAAATGCAGGTGTCTTTAAGGCTCTAGGCTATCATAGCCGCGATATCATTCGCAAGTTTGCTCTTTACGGTTTGGTGGCGGGGAGTCTAGGTACCCTCATAGGGATTCTGCTGGGACATTATTTCTTGTCGGGAGTGATTTCTTCTATTATTACCAGAGGGATGGTGATTTCCAGCAATCATGCTTATTTTTACGTTTCCTATAGTTTACTGGCTCTTGGGCTTTCCCTTCTGTCCAGTGTTCTCCCTGCCTATTTAGTGGCGAGGCGGGAGTTGACAGAAGAAGCAGCTCACTTGCTTTTGCCCAAGCCACCGGTTAAAGGCTCCAAGATTTTCTTGGAAAGACTGCCCCTGATCTGGCGACGTCTTAGCTTTACTCAGAAGGTCACAGCACGCAATATTTTTCGCTATAAACAGCGAATGCTCATGACCATCTTTGGTGTGGCGGGTTCTGTTGCCCTGCTCTTTGCGGGCCTTGGTATCCAGTCTTCTATCGGCGGTGTTCCCAAACGCCAGTTTGAGGAGATTCTGCGATACGACTTGATTGTCGCTGTCAATCCTGGGGAAAATCAGACTGAGCAGGATAAGCTGAAAAAGATGCTGGTAGATGATTCGATTGCTGCCTATCAGGAAATCCACAGTGAAACCCTAACAGAGAAATACAAAGGAAAAAAAGAGACAGAATCAGTTACCTTGATGGTTACGGACAGTGAAAATTTTGAACCTTTCATTTCACTAGAAAGTCCTGACAAGCAGCAGAAGCTGACTCTAAAGGACGGTGCGGTCGTTTCGGATAAATTGGCTCGAGTGGCTGGGGTTAGCCCTGGTGGCAAGCTAGAGCTGGATGGCAAGCCTGTTAAAATCTCTGCAGTCAACGAGAATTACTTTGGGCATTTTGCCTTTATGAAGGCAGTTGACTACCAGAAGATTTACGGGAAAAAGCCCGAGAAAAATGCTTATCTAGTGCGGCTTAAGGACTCTTCTAGTAAAAACATTGTGGACAAGGCCAATGAATTTATGAGTCTCAAGGCAGTCAAGAGTGTTTCCCAAAATGCAAGCATGGTTGTGCAGTTCAATATTTTAGCAGATTCTCTCAATACTACGATGTTGGTTTTGGTGCTGATTTCCATTCTTTTAGCAGTCGTCATTCTCTACAATCTGACCAATATCAATGTCGCTGAACGGATTCGCGAGTTGTCCACCATTAAGGTTCTGGGTTTTCATAATAAGGAAGTAACTCTTTATATTTATCGAGAGACCATTATTCTTTCGGTGATTGGGATGGCAGTCGGACTTCTAGGCGGTTTTTACCTGCACCGCTTTCTGATTGATCAGATTACGCCTAGCCTTGTCAGCTTCAACCCTCAAGTAGGTCTCTCAGTCTATCTGCTTCCTCTAGCCGCAGTGACTCTTATCCTGACCTTGCTTGGCTTCTTTGTCAACTACCGCCTCAGACGGGTGGATATGCTGGAAGCACTTAAGTCTGTTGATTAATAAAAAAACACTTCAAAACTTTCACTCACTTGATGGGTGGAAGTTTTTTTGAACTTTGATATAATATTCCTTGTAAAGAAAGAGAAAGACATACGATGACACGAAAAATTGCCTTATTATCCGATGTACATGGGAATAGCACAGCCTTGGAAGCAGTACTGGCGGATGCGGAAAGCCAGCAAGTGACAGATTATTGGTTTTTGGGGGACTTGCTCCTGCCAGGAACTGGTCGCAGAAATATCTTAGATAGGATGGAGCAGCTGCAGATCAGCCTCCAGGTCAGAGGGAATTGGGAAGACAGTCTCTGGCATGCCCTGCACCAAAAGTTAGACTTGACACGTCCCAGCCATCTCTACCTGACCAGGCTCTGCCATTTTGTCCTAGAGGAAATCCGTCCTGAAGAGATTGACCGTATGCAGGAACTTCCTCTGCAGCTCCTGACAGAAGTAGAGGGATTGAAGATTGCGGTTAGCCACCATCTGCCCGATAAGAATTGGGGGCGGGAGCTGATTCATATTGGCGAGCAGAGTGATTTCGACCGACTTTTTGAGGGGAATGACTGCGCTGTCGCTGTTTATGGTCATATTCACCAGCAGTTTCTTCGTTATGGGACTAAGGGTCAGCTGATTATCAATCCCGGCTCTATTGGTCAGCCATTCTTTCTTGTTTCAGCTTTGCGTCAGGACTTGCGAGCCCAGTATGCCATTTTAGAGATAGATGAGACGGGTCTGGCTGATGTCGACCTTCGGCGCGTGGCCTATGATGTGGAGCAGGAGCTGAGATTGGCTCGGGAGCTCCACTTGCCTTACTATGAGATTTATCAGGAAAGTTTGGTCAATGGTATCCACCATACCCATAACCACGACCTGCTACTGGAAATCAGTGAGCGGGAAGGCTATGCAGATGAGATTGCATCTTTCTTAAAGTCCAGTCGTAACTCTTGAAGTTACACCATTTTTGAGATATAATAGTGAGAGAAAATGATGAGGGAGGAGAAAAAATGCAGATTTCTAGCCGTTTTACCATTGCCACCCATATGCTGATTGTACTGGCTTTGGAGGGAAAAAAACAAAAACTGACAAGTGATATTCTTGCTAACAGTGTTGGCGTCAATCCAGTTATTATCCGTAAGACCCTATCCCAGCTCAAGAATACTGGGATGATTACCGTTGCTCGTGGGACTGGAGGAGCAGAGATTGCCAAAGATTTGAAAGACATTAGCCTGTTGGACGTCTATAGTGCGGTTGAGTGTCTAGGCAAGAGCGGCCAGCTCTTTAGCTTTCATGACAAGCCCAATCCAGACTGTCCTATCGGCAAGAACATTCACAATGTCTTAGATGACCGATTGGCGGCTATTCAGGCAGCCATGGAAGCTGAATTGGCTCAGACCAGTCTTGACGAGGTCGTCGCAGCAACCGAAAAAGAAATTAAAGAACAATCTGTTTCCTAGTGAGCAGATTGTTTTTTTTGGTGAATAATATCCCAAGATGTAATTATTGACATTACATTAATATGTGCTATACTAATAGATGTAACAAAAATAATTACAATTTAAATAAATCTTCGGAGCAAATGGAGATGTGGAAAACCATATCAAGGAACGTATTTCTACTTTGAGAAAATAAAAAAAGATTGAGCAGGAGCACTGCAGACATTTAAAATTAAAGAGAGGAGAAAAAACATGACTTTTGAATACGAAAGCAAGATTTATCTAGGAGAGGTGGCGCTTTATGTAGCTGACCTAGCAAGACAAAGGGATTTTTATCAGCGTGTTTTAGGGCTGGAACTTTTGGAAGAGCAGGATGGAGAGGTGACTTTGGGCAGGGACGGACAAGTGTTGGTGAGGCTTTTAGCAACCAGTGATCGGCAGTCCGTTAAGTCGGCTTACGGTCTTTATCATCTGGCACTCTTACTTCCAAGCCGTCAAGCTTTGGCGGATATCCTTAAGCATTTATCAGAAAATAAAGTTCCTATGGTTGGAGGAGCTGATCACGGTTATAGTGAAGCCATTTATCTGGAGGACCCAGAAGGCAACGGCATTGAACTTTATCGGGACAAGCCTCAGGCTGATTGGGATATTCGAGAAGATGGTCGCATTATCGGAGTGACGGAAGCGCTCGCGGCTCAAGAAATCTATGAACTGGGTCAGGAAGTCCAACCGTTTAGTATTGCTGAAGGCACTCGTATGGGCCATGTCCATCTATCTGTGAAAAATAGCAGAGCGGCCAGTCATTTTTACCAAAAGCTTCTAGGCTTGGAGGACAAATTTTCTGTACCTTCTGCTAGCTGGCTGGCCTCCGGAAACTACCATCACCATTTAGCCGTCAATGAATGGGGAGGTTCTCACTTGAATCATCGCCAACCTAAACAACAGGGACTAGCCTATTTTGAGGCACAAGTAGAAGGAAAAGAAGACCTAATAGCTATTTATGAAAATGCTCTGGAGCTGCAGGCGCCAGTCCGATGGATTAGCTCCCAAGAGCTAGAAGTCACAGACCAAGATGGGATTGTGGCTAAAGTTAAGACAAGAGTGGTATAATAAGGCATATCAAGAAGCTAAAAGAAAGAAAAAAATATGTACAAGACTTATTATGCATCACCGATTGGTCGGATTCTCATCTTGACAGACGCAAATGCCTTGCTGGGACTTTGGCTTGAGGATCAGAAATATTTTGGGGCAGGCTACGATTTGGAGCAAGCGCAACAGGAAGAGACAGAAGTCAGCCGACGCGTCTCTGCTTGGTTGGATGCTTATTTTAAGGGAGAAAATCCCGCGACAGATGAGATTCCATTGGCACCTCAATTGACTGAGTTTAGAAGCAAGGTTTTGACAGTGCTCCAGAAGATTCCCTACGGTCAGACGGCTACTTATTCAGACATTCTACGAGAATTACAAGCTGAGTACGGTAAGATTGGCTCGGCCAGAGCAGTGGGTGGCGCCATTGGGCACAATCCTATTTCCATTATAATTCCCTGTCATCGGATTGTCGGAAGCGACGGCAAACTGACCGGTTATGCCGGCGGTCTTGATAAAAAAGCCTTTTTGTTGAAACTAGAGGCAGGGGAGAAAACTGAATAAATCTTTCTACTCAAGACTTTTACCATTTTACTGGTAAGAGTCTTTTTTACGTACAGCAATAAACTAAAAATCCCCTTTGTCATCTGTTGTAAGTGACAAAGGGGATTTTCATTAGTCAATATGCCATTGTGTAGCCAGCCAGTCGGCAAAGGCAGCATAGCGCTCTTTGAGAGCTTCATGATGCCCGTAAGGGTCAAAGACGGAGCAGGTGGTAAGGATTCCTTTCTGAATCAAGCGATGAATTTCTGCAGCATAAAAAGGAGCTTTGGAAAGTCGGTTCGAGTGATTCGCGCCTTCTGTCTTCCCATTCTGCAAATAGACTAGATAGTCCTTATTTTTCAACTCCTGTGTCCGACAATAGTCGGTGAAACCTGGGTACCAAAAGGAACCGCAGATAGAAAAGACACAGGGAACTTCGCAGACACTATAGAGACTGTAAGCAGCCGCTAGTCCACCGAGAGAGTAGCCACCATAGGCAATTCTCTTGTCATCCAGTAGGTAGTGCTGTCTGATTTCGGCTAATATACCGTTGAATAGTTTCTGATGGTAGCTATCCGCTTCGCCGCCAAAATCAGGATTGCCAGGCTTTAGAGCATTGGCTTTCCAGGGTGTATAATCGTCCAGCCTGTTGTTTGATATCAGTCCGATCAAGATTACTGATGGAGAAAGCTTGCTTAGGTAGTTTATCTGTCCATCATTTAGTAAGATTGCTGGATAAGGTCGTAATCCGTCATAATCTTGGGGCAGGGCAATATCGACAGTGATACCCTCCCAGACAAAGGTCTTATTTATTGATAAAGTCATTGATTTTCTCGAGTGAGTCGATTACAGCAGGACCGTAATCCATGAACTCATCATAGGAGATGGTCATGATTTTCTGGTTCTTAACCGCTGGGACATCTTCCAGAACTGGATTGGCTTTTATTAGATCAACGGCTTGCTCATCCATGGCCTTGTTGCGGTCGCTGGTTACGTAGATGATGACTTCTGGATCCATAGAGACCAGATTTTCCAAGGTCAAGTCAGAGGTTCCAGTCGCTACATTGGTATAGCCGAGCTGGTTAAGCAGGCTCTCCTGCAGGGCAGATTTATAAGCACCGAAAGTCTCATCGTTGTAGGCACACATGATGAGCGCTTTTTTCTTTTCGCCTTGGCTAGTCTTATTGGTCTTCTTGACACTGTCAATTCTTGCCTGCAGCTGGTCGGCATACTGATTGGCCTTGTCTTGGACATTAAAAATAGTTCCTATATTCTTGACATCTTCAACGATATTGCCTAGGTCTTGCTTGGTATTGGACAGGGAAGCCTTCTGTGTATAGACAGGGATTTTATTTTCATTCCAGGCACTGACTGTCCCCAGAGACTTCTCGGAAAACATCATGTTTCGGCCAAGAAGAGCATCTGGCTCATAGGATAGCACAGTTTCTTGTGATACGGTTTTCTTGTCGCCGACTTGCGGAATGGTTGTAATATCAGCCTTGTATTTATCTGTGACATCATTGTCTGGATTGAGCATGCCAACAATCTTGTCTTTCAATCCTAGTTCAATCAAGATTTCGGTCGTCGAAAGGTTGTTGGTGATGACCTTTTCCGGTGCCTTTTCAAAGACCTGATCAATCTCCTTGCCTTCGGCATCGTAAGTTTTGATTGTCACTGGATATTTTGTCTCTGCTGTGCTCTTTTTCGCGCTTTCAGTTTTGGAGGAAGATTGTGAAGCTGAGCTTTCATTCGTGCTCTCCTTAGATGAAGAATTGCAGGCTGCCATTGTCAGTGCAGCAGTTGCGACGAGTAAGATACTAAGTGTTTTTTTCATATTGCCTTCCTTTCTTGGGCTTGGAGCTTCTATAGATAATGCTGAAAACAGACTCTTATAGATACTGAATCATGGCCTGTCGATCCTTGGTCCAGATTACTTTGCTCTGAATACCGTAAACGGCTTGCAGTGAATCATGGGTGATGGCCTCCTTTGGAGCACCTTGGTATGCAATCTCACCTCCTTTCATGAGGTACAAATAGTCTGAATACCGACAAGCCAGTTGGATATCGTGTAAAACAGCCAAAACATTGATGTTCAGGTCTTTCACGATACGCAGCATATCCAGCTGGTATTTGACATCCAGATGATTGGTCGGCTCGTCTAGGAGCAGTAGGCTTGGCTGCTGAGCCAAAGCACGTGCCAGCAAGACTCTCTGCTTCTCACCACCGGACAGGGATAGATAGGTTCGCTCTCCCTTATCCAGCATGCCCACCTGTCTCAAGGCATGACGGACGAGGGCATAGTCTTTTTCGCTCTCTTTTTGAAAAAGGGACAGATGTGGCGTTCTGCCCAGCATGACGATTTCTTGGACAGTGCAGTCAAATTGAAGATGGTTAAACTGAGTTACAACGGCTATTTTCTGGGCTGCTTTTTTTATGCTGACCTGTTCAAGCGGCCTACCGTTTAGATAAATGTCCCCGCTGTCAGGTTTGATTTGGCGGTAGATGGTTTTGAGTAAACTAGTTTTGCCGCTTCCGTTGGGCCCTAAAATGGTGTGAAACTGATTTCCCTCGACCGTGAGTGAAATTCCTCTTAAGATTTCTTTTTGGCCGACAGCATAGTGGATATTTTGGCAAGTTAAATCCATATCAGTTGCTTATCTCCTTTCGGCTTTTGGCTACAATGTAGATAAAGAAGGGTGCGCCTACCAAAGCGGTGAAGATCCCAATCGGCAGCTCGGCATTTTTAACCAAAATTCGAGCTAAAACATCTGCCCAGACAAGAAAGAGTGAGCCGAGCAGGGTAGCGATAGGAAAGAGCCTTTTGTAGTTGGTACCGACTAATCTGCGAGCAATATGAGGAGTGAATAGTCCGACGAAGCCGATAATACCGCAGCAGGCAACCAGCACCGCAGTCATTATTGCGACAACTGTGATATAGAGGAACCAGTAAAAACGCAGAGGGACTCCCAGTGTCAAAGCTGCTTCGTCACCCATCATCATAGTATTGAAAATACGATACTGGGAACAGAAAAACAAAAAGGAGAAACCAACAACAAGAGCCGGCAAGGCAAGGTCTGACCAAGAAGTTCCAGCCAGTGAGCCCATTGTCCAGAACTTGATTGTCATAAGGCTGTCAGCATTGGCACCGACGGAAATGATAAAGTTGGAAAAAGCGATAAAGAGGGCATTTACAACTGTTCCTGATAAAATCAGACTGCTTGTCGTCATTTTTCCCTGCATGAATGCAATAAAAAGGACCACTGCAGATGCCAGAATGGCTCCTATAAAGGCACCTGTGCCAGTAATGGATTTGAGCCCTAAGATAATGCTTAGTGTGGCTCCGAATGTTGCACCCGCTGAAATTCCTAGGATATAAGGCTCTGCGATGGGATTATTGACAGTAGATTGCATGACGCTGCCACAGACAGACAGCCCAGCACCAGCTAGTATTCCTAAGAGCACTCTTGGAACCCGCATGTTCCAAACAATAGCGATTGTGGACGGAGATAGTTTGCCTGTGCCGAGGTAAAAACCAAGCTTGCTGAAAATAATCTGGTAAGTATCTTGTATGTCAATAGTAACTGATCCCAAAGAAACAGCTAAAAAGAGGGAACAAGCCAGAAAAATGGTGAGAAGCAAGAGCAGGCAGATATAGCGAGAAAAACCGTGATTTTCTGACCTTTTGAAGAGCATCCAGACCTCCTTAACAGAAAAGATTAGAATTTTTAGACAATTTCATAAAAAATTATAACATTTTTAAATCAGAAGGGCAAGAAGGGATAAAAAGCTTCTGATATGACAAGGTTTAATGACGCTTTATCTTTTCAGTGATGAAATCATCTTGCTGGTGTAAGAACTGGATAGTGAGGAGTAATTTATTTCTTCGGAACGTCTCGAGAGACGACTTCATTGGAGAAAAGTGGGTGAACCTAAATGACTTAGTATAATTACTAGGAAACAAGAAAAAACGACAGAAATTTTTCTATCGTTTTTTGAAATTATAAATGCGTAAGGACTAAGATAGCTATAAAGATGTTTAACAATGATAGCTCAAAGAACCAGAAGTCCTTTGCCAAGCCCAATAATTATTCAAGAAATAACATAGGCTTATAAAATTCTATTCAAAATATAACAAGTCCTTGCTAGTTTCGGTGAAGAGTTCAAAACCATTCTTAGTGACATGGCCGCAGTCTTCGATGCGGACACCGACCTTACCAGGGATGTAAATACCAGGCTCAACAGAGAAGCACATGCCTTCTTCGATGACCATGTCGTTGCCTTCCATGATGGATGGAAATTCGTGAACATCCATACCGATACCATGGCCGAGGCGGTGGTTGAAATATTCACCATAGCCAGCTTTTTCGATGACTTGCCGAGCGGCGCGATCTACTTCATGAGCTGTGACACCTGGCTTGATAAAGTTAAGAGCAGCTTGCTGGGCTTCCAATGTCAGATGGTAGATATCTTTTTTGAACTGGTCCGGCTGGCCGACAGCAACGGTCCGTGTCATATCGCTGGCATAGCCATTAACCATGCAGCCAAGGTCAAAGAGCAGGAGGGCGTTATTTTCGACTTTATTTGCTCCAGGAATACCGTGCGGATTAGCTGCATTATTTCCCGTCAGCACCATAGTTTCAAAGCTCATCTCATAGCCTTCTCGCTTGATAGCAAAGTCAATCTGAGCGATGATATCAGTTTCGGTATTGTCAAGTGAGATATTGTCAAAACCGATATTGACAGACTTGTCAGCATATTGCCCAGCTACCAGCATTTTCTGGATTTCATCGGCAGACTTAATCAGGCGCAAGCGGTTGACGTAAGGTGTCAGGTTGGCAAATTCTGCAGTTTCAAAGACAGTTTTCAATCCATGATATTTGGTCAAAATCAAGTTATCAAACTCAAGAGCGACAGTCTTGAAGGAGTGAGCTGGAAGGGCAGCTTTAATCTTCTGCCAAGGATTTTCAGAGTCCATATAGCCAAGGACTGAAAAGGAAACAGAACCTGAAGCACGCTCAACTTCTAAAGCTGGCACGAAGAGCAGGGGCTCATGGTCAGGATAGACAAACAAAAACATCTGCCGCTCATGCGGGTCGCTGTAGAAACCAGTCAGATAATTGATAGTGACTGGATCAGACAGAACAGCAGCATCTAGCTTCTCATTCTCGAGATAGTGGGTGATTTGTTGGATTTTTGTCATGGTCACAACCTTCTTTCTATGCCTCTATTTTGGCAAAAAATGTCAAAAAAAGCAAGACTTTTCAAAAACTTATCAAAATACTTGAAAGTGTTTACAAGAAGTGATAAAATGATGAATGTAGGAAAGTGAAAACGATATTTTCAATAGAAGAAAGGAAACTATATGAACACAGACGACACAGTAACGATTTATGATGTCGCCCGTGAAGCGGGAGTTTCGATGGCGACAGTCAGTCGAGTGGTGAATGGAAATAAGAACGTCAAAGAAAACACACGTAAAAAAGTTTTAGAGGTCATTGACCGTCTTGACTATCGTCCAAACGCAGTAGCACGTGGACTAGCCAGCAAGAAGACTACAACTGTCGGCGTTGTCATTCCTAATATTACCAATAGCTATTTCTCAACCCTGGCAAAAGGGATTGATGATATTGCCGAAATGTATAAATACAACATTGTCTTGGCTAACAGTGATGAGGATGATGATAAGGAAGTATCCGTTGTCAATACCCTCTTTTCTAAGCAGGTGGATGGGATTATTTTCATGGGCTATCATCTGACGGAGAAAATTCGTTCAGAATTTTCACGTTCACGCACACCGGTCGTTTTGGCGGGGACTGTTGATGTGGAGCATCAGCTTCCGAGCGTCAATATTGACTACAAACAAGCAACGGTTGATGCTGTAGAATTACTGGCTAAGCGCAATAAGAAAATTGCCTTTGTCAGCGGACCGCTTGTAGATGATATCAATGGGAAAATCCGTCTATCAGGCTATAAAGATGGCTTGAAGAACAAGAAACTTTCATACAGCGAAGGCTTGGTTTTTGAATCTAAATATTCTTATGATGATGGCTACCACTTGGCAGAGCGTGTTATTGCTTCCAAAGCAACTGCAGCTTTTGTCACAGGAGATGAACTGGCAGCAGGCCTTTTAAATGGTCTGTCTGATCAAGGAATCAAGGTTCCAGAAGATTTTGAAATCATTACCAGTGATGATTCGCAAGTAGCTCGTTTCACTCGTCCTAACCTTTCCACAATCGGTCAGCCTCTTTATGACATCGGCGCTATCAGTATGCGCATGCTGACTAAGATTATGCATAAGGAAGAATTGGAAGAACGCGAAGTTCTCCTAGCTCACAGCATTAGCGAGCGTAAATCAACTCGGAAATAAGCGGTGAGATAGAAGCTTGATTATCAAGTCTTCTGAGCTTGAAAAGCGACAAAAGAGACCAAGCAAATTACTGCTTTAAGAGAGTTTTATGATTATGAAGCGAGGCTGAGGTGTAGTACCTCAGCTTTTTTGTGTTTCCATTTAGCTAGGGGTACTTTTCTAAGCCTTATCAGGCTTTGGATGGATTTTTTACCTCATTTGCCCTTGTGGATTTCCTTTTTATTTTATTTTAGGTATAATAGGAAGTATGAAAGTATTACTGTATCTTGAAGGAAAGTCCGTTTTGGAGAAATCAGGAATCGGCCGAGCCCTCCAGCATCAGATGCATGCCTTGGATTTGGCTGGGATTCCTTATACGACGGACGTTTTAGGAGATTATGATGTGGTCCACATCAATACCTATGGTCCCCGTAGTTTGCTTCTTCTGCATGCTGCCAAGAGGGGCAATAAAAAAGTGATTATGCATGGGCATTCGACCAAGGAGGACTTTGAAAATTCCTTTATTGGATCCAATCTCTTTGCTCCGCTTTTTGGTAAATATCTGACGCACATGTATAAAAAGGCGGATTTCATTATTACGCCATCGGAGTATTCCAAGCAGCTCATCCAGTCTTATGGGGTCACAACACCTATGGTGGCTGTGTCAAACGGTATTGACCTGCCTAAGTATAAGAAAGATGCTCGCAAGGAAGAAGTTTTTAAAAAGTATTTTAAGATTGAAGAGGGGCAGAAGGTGGTCGTTTGTGCTGGCCTTTATTTCCGCCGCAAGGGGATTGAGGATTTTGTAGAGGTTGCCCGCAGGATGCCAGATGTGCGCTTTATCTGGCTGGGCTCTATCAATCTCTGGCTGATTCCGCGCAAGATTCGCCGTCTGGTTCTCTTTGACCATCCTGATAATGTTGAATTTCCCGGCTATTTTAAGGGAGCGGTATTTCAGGGAGCCATGTCTGGAGCAGATGCCTTCTTTTTCCCGTCCTATGAGGAAACTGAAGGAATTGTTGTCCTGGAAGCCTTGGCCAGTGAGCAGAATGTTGTGCTGCGTGATATTCCAGTCTATCAGGGCTGGGTGGATGATCGTTCAGCTGAGCTCTGTCATAACGTAGACGAGTTTGTCCAGTCTCTGAGAAATATCTTAGATAAAAAGGTGGACAAGCGCGAAGCAGGCTATCAGGTGGCTAAAAGCCGGTCTATTGACGATGTTGCAGATAAGTTAGTCAAGGCTTATCAAACAGTTTTGGAGATGTAAGATGCGTATTGGTCTTTTTACAGATACCTATTTTCCTCAGGTCTCTGGGGTTGCTACCAGTATCCAGACTTTGAAGATGGAGCTGGAAAAATTAGGTCACACGGTATTTATTTTTACGACGACGGACAAGGATGTCAATCGTTATGAAGATTGGCAGATTATTCGAATTCCCAGCATACCATTCTTTGCCTTTAAGGACCGAAGATTGGCTTACCGAGGCTTTTCTTATACCTTGGAAATTGCCCGACAGTACCAGCTGGATATTATCCATACCCAGACTGAGTTTTCACTAGGGCTTCTGGGGATTTGGATTGCCAAAGAGTTGCGGATTCCGGTAGTACATACCTATCATACCCAGTATGAAGATTATGTGCACTATATTGCCAAGGGGATGGTCATCCGTCCTAGCATGGTCAAATACATCGTCCGTGGTTTCATGAGTGATTTGGATGGGGTTATCTGCCCTAGCGAGATTGTTTATGACCTTTTGGTTAATTATAAAATCGAAGCAGAAAAACGGGTGATTCCGACAGGGATTGAGCAGGCGAAGTTTGAGCGGCTGGAAATTTCGCATGAGGATATCAAAAAGCTTCGTTTCAAGCTGGGACTAGCTGAAGATGAGATTATGCTGCTCAGTCTGTCCCGTATTTCTTATGAAAAGAATATCCAGGCTATCGTTGAGGCGATGCCTGCCGTCCTTGAAGAAAATACCAAAGTCAAGCTAGTCATTGTCGGTGACGGTCCCTATGCGGAAGACTTGAAAGAACTGGTTGCCAAGCTTCAGATTGAAGAAGCTGTCATGTTTACGGGGATGATTGCTCCAAGTGATACGGCCCTTTACTATAAAGCTGCGGATTTCTTTATCTCTGCGTCAACCAGTGAGACTCAAGGTCTGACTTATCTGGAAAGCTTAGCCAGCGGCACACCGATTATTGCCCATGGCAATCCTTATCTGGATAATGTTATTAGTGACAAGATTTTTGGGACCCTTTATTACCAAGAGCGTGATTTATCAGGCGCTATTTTAGAGGCGATTATTGCAACACCTGACATGGATGAGCAGAAGTTGGCAGACAAGCTCTACGAGATTTCAGCGGAGAACTTTGGTCGCAGAGTCTATGAGTTTTATCTGGATTTGACTATTTCCAAGGACTTCCATAATGAGCTTAGCCCAGAGGAAAGTGCTGCCAAGCGTCTGGCCAAGACAGTGGCCTATCTGCCTAGCAAGGTCATCTCTCTACCAATCAATGGCTCTGTTCGTATCCTCAAAGCTTCGAGTAAGCAAGTGAAAAAAATCAGGAATATTACTAAGTTATTAGAATAGAAACATGCCTCGCACCATTGTGGCAATAGCTATTTATGCAAGGTTTTGTTTAGAAATAGAGTAGAAATCTTATGAAAAATATCTCAAACAGCTGCCGTGGCTGCTTTTGTTCTATGGCATTTTCATTGCTTCAGATTGGATTTGGCAAGAGCTTTGGAGATATCTCATAGACAATACAGAAAGTGTTTTGAGCTGGCTATCTAATCTTAATTTATTTTATTATGCTTTGCTGCTTCCTTTGTTTGTTGCAGTGACTGTTTATATAAATACTCGGATGCAAGGTTTTTCACTGCTCTTTCTTCTTTTGATTCCAGGGGTTCAGTATTATTACCTATTCAAAAACTTTTTTGACGGACTTTTTTACTCAGGAGATAAGATTTATAATCCAATCACTTCCACGCTTTATAATGCTAGGGATATTCATGTCTTGTTATTCCTTTCTTTGGGAGGAATGCTGTTAGCAGAGCAACATCGTAAAAAACGTCAAGCAGCCACTTTAAGTCAAGAGGCTCTAAATCGTTTTCCTGGTTTTGATGATCAATAGCTCTTGCAAATTTCTCCAATCGTGCTATAATGTTTTCTAGAGACAAATCACCTGCAGGAAATCTTTTAGAGAGCGCGTGAAGCTGGAAATCGCGTAGAGGATGCAGTTGGGACTACTCTATTAGCTTTTATGCAAACATAAAACGGTGGCTACGTTAGAGCCGATTCGAGGTGTGAGTCTTTTGACTTACATAAATGAAGGTGGAACCACGTTGCGACGTCCTTTTTGGATGTCGTTTTTTGTTTTCATTTTTCATTTTTCTTTTGTTACTTTTTGAGTGGCGAGAGATGGCTTTTCCTTTGCTACAATATTAAAAAAAATAAAATGAATAAAGGAGATCTATATGGGATTCAAATTTGAAGAAATTAAGGCTTATTTAATGAAACATGGCTTAGATTCTAGCATAGCTGAGTCGCTGCATGCGGTCTATGGAACTCAGCGCTTGGGAGGCACTGCAAATGCCTACTTTTTAATTGTTTTTACCGAGACAGGAATCTACATCATTTCTATTACCCCTATGGGGAAATTAGGAGACATTGTAGGAGAATTTTCAGCAGAAGATATCCAAGCATATCAATTTAAGAAGCGCTTGTTCATGGGATATAAACTTAAGTTTTCGATGAATGATAAACAGAGTTTTGAATTTAATGTTAATAAGGTAATGATTGGTGCAGGCTGGCATAAAACTGAGCTACAAGAAATCCTAGAAATAAACTATTACAATAAAAGAATAGATTCTTAAAATATTTGGATGATAGATAAGGAGAAAACTCATGATTAAGATTACTTTCCCAGATGGCGCTGTTCGTGAATTCGAATCTGGCGTTACTAGTTTTGAAATTGCCCAATCTATCAGCAATTCCCTAGCTAAAAAAGCTTTGGCTGGTAAATTCAACGGCAAATTGATTGATACGACTCGTGCCATCACTGAAGATGGTGCCATTGAAATCGTGACACCTGACCACGAAGACGCTTTAGACATCTTGCGTCACTCTGCTGCTCACTTGTTTGCACAAGCAGCTCGCCGCCTTTTCCCAGATATTCACTTGGGAGTTGGTCCTGCCATTCAGGATGGTTTCTACTACGATACGGACAATGAAGCAGGGCAAATTTCAAATGAAGACCTGCCTCGTATCGAAGAAGAAATGATGAAAATCGTCAAAGAAAACTTCCCATCCATCCGCGAGGAAGTAACCAAGGATGAGGCGCGTGAAATTTTCAAAAACGATCCTTACAAGTTGGAATTGATTGAAGAGCACTCAGAAGATGAGGGCGGTTTGACCATCTACCGTCAGGGTGAATATGTGGATCTCTGCCGTGGGCCTCACGTTCCATCTACAGGTCGGATTCAAATCTTCCACCTCTTGAACGTGGCTGGAGCATATTGGCGCGGGAACAGCGACAATGCTATGATGCAGCGGGTCTATGGTACTGCTTGGTTTGACAAGAAAGACCTGAAGAAATATCTGCAAATACGGGAAGAAGCTAAAGAACGCGACCACCGTAAGTTAGGGAAAGAGCTGGATCTCTTCATGATTTCTCAAGAGGTAGGGCAAGGTTTGCCGTTCTGGCTGCCAAACGGTGCGACTGTCCGTCGCGAGTTGGAGCGCTACATCGTTGACAAAGAGTTGGCTTCCGGCTACCAACACGTCTACACTCCACCTTTGGCTTCTGTGGAGCTTTATAAGACTTCTGGCCACTGGGAGCACTATCAAGAGGATATGTTCCCAACCATGGATATGGGGGATGGGGAAGAGTTTGTTCTGCGTCCTATGAACTGTCCTCACCACATCCAAGTCTACAAACACCATGTTCACTCTTACCGCGAGCTGCCAATCCGTATCGCCGAGATTGGCATGATGCACCGCTATGAAAAATCTGGTGCCCTGACTGGTCTTCAACGTGTACGTGAAATGTCTCTTAATGATGGCCACCTCTTCGTCACTCCAGAACAGATCCAAGAAGAATTCCAACGTGCCCTTCAGTTGATTATCGATGTTTATGAAGACTTCAACTTGACAGAATATCGTTTCCGCCTGTCTCTTCGTGACCCTCAGGACACGCATAAATACTATGATAACGATGAGATGTGGGAAAATGCCCAAACCATGCTGCGAGCAGCCTTGGACGAAATGGGTGTGGACTACTTTGAAGCAGAAGGAGAAGCAGCTTTCTACGGTCCGAAACTTGATATTCAGGTTAAAACAGCCCTAGGAAATGAAGAAACTCTGTCAACTATCCAGCTGGACTTCCTCTTGCCAGAGCGTTTTGACCTCAAGTATGTCGGAGCTGACGGTGAAGAGCATCGCCCAGTTATGATTCACCGCGGAGTTATCTCAACCATGGAGCGCTTCACAGCCATCTTGATTGAAAATTACAAGGGTGCCTTCCCGACTTGGCTGGCTCCGCATCAAGTGACCTTGATTCCGGTTTCCAATGAAGCACATATTGACTACGCTTGGCAAGTGGCTAAGAAGCTGCGTGACAAGGGTGTTCGTGCTGATGTGGATGAGCGTAATGAAAAAATGCAGTACAAGATTCGTGCTTCACAAACTAGCAAGATTCCTTATCAGCTCATCGTTGGTGACAAGGAAGGAGAAGACGGTACTGTTAATGTCCGCCGCTACGGTCAAAAAGAAACACATACAATACCAGTAGACGAATTTGTAGAGCAAATCCTAGCAGACATTGCCAACAAATCACGCGTTGAAAAGTAGAACTCATTAGAAAACAATTAAACCCGAGCAATTAGCTCGGGTTTAATTGTTTTCTATCTGTAAGTAAAAATTTCTTTACTAATTATGTTAGCAAATTTGATCTTAATGCAAATATTTATCCACATAATCATCAAAATCAGGATATTCATTTCGATTCATGGCATAGAGCATTTCCCCATAGAGAGGGTCACTATATGGATCATCGGGTTCTATAAGAATAGCTATTTTCATATCGTTATCTGGGAAAATAATGGTATAGTGATAGGTATCGCTGACAGTAATTCTGTAATATTTAGTATCTTGATCATGCCCTTCCTTACTAATAGTATAGTCGAATTCTTTGTCTCCTATTTTTCCATTATCTTCATTGAATATCATTTCTATATCTTTTCCATCAGAATCCTGTGCTTTCCATTTTCCTCGAAAACCTCCTTGAGTTTTTCCTACGAGGCCACAAGCACTAAGTAAAGTGGCTGTTATAAGAACAAGAAATAGAAATTTTAATTTATTCATGTTTATCTCCTTTTAAGGTAGCATATGTCTCTATCATTCTACCACAAATATTAAAAATAAAAAAGCTGAGTTGGTAAACTCAACTTTTGCACAGTAGGTCTGTATTTGAGCTATCTATTCTGCAGCTTGAGCCCAGTGTTGGGATAGCTTGCGCGAGAAGCTGGAAATGGCGAAGTTAATCAGGAAATAGATGGCTGCTACTAGTAGGTAGAGCGCGAAGACTTGTTCAGCTTCAAAATAGCGTCCCATTAGAATTTGAGCAGAACCAAAGAGTTCTTGGAGTGCAATAACAGAATAGAGAAGGCTGGTATCCTTAATCACTGTGACAAACTGAGAAATGATGGCTGGCAGCATTTTCCGAATAGCCTGAGGTAGGATGATATAACGCAAAATCTGAAACTGAGTAAATCCTTGAGATAAGCCAGCTTCAGTCTGACCTGAGTCAATGGCATTGAGACCGCCTCGGATAATTTCTGCCAAAGCAGCAGAAGTAAAGACAGTGAAGCTGATGATACCAGCTGGCGTTGATTTAATCTGAAAGACTAAAAAGATAGTGAAAATCCAGAGCAGATTGGGTACATTACGGACAAATTCGATGTAAATGCTGGCAATCAGCTTGAGCAGTTTATTTTTCCCGTTTCTCATGACTGCTAGAATAGTTCCAAAAATCGTGGATAAGACAATGGAAATGAAAGAAATTTGTAGCGTCAGCCAGAGCCCCTTAAGGATAAAGAGGAGGTTGTTTGCGGTTAAGACTTTTAAAATATTTTCCATAGAGACCTCCTTAGATGCTGTAAGCTTGTTTATTGGCTTCCTCTACCTTACGTCCCCAGCTGGCGATAGGGAAGCAAAGGAGGAAGTAGAGTAGAGCTGCTCCGGCAAAGGCTGGGATGTAGTTGGAGTTTAGAGCAGACCAAGACTTGGTCACAAACATCAGATCCATACCAGAGATAATAGCGACGGTAGAAGTGTTTTTTATCAGATTGACGACCTGATTGATTAGCGGTGGCAGGATAATCCGAAAAGCTTGAGGCAGGATGATGTATCGCATGGTTTCGACATAGGTAAAGCCCTGAGATAGTGCAGCTTCGGTCTGTCCGCGAGGAATGGATTGGATACCTGAGCGGATAACTTCGGCGATATAAGCACCGTGGTACAGTCCCACACAGAGAACCGCAGTCCAATAGATTGAGGGCATGATGGTGTAATTGCTGACTAGCGGAAGACCGTAAAAGACAATTACAAATTGCACTAAGAGTGGTGTATTCTGATAAAACTCAACAAAAACACGAGCTAGACCACGTAGAACTTTATGCTTACCTGTGCTGATAGCTCCGAAGAAAATCCCTAGTAAAAGAGCCAAGGTCAGGGCACCGATAGAAATAGCTAAGGTAAAGAGGAATCCTTGGAAAAACTTGCCAAAGTCCGCAAAGTAGGCCTGCCAAGAAGAAATACTAAAACTCATGGGGTCTCCTTTCTAATCATCTGTTGAAGCAGATGGTTTTAAATCATATTTGTCATAAATTTTCTGTAGACTGCCGTCTTCCTTCCATTTAGAGATTAGGCCATCTACATAGTCATTCAATTGAGTATTGGATTTTTTTGTTACCACACCATAATCAGCTTTTTTAAAGCTGTAATCCAGAATGTTTGACTTGGAACTTACATAGCCAGTCAGGATGGACTTATCAACAGAAATGGCATCAATACGGTGAGCCCGCAAGGAAACAGCAAGTTCAGGGTAGGAGCCTAACTCCACATATTCGAAGTTGAGTTTTTTCTCTTGGGCGATTTCTTCCAGCAAGGTCTGAGTGATAGAGCCTTGAACGACGCCGATAGTCTTGTTATTCAAGTCCTTGACGTCTGTAATTTTGCTGGATTTATTAACCAAAAAACCAGAAGCATCAGTGTAGTAAGGGGTTGTGAAATTATAGATTTCCTTACGCTCATCTGTGATGGTAAAAGTCGCAATGACCATGTCAACTTGTCCGTTGTCCAGAAGTGGTCCGCGGGTTTGTGCGGTAACTGGGACGTAGTTGATTTTGACGCCTAGTTCCTTAGCAATCTTCTTTGCAATATCGATTTCTAAACCGCTGTATGTATTGCTATCAGGATTGAGGTAACCAAAGTTAGGTACATCCTGCTTGACACCGACATTGAGGACTCCGCGTTTCTGGATGGCCTTGACCTCTTGGCTGGTACTGGAATAGGCTTGTGCAGGAGCGGCCTGAATCAAGCCTAGAGTCAGAAGGAGTAAGACTAGGCTAATGAGTATTTTTTTAAGTTTCATAGGTCTTCTCCTTTTTAAGAAAGCACGTTATCACTCTCATGGTTGATAATTTTACTGAGAAACTGCTTAGCGCGAGGCTCGGTAGGATTGTCAAAGAAAGCATCAACATCAGTAGTATCCACCAGCACTTCACCGTCTGCCATGAAGATAATACGGTCAGCTACCTCACGGGCAAAGCCCATTTCGTGTGTGACCACAATCATATTCATGCCGTCTTTGGCTAATTTTTGCATAACAGCCAGAACATCACCAATTGTTTCAGGGTCAAGGGCAGAAGTCGGTTCATCAAAGAGCAGGAGCTCAGGATGCATGGCTAAACCGCGGGCAATGGCAATCCTTTGTTTTTGTCCCCCGGACAGCATGCCTGGGTAAGAGTCTTTCTTGTCCCACATATTGACAAATTCTAGATATTTTTGAGCGATTTTTTTAGCTTCTTGTTTATCCATTCCTAGAACTTTAATAGGTGCCAAGGTAACATTTTCTAACACCGTTTTGTGGGGGTAAAGATTAAAATGTTGAAAGACCATTCCGACTTCTTTACGTAAGTTGACCAAATCTTTGGCAGCAGTGTTCATGACCTCGTGGCCATTGACGATCAAGCTCCCCTGATAAATGCCTTCTAAAGCGTTGATTGTACGGATAAGAGTTGATTTTCCTGAGCCGGATGGTCCCAGCAGTACAACCACTTGCCCTTTTTCAAAACTGAGATTGATATTGCGCAGAGCATGGTAGTCTCCGTAATACTTTTCGACATTTTTAAATTCAACTAAAGCCATATCTTTCTCCTTTGTGTTAGATAATATGACATAGATTTTACCATAGAATAAATAAACTGTCAAATTGAATAAAAATGAGTATTTCGATTCAGAGAAAAATTTTTTTGGATGAGAATTGTCCATTTTCTACAAATGTGGAATAAAAATGGCTTGAATTAGTGTTTTTTAAGAAAACTTTGGTATAATAAGACTATATAAATAAATAAAATTGGATTGGGAGTCTAGCTAGGCAAACTAGATTGCCTTTTGCACGTTTTGATGCAGGACGACTTAGCTGACTATGTCACAACTTTTCTATCATGGAGTTGATTCAATCCCAATCTTATGTTAAGGTGAACATATGAAGAAAATATTAGTTGTAGATGATGAGAAGCCAATCTCAGATATTATTAAGTTTAATATGGCCAAAGAAGGCTATGAGGTTTTGACTGCCTTTGATGGTAAGGAAGCCTTGGAAATGTTTGAAGCAGAACAGCCAGACATCTTGATTCTGGACTTGATGCTGCCAGAAGTGGACGGACTGGAAGTTGCTCGGACTATTCGCAAGACCAGCAATGTTCCGATTATTGTATTGTCTGCTAAGGACAGTGAGTTTGACAAGGTTATCGGCCTTGAAATCGGTGCAGATGACTATGTGACCAAACCTTTCTCAAATCGTGAGCTGCAGGCGCGTGTCAAGGCACTTCTTCGTCGGGCAGACCTTGTGGTGGAAAACCAAGTAGAAGAAAGTGGTCCGAATGAATTGGCCATCGGGGAACTGCAGATTTTGCCAGATGCTTTTGTAGCTAAGAAGCATGGCAAGGAGCTGGAGCTGACCCACCGTGAGTTTGAACTTCTTCACCATTTGGCGACACATATCGGTCAGGTGATGACACGTGAGCACTTGCTGGAAACAGTATGGGGCTATGACTATTTTGGTGATGTTCGTACAGTGGATGTGACCATTCGCCGCCTGCGTGAAAAGATTGAAGATACGCCAAGCCGACCTGAGTATATCTTGACTCGCCGCGGAGTTGGCTATTATATGAGAAATAATGATTGAAGCAATTAAACAATTTGTGATTTCTGCGGATTTCGTCTTTGCAATCATTATTATCGGCTTCATTGTAGTTGTGGCCTTGCTTTTATTGGAAAATCGCCGGGATAATCAAAAGCTTGTACAGCTTAATCAAAAGGTTAAAGATTTGATTGCAGGGGACTATTCTGAAGTGCTGGACATGCAGGGTAGTCCAGAAATCACAGATATGACCAACAGTATCAATGATCTTTCAGAGGTCATTCGACTGACACATGAAAACCTTGAGCAAGAAACAAAACGCCTTTCCAGTATCCTGTCCTATATGACAGATGGCGTGCTTGCGACCAACCGCCGGGGGCAGATTATCACTATCAATGATATGGCAACCAAGCAGTTGGGAGTTAAGAGAGATGAGGTCCAAAATATGAGTATTTTGGATCTGCTTTCGATTTCAGACGAGTATGATTTGAGGGACCTGATTACCAATGTTCCTGAGCTGACGATAGATTCTCAGGATGAAAATGGTGAGTACTTGAGCTTGCGGGTTCGCTTTGCCTTGGTACGGCGGGAGTCGGGCTTTATTTCTGGTTTGGTAGCTGTCTTGCATGACACGACAGAGCAGGACAAGGAAGAGCGGGAGCGTCGCCTCTTTGTTTCCAACGTCAGCCACGAGTTGCGGACTCCGCTGACCAGTGTTAAGTCCTATCTGGAAGCCTTGGATGAGGGAGCCTTGTCTGAGCCAGTAGCACCGGACTTTGTCAAGGTATCGCTCAATGAAACCAACCGCATGATGCGGATGGTGACGGACCTGCTTAGTCTGTCCCGTATTGACAATGAGACCAGCCATCTGGAAGTGGAGCTGACGAATTTCACAGCCTTTATCACCTTTATCCTCAATCGCTTTGACAAGATAAAAAATCAAGACGAGACCAAGAAATATGAGATTATCCGTGATTATCCGATAACACCGATTTGGGTGGAGATTGATACAGATAAGTTGACCCAGGTCATTGATAATATCATGAACAATGCCATCAAGTATTCGCCGGATGGTGGAACCATTACTGTTTCCATCAAGACAACAGATGAGCAGTTGATTCTCTCGATTGCGGATGAAGGTCTGGGAATTCCCAAGCAGGACCTGCCTAAGATTTTTGACCGATTTTATCGAGTGGACAAGGCACGCAGCCGTGCCCAAGGCGGAACGGGTCTGGGACTGGCTATTGCCAAGGAAATTATCAAACAGCATCAGGGCTTTATCTGGGCTAAGAGTGAGTATGGTGTGGGGTCGACCTTTACCATTGTCTTGCCTTATGAGAATGATGGCGTCCGAGATGACGACTGGGATAATGAAGATATATAGAAAGTAAACATGACTAAAGGATTTCAATACAGTATTCTGGCGTCAGGATCAAGCGGTAACTGTTTCTATCTGGAAACAGATCAAAAGCGGATTCTGGTTGACGCTGGCTTATCAGGCAAGAAAATTACGAGCTTGCTGGGCGAAATTGGCCGCAAGCCTGAGGATTTGGATGCCATTTTAGTGACCCATGAGCATAAGGACCACATTCATGGTGTTGGTGTATTGGCTCGCAAGTATAATTTAGATATTTATGCTAATGAGGCCACTTGGAAGGCTATGGAAAAGGACTTGGGCAAGCTGGATGCTAGTCAAAAGCATATCTTTGAACTGGGCAAGACTAAGACCTTTGGAGACTTGGATGTGGAGAGCTTTGGTGTCAGTCATGACACAGCCTGTCCACAATTTTACCGCTTTATGAAGGATGACAAGAGCTTTGTCATGCTGACGGATACGGGCTATGTCAGTGACCGGATGGCTGGGATTATCGAAAATGCCGATGGTTACCTGATTGAGAGTAACCACGATATTGAAATTCTCCGCAGCGGTGCCTATCCTTGGAGCCTCAAGCAGCGGATTCTGTCGGATATGGGCCACCTGTCTAATGAAGACGGAGCGGAGACCATGATTCGGACTCTGGGCAATCGCACCAAGCGAATCTATCTGGGACATCTCAGTAAGGAAAATAATATCAAGGAATTGGCCCACATGACCATGGTCAATCAACTGGCTCAAGCCGATATGGCAGTCGGTCACGATTTCCAGGTCTATGATACCTCGCCTGATACAGCGACACCTTTGACGAGTATTTAAACACCAGACCGAAAGGTTTGGTTTTCTTGCTCTAGTGAGGTATCCATTAAATATTTAAAAAATTTTGCAAAGGAGCTTGTATGCGTCCAATTTACTTTGTGGTAGGTTTATTATCTTTAGGGCTAGGTGTTTTGGGGATTTTTCTGCCTCTCCTGCCGACGACACCATTTCTTCTCTTGTCCATTGCCTGCTTTTCGCGCAGTTCCAAGCGTTTTGAGAATTGGCTCTATCATACAAAGATGTATCAGACCTATGTGGCAGATTTTCGAGAGACGGGAACGATTACCAAGGAACGTAAGAAAAAGATCATCGTTTCCATCTATATCTTGATGGGGATTTCCATTTTTCTAGCGCCTATTATTTGGGTTAAGATTGGACTGTTGGGTCTGACCATTTTTATCACCTATTATTTGTTTAAAGTAATTCCGGATAAGGAATAGAAATCACTGTCAGCAGGTGCGTTTGCGCCTGTTTTTTGTTATAATAGAGACTGTATATCTTTGGAAAGGAAAAGGTATCATGCTGTTTATCTAACTGAAGTCAGCATGATATAAAATAGTAAATGGAAAATTTGAAAAAAGCATTGCTGGAGCAGTTTGACTTGGTTTTCTCTGATGAGACCTTGTTGGAAACGGCTTTTACCCATACGAGCTATGCCAATGAGCACCGCCTCTTAAAAATTTCACACAATGAACGCTTGGAATTTTTAGGAGACGCTGTTCTACAACTGATTATTTCGGAGTATCTTTATATCAAGTATCCTAAGAGGCCAGAGGGGGACCTGTCCAAGTTACGTTCCATGATTGTTCGGGAAGAGAGCCTGGCAGGCTTTGCCCGTGATTGTCAGTTTGATCAGTTTATCAAGCTGGGACGCGGAGAGGAGAAGTCTGGCGGCCGGAATCGTGATACGATTTTAGGAGATTTGTTCGAGGCCTTTTTAGGCGCTTTGCTCTTGGATAAGGGTGTGGAAGCAGTCAAAAGCTTTCTCTATCAAGTCATGATTCCCAAGGTGGAAGCGGGAGACTTTGAACGGGTGACGGACTATAAGACCAAGCTGCAGGAGTTGCTGCAGATTAATGGTGATGTGGAAATTGCCTATCAGGTCGTCTCTGAAACAGGTCCGGCTCATGCCAAAAATTTCGAGGTGTCTGTTCTCATCAATGGCCGCAAGTCCGGTCAAGGCCAGGGGCGTTCTAAAAAGCTGGCCGAGCAGCAAGCTGCTAAAAACGCATTTGAAAAGGAAAGTTCTTCATGTTTTTAAAGGAAATTGAAATTCAGGGCTTCAAGTCATTTGCTGATAAGACTAAAGTTGTCTTTGATCAGGGAGTGACAGCGGTTGTTGGGCCAAATGGTTCCGGCAAGTCCAATATTACGGAGAGCCTGCGCTGGGCCTTGGGAGAGTCCAGTGTGAAAAGTCTGCGGGGCGGCAAGATGCCCGATGTGATTTTTGCGGGAACAGAAACCCGCAAGCCACTTAATTATGCATCAGTGGTAGTGGTTCTGGACAACAGTGACCAATTTATCAAGGATGCTGCCAATGAGATTCGGGTGGAGCGTCACATTTACCGCAGCGGTGACAGTGAGTATAAGATTGACGGAAAAAAAGTCCGTCTGCGAGATGTCCATGATCTTTTCATGGATACTGGGCTGGGACGAGATTCCTTCTCCATCATTTCCCAAGGGAAGGTTGAGGAAATCTTCAACAGCAAGCCGGAGGAACGCCGGGCAATTTTTGAGGAAGCGGCTGGAGTGCTTAAGTATAAGACACGCCGCAAAGAAACGGAAAGCAAGCTTAGTCAGACCCAGGATAATCTGGACCGTCTGGAAGACATTATCTACGAGCTGGAGAGCCAGGTCAAGCCCTTGGAGAAGCAGGCTGAAACTGCGAAGCGCTTCTTGAGTCTGGATGGCCAGCGCCGAGAGCTTTACTTGGATGTTTTGGTCGCTCAGCTGACAGCTAACAAGGAAAAGCTGACGCAGGCAGAAGAAGATTTAACGAATATACAGCAGGAGCTAGCAGCCTACTACAGCAAGCGCGATGAGCTGGAAGTTGAAAACCAAACCTTGAAGGCCAAGCGCCATGAGCTCAATCAAACTTTGTCTGATGATCAAGCTAGTTTGCTGGAATTAACCCGCTTAATCAGTGATTTGGAGCGTCAGATTGATCTTTCTAAATTGGAGTCCAGCCAGGCAGCGACGAGCCGTCGGGAAAATGAAGAACGTTTGGCTGCTTTGTCAGAAAAACTGGCTCAGATAGAAAGCAACATAGAAGACAAGCAGGCTGAATTGAGCCAAATAGCTGCCAAACTGAGTGACAATGAGCAGTCTATCGCTGCTTTGGAAGCAGAATTAGCAGACCTTTCAGATGATCCAGACCAGCTGATTGAGCATCTGCGTGAGCAGTATGTCAAGCTCATGCAGGAAGAGGCAAATCTTTCTAATGACTTGACTTCTCTGGAGAGCCAGCTGGCTAGCGAGCTTAAATTGGCTGAGAGCAAGAAGGCAGACTATGCTAAGCTGCTGGCTGATTTGGAGACTAGTCAGGCGCAGGAGCAAGCTGGTTTAGAGGAGTTGGAAATTGCTCGCCAAGCCCTCAAGGGCCTACTGGCTGATTATCAAAGTCAGATCCAGTTAGTAGAGAAGCTAGAGGCAGATTATAAACATCAGCAGACTAAGATGTTTGAGCTTTTGGATGACCTCAAAAACAAGCAGGCACGTTCCAATAGCTTGGAGGCCATTCTCAAAAATCACAGTAATTTCTATGCTGGAGTCAAGAGTGTGCTGCAGGAGGCTGACCGCCTGGGAGGTATTGTAGGAGCAGTTAGCGAAAAGCTTAGCTTCGACCCCCACTATCAGACAGCACTGGAAATTGCCTTGGGAGCTAGCAGTCAGAATATCATCGTGGAAGATGAGGCGGCTGCGACTCGGGCTATCGAATTTCTGAAGAAAAATCGAGCTGGCCGGGCAACCTTCCTGCCTTTAACAACTATCAAGCCGCGTCAGCTGCCTGACCATCATCGCACTACGATTGAAAAGAGTGCTGGTTTTCTGGGACTGGCTTCTTCCTTGGTCAGCTATGAGTCATCGTTAGATAACATTTTTCAAAATCTGCTGGGAACGACTGCTATTTTTGATACAGTGGAGCATGCCCGAGCAGCAGCTCGCCAAGTGCGCTATCAGGTTCGGATGGTGACTTTGGATGGAACAGAGCTTCGGACTGGCGGATCTTATGCTGGTGGTGCCAACCGTAACAACAATACTATCTTTATCAAGCCGGAGCTAGATGCTCTGCTTGAGGAGATTAATCAGAAAAATGTCAGCTTGAAAGAGCAAGAAGATGCAGTGCAAATTCTGCAAAACCAGCTCAGTCAGGCTAAGCAGGTATTGGAACAAATCAAGACAGACGGTGAGCAGGCTCGCTTGGCTGAGCAAAAGGCTAATCTAGCCTATGAACAGTTAGCCAAGCGCGTAGAAGAGCTCACAAGTCTGAAAAATCTACAGGAACAAGAGTTGGCTGGTCAATCTGCTTTGGATATTTCAGAAGAGAAAGACCGACTGCAGATCCGCTTGACTGAGATTGAGCAAGAAAAAACGGACATCACTGCAGAAATAGAGCAGGTTAAGTCGAACAAAGATGCAGTTCAGGCTCGTTTCGACAAGCTTTCCTCTCGTCTGGCTGAACTCAAGCTCCAGCGGACAGAATTGACCTCCAACCAACGCTTTGAAAAGAATGACTTGGAACGACTGTCCGAGGAAAAAGCCAACCTTGAAAAAGAGCAGGCAACCTTGGAGCTCTTGATGGAGCAAAAGGAGCAGTCGAGCCTGCAGAAGGTGGATATTACAGTTCTAGAAGGGCAATTAGAGACCGCCAAGCAAGAAAAGAGTGAGCTGGATCAAAGACTGATTCGTCTGAAATTTGAGCTTGAAGATCTAGAAGGTCAGTCTGACGATATTGCCAGTCGTTTGGAGCAAGCCCGCCATCAAAATGAAGAATTGATTCGCCGGCAGGCTAAAGCAGAGGCAGAAAAGGATAAGCTCATGGATGTCATGCGCCGTCTAGCAAGCAATCTGACAGATGACTATCAGATGAGCTTTGATGAAGCAAGCAGCCAGGCTCGGCCTTTAGAAAGTTTACCAGCTGCTGAAAGTCAAGTTAAGGATCTGGAAAAAGCCATTCGAGCTTTAGGTCCAGTCAATCTGGAAGCAGTTGAGCAGTTTGAAGAAGTCAGCAACCGTTTGAACTTCCTAAATGAGCAACGAGACGATGTCCTATCAGCCAAAAATCTGCTCTTAGAGACGATTGAAGAGATGAATGACGAAGTCAAGGAACGCTTTAAATCAACCTTTGAAGCCATTCGTGAAAGCTTCAAGGTGACTTTCCGACAGATGTTTGGCGGTGGTTCTGCAGACCTGATATTGACGGAGGGAGACTTGCTGACGGCTGGTGTAGAAATCTCTGTGCAGCCACCAGGCAAGAAGATCCAGTCGCTTAATCTGATGAGCGGTGGCGAGAAGGCCTTGTCAGCTTTGGCTCTGCTCTTCTCTATCATCCGCGTTAAGACCATTCCTTTTGTTATCTTGGACGAGGTGGAAGCAGCGCTAGACGAGGCTAATGTTAAACGCTTTGGGGATTATCTCAATCGATTTGACAAGGACAGCCAGTTCATCGTGGTCACTCACCGTAAGGGAACCATGTCAGCTGCAGACTCTATTTACGGAGTTACTATGCAGGAGTCTGGTGTTTCCAAGATTGTCTCAGTCAAGTTAAAAGATTTAGAAAGTATGTAACATGAGTATAAAATTAGTAGCAACGGATATGGACGGCACCTTTTTAGACAGTAAAGGTCAGTTTGATATGGACCGTCTCAAGCAAGTTTTGACTCGCTTCAAAGAAAAAGATATGTACTTTGCCGTAGCCAGCGGACGCGGTTTCTTGTCGCTGGAAAAGCTGTTTGAGGAAGTGCGCAATGAGATTATTTTTATTGCTGAAAACGGCAGTTTAGTGGAATTTCATGGCGAGGACCTCTATGAAGCAACTATGCCTCGGGACTTTTACCTCAAGGTTTTTGACAAGCTGCAGGAATCACCCTATGTCAATGTCAATGAGCTGCTTTTGACGGGCAAACGTGCCTGCTATGTCTTGGAGACTGTGGATCCGACCTATCTTTCCTTCAGTGCTCATTATAATGAAAACATTCAAAAAGTGGCTAGCCTGGCTGATATCGACGATGAAATTTTCAAGTTTACGACCAATTTTGCTGAGGACCAAGTCGCAGCTGGTGAAGCTTGGGTCAATGAGAATATCGATGGAGTTAAGGCCATGACGACTGGCTATAAGTCCATTGACATCGTTCTGGATTATGTGGATAAGGGGGTTGCCATTGTCGAGCTGGCCAAGAAGCTTGACATAGATCTTTCTCAGGTTATGGTTTTTGGTGATAATCTCAATGATTTGCACATGATGCAGGTGGCTGGCTATCCGATTGCGACTGAAAATGCTCGCCCTGAGATTTTAGAAGTCGCCAAGGAAGTCATCGGTCACCATGATGCTCAGTCAGTTATCACTTACATGGAGGGGTTATAATGGCAGATATAAAACTGATTGCTCTGGACTTGGATGGAACTCTCCTGACTTCAGACAAGAAGATTTCTGACCGCAATTTAGCGGCTTTAAAAGCAGCTCAGGCCAAGGGACTTAAGGTAGTTCTGACTACTGGTCGTCCCCTCAAGGCCATGGACTTTTTCCTGCATGAGCTGGGAACAGACGGTCAAGAGGATGAGTACACCATTACTTTTAATGGTGGTCTTGTTCAGCGCAACACTGGAGAAATCCTTGATAAAACAGTCTTTTCTTATGATGATGTAGCTCGGATTTACGAGGAGACGGATAAGCTCCACATACCGCTTGATGCTATCTGCGAAGGACTTGTCTATCAGATTCAATCCGATCAAGACTCGCTTTATGCTCAGTTCAATCCTGCTCTGACCTTTGAGTCTATTGATTTTAGTGATTTGTCCAGCCAGCAGACTTATAATAAATGTGTGACTGCTTATGCTCAAGAACCACTGGATGCGGCCATTGAGCAAATCTCACCAGAATTATTTGAGCGCTATGAGATTTTCAAATCTAGAGAAATGTTGCTGGAGTGGTCCCCTAAAAATGTCTATAAGGCCAACGGTCTGGAGAAACTGATTGCCCATTTAGGCATTGAGAGAAGTCAGGTCATGGCCTGTGGTGATGAAGCCAACGATCTGTCTATGATTGAGTGGGCTGGTTTGGGAGTGGCTATGCAGAATGCAGTAGCCAGCGTCAAAGAAGCAGCCAATGTTGTGACACCTATGACCAATGATGAGGATGCAGTGGCTTGGGCTATTGAAGAATATGTACTAAAGGAGGATTAGTCGATGGGATTATTTGACCGCCTTTTCGGCCGAAAAAAACAAGAACCACCGATTGAAGAAGTTGTCAAGGAAGCATTGGAAAAAATTGACGAGCTTGAAAAAGAAACAGCGTCTGTTCCAGAAGCAGGAGAGAATCTTGAAGCGGAAGCTGTTCAGTCCTATCAGGGCGAGCAGCAACTTGATGACCAAATTTCGGATACAAAAGATAGTTTGGCTGATGTTGAAGAGTCAGCATCTCAAGCTATCCAAGAAGAAAGCAAGGAGCCAGAGCATGAAAGAGACATTATTGCAGAAAATCAAGAAGTGGCTCAAGGAGCAACTCAGACTGAAGAAACTCTAGAAGAGCATCATGCTGATAGCAATGACGAAACGGTAGAAGAACTTGTTGAACAAGCGGATTTTTCGGATGAAGCTTTATCTCATACTGAGCATGAAGCAGCTTCTTATGACGAGGTGATAACTGATTCAATTAATGAGTTCGAACCAGAAACAGAAGATGTTCCACTAACAGAATCTGAACATGTCAAGCAAGCAGCTGATTTTGCTGAAGAATCAGAAGCAGCAGCTACAGAAGAGCCTGCTGAACTTCCTCGAGAGGAATCCACTCAGGAAAAATATGACCGCAGCCTAAAGAAGACTCGGACAGGATTTGGAGCACGGCTCAATGCCTTCTTTGCTAATTTCCGCTCAGTAGATGAAGAGTTCTTCGAAGACTTGGAAGAGCTGCTCATCACTAGTGATGTAGGAGTTCAAGTGGCTTCCAGTCTGACTGAGGAACTACGCTATGAAGCCCGTCTGGAAAATTCTAAAAAACCAGCTGCTCTGCGCCAGCTGATTATTGAAAAATTAGTGGACATTTATGAGAAAGATGGCCGCTTTAATGAAAAAATCAATTTCCAAAATGGACTAACTGTCATGCTCTTTGTTGGGGTCAACGGAGTCGGTAAGACGACTTCTATCGGTAAACTAGCCTATAAGTACAAACAACAAGGCAAGAAAGTCATGTTGGTAGCTGCAGATACATTCCGTGCTGGAGCAGTAGCTCAGCTAGCTGAATGGGGTCGGCGCGTAGATGTTCCAGTCGTGACAGGGCCTGAGAAGAGCGACCCTGCCAGTGTGGTATATGACGGTATGGAGCGTGCTCAGGCAGAGCAGGTTGATGTTCTTATGATTGACACTGCTGGTCGCTTGCAAAATAAGGACAATCTCATGGCGGAGCTGGAGAAAATTGGCCGCATTATTAAGCGAGTGGATCCAGAAGCACCACATGAAACTTTCCTAGCCCTCGATGCTTCAACTGGTCAGAATGCTCTAGTTCAGGCTAAAGAATTTTCTAAAATCACTCCAGTCACAGGAATTGTACTGACAAAGATTGATGGAACAGCTCGAGGCGGGGTTGTGTTAGCTATTCGTCAGGAATTGGATATCCCAGTGAAGCTGATTGGCTTTGGAGAAAAGATTGATGATATCGGTGAGTTCAACTCAGAGAACTTTATGAAAGGCCTGCTTGAAGGCTTGGTATAAAGCAAAAAAGCCAGTATACGTACTGGCTTTTTATGAACAATTTTTAAATTTTATTTGTTTGGAGTCCACTGCCAGTCAGCTCCAAGTTCTCTAAGGAGTTCAAAGGATGCGTCTGGTCCCATAGATCCGACAGGATATTCATAGAGAGGCACTTCATTGCTATGCCAGAGTTCTTCAATCTGATCGATCAGCTCCCAGCTGGAGCGGACTTCATCCCAGTGGCTGAAGTTGGTTGAGTCATTGTTGAGGACGTCAAAGATTAATTTTTCGTAAGGATCAGGGGATGCGCCACTAGCTGTTGCGTCTGTTCGATAGTCCAGAGAGAGAGGAGCTAAGCTGAAGCGCTCGCCGACCTCTTTGCCATTCATGCTAAGTGAGAAGCCCTCAGTTGGCTGGATATGAATGGTCAGAACATTTGGTGCTAATTCCTCACCAAAGATAGACTCCATCTGCTTGAAAACAATATTGACAAGAGTGCCTTTTTCAGTGAGACGTTTACCAGTTCGGAAGAAAAATGGAACATCACGGAAACGCTCGCTATTGACGAAGAAAGCTCCTGAAGCAAAAGTCTCGGTCATGGAGTCAGGATTGACATTAGGCTCACTCCGGTAGGAGATGTATTTCTTGCCTTTGACCGTGCCAGACTTATACTGACCGCGGATAAAGAAGCGTTTTAAGTCTTCTTTATTCGGCTTTACCAAGCGCTCAAAAACTTTGACTTTCTCTGCCCGAATATCCTCTTTGCTGAAGCTTTTCGGCTTGTCCATAGCTAAGAGTGACAGGAGCTGTAAGGTATGATTCTGCACCATATCGCGCAGAGCACCGGACTGGTCATAGTAACCGCCACGTTCTTCGACACCTAATTTTTCTGCAAAGGTAATCTGGACATTGTCAATGTAGTCACGATTCCAGATGTTTTCAAAGATAAGATTGGCAAAGCGGATAGCGAAGATGCTCTGAATCATTTCCTTGCCTAGATAATGGTCAATACGGAAAATCTGCTCTTCATCAAAGGCAGCCAAGAGTTCTTCATTAAGTTGGCTGGCAGTTGCCAAATCTGTTCCGAAAGGTTTTTCGACAATCAGACGTTCAAATCCTTTGCCATCTACAATGTTTTCAGACTTGAGGTGTTTGGCAATGGTACCAAAAAATTGCGGAGCCATGGACAGGAAGAAGAGTTTATTGTGCTCGGCTTGGTACTGCTCATTGAGTCGGTTTTGAAGCTTGCGCAGCTCAATGTAGTGCTCGGTATCTTGCACATCATGGCTTTGATAGTAGAAGTGACTGGCAAACTCTTGGGCTTGCTCGGGGCTGTCGGCTAAATCAGCGATTGCTTCGACAACGACAGACTCAAAATACTCCTTGCTCCAAGGCCGGCGGGCTGTTCCAATGACTGCAAAATGCTTGGAAAGATTGCCAGACTTATAGAGCCTGAAGAGGGATGGATAGAGTTTTCTTTTGGCCAAGTCACCGCTGGCTCCGAAAATTGTTACAATAACTTTTGAAGACATCCTGATACCTATTTTCTAAATGATGTCTCTATTTTATCACAATTTTTCTAAAGATTGTATTCAGAAATTCGGTTTCTGAAAAGGAAGATAAACAGAAAGAAATCAACCGCTGCTTGAAACATATTCAAATCCAAAAAATGAGGCTAAGACACAATTGTGCCAGCCTCGTTTTCTTTATTCAAATACCCGATAAACGTAAGGATTGTCCGGTTTTTCTACCTTATCAAAGCTTTCAACTTCTAGAGTTGGCAGGCTTTGCCCCAGACTTTTATGGTAGTGCATGGTAATTTTTCCCTTGGCATGAATCCAGGTATTATTCTCGAAATGCTGGGTATTTCCAGTCGTCAAGAGGCCATAGACACCTGAGTCGGCGATACAATGGATAATACCGAAGCGAAAGAGAAATTGGCTCTTCTGATCGCTGGGGTCATTGTAGACAAACCCGGTGAACTCCAGCGTCTTGCCTACAAACTCGTCGGGATAATCATAGATGACTTCCATGATTTCCATGTAGTTCTCAGTTGTGACCTGAATGGTATCTTGCTTGACATATTTCTTAGCGGCTGCCCGCATTTCTTTTTCGTAAGCCCCCTTGGTAAAGTAGGTGCTGGTGTCCGGCTTCAGGTATTGGCTGGTTGTGCCTTCGTCCTGCTGAATAGCGGTTGAAGTTCCCTCAGCCAGCGGGAAATGAAATCCTTTAGCCGAAACTGTTGTCGAATCCAAGGTTACAGTTGGAAAGAAAATTCCTACAAAAAGCGGAATGACGAGGAGCAGTCCGCTGCCTAACTTGGCCCAGCGAGTGCTTAAATGACTATGAACCTCCATCTTCTTCATCCAGATGATAAGCTGCACGACTGCCAAGACAAAGGACAGAATCATAGACAAGTATGCCAGATAGGAATAGTGGAGATTGATATATTGATTAAGCTTGCCCGTCAGCTGCAGATACATGGTAATCTCAAAGTAGCCGACTAAGATTAAAAATCGAATCATAGCACTACCCCCACAAGCCAAGAGTAAAGAAAGACGACGACGGTAACCAGGCTGATAAATTGCCAGATAAAGCGTGTCTTAAAGTAGTTTTTCATCATCAGCAGATTCTTGACATCTAGCATAGGCCCAATGACCAAGAAAGCTAAGACTGGCGATAGGCCGAAGCTAGCAATCAAGGAGCTCCCGATGAAAGCATCAGCTTCGCTGCAAAGTGAGAGCAGGAAGGACAGCAGCATGAGCAGGAGAATAGCAACAGCTGGTGTCGAGCTGATGGAGGTCAGGATTCTGGTTGGCACATAGACTTGGACCAGGCTGGCAAAGAGACAGCCAAAGACAAGATAGCGGCCTGTATCGAAAAATTCGTCAATGGCCTGCACAAAGACCTGAAAAAGCTTTTGTCCCTTGCTGAGATGTGAAAAGTCATGCTCATGAACCGCTTTGCGATTTTCTTTTTGGATATTGCTATCTGCAAAGAAGCCCAGAAAAATCCCTAAAAGAACAGCCACGACCATAGAACCTAAAGCACGAAGCAGAGCCATTCGGAAGGAATTTCCAAAGGCTGAGTAGGTCGCAAAGAGTACGATGGGGTTGATGACTGGAGCCGTTACCAGAAAAGGCACAGCCGTGTAGCTGGGAACTTTCTTTTCCAGAAACCGGTTTATAATGGGAACGATTCCGCACTCGCAAGAGGGGAAGACAAAACCAATCAAGCTCCCAAAGAAAATCCGAGCCCATTTGTTCTTGGGCAGGAAACGATAAACCTTGTCCGGCGTGACATACACCTCGATAAAGCCAGAAATGATACTTCCAATCAAGACAAAAGGCAGGGCCTCAATGATAATGGAGAGAAAGATGGCGCCGGCTTGCAGGACACTGGCCGGCAGCTGAGAGAAGAAGCTCATTCTTTCTTATCCTTCTCGTTTTTAGATTTTTTCTTGTCTTCCTCAGGGAACTCTACCTTTTCCATCTTGGGAAGGGTCGCAAACTCCTCAAACATTTTGTCCAAATCATCTGATCTAGTAAATTTAACAGCCATAAAGGCACCTCATTTCTAAAATAATAATTCTATTATACTACCAATTATCAAAAAATGAAATTTTGAAACATAGGAGACTCTTTGTCGCTGATTTACCCTAAATTTTTTTGTACAAATAGTACTAAATAGTTCTAAAACTGCCTATCTTTCAAAGCACTTGTGATATAATAGGATTGTTATGGAAAATATAAATATTGAAAAAATTGCCCAGAAATTGGACCTTAAAGAAAGCCAAGTATCACAGGTCCTAGATCTGACCGCTGAAGGAAATACAATTCCTTTTATTGCTCGTTACCGTAAGGAAATGACAGGAAATTTAGATGAGGTCGAGATTAAGGCAATCATTGACCTAGATAAGAGCATGACTGCCTTGGCAGAGCGTAAAGCGACGGTCTTAGCTAAGATTGAGGAGCAGGGCAAACTAACGGATGCTCTGCGCTCTGAGATTGAGGCTGCTGAAAAGCTGGCTGATGTGGAAGAACTTTATCTGCCTTATAAGGAGAAGCGTCGTACCAAGGCTACGATTGCGCGTGAAGCAGGTCTCTTTCCTTTGGCCCGCTTCATCCTACAAGATTCGTCTAATCTGAAGGAAGAGGCTGAGAAACTGACTAGTGAAGCCTTTCCAACATCAGAAGCTGCTCTAGCTGGAGCAGTGGATATTCTGACTGAAGCAATTTCTGAAGATACCAAGCTGCGGGCTTGGACCTACCACGAGATGCAGAACAATTCTTCTATCGTATCCAGTCTCAAAGACGGTGATCTAGATGAAAAGCAGGTCTTCCAGATTTATTATGATTTTTCCGAAAAAGTAGCGACTATGCAAGGCTACCGGACACTGGCCCTTAACCGTGGTGAGAAGCTAGGTATTCTCAAGATTGGTTTTGAGCACAATCTTGAGAAGATCTTACGCTTCTTTGAAGTACGTTTCAAGGTGAAAAATGCCTATATTATTGAAGCTGTCCAGCAAGCGGTCAAAAAGAAAATCATTCCAGCTATGGAGCGACGTATTCGGACCGAGCTGACTGAGGCTGCTGAGGATGGTGCGATTCAGCTCTTCTCAGATAACCTTCGCCATCTCCTCCTGATTGCTCCTCTCAAAGGTCGTGTAGTACTGGGCTTTGACCCAGCCTTTCGGACAGGAGCCAAGCTAGCTGTTGTTGATGCGACAGGTAAGATGCTGACGACTCATGTTATCTATCCAGTAGCGCCAGCAAAGCCATCTCAGATTGAAGCTTCTAAGAAGGAACTGTCAGAGCTGATTGAGCAGTTTGGCGTGGAAATCATTGCCATCGGAAACGGAACTGCCAGCCGAGAAAGCGAAGCTTTTGTAGCAGAAGTTTTGAAATCCCATCCGAATGTCAGCTATGTCATCGTCAATGAGAGCGGAGCATCTGTCTACTCTGCTAGTGAACTGGCTCGTCATGAGTTTCCAGATTTGACTGTTGAAAAGCGCTCAGCTATTTCCATTGCCCGCCGCCTGCAAGATCCTTTAGCAGAGTTGGTTAAGATTGATCCTAAGTCTATCGGGGTTGGTCAGTACCAACATGATGTCAGCCAGAAAAAACTGTCTGAAAGTCTGGACTTTGTCGTTGATACAGTGGTCAACCAAGTCGGAGTTAATATCAACACAGCCAGTCCTGCCCTGCTGGCCCATGTAGCTGGTCTTAATAAAACTATCTCAGAAAATATTGTCAAGTACCGGGAAACGGAAGGCTTGATTCGGTCTCGCGAGGCCATCAAGAAAGTGCCGCGTCTAGGCGCAAAGGCTTTTGAACAGGCAGCCGGCTTCCTGCGTATTCCAGAAAGTGATAACTTGCTAGACAATACAGGCGTTCACCCAGAGTCTTATAAGGCGGTGGAGGAGCTCTTTAAGCGTCTTGAAATTAGCAGTTTGGATGAAGCAGCTCAGGCCAAATTAAAGGCTGTGCAGATTTCTAGTTTGGCTGCCGAGTTGGGATTGGGGGAAGAAACACTTAAAGATATTATTGCTGATTTGCTCAAGCCTGGCAGAGATTTGCGAGATTCCTTTGTCGTACCAGTTCTGAGGCAGGATGTCTTGGATATCAAGGACCTGCGCATCGGTCAAAAGCTGGAAGGAGTCGTCCGCAATGTCGTCGATTTCGGAGCCTTTGTGGATATTGGTATCCACGAAGATGGTCTTATCCATATCTCCAAGCTGAGCACAGACTATATCAAGCATCCTAGTCAAGTCCTATCTGTTGGTGACTTGGTCACTGTCTGGGTGAATAAATTGGATGTGGAACGGGAGAAGGTTAACCTCTCTCTGATAGCACCAAATGAATCTAACTAACTATGTCAAGCGAGTTTCGCTTGAGGATTTTGGCTGGGAATTCCGCCACCAAGCTTATTGGAATAAGCGTCTCCGTACTACAGGGGGACGCTTCTTTCCTAAAGACGGACATCTGGATTTCAACCCAAAAATCTATGAAACTTTTGGGCTGGAGATCTTTCGAAAAATTGTCCGCCATGAGTTGGCTCATTATCACCTCTATTATCAGGGTAAAGGTTACCGCCATGGGGATAGAGATTTTAAAGACCTGCTCAAGCGAGTTGATGGTCTGCGCTACGCCCCCTCATTGTCAGATTCGCAATCCTTTCTCATCTATGAATGCCTGCGCTGCGGAGCACTTATCCGTCGCAGACGCAGAGTCAATCTTCAAAAATACTGTTGCGGACGCTGTATGGGCAAGCTTCGTTTGTCAGAGAAAGCTTGATAGATCAGCAAGAGAGTTCCTTGAAGAACTCTCTTTTTTAAAAGAATGAATATTCTAATCCATAATCAGCCTTTGGCCCGATTGTTTTCTCATGAAATATGGTAGAATAAAGTAAATATGATCATTGAGGTCTCTATCATGAACGTGAAATTCTATAAGTTGAAAAAGAATCGACTGATTTCCGGTGTCTTGTCCGGTCTGTCTGATAAATTTGATTTTGATCTGAGCCTAGTGCGCTTCCTCTTTATTATCTTTACTGTGGTCAATTTCGGCTTGGGAATTCTCATCTATATCCTGCTGGCCATGGTTATGCCTTATAAAGAAGACTTAGAAGAAGAAATGTACGGAACTGGCCCACGCAAACGAAAAGAAGCGGAAGCTATCAAAGACGATAAAGACGGTTGGTTTTGGTAATTCTTAATAAAATAGAAAATTTCGGGATGCACTCCCGATTTTTTGCTTGAAGTAGGGAATGTTTTAGTAAGACATTTCTATGCCGTGATTTATTTTCTGCTTGCTTCTTTTAGAAAAAATCTAAAAGAAGCAGTCTAGAAAACCAGGTAAGTCGACACTTAAAAACTTCACCAAAATATTAACAATTTATCCAAGGAGGAAATATGACAGAAGTTTGGAATGCTTATGACTTAAATCGAAACCAACTCCCTCATCTCCTGGTTCGAGGAGAAAAAATTCCTGAAGGACAGTTTCATCTCTGTGTCAATGTCTTGGTTCGCCATCAGGATGGTGATATTCTATTTATGCGACGGTCAGCAAATAAAAGTCTCTATCCTGGCTACTATGAGTTCGGAGCGGGAGGCAGTGTGCTGGCAGGAGAGGATAGTCAGACAGCCGCCCTGCGTGAGTTAAAAGAGGAAACAGGCCTGGTTCCTGACAGTATCAGGCTTTTGGAGCAGGTGTGCTCTGTCAAAGACCAGTGCCATTTCGACTATTATGAAGTGGTTGTGTCTGGGGATAAGAGTCTAGTCCGCTATCAAACGGGTGAAACAGATGCTCATGTCTGGTTGCCTCTGGAAGAGATCCCAGATTTTGTAGAATACCATCCTTGTTTTAAGAACCAAAAGAAAATTCTCAGTAGCCTGATCGATTGATGTTGCAGCTTTTTTCTATTTTCACTAAAAAATTATTTAAATCAAAATATTTTTTCGACCTAAAATCAATCTTAAGGATTCTTTTGAGGTAAAAATTTGCTATAATAGAGGAAGATGAATTTGAAAGGAGAAGACAATGTCGGTAAAGGTCAAAGACCTCTTAAAAATATCCCGTCTGTCTCAGGAGTACGGAGATAAAGTTTTACTTGAGAAAGAAATTAAAACTTCAGATATTTCTCGACCAGGACTTGAAATGACAGGATATTTCGATTTTTATACACCTGAGCGGATACAGCTGATTGGGATGAAAGAGTGGTCTTATTTGATGAAGATGAGCTCTCATAACCGTCATCAGGTGCTGCTGAAAATGTTCCAGCCTGAGACGCCGGTGATTATCATTGCTCGAAATTTAGAGATTCCTGAAGAAATGATTAGAGCTGCTGATGAGAAGCAGCTTGCTATCCTTAGAAGCAAAACCTCTACCAGCCGCTTGTCTGGAGAAATTTCTAGCTATCTTGATTCCCGGCTGGCTGAGAGAACCAGTGTTCATGGTGTTCTTATGGATATCTATGGCATGGGGGTTCTCATCCAAGGGGACAGCGGAATTGGTAAAAGTGAAACAGGGCTTGAGTTGGTTAAGCGTGGACATCGGCTGGTTGCGGATGACAGAGTGGATATCTATGCCAAGGATGAAATGACCCTTTGGGGAGAGCCGGCTGAAATCCTGCGCCACCTCTTGGAAATTCGAGGTGTTGGTATCATTGATGTCATGAGCCTTTATGGAGCCAGCGCTGTCAAGGATTCTTCTCAGGTCCAGATAGCTGTCTATCTGGAAAACTTTGATGTCCATAAGACCTTTGACCGTCTGGGTAATGATGCAGAGGAGCTGGAGGTTGCCGGCGTCAGAATTCCCCGTATTCGGATTCCTGTAAAGACTGGTCGCAATATCTCTGTCGTGATTGAGGCTGCGGCGATGAACTATCGAGCTAAGCAAATGGGCTATGATGCTACTAAGATCTTTGAAGAGCGCCTCACCGATTTAATTAGCCGGAATGAGGTGAAACATGATTGATCCAGTAGCTATCCAACTAGGGCCTATCAGTATTCGCTGGTATGCTATCTGTATTGTCACAGGCTTAGTTTTAGCCGTTTATCTAGCCATGAAAGAGGCTCCGCGTCGGAAGATTATCCCTGATGATATTTTGGATTTTATCCTAGTAGCTTTTCCCGTAGCCATCGTGGGGGCTCGACTTTATTACGTGGCCTTCGAATGGGATTATTACGGTAAGAATCTGATAAAAATCATTGATTTTTGGAATGGGGGAATAGCCGGGATTGCCATTTACGGTGGGCTGATAGCTGGTGCTATCGTTCTCTACTTTTTCTGTCGGAGAAGGTTGATTCACCCAGTCGATTTTCTGGATATCGCAGCACCAAGCGTGATGATTGCCCAGAGTATTGGTCGCTGGGGAAATTTTGCCAACCATGAAGCCTATGGTGCGGCAGTTAAGAGTTTGAACTACCTGCCTAGCTTTATTCGTGAGAATATGTATATCGAAGGCAGTTACAGACAGCCAACTTTCCTCTATGAATCTGTATGGAACCTAATTGGCTTTATCTTGATTATTGTTCTCCGCCGTCGGCCTAAGTTGCTGAGGCAGGGAGAAATCGCCGCCTTCTATCTAATCTGGTATGGCTTTGGTCGGATGATCATTGAGGGTATGCGGACGGACAGTCTTATGTTTGCTGGTCTGCGCGTTTCCCAATGGCTGTCACTGATTCTTATTTTTGTCGGAATCGGCATCATCATTTACCAAAGAAAAAAGAAAGCCCCTTATTATCAAGAATAAGAAATGCTTATTGACGCTGACTCTTGTAAAAGATGTCTGCAATGAAAGGAGAGAAATATGATAATTGAAATTGCTTATACTTTACTGGCGGTAGCCCTCATTATCTTCGTGATTTACTTGACGATTACTGTCAAAAATCTGGGTGAGAAAGCTGGTAAGATGCTAGATGAAACAGAAAATACCATCAAGGTCTTAACTTCTGATGTCAACGTGACCCTTCACCAAGCCAATGGTTTACTGGCCAAGGTCAATGTCTTAACTGACGACATCAATCAAAAAGTCGCAACCATTGACCCTTTGTTTACAGCTGTTGCAGACCTATCTGAGTCTGTTTCAGATTTAAATGTTCAGGCGCGTACGATGAGTAAAAAAGCAGTATCTGCTCGTAACAAAACCATCAAAACTACAGTTGGTTTATCTGCTTTGCGCTTTGCTTCAAAATTGTTTAAAAAATAAGAAAGAAGGTCCACTATGGGAAAATTTTCATCATTGTTATTGGGTACCATTACGGGTGCAGCTGCTGCCTATTTCCTGACCAGTAAGAAAGGAAAGGAAACGACAGACAAGGTTCGGGAGTTTGTTAAGGATTACCAAGAAAATCCTGACGATATTCATGAAGCTGTTGTTCAGTCTGCTAAAGACTTTTCAAATCAAGCTGTTAGCGCAATTCAACAAACCAAAGAAAAGGTTGAGAAGGGCGAGATTACAACTGAAACAGTCATCGAATCAGTCAAAGAAACGACCAAGTCAGTCGTGGACTACTCACAAGATAAGTTTAACGAAATCAAAGAAAAATTTGATAAAGAAGAAAGTAGCTTAGCTGAGGAAGAACCTGTGATCTTCGAAGAGGAAGAAGAACCTTCAGAAGAAATCATCATTGACTTCGGAGCAGAAGCGACAGAAGGACAAGAAGAAAAGGCTGTTGAAACAGACAGTCAAGAAGAAAAATAAAACAAAGAAGACTAGCAATTTTGCTAGTCTTCTTTGTTTACAAGAACGAAAAAAAGAACCGAGGACTTAAAGCGTCGTCGGTTTTTCTTATATTTTAAAATCGTAGAATCACAAGGTTGGTTTATTTGCTAGTTTGGCGTTTCTTTGCGAACAGGCGATAAGATTGAATGCTAATCAGGCTGGAAGCAATGGCCAAAGTAAAGGAAATAAATGTATTCATTTTTAAACTCAAAAATACAAAGCTAAACAAAACTGTCAAGACACAGAAAACAGCAATATTTAAGAAGAAAAAGAGTTCGCTTAATCTTGGTGATGTTTCTGCTTCAGGTAAGTACTCTTGATAAAGTGGTGTTTGTTCAGATTCAATTTCTTGATAGTAGTAGTCAGTTGGGTCATCATATTGTTGGTATTTTCTTACGTGCATAATTCTCTCTCCTTACAGTACCCTCTAATTCTACCATTTTTTTGCAGTTTTAAATATTACAAAAGAGTTACAAAACGGATAAATTCGAATGAAAAACCACTCCTTTATATTTTTTTGCTATAATGGTTTTATGAAAAAGATAATTATTACAGCAACAGCTGAAAGTATAGAACAAGTTGAGGAACTTTTGGAGGCAAATGTCGATCGAATTTATGTCGGTGAGAAAAATTACGGCCTTCGTTTGCCTCATAATTTTAGTTTAGACGAATTAAATCGAATTTCTGATTTGGTTCACCAAGCAGGAAAAGAGTTGACCGTTGCGGTGAACGCTCTCATGCATCAGGAAATGATGGATAAGATTAAGCCCTATCTTGATTTTCTGCAGGAGATTGGGGCAGATTATATTACCGTTGGGGACGCTGGTGTTTTCTACGTGCTGCAGCGCGATGGTTATAAATTAAAGACCATTTACGATGCCTCGACCATGGTTACCAGCAGTCGTCAGATTAACTTTTGGGCTAAGAACGCAGGAGTTTCAGAAGCTGTCCTAGCACGTGAGATTCCTTCTGCTGAGCTTTTTAAGATGCCAGAGATTCTGGAAATTCCTGCTGAAGTCTTGGTTTACGGAGCTAGTGTCATCCATCACTCCAAGCGTCCTCTTTTGCAGAATTACTATAATTTTACTCATATCGATGATGAAAAGACGAGAGAACGGGATCTATTTCTGGCAGAACCAAGCGATCCGCAGAGCCATTACTCGATTTTTGAGGACAATCATGGTACTCATATTTTTGCCAATAATGACTTGGATTTGATGACCAAGTTGATAGAATTGGTTGACCATGGATTTTGCCACTGGAAGCTAGAAGGTCTCTACACACCTGGTCACAACTTTGTTGAGATTGCTAGGATTTTTGTAGAGGCAAGGGATTTGATTGAAGCAGGCAAGTTTAGCTCAGATCAAGCCTTTGTGCTGGATGAGGCGATTCATAAACTGCATCCGAAAAATCGTTTTCTCGATACCGGATTTTATGACTATGATCCCGATATGGTAAAATAAATATCGAAACTAGGACTCCTTTTAGGAGTTCTTTTTTGAGAACAAAAATAATATTTATAAAGCAGGAGTAAAAAATAGATGTTTCAAACTTTTTTTGAATTAATTCGAAAAAAACTGAAAATTAGAATTGTGAAAATAATTCAAAGAACCTTGCTTTTAGGGGTAAATTACTATAAAATAATAAGGATTAGACATCAACACTTTTATATTGCAAATAGGAGAAAATGATGGCAAGAAAGTTGAAACGACCGGAGGTGTTATCACCTGCTGGTACTTTGGAAAAGCTAAAAGTAGCTGTTCGATATGGAGCAGATGCTGTTTTTATTGGCGGACAGGCCTATGGTTTGCGCAGTCGGGCTGGGAACTTTACCTTTGAACAGATGGAAGAAGGGGTTCAGTTTGCGGCTCGTTATGGTGCTAAGGTCTATGTCGCGGCCAATATGGTCATGCACGAGGGTAACGAAGAGGGAGCTGGTGAGTGGTTTCGCCGTTTGCGGGATATCGGGATTGCGGCTGTCATTGTTTCAGATCCGGCTTTGATTGCTATCGCAGCATCAGAGGCTCCTGGTCTGGAAATCCACCTATCGACTCAGGCCAGTGCGACCAACTATGAAACGCTGGAGTTCTGGAAAAATCTGGGACTGACTCGCGTTGTCCTAGCTCGCGAAGTGTCAATGGCTGAGCTAGCTGAAATTCGCAGACGGACTGATGTTGAAATAGAAGCCTTTGTTCATGGGGCGATGTGTATTTCCTACTCTGGACGCTGTACATTATCCAACCACATGAGTATGCGTGATGCCAATCGTGGAGGCTGCTCGCAATCCTGCCGTTGGAAATACGACCTCTATGATATGCCTTTTGGACAAGAACGTAAGAGCTTGAAAGGTGAAGTTCCAGAAGAATTTTCCATGTCCGCGGTTGATATGTCCATGATTGACCGCATACCAGACATGATTGAAAACGGAGTGGATAGCTTGAAGATTGAGGGACGGATGAAGTCTATTCATTATGTTTCCACTGTGACTAACTGCTATAAAGCAGCAGTGAATGCTTATCTAGAAAGTCCTGAAAAGTTCGAAGCTATCAAGCAGGATTTGGTCGATGAGATGTGGAAGGTTGCTCAACGAGAATTGGCCACAGGATTCTACTATCATACTCCAACTGAAAATGAGCAGCTTTTCGGAGCGCGACGCAAGATTCCAGAATACAAATTTGTAGCAGAAGTAGTAGCCTATGACGCAGACAGTCAGACAGCGACTATTCGTCAGCGTAATGTTATTCATGAAGGCGATCAGGTTGAGTTTTACGGACCGGGCTTCCGTCATTTTGAAACCTTTATCACAGACCTTCGAGATGCTGAAGGTAACAAAATTGACCGCGCCCCCAATCCTATGGAGCTTCTGACCATTCACTTGGAGCAGCCCGTAGAGGCTGGCGATATGGTGCGGGCTCGCAAGGAAGGCTTGATTAATCTATACAAGGAAGATGGCACTAGCGTGACCGTCCGAGCTTAATCTTATATTCATAGGTGGCTTTTTAATCTAAAAGTCATCTTTATGAATACAGGTTTTCAGAGAGGAAGTAGCATGATCCAGGTTTACGGAGATATTCTTGACGAGGAGACTCGTTGCCAGCATTATCATAGTGAGAGAGATGTCATAGCTCTTAAGTGCTTTGCTTGTCAGAAATACTATCCTTGCTTTCTCTGTCATGACCGCTACGAAGATCATGCTTTTCTGGCCTATCCTGTGAGTCGGTCAGAAGATCGAGTAGTTCTTTGTGGTCATTGCAGGACGGAGCTGACTATTTCTCAGTATCTTGGCTGTGAGGATGCTTGTCCTATCTGTACTCATACTTTTAATCCAGGATGCAAGAAGCATCGATCGATTTATTTTCAGACAAACAAATAACTCTTCCATCCAGCTGGATGGAAGAGTTATCTTTTGAAACGATGGCTGGTGATGCGAATGTCCTTCTTTTGGGCTTCACGGATATTATTTGGTACAAGACTGATTCGCTTGATGTCCTGCACGCGGATAATAGTGGTCATACTTTTCTTGAAATTCTTGATAATCAGCTGCAGGCGCTCGCGATCGTATTTTACAATATCTCCGGTGAAGCTTTTATCCAGAAAGATAACGTGGACACCAGATTGTTTACGCAGAGCTAACTCGATGGTACGCAGGATGCGGCCGCTGTCCTCTAGTCCTTGTTCATTCTTTTTGCCACTGATAAATTCGTTGGCTCTTTGTAAAATCATTTCGAGATATTTTTTCATAGCTAAAATCTCCATAACTTGTTACAATATATTATATAACAAAATTCCCTAAATTGTAAATTCTTTTACGAATTATTAGTTGGAAAATAAAACAAGAGGTGAAATATGGCTGAATTTACATTCGAAATCGAAGAAAAACTTCTGGTCCTGTCTGAAAATGATAAGGGCTGGACCAAGGAACTCAACCGCGTTAGCTTTAACGGAGCACCAGCTAAGTACGATATTCGGACTTGGAGCCCAGACCACAGCAAGATGGGCAAGGGAATTACACTTTCTAACGAAGAATTCCAAGTTCTCGTGGATGCATTTAAAAACTGATAGAGAAAGCTCTATCAGTTTTTCTATTTCTCTGAAAAGTAGGAATGGAATTTCAGACTCTTAAAAATAGGGATGCTAATAATGGTGATAGCAATCATTTTTAGCAAGTCAGGCAAGATAAAAGGAGTCAGGCCAACCGCGACTGACTTAGAGAAATCAAGCCCCCCCAAGAAATGTAGTCCTAGGATACCACCGACAAAGACGAGAGCGTCACCCAATACATTGGCTATAAAAATCATATAGAAAGGACTGTCCTTATGGGTCAGACTGGATGTCACAAGGGCAAAGAGTAAGTAGAACCAGAGATATCCGGCGCTTGGGCCAAAGAGAGCCTGAAAACCACCACTTCCTCCAGCAAAGACCGGCAGGCCAATGGCTCCCAAGAGCAGATAAATGAAAACAGACAAAACCGCTTCGCGAGGTTTGAAAATCGTCGCAATCAAACCGACAGCAAAAGTCTGCAGCGTGATGGGAACGGGGCCAATGGAAATAGTAAATTGGGATAGGACAGCTAGGAAAGCAGCTCCTATAGCTGGGAGGGCAAGAAGAAATGCTTTGTTTTTGTTCATAAATAGTAAACCTCTTTTTTATTTTATGGTAACTATTTTAAAAGCTAAATAAAAAAAAGTCAAGTCCTTCTTAATCGGACGAGACAAATATACAGACAGATTCTTATTTTCGTTTCTTGCTTCTGATGAGCAAGACAAAGAAGGCGATAAGGCCAAAAATATTAAAGAAAAGGATGCCCAAGGCTGCAATAATTTTTTTCGTTTTACTCATCAGTTTCCTCGTTTCTGGATTGCTTTGTACTATCATATCAAAATTTTCAATGTTTGAATAGGCTTGATTAGAAAAATTAGCTATAGCTTCAAACTATATTATAATCAATAAAAAAGGATTATCTAAAAGAGCTGTAAAGAATTGCAGCAGCTCACTTTGATTGATATAATAATGCAAAAGTAAATAAGAGTTTTTGCTAGAGGTGTGGTTGCGTAATTAACATCTTTCCAAAGCAAGACAGACTAGATTGGAGAAGCATATGACAGATTTATTAAAAATTTATCAGGAACTACAGGAGAAAAAATGGGTCAACTTGTCCCATCAGATCAAGGAAGACAGTCCGCATTTTCCAGCTCTGCCTGCCTTGGAGAAAAAGGATATTTTCACTTTGAAAGACGGTTTTCATGTTCAGCAGTTTTCTGTAGTTGGCCAGTACGGAACTCATATTGATGCTCCGATTCATTTTGTGGAGGGTGGTCGCTGGTTGGAAGAGATTGAGCTAAAAGATCTTTTCCTGCCTTTGGTGGTTATTGATAAGTCTAAGGAAGTAGCAGAGAATCCAGACTTTATTCTGGGCAAGCAGGATATTTTGGATTTTGAAGCGGAGCACGGGCAGATTGAGTCAGGAACGTTTGTTGCATTTCGCTCAGACTGGTCCAAGCGTTGGCCGAGTCAATCAGCTATGCGCAATCTGGATAATCAGGAGATTCAGCATACTCCTGGGTGGGGTCGGGATGCTCTAGAGTTTCTTATCCATGAGCGTGGTGTCAAGGCAATAGGTCACGAAACTTTTGATACAGATGCGGGTATTCCTACAGCGGAGCATGGATTGCTTAATGAATACTATCTTTTGGAGCAGGACATTTATCAGTTAGAAGTTATGACCAATCTGGATCAATTGCCTGCTAAAGGTACTCTCATTTCGATTAGCTTTCCCAACTGGCATCAAGCCAGCGGTTCACCAGTCCGGGCTGTAGCTATTTTACCATAAAGAAAAAGGAGTCTGAGATTTCATTTCAGGCTCCTTGTATCATATAATAACTAATAAATAGATCGCTTTTTATAATCTTTGGAATTTCTTGATGGATATTTGACAATTTAACCTTTAAAATAGTGATGTAGAAATCTATGGTCTGAAAAAATTCTCAATTTCTTTCATTAAACTGATATTTGAAAGGAATGTCAAATGAAACTGAAACAGCTAAAATTTACAATCTTACAAAAATGTAAGATTCGTCTGTAAAATGAAAGATTAGGTTATGGAACGTTCAAAATCTTTATTATAAAATGGTAGCAGAAGTCAAAAAGAGGCTGGAATACCAAACCTCTTCTGATTTTGAATTTTTTATCGCATGGTCACGAACTCTTCGGAGCCAGTCGGGTGAATAGCAACTGTAGCATCAAAGTCAGCCTTGGTAGCGCCCATTTTGATAGCAACTGTGAAACCTTGAATCATCTCGTCTACTCCGTAGCCAATACCGTGAAGGCCGACGACCTTTTCGTCCTCACCAGCTGTGATGAGCTTGAACTTAGCCTGTTGGCGGTGCTGGGTGACAGCTGAATACATGGATGTGAAACTAGATGTGTAAACGTGGATATTTTCAGCTCCGTAAGTCTTGATAGCCTCTACCTCAGTTAAGCCAACTGTCCCAATAGCGGGATGGGAGAAGACGACAGTTGGAATAGTTGAGTAGTCCATTTTAGCATTTGTTTTACCATTGAAAAGACGCTCAGACAGGGTTCGTCCAGCCTTGATAGCAACAGGAGTTAATTCTTTTTCACCTGTTACATCGCCGAGAGCATAGATACCTGGAACCACAGTGTTTTGGTACTCATCTACAGCAATGAAGCCACGTTCATTGAGAGTGACGCCAGCTGCTTCCAGATTGAGGTCTTGGACGTTTGGCTTACGACCAATTGCCCAGATAACATGCTGGGCTGTGTGACTGCTGCCATCTTCAAAGTAGAGCTTGAGCTGACCATCAGAAAGTTTTTCCAGCTTTTGCGGAATCTTATGGGTATGAAGCTGAAGTCTAGAGTTTTCCATTTCTTGGAGCAGACCGTCAATCAGATAACTGTCAAAGTTGCGCAGTGGTCGATCTTTACGGATAAAAAGGTCAGTTTTGACTCCTAGAGCATGGAGCACGCCAGCTAGCTCAACTGCTATATAGCCTGCTCCGACAATGGCTACAGTTTCAGGTAACTCTTCCCAAGCAAAGACATCGTCGGAATTCTCGCCGTAGCCTGCGCCAGGAATATTTGGGATAGCAGCATGAGCACCTGTTGCGATGACAATGTGCTTGGCGCGTATGAGCTCGCCGTTGACTTGGACAGTGTTTGCGTCAACAAAGCGGGCACGGCCTTCGATCAGCTCGACACCATTCCGCTTGAAGCTGCCATCGTAAGATGAACGTGCTCGGTCAATGTATGCTTCGCGGTTTTTCCGAAGGGTAGCAAAATCAAAAGCTTGATTATCAGAGGTAAAGCCGTAGTCTGGTCCATAATGCTGGATAGCTTCAGCTATTTGAGCTCCGTACCACATAATCTTCTTTGGGACACAGCCAACATTGACACAGGTGCCACCCAGTTTCTTTTCTTCAATAACGGCAACCTTGGCACCGTATTCGCCAGCCCGATTCATGGTAGCAATCCCCCCGCTGCCACCGCCAATAGCAATTATATCAAATTCTTTCATTTTGTTAGAATCTCCTTCTATTATATGAGGTAATTGTACCTTTTTTATCATGTGAATGCAAAAATCTGCTACGGATTTAAGTGGAGTGACAATCTGAGATGAAATAGCAACCATTTGAGAAAAACTGTAAATTTTTTTAGAAGAATTATGATAGCCTTGTGATATAATATAACAAAAGAAAATCGTTTTCATCAAGAGGAGGAAAAAAGATGAAAAAGTTAAAGAAATGGCAATTATTTAGCATTATTGGAGCTACGATTGCAGTTGTTGCAGGAGCAATTCTCTTCATGTTTTTAAACGGAGGGAACCCTTCTGAGATGCCTGTTGATACGACTCCGCTGGTTCAAAAGGCCAAGGAAGGGTCAGTGGCTTCTTCAGTCTTGCTGACAGGAAATGTCACAGCCAGCAATGAGCAGTATATCTACTATGACAGCACCAAGGGTGACTTGGAAAATGTACTGGTCAATGTAGGCGATCAGGTGACTGCCGGTCAAGCATTGGTTACTTATAAAAGTGCAGAGGCTCAGGCAGCTTACGATGCAGCTGCTCGGGCGGTTAGCAAAGCCGATCGTCAATTGCATGACTTGCAAACCAATGGTGTGACTGTAAATACGACTGGCGACGAAGAAGCAGATGGTGCGTCTGAAGCTCAGGCTCAGCGTTCTGTAGAGTCTCAAGCAGCTGACCTGCGCGATGCTCGAGCTGATGCAGTGGATAATATGAACAAAGCGCAAGCTACTCTCAATGCCTTAACAGTGGCCAGCACAGCAGATGGTACGGTCGTAGAAGTCAACCGCGATGTTTCAAAATCAACAACAGGTGCCACTCAAACCTTGGTTCATATCGTCAGCAATGGTAATCTGCAGATTAAGGGTGAATTATCCGAATACAACCTGGCTAATTTGTCTGTCGGTCAAGAAGTGACCATTACATCAAAGGTTTACCCAGATAAGAAATGGACTGGTAAAATCAGCTACATTTCTAACTATCCAAAAGACGGCCAGCAGGCAGCAGCTCAACCATCTGGAACTGGTGGCAGCGGAACAGCTTCAGGTTCTAAATATCCATTTACAATTGACATTACCAGCGAGATTGGTGAGCTCAAGCAAGGCTTCTCTGTCAACATTGAAGTTAAAAACAATACTCAGGGACTCATTGTGCCAGTCAGCAGTGTGGTAATGGACGGAGACAAGAACTATGTTTGGGTCCTGGAAAAAGGAGTTGCTAAGAAGACAGAAGTAACGCTCGGAAATTCTGATGCTGAAAATCAAGAAATCTCATCTGGTTTGACAAAGGATAGTAAAGTTATCATCAATCCGACAGATAGCTTGAAAGACGGTCAAGAGGTGAAATCTTATGAAGAAGCTAATTGAGTTAAAAAATATTAATAAGAGCTATCGCAATGGAGACCAGGAATTGCAGGTATTAAAAGACATCAGTCTGGAGGTTGAAGAGGGCGAGTTTGTTGCCATCATGGGACCGTCTGGATCTGGTAAGTCTACTCTGATGAATATCATTGGGATGCTGGATCGTCCGACCACTGGTGAATATCATCTGGGAAGCGAAGAAGTCGCTAAGCTAGGAGATAAGAAGCTGGCCAAGGTTCGGAATAAACAAATCGGCTTTGTCTTTCAGCAGTTCTTTCTCTTGTCTAAGCTTAATGCCTTGCAAAATGTGGAACTGCCCTTGATCTATGCAGGTGTTGGTCAATCTAAACGTAAGTCCTTGGCCGAGCAGTTTCTGACCAAGGTGGAGCTGGACACGCGGATGCACCATCTGCCTTCAGAGCTTTCCGGAGGACAGAAGCAGCGGGTAGCCATTGCGCGTGCTTTGGTCAATAATCCTTCTCTGATTCTGGCTGATGAACCGACGGGAGCCCTGGATACCAAGACTGGTGAGCAGATTATGGATCTCTTAACTGAGCTCAATCGAGAGGGGAAAACCATTATCATGGTAACCCACGAGCCTGAGATTGCTGCCTATGCCAAACGGCAGATTGTCATTCGTGACGGTGTCATCTCATCTGATAGCGCTAAGGAAGGAGGACTAGTCTAATGCAAAACTGGAAATTTGCCATTAGCTCCATTCTTGGACACAAGATGCGGTCTTTCCTGACCATGATTGGGATTATTATCGGAGTGGCTTCGGTTGTGGTTATCATGGCCTTAGGAGATTCCATTACCCGACGGGTCAATGAGAGTTTTACCAAAAGTCAGAAAAACATGCGTCTTGTTTTTTCTCCTAAAAAGAGCAAGGACGGCTCCTACACACAGACGGCTGATCTCTATTCTGTAAATGTGGAAGATGAAAGCGAAGAAGTGGTGGAACCACCCAAGGCCCAGGAAGCCTGGGTTAAGGAATTGACCCATATCAAGGGAGTGGACGGCTACTATGTGACCAACTCAGCTATGGAAACCTTTAGCTACGAAAATAAGCAGGCTGAGCGTGTCAACTTTGTCGGAGCAAACATGACCTATATTCAGGTAAAAAAATACAAAATCATTGCTGGTCGCGCTCTGAGGCAGCAAGACTATCAAGGCTTTGCCAGTGTTGTGCTGCTGGATGAAGATCTGGCTGCAAACCTCTTTTCTTCCGCTGAAGAGGCAATCAATAAAATTGTGACAGTAGGTGCCAGTAACTATCGGGTGATTGGGGTTTATAGAGATCCTGAAACTGCTGCTGCATCTGGCTCCATGCAGGTCTATGGCGGTAATGCCATTACAACTAATACTCTCATAGCTGCTAACTTTGGAGTCGATGAAATTTCAGAGATTGTTCTTCGAGTGAATGATACTAGCTTGGTTCCAGAACTTGGTCCTAAGGTTGCCAAGAAATTAACGGAAATAGCTGGACTCCAACAGGGCGAATATCAAGTGACAGATGATAGTGCCCTCTATCAGGAAGTGCAAAATATTTATGGTGCCATGACAGGAGTTATCGGTGCCATCGCCGGAATCTCTCTCTTTGTTGGAGGTATCGGCGTTATGAATATTATGCTGGTATCTGTTACTGAGCGGACCCGGGAAATCGGACTTCGGAAAGCTCTGGGAGCAACGCGTGGCAATATTTTGATGCAATTTTTGATTGAGTCTATGATTTTGACACTGATTGGTGGTTTGATTGGCCTGCTTCTAGCTGCAGGACTTGCGTCTGTATTAGGCTCAGCCATGAGTCAAATGCTGGAAGGAACACCAGTGACGGTATCTCTATCAGTCAGCATCGTCAGCCTTCTCTTCTCAGCAACTATCGGTGTTCTCTTCGGAATCTTGCCGGCCAACAAGGCCTCCAAACTGGATCCAATTGAAGCACTAAGATATGAATAATATAATCAAAAGTCTGGGGAACCAGACTTTTTTTGATGTAAAAATCCTGCTGGAATTCCAGCAGGATTTGTTTTCTTAATATCGTATAAAATACAGATTATTTCATCGTTGGAAAGAGCAGGACATCGCGAATGGTAGTTACGTCTGTTAGTAACATAACCAGACGGTCGATACCGATTCCCAGACCTCCAGTTGGTGGCATGCCGTATTCCAGAGCTTCGACAAAGTCATAGTCGATGCCAGTTGCTTCGTCATCACCCAGATCTTTGGCTTTGGCCTGTGCTTCAAAACGAGATAACTGGTCGATTGGATCGTTCAACTCGGTGAAGGCATTGGCATATTCTTTGGTCATGATGAAGAGCTCGAAACGGTCCGTGAAGCGTGGATCTTCTGGATTTTTCTTAGCCAGAGGTGACACTGCAACGGGATGACCGTAGACAAAGGTTGGCTGAATCAAGGTTTCTTCCACAAATTCTTCAAAGAAAGCATTGATAACATGGCCAACTTTGGTGAAGTGCTTTTCAAGCGGAACTTTCTTTTCCTTGGCCAAGGCAGCAGCTTCTTCAAAACTCATATCTTGCCAGAAATCAACACCAGTAATTTCCTTGATGGCATCTACCATGTGAACGCGTTTAAATGGTTCATTGATCTTGATTTCAGTTCCTTGGTAGTTGACTGGTCCATCTCCATTAACAGAGACGGCTGCATGTTGGATAATGCCTTCAGTCAAGTCCATGATATCTTGGAAGTCCGCATAGGCTTGGTAAACCTCGATGGAAGTGAACTCTGGATTGTGAGTAGCATCCATTCCTTCGTTACGGAAGATACGGCCAATCTCATAAACTCGCTCCATACCACCGACGATGAGACGTTTAAGATGAAGCTCGGTTGCAATCCGCAGTACCATGTCAATGTTTTGGGCATTGTGGTGGGTGATAAATGGACGGGCAGCAGCACCGCCTGCCTCATTATGGAGAACAGGAGTTTCAACTTCAAGGAAGCCTTGTCCATCCAAGTAACGGCGAATTTCTGAGATGATTTTTGAGCGAGTGACAAAGCGTTCAAAGCTTTCGCGGTTGGAAATCAAGTCCAAATAACGCTTGCGGTAGATGGTTTCGACATCTGTCAGGCCGTGGAATTTTTCAGGCAGGGGACGCAGAGCCTTGGACAGATGAGTAAGGTGGGTCGCCTTGATAGAAAGCTCCCCCATATCCGTCCGCATAATCTCACCTTCGATACCGAGGAAATCTCCTAAGTCAGCCTTTTTAAAGATTTCATAATTTTCTTCACCAACCGCATCTTTACGCACATAAATCTGGATTTGGCCTTCACGGTCTTGGATGTGGGCAAAGCCAACCTTTCCTTTGCCACGCTTGGTCATGAGACGGCCAGCGATAATAGCTGTTTCGTTGAGTTCGTTTAATTCTTCTTTATCTTTATCGTTGTATTTTTCTTTCAGTTGAGCAGAGTTAGCAGTTCGCTCAAAGCGTTTGCCAAAAGGGTCAATTCCCTGCTCAGCCAGCGCAGCCATTTTTTCACGGCGGATAATCTGCTGGTCGTTTAATTCCTCGATATGTTCAGTAGTCATGTTTTTCCTCCAAAAGTTTTCCTACCTATTTTATCACAAAAGATAGGGAAATTCATCTATATTTGGCTATAAAGTAAGAAAAAAAGCTAGAAATCCAGCCTTAATTTTCTGCCTTTTCAAGTAAGTAATCCGTATTATTCCAAGTGATCAGCTCAAAATTCTCAAAGTCTTCTGTTTCAAGGATGGTGATACTAGCATTGGTCAGACCGCCATTCTTGCGCAAAAGAGGTGTGTCATAGCCCAGCATAGTCCGAATGCTGGCGGTTAAGTTAGCACCGTGCCCGACAATGAGGACCTGTTCATAGTCCTTGTCCTTTAAGGTCTTGATAAAGGAAATGGTTCGGTGGGTTGTATGGTAGACTGACTCAGCATCAAAAAACGTATGATTGAATTGCGAAAGGTTGTGGCGGAAGGCAGTCATCTGGTGCGGATAGATGGCTTCTATGGTAGAGATTTTTGCGCCTTCTAGTTTTCCCAACTGCCATTCTCGCAGTTCAGGCACTGATAAGATTTCAGTCTGGAACTGGCTTTCTTCTTGGATAATCTCAGCAGAGCGAACGGCACGAGGGAGGTCGCTGCTGTAAATCTTGCCAAATTGTGTCTGAGCCAGATGTTTTCCTAGGGTATGCAGTTCTTCAACGGCGGCTGGCAGTAGTGGTGAATCACCGCTGGCTCCCTGAAATCGGCCTTCCTGATTCCATTCCGTTCTTCCGTGTCGGACAAAGTATAATTTCATAGTGGTCGATTGTTTCTTTCTTATTAGAGTTAATTGAGAATATTAGGTGCAGTATTGAAAAATTATGAGCTAGAATCTTCCTTTAGGTCTGCAAAGTCAGCTTGAACAAAATCCGCCAAATCTTGAGCCTTGATTTCGATACTGCGGCCGACTTCGCCAGCTGACACGATGATGCTATCTCGCTCTAGAGCTGACTGGTCAATATAGATTGGAAAGTTGTGCTTTTGCCGGATACCGACAGGATTATTGGCTCCGTGAATATAGCCCGTTGTCTTTTCCAAGTCTTTCTGGGGAATCATGCTGACTTTTTTATTGCCAGAAATCTTGGCCATTTTCTTTTCGGACAGATGCTCTGTGATAGGTAAGATACCGATTAGTGTGCCGATTTTGTCTCCTGTCAAGGCCAAGGTTTTATAAATCTGCGAACGGTCCAAGCCTTCGGCTGGCTGTTCTGCTAAGGCATTTAGCTGCAGGCCTCTATGTTCAATCTTAGCCTTGCTTAAAATTTGCTCGACCAGTGTTTTTTTGATTTTTGTTTTTTTAGCCATTAGTATATCTCTCTTCTAATTGTGACATCCAGAGTCCCAACCAGGTTCCCAGACCGAAGAAAAAGGCTGCAAGGACAAGTGTCAATACAGAAACTCCATGATAGCTGATGCTTTCACTGTTTCCTGCTTGTGGCAATACAATGAGAAGTGTACTGGATAGGACGATGCCAATGATAAAGTGATAGACACGAGAGTAGTAATTTTTCAAAATATGATCCATGAGCTTAGAGAAGAGAATCAGAGCCAGGGCTCCTCCGATTCCGATAGGAAGAAAGGTGCCCAAGAGATCCAGTTTGCGGAAGCCATTCAGCATAGGGACATAGAGTCCTAAAATTAAGAGAAGATTGGACGGACTAAGTCCGGGAATTAAAATGCCCAGTGCAATCAAGGCTCCTGCCAAGATAAAAGAGAGGAAGTTGGCTGGTAAGGTGCCGACCATACCATTTAAGGAATAAAGAAAGATTCCTGAAAGGATGAGGCTGACCCAGAAAACGAGAATATCAATCCAATCACGCTCACTTTTAGCGACAGACTCTTTAATGAGGCTGGGAACAGTCCCGATGATAGCTCCGGCAAATCCCCAAAGGACAATCACTTTGTAGTTGTCCAGCAGCAGATTGACAGGATAGGAGAAGGCGGCAATTCCTAAAATCATTCCGATTCCAACTGGTATGAAATAGAGAACATTTTCGACGAAGTTTTCTTTTAAATGTGCTAAAAAATGAATCAGGCGCTCGTAAATACCTAAGATAGCTGCTAAAACACCGCCTGAAACTCCAGGTAAAATAAAGCCAAGTGCAATGACCATTCCTTTGAAAATTCTATTCAACCAAGAAATCATTGTATTTTCCTTTTCTAATTTCATTTATCAAATCATTATATCATAAAATATAGGCTTTATTAAGAGGAAACGGTTGAGAATTTCCTATTTTGTGACAATAAAAAACGACAGCAGTCTTTGAGACTTGTTCTGTCGCTCTGAGCTATTGGCTTTCTTTAGGAACTGTAAATAGCTTTTGGTAAGTAGCTGTCTGGTCTTTCAAGGTTGACAGCTGGTTCAAATCAAGATAATGTGAGAAACCAGTCAGCTGACCTTGTGATGTGTACTGATGCAAGTCGTAATCTTGCTCAGTATTTGGTGCGGCATTGTAGTAGCCGTCGTCATTTCCATAAGTCGGAATCCAAATTGCTGTGAACTTATCGGTAGAGATGCTATGCTCCTCCATAAAATAAGTTCCAATATAGATACCAATATTTTTAACACCAAGTGACTCTAGCTTGGCTCGGAAAGCTTCAACTCCCGCATTCATGTCAGACATGGTCTTTTCTTCGACGTCTAGCCAATAATAGGTTGGATGGTACTTGGCAGAAGCCTTGTAGAAACTTTCAGCTTCTTTTTCCATTTCCTTTTTGCTATTGGCGGCCACATAGGCATAGACAGCGACAGGGATGTTACGCTTTTGAAATTCTTTGATGTGTCTTTCATAAGACTTGTCCAGACCATTCAGATGGGTTGCTGCGTTTTCTTTCTTTGCCTGCGCTCCACTATGAACACGGACAATCACTCCCGAAACATTCTGCGCGAGTAAGTCGTAATTAATCTCACTTGGCAGCTGCCAGCCAGAAATGTCAATGATTGGTCTGGAAATAAACTCTTCATCCAAGGACGAATCGTCAGATGTTTCCTCTTTTTTTGAGGAACTTGGAGTTTGTTTAGTTTGTGAAATTTTTGCCTGTGCTTGCTTTTCCTGAGAGTCAGTAATTTGCTTGCTTATCAAAATAAAAGCGATAAAAGAAGCAAAGAAAATTAGGATTGCAAGCGGTTTAATCCTCTTCCTCATACTGGTTTATTTTAACTTAAAACAAATAAAAAAGCAAAAAATATCCCCAGAATTGCTGGAAAATGAATGAAATGTAATATAATTGAAATATTATAAAGCAAAAACAAGACGTTTTGAAAGCCAAAATGTCTTGTTTTTAAAGACCTTAGCCAAGCTGTGGAAGATGAGTTACCATTGGCTAAATCGTTTTGCTTTTTCTTACCTTTTATAATAGCTTTTGAATGAGCTCTTCTATCTTTTGGGGAGAGGTTTGTGGAGAGAAGCGTTTGATGACTGTTCCGTCTTGGCTGACCAGAAACTTTGTGAAATTCCACTTTATGTTTTCGCCCAGAAGACCGCTTTTTTCTTTTTTGAGCCAGTCAAAGAGTGGAGCAGTATGAGGACCATTGACATCGATCTTAGCAAATCGAGGAAAGGTCGTTCCGTAGTTGAGGCTGCAAAAGCTGTTGATTTCTGCAGCGTCTCCAGGAGCCTGCTGGCCAAACTGATTGCAGGGGAAATCCAGGATTTCAAATCCGTCTTTCTGATAGCGCTCATAGAGTTCCTGCAGTTCTTGATACTGAGGAGTGAAGCCGCAGCCGGTCGCTGTATTGACAATCAGCAGAATCTTTCCTTTATAATCACTCATTTTTTGCGGGCTTCCGTCTTGTTTTTGGATTTCGATATCATAAATGTCTGTCATGTTCTCCTCCTTTGTTTGATTCCTATCTTATCACAATTTTATGTAAAAGAGAGAAGGCAAGGTCATATTATTCCAGTCTCTGCACTAATGCTTTTTTTTCAATCCAAAAGGTGGTATAATGAGAATTGAATTTTTAGAAGTTTAATGGTGAAATATGAAAATTGACAAGAAGCACTTGTTGAATTATTCCATTTTGATTCCCTATTTGATTTTATCTGTTTTGGGATTGATTGTGGTCTATTCAACGACGAGTCCTACCTCGATTCAGGCCGGAGGAAATGGTTTTGGAATGGTCTTGAATCAGGGGATTTTTTGGATAATAAGTCTCTTTATAATTGCGCTCTTATACAGAATACGCTTGGGATTCTTAAAAAAAGGAAGTATCCTGACTATAGTTATCTTTGCTGAGATTATCCTCTTGCTTTTATCTCGTTTTATAACAGGGACTATCAACGGCGCCCATGGTTGGCTGAAGCTTGGAGCTTTCAGTATTCAGCCTGCGGAGTATTTGAAGATTATTCTGGTCTGGTATCTAGCTTTTCGCTTCACAAAGAGACAGGAGGAGATAAAGGTCTATGACTATCAAGCCCTGACTCACAACCATTGGTTTCCTAAAGCCTTTAACGACTGGCGGACGATGGTGGCTATTCTGATTGGGATTGTAGCGATTATGCCAGACCTTGGAAATGCGACTATTCTATTTTTGACTGTCGTGATAATGATAGCTGTCAGCGGGATTGGCTATCGATGGTTTTCTACGATGCTGGGAACCATTGTTAGTGTTTCCGGTTTGGTTCTGGCTAGCATATGGTTGATTGGGGTTGAGCGCGTGGCCAAGATTCCAGTCTTTGGATATGTGGCCAAGCGTTTCAGCGCTTTCTTCAATCCCTTCAAGGATCTGTCTGGCTCAGGCCACCAATTGGCGAATTCCTATTATGCTATGAGTAATGGCGGCTGGTTTGGTCTAGGCTTGGGTAACTCTATTGAGAAGCGCGGATATTTGCCGGAAGCTCATACAGACTTTGTATTTTCTATCGTGATAGAAGAGTTTGGTTTCTTTGGTGCCAGTCTGATTCTGGCCTTACTCTTTTTCTTGATTCTGAGAATTATCTTGGTAGGGATTCGTGCCAAGAATCCATTTAACTCCATGATGGCTTTGGGAATTGGCGGTATGATACTCATGCAGACCTTCATCAATATCGGTGGTATCTCAGGTCTCATTCCTTCTACAGGAGTAACCTTCCCCTTCCTATCGCAAGGAGGGAACAGTCTTCTGGTCTTGTCAGTAGCCATCGCATTGGTACTTAATATTGATGCCAACGAGCGCCGTGATGCCCTGTATGAGCAGATGGAAGCAGAGGCGCAGGACCGGTCTGAGGAAGCTTAATCGCTGTTCGTGTGAACAGTTGTTGCAAAAATGAAAGGTGCAGATTATGTCATTTAACAAATTAGAAAGCTACAGCAATAAAGAAGTGATTCGAGAAGAAGTCGCCATTTTGACAGACTTGCTTGCTGATATTACTCGGAATCTTCTCGGCCCTGAGACCTTTGAAAAAATCTCCCTTATGGAGGAGCTGGCTGTTAACTCCAAATATCATGAGTTAAAAGCAATTGTAGAAGAACTGACGACAGATGAAATGGTCTATATCTCCCGTTATTTCTCTATTTTGCCGCTCTTGATTAATATCTCAGAAGATGTTGACCTAGCTTATGAAATCAACCATCAAAACAATATAAATCAGGATTATCTTGGCAAGCTATCAACAACCATTGATCTGATTTCAACGCGGGAAAATGCTCAGGAGATTCTGGAAAATCTGAATGTTGTGCCAGTCCTGACAGCTCACCCGACTCAGGTTCAGCGTAAGACCGTTCTGGACTTAACCAATCATATCCATAGTCTACTGCGCCAGCATCGTGATGTTAAGGCTGGCCTGGTCAATGAGAAGAAGTGGCTAGGAAATCTCCGCCGCTATATTGAGCTTATGATGCAGACAGATATGATCCGTGAGAAGAAGCTGAAAGTGACCAATGAGATTACCAACGTCATGGAGTACTATAACAGCTCGTTCCTGCAAGCAATCACCAACTTTATGGTTGAATACAGACGCTTGGCAGAAGAGCGGGGCATCAAGCTGGATAATCCTAAGCCAATTACCATGGGAATGTGGATTGGCGGCGACCGGGATGGCAATCCTTTTGTAACAGCAGAAACCCTCAAACTATCAGCTACCCTCCAGAGTGAAGTCATCCTCAACTATTATATTGACAAGGTTTATACACTCTATCGCACCTTCTCACTATCGACCAATCTCTCAGAAACCAGTCAGGCAGTAGCAGAAATGGCAGCTCTGTCTACTGATAAATCTGTTTATCGAGAAAATGAGCCTTACCGCCGTGCTTTCCACTATATCCAGTCTAAACTGATTCAAACCTTGCTTTACCTAAAAGAAGGCAACTTTTCAACTGACGGTCAGCGATTGACTAATCGAACTGAGGAAAAATTGTCTGCGAAGGCCAACCTTTCTGTCAGCAATAAAGGAAGAGAAATCATCCCTAATTATATCCAGTCTCGTATCAGCGAGACTCTGACTGAGCTGAAGAAAGAAGAAACACATTCTTACAAAACAGCTCAGGAATTTAAAGAAGACTTGCAGGTCATTTATGATTCTCTTATCGAACACCATGGCGAAGCCTTGGTAAGTGGCGACTTGACTGAACTTCTCCAAGCAGTTGATGTTTTTGGCTTCTACTTGGCCAGCATTGATATGCGGCAGGATTCCAGTGTTCATGAAGCCTGTGTGGCTGAGCTCTTGGCTTCAGCTAATATTGTCCAGGATTATAGTAGTCTGTCGGAAGAAGAAAAATGTCAGGTCCTCCTCAAACAGCTGCTTGAAGATCCTCGTATTCTGTCTGCTACTCATGAATCTAAATCCGAACTCCTGCAAAAAGAACTGGAAATTTTCAAAACGGCCCGTCAGCTAAAAGATGCCATTGGTGAGGAAGTGATTAAGAAGAATATTATTTCTCACTCGACCAGTGTATCAGATCTATTTGAGTTGGCTATTATGCTTAAGGAAGTGGGGCTGATTGATGAAAATGGAGCTCGTGTCCAGATTGTTCCGCTCTTTGAAACCATTGAGGACTTGGACAATTCCTGCGATACCATGGAGAAATATCTGTCTCTACCGATTGCACAGAAGTGGATTGCCTCTAAAGACAATTATCAAGAAATCATGTTGGGCTATTCAGACAGTAATAAGGACGGAGGCTACCTGTCTTCTTGCTGGACCCTCTACAAGGCTCAGCAGCAGTTGACAGCTATCGGTGACAAATTTGGTGTGAAAATTACCTTCTTCCATGGCCGGGGAGGTACAGTAGGGCGTGGTGGTGGTCCAACTTATGAAGCCATCACTTCTCAGCCACTCCGCAGTATCAATGACCGGATCCGTCTGACTGAGCAAGGGGAAGTCATTGGTAATAAATATGGTAACAAGGATGCAGCCTACTATAACTTGGAAATGCTGGTGTCTGCTGCCATTAACCGCATGGTAACTCATAAGAAGAGTGATAGCCATACTTCTGATAAATATGAGCGAATCATGGACCAAGTAGTCAATCGCAGTTATCAGATTTACCGTGATTTAGTCTTTGGGGATGAGCGTTTTTACGATTACTTCTTTGAATCTAGCCCCATCAAGGCTATCTCTAGCTTTAATATCGGTTCTCGTCCAGCTGCTCGTAAAACCATCACTGAAATCGGCGGCCTCAGGGCCATTCCATGGGTCTTCTCATGGTCTCAAAGTCGGGTTATGTTTCCGGGCTGGTATGGTGTCGGGTCAAGTTTCAAGGAATTTATTGATGAAGATCCGGAAAATAATTTAGCCTTTCTGCAATTTATGTATAAGAGATGGCCTTTCTTCAAGTCGCTCTTATCAAATGTAGACATGGTTCTGTCTAAGTCAAATATGAATATCGCTTTTGAGTATGCACAGCTTTGTGAAGATCAGAATGTGCGAGATATTTTCAATATTATTTTGGATGAGTGGCAGCTGACCAAGGATGTCATTTTGGAGATTGAAGGTCATGATGAGCTCTTGGCAGAAAACACTTATCTAAGAGACAGCTTGGACTACCGCATGCCTTACTTCAATGTTTTGAACTATATCCAGCTAGAACTAATCAAGCGTCAGCGCAACGGTCTGCTTACACCGGATCAAGAAAAGCTGATTCACATCACCATCAATGGTATTGCGACTGGTCTACGAAACTCTGGTTAATACAAAGAGAAAATCGGAATTGTTCCGGTTTTTTCTATTTTTGTAACCAAAGGGCTACTTAATTCGTTATACTAGTGAAGGAGGGGGTGAGCTTATTAGACTGGATGAATATGAAATAATCTTGATAGGTTTTGCTCGTGAGATTGTCTCCTATCTGCAGAAGTCAGGGGCTTCTAAAGTGGAAGCAGAAGATGTGGTTCAAGATGTTTTTGTTAAAATGTTGGAAACAGAAATTATTATTCCGGCAGAGAAGATGCGAGCTTGGATGTATCGGGTCTCTATCCGGCGCTACATCGACAGATATAGAAGAGATAAGCGATATTTAGAAATTTTAAAAAAGGAATTTTTTACAAATCACTCAGTTATTCCTTTTGAAAATGAAGATTATGAGCTGCTAAGAAGTGCAATAGAGGAACTGCCGTCTAAGGAAGCTGCGCTTTTAGAACTCTATTATTTTCAAGATTTCACGGTCAAGGAGATTGCCCAAATCATGTCTTACTCAGTGAGCAAGGTCAAGATTCAGCTGATGCGCAGTCGTGCTAAACTCCGAAAGGAGCTGGAAAAGAAAGGTTATCGAAATGGAAACATTTAAAATTATTGCAAAGAAAAGTAGGAGAAAGAGACTCTGGAAGACAGTCGTCATTAGTTCCTTTGTATCTTTAGTTCTCTTAGGTCTTCTAGGAAAGGGGCTGGCAGAATTAGCCTCTGGTAACGGACGAGACTTGCAGAAACAGTACGAAATTATGTCCGAAATCGCCTACCCTAATGTTGACTATGACAGTCTTTATTACACACAAACTTCTTATTTCTCAGGAACCTTACGTTCCGATCGTTTTAAAGACTTGAATGGAGTGAGAGTGGCTTATCCAGCTTATGAGGGGAACTATTCACTAACAGGCTCTTATAAAAATCCGACTTCGGAGGGAACTTATTCCGCTAAATCAGGGACCTATACGCGAGAACTTCGGCAGAAATATCCGGTCTTCTATAATATCAATGCCAAAGGAACAAAGGATAGTAATTCCATACCTAAGGAGTTGGCTTCTGTCAAAGAAATGCCGAATCAATTGGTAGAAATAGCTCTGACTTTTGATAAACCTTACACTTATAAGAAAATCCAGCAGATGATACCGAGCAACCTCAAGATTAACTGGTACTGGATTGGCAGTCAGTCAGAAGATGGTGAAAATGGTATGGCATTGCGCACCGATCCTCAGACGACTTACGGAGCTAATAGTACGCTGCTTAATCCCTATCCGTCGGACGGCAAAAAAGAGAGCGAAGAGGCTAAGCAAGAGCAACAGACTTTCTTAGACTATTTAAAAGAAACTGATAAAACCTTTTTCCCAACTGTTAACAACTACAGTATGTACAATGACATTGAAGCCTATCTTAAGAAATTCGGCCAGTTAGATATTCGCGAGGAAAAGAATCGAGATCAATTGACTTTTTCAGGTGTCATTCTTACCGGAAAATCCGAAAATTTTGCTCAACTAGAAGGGAAGGAATGGAACTATGCTTCCAGTATTGGAGCCTCAATTCAAAATCAACCTTACTACAAATTAGACAAGGAATAATTCACAAAAAAATACTAAAAGACTTGCATTTTCATTTAAATTTGATAAAATAGTAAGGAAAGTTAGACTGTATTGCCTACTGTCTATCTATAAAATATATTTTATTGGAGGCTTTTACTCAAATGGCAAAAGAAAAATACGATCGTAGTAAACCACACGTTAACATTGGTACCATTGGACACGTTGACCACGGTAAAACTACTTTGACTGCAGCTATCACAACTGTATTGGCACGTCGCTTGCCTTCAGCAGTTAACCAACCTAAAGACTATGCGTCTATCGATGCTGCTCCAGAAGAACGCGAACGCGGAATCACCATCAACACTGCGCACGTTGAGTATGAAACTGCTAAGCGTCACTACGCTCACATCGACGCTCCAGGACACGCGGACTACGTTAAAAACATGATCACTGGTGCCGCTCAAATGGACGGAGCTATCCTTGTAGTAGCTTCAACTGACGGACCAATGCCACAAACTCGTGAGCACATCTTGCTTTCACGTCAGGTTGGTGTTAAGCACTTGATCGTCTTCATGAACAAAGTTGACTTGGTTGACGATGAAGAATTGCTTGAATTGGTTGAAATGGAAATCCGTGACCTCTTGTCAGAATACGACTTCCCAGGTGACGATCTTCCAGTTATCCAAGGTTCAGCTCTTAAAGCTCTTGAAGGTGACTCTAAATTTGAAGACATCATCATGGAATTGATGGACACTGTTGATGAGTACATCCCAGAACCAGAACGCGATACTGACAAGCCATTGCTTCTTCCTGTCGAAGACGTATTCTCAATCACTGGTCGTGGTACAGTTGCTTCAGGACGTATCGACCGTGGTATCGTTAAAGTCAACGACGAAATCGAAATCGTTGGTATCAAAGAAGAAATCCAAAAAGCAGTTGTTACTGGTGTTGAAATGTTCCGTAAACAGCTTGACGAAGGTCTTGCAGGGGACAACGTAGGTGTGCTTCTCCGTGGTATCCAACGTGATGAAATCGAACGTGGACAAGTTATTGCTAAACCAGGTTCAATCAACCCACACACTAAATTCAAGGGTGAAGTTTATATCCTTACTAAAGAAGAAGGCGGACGTCACACTCCATTCTTCAACAACTACCGTCCACAGTTCTACTTCCGTACAACTGACGTTACAGGTTCAATCGAACTTCCAGCAGGTACTGAAATGGTAATGCCTGGTGATAACGTAACAATCGACGTTGAGTTGATCCACCCAATCGCCGTTGAACAAGGTACTACTTTCTCTATCCGTGAAGGTGGACGTACCGTTGGTTCAGGTATGGTTACAGAAATCGAAGCTTAATTCGATTCCGTTCCCAGATAACAATTATAGTCAGACACTAAACCCCGTGAAAACGGGGTTTTTTTGTATATTTTCTGTATTTAAGGAGTGATGAGGTTAGAAAGGCTTTAGGGGGATAGTTTTTTAGTCAGAGCAGGATATCTGTAGGTCGTACTGGTGTAAGGAAAGCGAACTAGTATAAGGTATAATAAATGAGTGTATTTGAAAGTAATCTAAAAAAATCTACAATGGATAGGTTAATTTAAAAACAAAGTGACTTTCGTATTTTTCTTGTAAGGGTAATGAAGGATTTTTTGCTTCTGGTTATACAAACAAACTAGAAAGTGGTATAATAGAATGGATTGTAAAATCTTGAATTGAGGGAAATCATGAAACATGTCTTCATCATCGGGAGTCGAGGACTTCCTGCCAAATATGGAGGATTTGAAACCTTTGTTGAGAAATTGGCAGAGCATCAAATCTCTTCTCAAATCCAGTATCATGTGGCCTGCTTATCAGATGATGAAGCTTTTCATCATTTTGACTACAAGGGAGTAGACTGCTTTACAGTCAAGCCACCCAAGCTTGGCCCAGCCCGTGTAATTGCCTATGATATGATGGCCGTTTCCTATGCCCTCAAGTTTGCTAAGAAAGAGCAGATTGAGCAGCCAATTTTTTACATTCTTGGAAATACGATTGGTGCTTTTATCTTTCCCTTTGCTCGTCGTATCCATCAGGCAGGCGGTCAATTTTTTATCAATCCTGACGGGTTGGAGTGGAAGCGGGCCAAGTGGTCTAAGCCAGTCCAAGCTTATCTCAAGTATTCTGAGAAGGTCATGACCAAGCATGCAGACTTGGTTATAGCGGACAACCAAGGCATCGAAAGCTATATTCAAAAAGCTTATCCTTGGGCTAAAACGACCTGTATCGCTTATGGAACCGACCTTTATCTGTCCAATCTGACAGAAAACGAAGGCAAGGTCAGGGTATTCTTTGAAAAGTGGGCCAGTAAGGAAAAAGACTATTACCTCATTGTCGGACGCTTCGTTCCGGAAAACAACTATGAAACAATCATTCAAGAATTTATGAAATCCAAAACCCAACGTGATTTGCTGATTATCTGCAATCATGAGGGCAATCCCTATTTTGAAGAGCTCAAGCAGAAAACAGGCTTTGACCGTGATTCTCGCATTAAATTTGCTGGGACGGTCTATGATCAGAATCTGCTCAAATATATGCGTAATCATGCTTTTGCATACATACATGGACATGAGGTTGGTGGGACCAATCCGGGGCTCTTGGAGGCTCTGGCTCAGACAGATGCTAATTTGGTGCTGGATGTGGACTTCAATCGGAAGGTAGCAAAAGAGACGGCTCTCTACTGGCAAAAAGAACCCGGCCAGTTGGCCCAGCTGATTGACCGAGTAGATACTCAAACAGAGTTTACGGAGCTAGGTCAAGCCGCCAAAGAAAATATGAAAGAAAACTACACCTGGGAAAAAATTGTGGGTGAATACGAGGATTTATTTTTATCATGAAAGTAACCATTCTTCTGTCCACCTATAATGGGGAACAGTTTCTGGCCGAGCAGATTAAGAGTATCCAAGAGCAAACATATAGGGATTGGCAGCTGCTGATTCGTGATGATGGCTCTACAGATGGGACGCGTGCTGTCATCGAAGACTTTTGCCGCAAGGATGACCGCATTTCCTTTATTAATCGGGAAAATCCACAAAATCTGGGTGTCATTCAGAGTTTTCATAGCCTGCTTCAATACCAAGATTCGGACTTCTATCTCTTTAGCGACCAAGATGACGTTTGGCTGCCAGACAAGATTGCCATGCAATTGGCTGAGGCAGACAAATATGATAGCAGTCAGCCCTTGCTGGTTTATACTGACTTGAAAGTCGTGGATCAAGAGCTACAGGTTGTTCACGAAAGTATGATTCGCACTCAGTCAGATCACGCTAATACAGAACTAATCCAAGAGTTGACGGAGAATACGGTGACGGGAGGTGTTTCTATGATAAATCGCGCCTTGGCCCAACTTTGGACTGGTAAAGAAGAGCATGAACTGCTCATGCACGACTGGTATCTGGGCTTGCTGGCTGTAGCTTTTGGCAATCTAGTCTATATTGACAAGCCGGGTGAGCTCTATCGGCAGCATTCGAATAATGTGCTAGGAGCTCGAACGCTCAAAAAACGCCTAAAAAACTGGGTTCGTCCCCATGTCCTTTTTGCCAAATATTGGAAATTGATAAAAGACAGTCAGACCCAGGCTAGAAATTTGCTGGTCTTGCCACTGACTGCTGAAAATAGAGAGTTAATTGAGAACTTTGTGACCATTATGGAGGTGCCTTTTAAGGAGCGCTGGCGCAGGATTCACCAGTACGGCTACCGTAAAAACCGCACTTTTCATACCCTGGTTTTTACCAGCCTCATTCTCACAAAGTTTGCTTATAAGGAGTAATATTCATGGATTTTTTTAATAGAAAAAACAGGATTCTCTTACGAGAGATGATTAAAACTGATTTTAAATTACGTTATCAAGGAAGCTTTATTGGACATCTATGGTCAATTTTAAAACCTTTGTTGCTATTTTCGATTATGTATCTTGTTTTCGTTCGATTTTTGAGATTTGATGATGGAACACCACATTATGCAGTATCTCTCCTTTTAGGAATGGTAACTTGGAATTTCTTTACAGAGGCAACTAATATGGGAATGATGTCAATTGTCTCGCGAGGTGATTTATTACGAAAGCTAAATTTTTCAAAGTCAATTATTATTTTTTCATCTATTGCAGGCGCAGCGATTAACTATGCTATTAATTTATTGGTAGTTGCTGTTTTTGCTTTGATTAATGGTGTTCCTTTGACACTAGGATGGCTAATTATCCTGCCTCTGTTTGTTGAGTTGGTTTTAGTTTCTACAGGATTTGCTTTTATTCTAGCAACTTTTTTTGTAAAATATCGTGACATTGGACCAATTTGGGAAGTAGTATTGCAGGCTGGCTTATATGCAACGCCAATTATTTACTCGCTTACGTTCATTATTCAACGAGGCCAAGTAACTATTGCTAAAATTATGATGCTTAATCCTCTTGCTCAAATTATTCAGGATTTACGTCATTTTGTTGTTTTTTCAGGAAGTATGCGTGGATGGGATTTGATCGGGAATCGTTTTATTTCTATCATTCCCTATATTTTGCCAATTTTCATTTTCTTGATTGGTTACTATATTTTTAATAAAAATGCTAAGAGATTTGCGGAGATTTTATAATGTCAAATAATATTGCAGTAAAAGTCGACCATGTAAGTAAATTCTTTCGATTGCCTACTGAGGCTACTCAGAGTTTGAGAACCAGTTTGGTCAATCGTTTTAAGGGGATTAAAGGCTACAAAGAACAGCATGTTTTGAAAGATATTTCCTTTGAAGTTGAAAAAGGGGACTTCTACGGGATTGTCGGTCGCAATGGCTCTGGTAAGTCCACCCTCTTGAAAATTATCTCTGAGATTTATATCCCGGAGAAGGGCAAGGTAACGATTGATGGTAAGTTGGTTTCCTTTATCGAACTGGGCGTCGGCTTCAATCCAGAACTAACTGGTCGCGAAAATGTCTATATGAATGGTGCCATGCTGGGATTCTCAACAGAAGAAGTAGACGCCATGTACGATGATATCGTGGAGTTTGCTGAGCTGGGTGAGTTTATGAACCAAAAGCTCAAGAACTACTCCAGCGGTATGCAAGTGCGTCTGGCCTTTTCTGTGGCCATCAAGGCTCAGGGGGATATTCTGATTTTGGACGAGGTCTTGGCTGTCGGGGACGAAGCCTTTCAGCGTAAGTGTAATGACTACTTCAAAGATCGTAAGGAGTCGGGCAAGACGACTATTCTGGTGACCCATGACATGGGAGCTGTTAAAAAGTATTGTAATAAGGCTGTCTTAATTGAAAATGGCTTGGTCAAGGCTATCGGTAATCCAGATGATGTGGCTAACCAGTACAGTTTTGATAATGCTGCTATTCAACCAATTAAAGAGTCTCAGGAATCTGAAAAATTAAGGGAACAAAGGCTTTTGGTTGAAGATTTTGAAGTTAAGCTATTATCAAAAGCGCAAGTTACTCCAGAACAAGAACTTGAATTTGAGTTTACATTTAAACAATTAGAAGATATTGAATCTCATATTGCTATGTCTTTTGTAGATATTAATACCAATTATGGCTATTACAATGACAATTCAATGAATCTAAAAACGCAAGGTATTGGAAAGAAAAAAATAATATATAAATGTAAACTTCCCTTTCTTAATCAAGCTCGACTTAGATTAGAAGCAACTATTCGTGATTCAGAGAAACGGGTTCTAGCTTTTGCATCATCAGCAAAAGCACCGATTGTATTTATCGAAAGAAAAGATATTCCTGACAACGATAAATCTGCACTTGATTCTGCGACGGGGCTATTGGTTAGAAATGGCAATTGGCATGAATTAAATGAGTAAAGGTCTTTAAAGGTTGAGATATGGGCAAAAGTATTTTATTTGTTTCACCAACAGGAACTTTGGATAACGGTGCTGAGAAATCTATTACAAATTTGATGGTTTATCTAGCACAGTTAGATTACAATATTTTTAATGTTTATCCTGAAAATGGACATCCTACACATAGAGCGTATCGAGATAAATTACAGGATGCAGGTGTTAAATTATTTCCACTTACGACTGTAAAATGGTGGTGGGAAGAAGCGCCAGGGAATCATCTTTTGTCGAAAGAAGAAAGAGTTCTGTTTTACCAAAAGAATATTCAAGATATAAGGGATATTATTTCAAAAAATAAAATTGAACTGGTTATTTCTAATACTGCGAATGTATTTCAGGGTGCTTTGGCAGCGGCTTGTGAATCAGTTCCACATTTTTGGCTTATTCACGAATTTCCCGAAAGAGAGTTTGCCTATTATGTAGACAAGTTCGATTTTATGCTTGATAATTCAGAAGAGGTTTTTGCTGTCCAAGGCAATTTGAAAAAGTCGCTGGAAAAAATTGGAAATCGAAATCTTAAGTTGCAATCGTTTATTCCTTTTACAGAAATCTCTAATGAATCACTTGGTAAAGGAGAACAAATAAGAATAGTTTCCGTTGGTTTAATTAATGAAAATAAAAATCAGATGGAGCTGTTGCAAGCCTATCTTAAGCTAGGAAGATTTGATATCCCCTTAATTTTTATAGGAGATTGGGAAGAAGAGATTAAGCAGGAATGTGACGAATTTATAGAGAAACATTCATTGACTCAGGTAAGGTTTTTAGGATATCGGAATCTTCCATGGAAAGAAATCACATCTTCGGATATCTGTGTTTTCAATTCTAAATCAGAATCGTTCTCCTTGGTTTTCATTGAGGCAATTCTAAAAGGAGTTCCTACAATTGTTTCTGATAATTTAGGATATTCTACAGTTCGTAATATTTTTAATACAGGATTTGTATATCCTCTAGGCAATATAGAATCTCTTACAGAAACTTTAGAAAATGTGATTGAAAATTTCCAAATTTATAAATGTGCTTCATTGGAGACCAGTCAAGTAGCTAAGCAACTTTACACCATTGAAAATTGTTATAAAGCCCTTTTAAGTAGAATTGAAAAATCTTTGTCTCCTGTAAAGAATAGCTTGCAAGCAATTGAATTGCTACTGGGAAATACTTTGCCAAACCATAGTGTATTTGATATTAAGAAACAATTTGTAACATTCTTTTACTCAAAATTAGGAGAAAATTTTTCAGAAGAAAACAGTTTGAGATTTCCATTGGAATATTCTGATGAAATTTACGTTAAACTTCCTTCTGATGTTATGAGGTTGAGGGTAGATTTATCTGAGATTCCCAGTTATTATAAAAATGTAAAACTGCAGACCTATAAAAAACATGAGGAGATTCCCATTGATTTTACAAATGGAATAGCTTTAGCAGATAGTTTACTTTTCGGTAAAAATGATCCTCAAATTCATTATAATTTAGAGAGTATTTCTGAAACGAAATTTACCTTTTTTTATGAGATGAAAGATATTTTTGAACCAATGAGGGAAGGATCACTTTTAACTGAATTATCAGAACTTCATTTAGACAATTTATCTTTGCAAGAAAGAATAATTCAATTAGAAGAGCAATACCAGGCATTAAACCAGCAATATCATGCTATAATCGGAAGCAGGCGTTGGCAGCTTTCGACTAAAATTATAAACTTCTTTAGGAGAAAGAAATGAAACGATTATTAATTTATGTTCATTTTAATAAATATGATCATATCAGCCGCCATGTTCATTATCAACTTGAGCATATGAGACCTTTATTTGAAAAATTAATATTTATTTCAAATAGTCAACTTAGTGAATCTGAAGTTGATAAACTTCGTGAAAAAGGGTTGATTGATGTCTTCCTTCAACGGGAAAATACTGGTTATGATTTTGGTGCTTGGCATGATGGAATGGAGTTGGTTGGTTTTGAATCACTGAAAGAGTATGATTCGGTGACTGTCATGAATGATACTTGTTTTGGACCACTTTGGGATATGGAGCCAATTTATCAAAAATATGAATCAGATTCTGATATTGATTTTTGGGGAATGACGAATCATCAAGAAGTTAAGCAACGAAATTTGTTTATTAACGAGCATCTTCAATCATATTTTATTTCTTTCAAGAAAAATCTAGTTCAATCAGAAATTTTTCAAATTTTTTGGAAATCTGTTGAAAATTATACAGATGTACAAAATGTTATTGACAATTATGAAACACAATATACGAAAAAATTTACTGATGCAGGATTCCAATATCAAGCTATTTTAAATACTCTTTCACTAAAGGAAGATTTTTTCCATAGTAATTTTACTATTCATTATCCACATATTCTTTTGGAATATAAGGTTCCTTTTATTAAAATTAAAACTTTTGATTTAAGTCAACATTTATCTCCATATTTACTGAAAGAGATTGAAGAGGTGTCTGACTATCCGGTAGAATTTATCTTGTCTCATATGTCAGATGTCAGTCAACCAACACCGCCTTATCTGATTGATAGAAAGGTCCTTCAAAATAAAAATGATGCATATTCAAACAAAAAGAAAGTAGCTGTACATCTCCATACATTTTATGTAGACTTATTAGAAGAATTTTTGGATGGATTCCAATATTTTAATTTTGATTATGACCTATTTTTAACAACTGATTCGGAAAATAAAAAATCAGAAATTGAAATTATTTTAGCAAAACGGCATCAAAAAGCGAATATTTATTTAACAGGAAATCGTGGACGAGACATTATTCCTATGTTGAAGCTAAAGGAAGAGCTATCGTCTTATGATTACATTGGACACTTCCATACCAAAAAGTCTCCAGAATATCCATATTGGGTTGGTGATTCCTGGAGAAATGAACTTTTTGATATGCTGATAAAACCTGCCAATTCGATTCTCGTTAATTTAGAAAATAATGAACGATTGGGACTTGTGATTGCAGATATACCAACCTTTTTCCGCTATACAAAGATTGTGGATCCTTTAAATGAAAATAAATTTGCGGACGATATGAATATCCTTTGGGAAAGAATGAATATCGATCGAGCTATAGATTTTAATAGTTTGAACACTTTTATTATGAGTTATGGTACATTTATATGGTTCAAATATGATGCACTAAAGCCTCTGTTTGACATAGAACTTAAAGATGAGGATATTCCGAAAGAGCCACTTCCACAGCATACAATATTACACTCTATTGAGCGCATTTTAGTTTATCTAGCTTGGTCGCAGCGATTTGATTATGCTATTTCTCGAAATGAAATATATATCACACCTTTTGTTGATAATAATGTTTTAAATATTCGTCCGGACACCTTACCAAATACCTATGTAAACTTTGATAATATAGGAGGTTTAAAAGGTGCGGCTAAATATATTTTCCTTGGTCCAGCAAGTGCAATTAAATATATTGTTAAGAGGATGATTAGAAAGATTAGGAATTAGATTAAAATGTTTGGAAAAAAAAAGCGCAAAATAGATTATAGTTCTTTTTATACTAAATACAAAGATTATCGATTTACAGTACTTAAATATCTATTCTCTATTATTATTAGCTTTTTAACGTTGAAGACAACAGGGAATTTACTATATGTCATTGTTCCTTTGCTAGAGTTGATTATTATTTTTCTTGTTTCAAATTTTTTCATTAAAAAACATCAAATTATTGGGTGCTTTATTAATAATTTGTTTATTCTCTTCTATAACGTCGAGATATTAGTTCTTTTTTTTGGAAATAGCTTTGTAACTCTTATTATGTTAAATAATCTAAGCTCCTGGGAGGCTCTTAAAGGAAGAATTTTTATTTTTGGTTTAGGTATTGTTTTATTATTAATCTTTAGTTTCCTACCGACTAAGTATGTTGAAACACAGAATAAGATTACCTACTACCTTTATAAATATAATGTTGTTTCTCTGTTTCTTTTGAGTGCTGCACTCACTCTAAACTTATCTTTGGGAGGATTCTTTGGTTTTAAGTATTCTCCAGGTAAGTCGGTCTATGATTTAGCAGTTGCTGAGTATGATTATATTCAGCTGATTCAAAAAGCGGAAAGAGAGTCTACAGAGAAGAAAAAACTTTTCTACAAAGAGGAAGTTGGAGACTTTATCAAAAAACCGAAAAATATACCAGAGAAACCTAATGTGATTCTTATTTTTACAGAGGGAATGTCTCAGCATATTATTGATGATGAGAGAAATATCACTCCTAATATTAAAGAATTACAATCAAAATCTTTGAATTTTTCAAATTATTATAATCATACCTTTGCAACTTATAGAGGGATAATTGGTCAACTGTATTCAGGTTATCAGTTAGATAACTCTGATCAGAACCATCTGATTTCTCTGCAGAGTATTTTGAAGAAAGAAGGTTATCATACTTCTTTTATTAATACAGAAGCTCATAATGAAGAATTCACTTCTTATTTAAATCATTTAGGTTTTGATTCTGTTCTAGATGCACAGCCTTCTAAGGGGGAGGAAAGTACATTCGATAAGGATGCCTATAAAGAACTTAATAAATTGATAACTAATCAGCCTGATGGTCAGCCTTTCTTTATCTCAATGTATACTTTTGGTACACATATTGGCATGAATTCATTTGATAGAAAATACTCAGATGGAAATGACCGTTTGTTAAACCGTTTTTATGATTTAGATATACAATTTGGGAAATTCATCGAAAAATTTAACAATAGTAAATATTCGGAAAATACAATTTTAGTCTTCACAACCGACCATGCAACTTATGTTGATGATGAATACAGGAAGTCATTTCCTAATCAGTCTAGAGGAATGGGCAATCTTGACAAAGTACCTTTTTTCATCTATTATAAAGGAGTCGATCCTCAAATACTAGATGCTCAGGGGCAAAATTCTGTTAACCTTACTCCAACTATTTTAGATTATTTAGATATTTCTAGGGAAAATTATTTCTTAGGTAATTCATTATTTGCTAATAAGGAGTACAGGACAGTTTTTAGCAGCTTATTTGTTTCAGAATTAACTTATGCAAATACATCTGATGCTGTAGTTCGATACTTATCTAAACACGAAGAAGAAAAGATGGAGACGTATATTGTGGATTATTATTCCTCAGCAAGATGGTAAGACTGTTGTAACAATAGTGTTTTTTATAAAACAAGGAGATAGAATATAAAATGAAAGAAAAAATTGCGGTATTGCTTCCAGCATATAATGAAGAAATAACTATTCAAAAGGTTATAAGGGATTTTCAGACAGTTCTACCTCAAGCAGACATTTATGTTTATGATAACAATTCAAAGGATAGAACTAATGAACTGGCTAGAGAAGCTGGAGTTTTTGTAAAATTTGAGCCTAGGCAAGGCAAAGGGAATGTAGTCCGTTCTATGTTCAGAGAAATTGATGCTGATTATTATATTATGGCTGATGCAGATGATACCTATCCAGCAGCTGAAGTTGAAAAATTGCTAGCTCCTTTGCGTTCAGGAATGGCTGATATGACCATTGGAGATCGTCTTTCAAACGGAACCTATTCCCAAGAAAATAAACGTGGTTTCCATGATTTTGGTAATAATTTAGTCAAGTACTTGATTAACTCTCTATATAAGGGAAACTACAATGATATTATGACTGGCTACCGTGGCTTTAACCGACTTTTTGTTAAGACATTTCCTGTCTTGTCTCCAGGATTTGAAATTGAAACAGAGCTTTCTATTCATGCTATGGATAAGCGTTTCAAACTAGTAGAAGTACCAATCACTTACAAGGATCGTCCTGAGGGAAGTGAGTCTAAACTCAGCACGTTTTCTGATGGTTTTAAGGTTCTTAAAATGATTTTTAGTCTATTTAAAGACTATAAGCCATTGGTATTCTTTTCTATTTTAGCTTTTTCCTTATTTTGGGTAGGACTTATTATTGGATTACCGGTTATTGCAGAGTTTGCTAATACAGGCCTGATTGACAAATTGCCATCAGCAGTTTTAGCGACAGGATTTATGATTTTAGCAGGTTTGTTTTTTATTGCTGGTATCATTTTAGATACAGTAGTTCGACAAAACCGAATGCAGTATGAACTCGAGGTTTATCAATACTATGATTAATGCTTTTAATAAGGCTATAAAATACAGATATGCTTTAGCTCTGGTAGTCTTTATTCTTGGCTTAGCACTGAATCTTAATGGTAGTTCCATAGCGAGCTGGAATAGAATGGGGGTGACTGAGCTTCAGAATGGAGTTCAGTCAAAATCAAGAATTGAAGGAGATGGTAGCCAATGGTTATCACCTTTTTCAAATACAGATGGTGTTATTTTTGGCATTCCAAGAGGAATTAGATCTGATGAATGGATGGTTCAAACTTCATTTTTTATCTCTCAGGTTAATTCTGACAATCAACTTGTCAATGAGAATTATGGTTTGTCTGGTCAGAATATGATTGTAGCTTATCATTCACCAGTCAATCATATTTCTATTTTGGGTAAACCGTTTAACTGGGGAGCTTTATTCCTCAGTCCTTCTCGTGCTCTATCTTGGTATTGGTGTTTTAAGATTATTACTCTTATTCTTTTGTCTTTTGAGTTTATTATGATTTTGACAAAGGGAAATAAGGTGTTGTCTTTTATAGCGGCTTTCTTTATCACTTATACACCAGTCGTACAGTGGTGGTTCATGCAGCATTTGGGAGATGTAGTCTGGTTTACTTTACTAGCTTTGGTTTCTATTTATTATTATTTTAGTTCTGAAAAATTAATTGCTAAGATCAGTTTTGCAACACTTCTATCCAGTAGTCTGATCGGCTTTGTTTTAGTTATTTATCCCGCATTTCAAGTTGTTTTTGCCTATATTATTTTGATATATTTTCTCGTGAAGTTTTTTACAGCTTTGAGAAAAAAGCAACTGTCCAGAAATGATTGGATTATTATGTTTACAACGCTTTGTGTCACTGCTGTGATTCTGGGAGTTAGTATTTATCAAAGTTTAGATGCTATTATTGCATCATTAGAAACAGTCTATCCAGGCAGTCGAGTTTCTACAGGTGGAGGAATTCCTCTCACATTTCTAGTCACTATATTTTTAAATCTTTTTCTGCCTTATAAGCTTCCTACTATATTAAATCAAGTAGAATTAGCCTCTTCTCTTAATTTTCTTCCTTTTATGCTCTTGGCTTTGCCTTTTATCATATATAAGAAGCAGATTAAGGAAAATCTATTTGGAATTCTATTGTCTTTGTACAGTGTATTTCTCATGCTGTATATATTCGTTGGTGTCCCAGAATGGTTAGCAAAAATTACTTTATTCAGTTATGTGACATCAGGAAGAGCCTGGCAGGCTTTGGCTGTTATAGCAGTATTTATTAGTTTTTGGTTTATTGACTTTGTTTGGAAAATGGAATGCAAGAAGCTTTTTAAAGTTCTTCTGCCTATAAGTATACTTAGTTTTATTCTCTTTGCCTATTTGATATCTTACAATCAAGTTTATAAGGATTATATCTCAAGAAGCTATATATTACTGTCAGCTTTTCTGCTTTTCTTAACATTTTTGCTAGGAATTTTAAAATATAAGAAACTATTTACTCTATCTATGTTAATTTTATCTTTATTAACTGGTTTTACAGTGAATCCAATTGTTAGAGGAACAGCAGTTGTTGAGAATAAAAAGCTAGGAATAGCAATTAAAGACATGGTCAAAAGAAATCCACAATCTATTTGGTTGACAGACAACAACATGCTTTATAATTATCCACAAATGTTTGGAGCAAAAATGATTAATGGTGTCCGATTTTATCCGGATATAGAAGAAATGAAGAAGATAGATATCAATGGTAAATATGTTACTGAGTGGAATCGTTATGCTCATATTAAGCCAATTTTAGTTGATGATAAAGTAAGTATGTCTAACAGTAGTCCAGATGTTTTAGATATGCAAGTCAACACTGCAACTTTAAAAGAATTACATGTTAATTATGTTATTTCAAGTCGAGATTTAGCGATCAAGTTTGGGAAAGAATTCCAACTCCTATATGGTCCTGATAAAGACGGAAATAGAATATATCAAATTAATGTGGAGTATTAATAATAAATATATTAGGAGAGTACATAAATGGAGAGAATTGAAAAATTATTAGGAATAAAAGATAGAACATATGCTCGCCATGTTTTTATAGCACTTTGTATTAGTTTTGTTGTCGCCTTAGGTGCAGTACTATATAGAAATCCCGGTTCTTGGATGGATGAACAGTCTCATTATTATAGAGCGATTCAAATTAGTAATGGTGATGTTTACAAAAATGATAATGGGAATATGGCTTTATTTGGAGGAATGGTATCAGAAACCCAGCAATCTTTTATGGATTATTTTATAAAAAATGGGCCTAACCATACATTTGGTCTATATCCTTTATCAAAGGTTGGTAAATTTCAGTATTCTGAAAAAAACAGATTTCAAGCAGCTACCAATGCCGTTCCTTATCATCCTCTCGTTTACTTTCCCTATGTCTTGATTGTCTTATTGAATAAAATTTTGCATTTAACTCCAGCAACTGAATTTATTTTTATGAGATTATCCGGATTGGCCTTTGCCTTTTTCATTTTAATATTGTCCATTCGAATAATGCCATTTAGTAAGTGGACAATTGCTGCGCTAAGTCTTCATCCTACAATCTTATTAACAAACAGCGCTATTTCAGCTGATGTTTTTACAAATATTTCTATCATTTTTTTTGTAGCTTGTTTAACTAAAGTTACCTATAAAGTAGCAAAGTTAAAAAGTTTTCAAAAGTTAGATGCAATACAATTAGGAATATCGATTATCTTAATTTCTCTGGCTAAAGTACCAGCTTTCTTAATCATAATATCTGTTTTCCCGATGCTCTATTTTGCAAATAAAGAAAAGCTAACTAGTAGATTAATAAATATTTTTCTTTTATTTACTTTATTCTTCTCAATACTTTGTTCATTACTATTGATTGTATTGATAAAGGATGTAAATACAGGTGCTTACTTTGGGAGAAATGTAAATACCTTTAAGCAGTTATCTCATATTTTTTCAAATATTTTTAATTTTATAAGCATGTATCTTCGAGAGATTTTCTCTTATGATTATACAGTGATTCAGCTAGGGTATGCAGAGGAAGTGATTTATCAAAAGCCTCCTATCCTAGTTTCCATACTGTATTATGTTGCCTATGGACTCAGTTGGCTCTATCAAGAAAAAGAATATAGAGTGACTAAAATAGATATTAAAAAATTCAATTTAATTCAAATAGGCAAAATACTCTCTTTCTTCGCGATTATTTTATCCACCTTCCTTATTTTATATCTTCAATTTTCTATCGTTGGATCTGATATAATCGAAGGAGTTCAACAAAGGTATTTTATCGCCTATAGTTTGCTATTACTGACATTTATACCAAATATAGCAAAACTTAAACGACCATTTCTCAATGGTATAGTAGTTGTGACGTACTTTCCTTTGATTACTTATATAATTTACTTCTTTACTCAAATTTTCTAAATAATATTTCTAAACTTAAAAATCATAAATAAAAAAATAGAATAGGCAAGTCTACCTATTCTATTTTTTCTTAATTTATGCTAAACTAGTAGTATGGGGGTGTGAGCATGATAAAGATTTTCGGTAAGGTTCGCTATCACTGGCAGCCAGATGTAGCTATCCTGATAATATATTGGTCTTTATCGGTCATTCCGATTTTTGTTGGCCTGGCTTTGATGTATGAAAGCTCACGAGTGCCGACTCTTGTTCTGTTTTCTTTCTTCTTGTTCATGTTTTTGCTGGGAATGGGAGTTCATCGTTATTTTACCATTTATGACGATGGAACCTTGCGAATTATCACAGCCAATCCCTTTACTCCGATAAAGGTCAAGATTTCAGATATTGAAAAAGTCGAAGTGACTAAGACGTCAATTACCTTATATTTTAAAGGTCAGAGCCGCAGCAGGAGTTTTTGTATGCGCAAGTGGCCTAAGAAATATTTTGTCAATGCCCTAGCCCTTAATGAGCATTTTAAGGGTGAGGTAGAATTAGTAGATAATTTTACCCATATTGATTATTTTGAAGCTTACTATGGCAGTCAGTCCAAAAAATCCTAGTCTTTCAAAAGAGCTCGCGTTGGGCAGTTTTTGATGGCTTCCACGACATCGGGATCCTCAGCGATTTCCTTTTCTAGGAGCTGGTCGTCCTGGTAAAATTTGACGATGCCATTGTCATGATAGTCAAAAAGATCTGAGTAGGTTTGACAAAGCCCACAGGCAATGCACCGTTCGGGAATGAGTGTTACTTTCATACCCATATTGTAATAAGATTTTAAGAAAAACTCAAGGAGGAAGTCATGGAAAAAGAACCATGGGAAGAAGATGTATACGATAACGGAGAAGATAAGTTGAAACGAACTAAGAAGTTTAGCGCTTTGAATGCAGACCGCTTGTTGACCATATTAACCATTATTTTCTGTATTTTAGTGGTTGCGGTGGTGTGCTTTCTGACCTATCTGTCTACTGGTGGAAGTAATAGACAAACCCAAATGGAAGGTTTCTACGGCACTTCAGCAGCAAGCTCCAGCAGTGAAGCGTCTTCTACAGCAGAGCAGCCAGCGGCAAATACCACTGAATCCTCTGAGGGAACTCTGACTGTCCAGCCTGGCGAAGGTGAGGCAGCCATTGCGGCGCGTGCAGGTATTTCTATTGCCAAGCTGGAACAGCTTAACCCTTCTCATATGTCCACTGGTTCTTGGTATGCCAATCCAGGTGACGTTGTGAAGATTGAGTAGGAGCCAGCTATGAAACAGATTCAAATTGCGATTGACGGTCCTGCTTCCAGTGGAAAATCGACCGTTGCTAAGATCGTTGCTAAGGATTTTGGCTATACTTATTTAGATACAGGAGCCATGTACCGGGCTGCAACCTATCTGGCTTTGCGGCATCATCTGACAGAAGCAGATGCCACTGAAATTGTAGACTTGCTCAATAATCATTCGGTCAGTTTTGGTCGGGCGGAAGATGGCGAGCAGCTTGTCTTTGTCGGCGACGTGGATGTAACTCACCCAATTCGAGAAAATGAAGTCACCAATAATGTTTCCTGGGTATCTGCCATTCCTCAAGTCCGTGAGAAACTGGTTGCCTTGCAGCAGCAAATTGCAGCTCAGGGAGGGATTGTCATGGATGGCCGTGATATTGGAACCGTAGTCTTGCCTCAGGCTGAGCTCAAGATTTATCTGGTTGCCTCCGTTGACGAAAGAGCTGAGCGCCGTTACAAAGAAAACTTATCAAAAGGCATTCCAGCTGACTTGGAGAAACTGAAAGAAGAAATTGCAGAGCGGGATTATAAGGACAGTCACCGCGAGGTTTCACCATTGAAACCGGCAGAAGATGCCCTTCATTTTGATACTACGGGTGTTGGTATTTCTGAAGTTGTTGCATTTATCGAAGAAAAAGCGAAAAAAATCATTGACAAATAAAATGAAACTTGGTATGATAGTAGAGTTGAGAAAAGCAGAAGTGAGAGCTTCTCGCCTTGCGACTAACGTTGTCTGGCTCTACAGGATTCAGTTTCAGAAATGAAATACTATCATGTAGTGCGGGTTTGCGTTAGCAGGTCCGCACTTGTTTTTCTCTAAAAATAAAAAAAGAGGTGAAAACCATAGCAAAACAAGACTTATTCATCAATGATGAAATTCGTGTGCGTGAAGTTCGCTTGATCGGTCTTGACGGCGAACAATTAGGTATTAAACCGCTGAACGAAGCGCAGTCTCTTGCGGATGAAGCAAATGTCGATTTGGTCCTGATTCAGCCACAAGCTAAACCACCTGTTGCAAAAATTATGGACTACGGTAAGTTCAAATTTGAGTACCAGAAAAAACAAAAAGAACAACGCAAGAAACAAAGTGTTGTTACTGTGAAGGAAGTCCGTCTCAGTCCAACCATCGACAAGGGAGACTTTGATACTAAGCTTCGCAACGCACGCAAGTTCCTTGAAAAAGGAAATAAAATTAAGGTATCTATCCGCTTCAAAGGCCGGATGATTACCCACAAAGAACTCGGGGCTAAAGTTTTAGCAGATTTTGCTGAAGCGACTCAGGATGTTGCTATCATTGAGCAAAAGCCTAAGATGGATGGACGTCAGATGTTCATGCAGATGGCGCCAATTCCTGACAAAAAATAGATTGTCAGAAAGATAGAAAAAGGAGAAAACATTATGCCAAAACAAAAAACACACCGCGCATCAGCTAAACGTTTCAAACGTACAGGTTCTGGTGGCTTGAAACGTTTCCGTGCTTATACTTCTCACCGTTTCCACGGAAAGACTAAGAAACAACGCCGTCATCTTCGCAAAGCAGGAATGGTGCATGCAGGAGATTTCAAGCGTATCAAAGCAATGCTTACAGGTCTGAAATAAGAGCTACTGTAACGATTATCTAGGAAATATTGGAGGAAATATAAATGGCACGTGTTAAAGGTGGCGTTGTATCACGCAAACGCCGTAAACGTATTTTAAAATTAGCTAAAGGTTACTATGGAGCAAAACATATCTTGTTCCGTACTGCAAAAGAGCAAGTAATGAACTCTTACTACTATGCATACCGTGATCGTCGTCAGAAAAAACGTGACTTCCGCAAACTTTGGATCACTCGTATCAATGCGGCAGCTCGTTTGAACGGACTTTCATACTCACAATTGATGCATGGTTTGAAGTTGGCTGAAATCGAAGTGAACCGTAAAATGTTGGCTGACTTAGCTGTTAACGATGCAGTAGCTTTCACAGCTCTTGCAGACGCAGCTAAAGCTAAGCTTGGTAAATAATTAAAATAAGAACCGAGGATTTCCTTGGTTCTTTTTCGATAACTCTTAATGAAAAGTATAAAGAGAGAAATAGCCTGCAATGCACTTATAGTATAGATAAAGGCTTGTTTCAGATGAAATAGCTCTCATGATAAAGCTAGTTAAAAATAGGAATTTGCGATATAATAGATAAAAACAGACATTTATGTAAATAAAAAATCAGTAGAAATGGAGAAATTATGGTAGAGAATCGTTTGGCTTGGGATCAGTATTTTGCGGCTCAGGCGCTCTTAATCGCTAATCGCTCAACCTGCAGGCGGGCCAAGGTTGGCGCTGTCTTGGTCAAGGACAATAAGGTTATTTCAACTGGTTACAATGGCTCGGTTTCAGGGACTGAGCATTGTATTGACCACGAGTGTCTGGTTATTGACGGTCACTGCGTGCGGACCTTGCACGCTGAGGTCAATGCTATCTTGCAAGGAGCAGAGCGGGGAGTTCCCAAGGGATTTACGGCTTATGTGACCCATTTTCCCTGCCTCAACTGTACCAAGCAATTGCTTCAGGTCGGCTGCAAACGGGTGGTCTATATCAACCAATATCGGATAGATGACTATGCTCAATATCTCTACAAGGAAAAAGAGGTGGAATTGGTTCATTTGCCGCTGGATGATGTCAAGAAGGCCATCGCTCAGACAGATTTGGTTTAGAATGAGGAGTTTAAGCAAAAAGCATATATTTATGTTATGAAGCTTAATGTTCTTTTAATCAAGCTTGTAGTTACAGAGATTTGAACGTAAGCGAAATGGTATTATCTGGAGAACAATAATTGCAGGGATATCTTCTCTCTTCACTCTAAAAAAGAATTAGAAAGGATGAATCGAATGATGAATAATGATATGAATAAAGATAATCATCAATCTATCGAAGAGCACAATAGTACTGACCTTACTATGAAGAATTCAAAAGAAACTAAGTATAGGTCAGGTCTTCTGTCATTTGCTTTTTATTTATCGATAATTTATCTTGTCTTGTTTGTATTACTTTTCGCTCTATCAGGTCCATGGGGGATCGTCTTGTTAATTTTCTTAGCTCCCAGTTTAATTTGTATTTTAATTGCGACCGTTTTAACTAGTATCGGAATAAATAAAGGAAATAAAGGTTTACTATATTCAGGTTCAGGACTTTACCTGATTTCTGCCTTTTTTGCAGGAGACCCAGATTGGTTTCTTTTTCAAATCGCTCCATTTGTTTTAGCAGCTCTTGTTTTGTTCGGAACCCTAATGGTTAAAGAAGTGGAGAAGTAACAGAAGAAGATTTAGTGCTAAACTATATCATCTTCTCTTCATGTTTTTATATTGTTATTTAATCTGGATAGGTTGGTTAACTTTCAAGAATTAATGGAGCTTAACAAGGTATAGTTTTAATCTATATCTTGTTCTTTTTTTAAAAAAAGGGAGTGGTATCGTAAATTATGGTATAATGAGAAAGTTATATAGTCCCGATAAGATGGTAGGAAACTTCTATCAGTACTTTGTAACTCGCAAACAATGTCGGCTCCAAAGTCACTCGTCATTCTACGGTTGCCGCTATGCTGCGGTCACCCTATGCGCCTTACTGGCTCAGAAATAAAAAGGTATCGTTTTTATTTCTTTCGCGTCGTAACTCGTAGCTGATAAGATTTTCATCATTTTGGAGTTTGTTTATTTGTTTAATATTTTTTAAGGGGGGACATTTCTATGTCAGAACGTAAACTTTTCACGTCTGAGTCTGTATCGGAGGGGCATCCTGATAAGATTGCAGACCAAATTTCCGATGCTATTTTGGATGCTGTCTTGAGTCAGGATCCAGATGCCCATGTGGCTGCTGAAACAGCCGTTTATACGGGCTCGGTTCATGTTTTTGGTGAGATTTCGACCACAGCTTATGTAGATATTAACCGTGTGGTTCGTGATACCATTGCAGAGATTGGCTACACCAATACAGAATATGGATTTTCAGCAGAGACGGTCGGTGTGCATCCGTCTTTGGTGGAGCAATCACCAGATATTGCTCAGGGTGTCAATGAAGCTTTGGAGGTTCGTGGGAATACAGACCAAGATCCATTGGACTTGATTGGTGCTGGAGACCAGGGGCTCATGTTTGGCTTTGCGGTGGATGAAACAACAGAACTCATGCCTCTGCCTATCTCACTCAGTCACAAGCTAGTTCGTCGATTGGCGGAATTGCGCAAATCAGGAGAGATTGCCTATCTGCGTCCAGATGCTAAGTCACAGGTGACCGTTGAGTATGATGAAAATGACCAGCCTGTGCGCGTGGATACAGTGGTTATTTCGACCCAGCATGACCCAGAAGTGACCAATGAAGAGATTCATCGTGATGTGACTGAAAAGTTGATTAAAGCAGTTATCCCAGCTCAGTATCTGGATGATAAGACAAAATTCTTCATCAATCCAACCGGCCGTTTTGTAATTGGCGGTCCGCAAGGGGACTCTGGCTTGACTGGCCGCAAGATTATTGTGGATACTTACGGTGGTTATGCTCGTCACGGCGGCGGCGCTTTCTCTGGTAAGGATGCAACCAAGGTTGACCGATCAGCTTCATACGCAGCTCGCTACATCGCTAAAAACATCGTGGCTGCTGGATTGGCTAAGAAAGCAGAAGTGCAGCTAGCCTATGCCATTGGCGTGGCTCAGCCGGTTTCTGTACGCATCGATACTTTTGGCACTGGTACTGTTGCAGAAAGCAAGCTGCAGGAAGCAGTACGTCAGATTTTTGATCTGCGTCCAGCCGGTATCATTCAAATGCTGGATCTGAAACGTCCGATCTATCGTCAGACGGCAGCTTATGGCCACATGGGTAGGACAGACATTGACCTCCCTTGGGAAAAGTTGGATAAGGTAGAGGCTTTGAAAGCAGCAGTGCAGTAAGATGATAGTTCTCAATCGTAATGATTGGGAACTTTTCTATTTTTTTAAAGAAAAAGTCATTTCTATACAGGCAGTTTTAAAAAGGCAAGCAGTCTAGCCTTGCGCTTCTCTCATTCTTGGTAATACTGAATTTTTCTGAAAGAACTGTTAAAAAATCCATTTTCCCTGTTTCATTTTAATTTCAATTGTCTTATTTATCTAAAAGTATAGGAAATTTCCCGAATCTGTGGTATAATAAATGGCAATACCTTGAAAGAGCTTTATTTTAAACATGAAAAAAATTGTAATACATGGTGGTCGCCCCTTAAAAGGAGAGGTGACTATTAATGGTGCTAAAAACAGTGTCGTTGCCTTGATTCCGGCTGTGATTCTGGCGGATGATATTGTAACGTTGGATGGCGTTCCGGATATTTCGGATGTGGATAGTCTGATTGATATTATGATTGCCATGGGAGCTAGTGTTACTCGCTCTGAGGACAGTTTGACGATTGATCCGCGTGGTATCCAAAACGTCCCTATGCCTTATGGGAAGATTAACAGTCTAAGAGCTTCCTATTATTTCTATGGTAGTTTGCTTGGCCGCTATGGTGAAGCGACGGTAGGCCTGCCTGGTGGTTGTGACTTGGGTCCACGTCCTATTGACTTGCACCTCAAGGCTTTTGAAGCCATGGGGGCTAAGATGACCATGGACGGCAACTACATGAACCTATCTACAGGAGGCCAGCCGCTTAAGGGCGCTAGTATTTATATGGATACGGTCAGCGTGGGTGCTACCATCAACACGATGTTGGCTGCTGTCAAGGCCAAAGGTCGGACTATTATTGAAAATGCAGCGCGAGAGCCAGAAATCATCGACGTAGCAACTCTCTTGAACAATATGGGTGCGCATATCCGCGGAGCAGGAACTGATATTATCACGATTGAGGGGGTTCCACACCTTCATGGAACGCGTCATCAAGTGATTCCTGACCGTATCGAGGCAGGAACTTATATCGCCCTTGCTGCAGCTATTGGACAGGGAATTCAGATTAATAATGTCCTTTATGAGCATTTGGAAAGTTTTATTGCCAAGCTTGAGGAAATGGGTGTTCGGATGACGGTTTCTGAAGACAGCATTTTTGTCGAAGAGCAGCAAACTCTGAGAGCTATAAACATTAAGACTTCTCCTTATCCAGGCTTTGCAACTGACCTACAACAGCCGATTACCCCGCTCTTGATGACGGCTAATGGCCATGGTAAGATTACAGACACCATCTATGAGAAGCGGGTTAACCATGTGGCGGAGCTGGCTAAGATGGCAGGTAAGATTTCGACCAGCAGCGACCAGATTGTCTATGAGGGACCAAATCAACTGCAGGGAGCTCAGGTCAAGGCGACCGATTTGCGTGCAGGAGCTGCCTTGGTTATTGCAGGTTTGATGGCTCAAGGAAAGACAGAGATTACTAATATCGAGTTTATCCTACGCGGCTATTCTAATATTATTGAAAAATTAACAAGTCTGGGTGCAGATATCCAGTTGATAGAAGAATAAGCGTTTTTCGCTTATTTTTTGTAGAGGTAGCAGATGAATTTATGGACACATTTGGCAGCCTGCTCATTTATTGAGACAGAGCATGCTTTTTTGCGGCCCGTTATCTTTGAAGATGCAGGGGCTCTATATAATATTGCGTCCAATCCGGAAAATACTCAGTTCATTTTTCCGACAGAAGCAAGCCTAGAGGAAAGTGAATACGTCATTGCCAATTTCTTTATGAAAAATCCTCTGGGGATTTGGGCCATTTGTCACAAGGAAACGCAGGAAATGATTGGTTCTGTCAAGTTTGAAAAGATGGACGAGATTAAGAAAGAAGCTGAGTTAGGCTATTTTCTGCGGCAAGACTACTGGGGACAAGGGATGATGACAGAAGTTGTCCGAGAGATTGTTTTTTTGTCATTTACCCGCTTTGGCTTCAAACGCCTCAGTATTATCACTCATGCAGAGAACCTAGCTAGTCAAAAGGTGGCTCAAAAATCTGGCTTCAGCCTCTACCGGCAGTTTAAAGGGAGCGATCGGTACACGAGGAAGATGAGAGATTATCTGGAGTACCGTTATGAGAGAGGAGATTTTAATGAGTAAGCATCAGGAAATTTTAACCTATCTTGAAAATCTTCCAATTGGCAAGAGGGTCAGTGTCCGCAGTATTTCAAACTATCTGGGAGTTAGTGATGGGACGGCCTATCGAGCTATCAAGGAAGCGGAGAACCGCGGTATTGTTGAGACTAGGCCTCGGAGTGGTACGGTTCGGGTCAAGTCCAAGAAAGTTGTCTTGGAGCATCTGACCTACAAGGAAATCGTTGATATTACAGGCTCAGAAGTATTGGCCGGAGAAGATGGTCTAGAAAAAGAATTTAATAAATTCTCCATCGGAGCCATGACGGAGCAGAATATCCTGCGCTATCTGACAGAGGGTGGTCTTCTGATTGTCGGAGACCGGACGAAAATTCAGCTCTTGGCTCTGGAAAATGAGAATGCGGTGCTGGTAACCGGAGGCTTTGAAGTCAGCTCAGAAGTTCTGAAGATGGCTAATCTGCTTAATATACCAGTGCTCAGGACCAAGCACGATACCTACACAGTCGCAACTATGATTAATCGTGCCCTGTCCAATATGCAGATCAAGACCGATATTTTAACAGTGGAGCAGGTCTATCGCTCCAGCCACGAGTACGGCTTTTTGCATGATACTGATACTGTTCGTGACTATCTGGACTTGGTTCGTCGCAATCGTGTCAGCCGGTTTCCGGTTATCAACCAGCAGCAGATGCTGGTGGGAGTAGTAACCATGCGGGATGCAGGTGATAAGTCCCCTCTGACAACCTTGGACAAGGTCATGACGAAAAATGTCTTTATGACAGGCTTATCTGCCAATATTGCCAATATCAGCCAGCGCATGATTGCAGAAGATTTTGAAATGATACCAGTAGTGCGCAGCAATCAGACCTTGCTAGGTGTGATTACGCGGCGGGACATTATGGAAAAAATGAGCCGTTCTCAAATTTCTAGCCTGCCGACTTTCAGTGAGCAAGTAGGACAGAAGATTAGCCGTCAGGATGATTTGTTTTCATTTACCGTTGAGCCTTTTATGCTGGAGCAAAATGGTGTGCTGGCCAACGGTGTGCTGACAGAAATTTTGACTCGAATTACCCAGCAGCTCATGGTCAACAGCGGCCGCAGCTTGATTATCGACCAGCTGATGCTTTATTTCTTTCAGGCGGTCCAGATTGATGACCTGCTGCATATCCAGCCGCGCATTATCCGTCAGACTAGGCGGACAGCCATTATTGACTTTGAGATGTATCTGGAAGCGATGCTGGTTGCCAAAGCCACGATTACAGTGAAAATTAATTAAGAAGAGGAATTTAGAGAAAGAATGATTACTTTAAAATCACAGCGTGAAATTGACTTGATGGACAAGAGTGGAGATTTTCTGGCTTCGGTCCACATTGGTTTGAGAGATTTGATTAAGCCAGGAATTGACATGTGGGACATTGAAGAGTATGTTCGCAAGCGTTGTAAAGAAGACAATGCGCTGCCTCTGCAAATTGGTGTTGAAGGCTCTGTCATGGACTATCCTTATGCAACTTGCTGCTCTCTTAATGACGAGGTAGCCCATGCCTTTCCCCGTCATCAGAAGCTGGTAGAAGGTGATGTCATCAGCGTTGATATGGTGGTTGGCTTGATCGATAAGGCAGAGCTGGATGTGTCCAAGCTGGATTTTGATAATGTTTCACAGATGAAACAGCACACAGAGAGCTTCCGAGGCGGTGTGGCAGACTCTTGCTGGACTTATGCAGTAGGGAAGATTAGCCCAGAGGCTCAGCAGTTGATGGATGTGACCAAGGAATGTCTCTACCGTGGAATTGCGGCTGCTAAGGTCGGCAATCGTATCGGCGACATTGGCGCAGCTATTCAGGAATATGCTGAAAGTCATGGCTATGGCGTTGTGCGGGATCTGGTCGGTCACGGTGTTGGCCCAACCATGCATGAGGAGCCTATGGTGCCACATTACGGTCGAGCAGGGCGTGGCTTGCGTTTGCGTGAGGGAATGGTTCTGACTATCGAGCCCATGATCAATACAGGTACCTGGGAAATTGATACAGACTTTGAGACCGGCTGGGCACATAAAACGCTGGATGGCGGCCTGTCCTGTCAGTATGAGCATCAGTTTGTCATTACAAAAGATGGTCCTGTCATTTTGACCAGCCAGGGAGAAGAAGGGACTTATTAGTAACCAAAGGCTGGGCAGTTGTCTCAGCTTTTTTGAAGGAGAAGAGAGTGAAGAAATTATTTAGTAAGGTTCGCAACAATCAGTTTTTAAGAGAATTTTTCCGTTTTTATAAAGAGTCAGATAGTGAGCTGAGCAGCGTTGCAGTTGCTTATTATTGGCTGATTTCCGTTTTTCCCTTGCTCTTAATTGTGGTGAATATTTTGCCCTATTTTCACATTCCGGTGGCGGATTTTCTGACAGCCATCAAGGACATGCTGCCAGAGACTTTATATGATGTTGTAGCAAAAGTCATGCGTGAAGTGCTGACCCAGCCTTCGACTGGCCTATTGAGCTTCTCAGTCTTGTCGGCTCTTTGGACTTTTTCCAAATCCATGAATTTCTTACAGATTGCCTTTAATAAAGCCTATGGAGTAGCCAAGAGTCGGGGGCTGATTTCTCATCGTATCATGAGTCTCTTTGTGAGTTTAGGTTTGCAGATTCTCTTTGCCTTGGCCCTCTTTCTGACTATGTTCGGCCATATGTCGCTGGATTTTCTCCGTACCTACTTGAAGCTTGACAGTCAGATCTATCAGCACTTACAGAATTTTACCGAGCCTCTGATTTACGCCTTACTCTTTGCGGTTTTGGTTATGTTCTATTATTTCCTGCCTAATGTGAAAATCAACAAAAAACGCTATGTTCTGCCGGGCAGCGTCTTTGTGCTCTTGACCATTCTAGCTTTGATGAATATCTTTTCAGTTTACATGGATAATTATTTAAATCACCTGGTTGATGTTCGCTTTTTTAGCTCCATCATTATGGTTGTGATGATGTTTTGGTTTATCATGATTGCTAAAATTTTGATTGTTGGCGCAGTGCTCAATGCCAGTATCCAGAGCTATTGTGAGTCAGGGTTTCAAGTTGAAAGCACGGGTAAATTTTCTTTTAAGAATCAGCTGGTTAAAGAAAAACAGTAGGATAGATACATAAAAAAACTCAATTTTCTAGTCACTATGTCTTAAAAAATGAAAGGAGAAGAAAACTATGCCTACTTTAAAAACTGCAAAACAATTAGCAGTATCTTCAAATAAAGAACTTGTTTCTATGCTCCTATCTCAAAAACTACCTCTACTTAAGAGAGCAGCCAAGCAAATGAGACGCCAACGTATAGAAGGCCTGGATCAAGCATTAGCTGAAGCTCTGGACTTTGTTATGACTAAACCAAGGTCTTGAGAAGCTCAGAATGAGTTGATTTTAGCAATTGCAGCTACGGAATGTACTAGCCTACTGCCTTATTTGGAGGAATTAGTTCAAGGAAATTACTCAGCGACTGTTCTCTATCGAAGCTTGGCTTTAGCTATCGTATATTTACAAAATAAAGACAAGAAAGAATTGAGCTATGTATACTCTAGCTTAGATAGTGGCAACCAGAACTTATTTGCTGGTGCTTTGCTAGGCTTGAATCAAAGAGAAGTTGTACTCAGTCATGAGGAAATCCAGGACTTCTATAGAGCGGCTAAACGTGAAGTTTACTTAGAGAACTTCAGGCAGGTCATTTCTCCAATTCAGGTCCTAGTATCAATGGCTTACCTGTTTGAGGACAAGGATCGACAAGAACTGATTAGCTACTGTCAAGAATTGAATTCTGCATTTTTCTCTAGTATCAATACTAATCTTAATAAGAATAAGAAGATTCCTTACTTGTAAGGATTTTGGTATAGATTTCTTAAAGAGGATTTTCCTCTTTTTATTTTTTAGTAATTTTATTGCATTTGCAATAAAATGTGATATAATAGTTTCAAATAAAAGTTTAAAGGAGGGGATATGTCAGTATTGCGGGAAATTGGGATTATCGCCCGAGCTTTGGATTCCATTGCTAATATTGAGTTCCGTGACATAGAGCTAGCAAGAGGTCAATACCTTTATTTGGTGCGAATCGCGGAGAATCCAGGGATTATCCAAGAGGAGCTGTCGGAGCTTCTCAAGGTGGATCGCTCAACGGTTGCCCGCTCTGTTAAGAAGTTAGAGGCCAAGGGCTTGGTTCACCAGAAGGCAGCCAAGGACAACAAGAAGAACAAGGAATGGTTTGTGACGGCAAAAGGGGAAACACTTTATCCTTTTATCCTAGCTGAAAATGACTATTCTGAAGGGATTTCCTTGCGGGGCTTTTCTCAGGAGGAAGTTCAATCCTTGGAGGAAATGCTGGTCCGAGTGCGTGAAAACATCACAAGTGACTGGGAAGCCGTCAAAAAAGGACAAAAAATAAACTATTAAGATTGAAGAGGTAGAACATGAAAGTTACAGTTGAAAATGAATTTTGGCAAGTATTTCCGAAAGGTCAGATTAGTATTTTAGTGGTCAAGGGGCTGGATAATAGTGTGGATGAAAGTAAGGACTCATATTTCAAATCCCTGCTGGATAAGGGAGCGAAACGAGCTGAGGACTTTATCTTAGATGAGAACTTCACTCAAAATGAAGTCATTCAGGAGTGGCGGCAGGCTTTCAGCAAATTCAAGACCAAGAAAGGAGCGCGCTCTTCTATCGAAGCTCTGCTCAAGCGGGTTAGTCAGGGGCGGGAATTTCATCCAATCAATCCTTTGGTCGATATCTACAACAGTGTCTCGCTGTCTTATGCGGTTCCGTGTGGCGGTGAGGATTTGGATAAGATTGTCGGAGGTCTTCATCTAGGAAAAGCCAAGGGTGGCGAAGCCTTTTTCCCGCTGGGAGCTGAGAGTGACGCGCCGGCTCTGCCAGAAGAAATTATCTACTATGATGAAGAGGGGGCTGTCTGCCGTTGTCTTAACTGGCGAGAAGCCCAGCGGACCATGCTGACAGAGGAGACCAAGGACGCCATCTTGGTCATTGAGGCCATTAATGAAGAGCAAGCAGCACGAGCCCAAGCAGCTATGACAGAACTCCAGACTTTGATTGAGGGCTATTTTGGTGTCAAAGGTGAAATCACCCATCTGACGCTTGATAATCAAAGCTTGGAAATTTAAGACTATAAAAATCTGGATCAGAATTATCTGGTCCAGATTTGATATTTTAAGGTTGAAGTATCATAGTCAATTAGTTTTTCTTGTTTTCAAAGATAAAGACTTTACTGAAAACATAGTTGAGGACAATAATAAGCACTTGAGAAAAAAGTGACTCGATAGAGTTGATAAGATTGCGGTTATTGTTGACAAATTGCCCGATAATATTAGGATAAGTATCCACTAATAATTTTGCAAGAACGATGTCTAGCAAAAGAGTGCCAGAACGCGCCAGAGCAAATTTAAAAAGTCGCTTTTGCCAACCTTTGCGTTGCTGCTTAAAGACAATGGTATCATTTGTGATAAAGGCAAAAAGTACTGCTGTGACATTAGCAGTAATGGTCGCAAATAATGTCTGTCCTGTAAGAGCGAAGATAAGGAGACGAGTAGTCATATAAACAAGGGTAGCTGCCACACCAAAGAAAAGATAAGACAGAACCTCATTGTTAAAGAATTTTTTGATTAAAGTTTTCATAAAGATAGTCTATCATATTTCTAGGATTTATGCTATACTAGTTGGGTTGCCAAATCTGTGGGGCAATCAACTAATGATGCTCCTCTCAAGTGATGCAACCCTTGGCGCTTAGCTTCTTTCGCCAAGCATATTACACACGGTAAAGCCGCTAAAGGAGAAAACATGAAACAAGAAAAACTGACAGTTCGTGACTTGGCTCAGATTGCCATTGTTGCTGCTATTTATGTTGCCCTAACCATTACGCCCCCTTTAAATGCTATAAGCTATGGTGCTTACCAGTTCAGAATTTCTGAAATGATGAACTTTATGGCCTTTTATAATCGGAAGTATATCATGGGAGTGACTATTGGTTGTATGATTGCCAATCTCTATAGTTTTGGAATCGTCGATGTCTTTGTCGGCGGAGGATCCACCTTAGTCTTCCTGTCACTGGGTGTCTATCTTTTCAGTCGCTATAAGAATCAATATCTGATTAAAGGCTTGATTCGTTTGGATCATTTCTATTTTGCAGTTTTCTTTTCTATTTCGATGGTGACCATTGCTGCAGAGTTACACTTCTTGCAAGGCCTGCCATTCTTCCTGACTTGGTTTACAACGGCCATTGGAGAATTTGCTTCTTTGATTGCTGGTGCTATCCTTATTAACCAGATTGCGAAAAGGATTGATTTGACAAAATAAGACAGCAGAGAGCGGAATTTCCGCTCTTTTTATATACTTTTCTTTTTTAGGAAGAATTCGGAACAAATAGAGGAAGATTTTATGTATTTGTGATAAAATAGAAGTATGAAAGAAAGAATGTCAGAATTAGTAGAATTGCTCAACCGATATGCCAATGAGTATTATACGGCAGATAGGCCAAGCGTATCGGACAGAGAGTATGACAGACTCTATCGTGAGTTAGCGGAGTTAGAAGAAAAGTACCCAACCGATATCCTGCCTGACAGTCCGACGCATCGGGTGGGAGGGAAGATTTTAGAAGGATTTGAAAAATATCCACACCAGTATCCTCTCTTTAGTTTGCAGGATGCTTTTTCACGTGAAGAATTAATAACCTTTGACCAGCGGATTCGTAAGGAATTTCCACAAGTTTCTTATCTTTGTGAGCTCAAGATTGACGGGCTCTCTATTTCCCTGACCTATGAAAAGGGAATATTGGTAGCAGGGGCGACACGGGGGGATGGCTCTGTTGGAGAAAACATCACTGAAAACCTCAAGCGAGTCAAGGATATTCCCCTGACCTTAAAAGAGCCGCTGGACATTACCGTTCGAGGAGAGTGCTACATGCCTAAGGCTTCCTTTGATGCGGTCAATCAGCTGCGGCAGGAGAACGGTGAGCCTGAGTTTGCCAATCCCCGCAATGCGGCAGCGGGAACTTTGCGCCAGCTGGACACAGCAGTTGTGGCCAAGCGCAATCTAGCAACCTTCCTTTACCAAGAGGCCAGTCCGACTCAGTTTGGCAGCCAAGAAGCCGTCTTAAACAAGCTGGCAGATTTGGGCTTTTCAGTCAATCCTACACATATTCTGGCGGACTCTATCGAAGCAGTTTGGGAGTTTATCGAAAAGATTGCTCAGGAGCGGGACAGTCTGCCTTATGAGATTGACGGTATTGTCATTAAGGTCAATGACTTAAGTGTCCAAGAAGAGCTTGGATTTACTGTCAAGGCACCTAAGTGGGCTATCGCCTATAAGTTTCCAGCTGAGGAAAAGGAAGCCCAGCTTCTGTCTGTGGACTGGACAGTGGGTCGGACGGGAGTTGTGACTCCGACAGCCAATCTGACGCCGGTGCAGCTAGCGGGAACGACTGTCAGCCGAGCGACTTTGCACAATGTGGACTATATTGCGGAGAAGGATATTCGTCAGAAAGATACCGTTATCGTCTATAAAGCGGGGGATATTATTCCTGCTGTCTTGCGAGTGGTGGAGTCCAAGCGTGTCTCAGAGGAGCTTCTGGAAATACCAAGTCACTGTCCGAGCTGTGAGAGTGAGCTGATACATTTTGAAGATGAAGTGGCTCTGCGCTGCATTAACCCGCTCTGTCCAGCCCAGATCAAGGAGGGCTTGATTCACTTTGCCAGCCGGGATGCCATGAATATTACTGGCCTTGGTCCAGCAGTGGTGGAGAAGCTCTTTGCTCAAAATCTAGTCAAGGATGTGGCTGGAATCTATCGGCTGACGGTAGAAAATTTACTAGAACTAGAGAACTTTAAGGAAAAATCAGCAAATAAATTGTATACTGCTATTCAAGCTTCCAAGGAGAACTCGGCCGAACGCCTCTTGTTCGGTTTGGGGATTCGTCATGTGGGAAGCAAGGCCAGTCGGATTTTGCTGGAGAAATTCCATGATATCCCTAAGCTGTCTCAGACCAGCCAAGAAGAGATTGCGGCTATTGACAGTCTTGGAACTGTGATTGCCCAAAGCCTGCATACCTATTTTGAGCAGGAAGGCTCTCAGATTCTTTTGGCGGAGCTGCAGGAAGCAGGTGTGAACCTGGACTATCTGGGGCAAAAGGCAGCGGCTGATGCAGCCCTATCTGGTATGACGGTTGTCTTAACTGGTAAATTACAAAAATTGACACGCAATCAAGCCAAGGAAAAATTGCAGAGTCTGGGTGCTAATGTTTCTGGATCTGTTTCTAAAAAAACCGATTTGGTAGTGGCTGGCCAAGATGCCGGCAGCAAGCTAGCCAAGGCTCAGGAGTTGGGAATTGAAATTCGGGATGAAGATTGGCTTGATAGCTTATGAGGCTGAAGTATGAAGGATAAGATTAAACGAGCAAGATTGATTTATAACCCGACTTCGGGACAGGAAATTATTAAGAAAAATATAGCGGAAGTTTTGGATGTTTTGGAGGATGTGGGCTATGAAACCAGCGCCTACCAAACCACTCCAGCGCCTCTTTCTGCTCAAAAAGAAGCTGAAAGGGCAGCAAAAGCAGGATTTGATTTGATTATTGCGGCAGGCGGCGACGGTACCATCAATGAGGTAGTTAATGGTGTGGCGAATCTGGATGAACGGCCTAAATTGGCCTTTATTCCAACTGGCACAACCAACGATTATGCGCGTGCTCTGAAGATACCCATGGGAGATCCGGTAGCGGCAGCCCGCATTATCGAAAAGAACCAGACCATAAAGATGGATATTGGCCGGGCCTATGGTAACAAGTATTTTATTAATATTGCGGCAGCTGGAACCTTGACAGAGCTAACTTACAGCGTACCTAGCGAGGTCAAATCCCGCCTAGGCTACTTTGCTTATGTCGCAGAAGGAGCAAAAAAACTCCCTCGCTCTAAGTTCCGCAAGGTTCGTATCAAGCACGATCACGGTGTCTTTGAAGGGAAGATTTCGCTGATGTTTGCGGCTCTGACCAATTCCATTGGTGGTTTTGAAAAGCTAGCACCGGACACAAAATTAGATGATGGGAATTTTACCTTGATTTTGGTCAAGACAGCCAATCTCTTTGATATACTGAGTCTGATGATGCAGGCTATCAATGGCGGTCAGCATGTTGGCGATATCAATGTAGAATACCTCAAAACAAGCAAGCTGCAGCTAGAAATTTTAGACAAAAAAGGTCCATTTATGCTGAATTTGGATGGAGAATACGGCGGCGATACGCCTGTTGAACTGGAAGTGCTGCACGGACATTTGGAATTTTTTGCCAATATCGATGAAATCAGTCAGACAGCCCTTTCAATAGAATAATTTTAGATAAGAGATGAAAGAACATGCTAGACTATAAAGTCTTAGTCCATTACCACAATCCGACTGGAGATTATTTCTCCTATGATATGTGGCAGTGGCAAATAAACCAATGGGGACAGGAAGCAGCCTTTTCCAAACTTGATTATTTTGGTATTCAGGGGGAATTATCATTTGAGACTTGGGAGCCCTTAGATCACGCTCATGTGATTATCAAACGTTCAGACTGGTCTAGCCAGTCCTGTGACTATCATATTGATCTGTTGCCTCCTCATCTGGTTACGGAAATTTGGCTGATTGAGGGAGATGCGCAGGTTTATTATTCCTTGCAGGCTGCAACGACAAGTCACCAGTATTCTCGTCGACGTCCGCATAACTTTGACATGGCTCTGAGAACAGACTATTTCGATGAATGCTGGGGCTATCAAGGCTGGTTGGGACACCGTCAGATGGATGGCGTACATATTTTTAAAGTTTGGGCACCGACAGCTAGGAAGGTAGAGCTGGTAGTCTATGAATCGGCTGACAATCAAGCTCCTGTTTATAAAATCTTCCCAATGCAAAAAGGAGACCGATATTCTCACGACCATAAGGAAAACACCATCGGTGTCTGGTCAACTGAAATAGCAGAAGACTTGACCGGCAAAACTTATCACTATCATGTTAGCTTTGAATACCGTAATTTTTATACTCGCGATCCTTATACCATTGCGACCAGTCCAGATGGCAAGCGCTCAGCGATTCTTGGAGCGGATGAGACAGAAGTAGCTGGTTTTCAAGTTCTGCAAGGCAAAGAAGCTTTCTGGCGCTTGGATAATCCAAATCAAGCAGTGATTTATGAGATGCACATTCGGGATTTGACCACGTCGGAGACTTCAGGCGTGGATAGTCAGCTGCGCGGGACCTTCTTGGGAGCCTGTCAAAAAGGCACTACCAATCATCAAGGGCAAAAGACTGGTTTTGACTATATCAGCGATTTAGGCGTTAATGTTGTCCAACTTCAGCCTGTCTCTGATCGTCACAAGGACTATGATGAAAATGGAGAGCTAATCTACAACTGGGGCTATGACCCGCAGAATTATCATGCTCCAGAGACTAGCTTTTCCAGCAATCCTGCTGACCCAGCGCAGGCCATCCGTGATTTGAAAACGATGATTCAGGCCTACCATAATGCGGGAATCTCTGTGACACTGGATGTTGTCTACAATCACATCTACTCGACCTATGATTCTGCTTTCCAAGCTACGGTACCAGATTATTACTATCGGATGAATCCTAACGGCTCTTTCCAAAACGGAACCGGAGTGGGGAGTGAGACGGCCAGCGAGCATGAGATGTTCCGCAAGTTTATGATTGACTCTCTACTGTACTGGGTGGAGGAGTTCAATGTAGATGGCTTCCGCTTCGACCTGATGGGAATTCATGATGTGGAAACGATGAATGCCATCCGTCAAGCTATGGATGAGGTGGATCCGAGAATCCTGCTCTATGGAGAAGGCTGGGATATGGGAACGGGCCTGAGACCAGAAGACAAGGCTAAGAAGGACAATGCCTACCAGCTTCCACGGATTGGATTTTTCAATGATACGGAGCGCGATGCGGTCAAAGGAGCAGAAGTTTATGGCGGCATCAAGGCTGGCTTTGTCAGTGGTCAGGCGACGGAGGATATCGTCGCTAAGTCTATCCTTGGCAGCAGTGAGCTAGGCAGCTATCGCAGTCCTGATCAAGTCCTTAACTACGTGGAGGCACATGATAATTTCAACCTGCATGATTTGCTTGCGGAGCTGCATCCCGAAGATGATGTTCTGACTCGCACCAAGCGGATTGAGTTGGCAACTGCTATGAACCTGCTCATGCAAGGCATGGCTTTCATGGAGCTGGGACAGGAATTTTCCCGTACTAAGCTCTTAGCTACGGGGGAGGATGGCCAAGTCCTGCATAGCGATCGCGAAAGGGCAATGAACAGCTACAATGCGCCAGATGCAGTCAATCAAGTGAATTGGGATATTTTGCAGGACCATCAAGAGAGTATTGATTTTATCAAGGACATTATTCGCCTCAAGACAAGCTGCAAAGCCTTTTCTTATCAGACCTATGAAGATATTTATAAGCATGTCTTTGTCCAATCAGCCGAGCAGGGCAGTGGTTTGATTATCTTTGAGATTAAGAATGACAAGCATTATCAAGTCATATTTAATGCTAGCGGCCTGCCTTACTATCTGCCTAATGCAGACAAGCTGCGTCTCATAGTGGGCAATAGCCGTCATAAGAAGCCTTTCTATGTTGAAAATCTGACGGTTTCTGTTTTTGAAGTTATTCAATAAGATATTAGCTACATGAAAATCCTTAAGTCCATTGGACTTAAGGATTTTGTTATCTATGGATTGGCTGTGGAACTAGAGCTGGAAGAGCTTGAGTCTTCTTGACTGCTGTCTTCGTCGCTGCTGCTAGTTTGGAACTGCTCTGGATGCAGTGCCCGATAGCTTGGCGAGTTAAATAGGTCCACAGTGGAGACATTGCCTCGTTTAGAGTAAAGACTGGTTGATTGGTCGCCTTTTTCCTTTTCAATAGCCAACAAGGCCTTCATTGAATTAAGATAAGAGTAATCTTTAGGGTTGACCTTGCCTAAGTCATTTCCCTTGTAGAAGCGAATCAAGTCACCGGTTTGAATAGCATCACTCATCTTCAGCTGGGTATTGGCGGCATTGCGAATCTCATCCAGTTCTTTCTTGATGGTTTCATCTGGATTGGTAATTTCCTCACTGGTTTGGGTGTAGTAGGTCCGTCCGTTGAAGCTAGTGTATTTTGGAGTGACAAAGTTATTGCTGGTTCGGAATGCTGTGATTTGCTGGTGCTGACTTGATAGCATATCTTGGCCGACCTGAAGGTAGTTTTTAGAGTCAATGCCCAGTAAATGCTCCAATGTTGGCAGCATATCCACTTGACCGCCGTAGGTGTCAATTATCTTTCCTTTGTCCATGCCAGGCACCACGACCATGTAAGGCACGCGCTGCATCATGGCATTGTCATAATTAGACCAAGTCTCAGAGGATTTGCCTACAAGAGGGGCTAAGTTAGGATTACGGGTTTGGGAAATTCCAAAATGGTCTCCATAGAGAACGATAATAGAGTTGTCATAGAGGCCGGATTCTTTGAGATAGTCAAACAAGGCCTTGACAGAAGAATCTAGATAGTTAGCAGTGGCAAAGTAGCCGTTGATGGTTTCATCCTTGGTCTTAGCCAGCGGGAAGCCAATTTCGTCACCAATCAGACTTGTCGTGTAAGGATAGTGATTGGAAACCGTGATATACTTAACATAGAAAGGCTGCTGCAGGTGTTCCAGGTATTTGATGGAATCTTTCAGCATAATCTTATCATTTAAGCCGTACTGGAAGGAGTTGGTGTCGTCCTGCTTGGTAAAGTAAGACGCATCGAAGAAATAGTTATAACCCCATTGCTTGTAAGCTGTATTGCGGTTCCAGAAGCTTCCTGTATTTCCGTGGAAAACAGCAGAAGTATAGTCGCCGTTTTTGGAAAGAATAAAAGGTGCTGCTTGCTGGGTATTAGTACCACCGTAGTTGACCATAAAGGACCCTTGATTGAGACCGAAGAGCCCAGTTTCAATCATGGTTTCTGCGTCAGAAGTCTTTCCAGCCTTGACCTGATTGAAGACATTAGAGAAAGCCAAAGTCGAATTGGAGTGGTAGAGGGAGTTGAGGAAAGGTGTCACTTCGTACTCTTTCCCATCTGCCTGCAGCTTATAGTCAATCAGGAACTGCTGGAAGCTTTCCAGATGGACGTAGATGACATTGCGACCCTTGGCAATCCCGTAATATTCTGGATTAGGCTCCGCATAGTGGGATTGGATATATTCTGTTACTGGTTCTAAGTCTTTTTCAGAAGCTTTGGAGCGTTCTCTATTAGCCGTGTATGTCTGGTTAGCACTGTAACCTAGAAAGGCTGGCAAGCCCAGAGCCCGAACGACATAATAGTTGGAAAATCCACGTGACAAGAGCTCAGGCCGGTCAATTTCAGCCAAGAATAAGTTGGCAGAGAACAGCATGGCAGACAGGGAGGTCACAGCAAAGCTGGCGCGTTTATTGAAAGGCCGGTCATCCATACGAATGTATTTCTTAAAGAATAAGAAGGCCAAAATCGGGAAATCAATCAGATAAAGAATATCCCAAGGGCGGAAGAGCTCCAGTGCTGCTTCCCCAAGTCCAGCTGAAACGCTGCTAGAAGCCAGCATGGTATTGACTGTAACAAAGTCGCTGAACTCGCGGTAATAAATGGAGTTAGACACCAGCCAAGCAAAGAGGAGCAGATAAATTCCGAAGGCTAGGCTGTAGAATAATTTGGTTCGTTTTACATAAAGTGCCAGTCCCAGCAGCAAGAGGCTGATAGGGAAAGGGTTGATAATAGCTAAAAATACTTGATAGGCACCTTGAATATCAAGGTTAAAATCAATCGTGTAGGCCCACATGGTTTTTATCCAATAGAGGACCAGTAAAATCAAGACAAAACCTAGTCTCGTACTCGTGAAATTGAGTAAATTCTTGGTTATTTTTTTCACAAAAAGTTACTTCCTTGTCTTATTTCCTAAAAATTTTCTCCTCTAAGTATAACATAAAAAGACGGCACAAGGAAAAATTGACCTCTTTTTGACTGAGGAAAATGTTTGAAGCAGTTAAATGTTTAATTTTTTTAATAGAGAAAGCTTTCTTAGGATTATTGTGTGAAGATCATTTTGCCGCAGACATTAGTGGAATAGAATCAAATATCGTTGGCCAGAAACTTGAAAAACAGCGGGGAAATATCTAAAAAACACTCAAAAAATATTTACAAAAAACATAGAAAAATATATAATGAAGACAAGTTGATATCATAAGGCATTAGTGCAGAGTTTTATTACTAATTATTGGCATAGTATAAATGGTTGGTGTCTATTTAAAAGGGAGATTATTATGAAGAAGGTTATGAAAATCACGCTCATTCCAGCATATTTAGTAGATGATGGGTGAAAGTGTTGGAGAATAAATGGAAAGGAAGAAAAAGATGAAAAAACTATGTGCATTAGCAATCCTATTGCTTGCAGGAACTATATTAGCGGGGTGTTCCATCATGAAAAACGCGAAAAGACAGGAATTTGAAGAGCGACTCTCAAGAATCTCAGAGGTTTATCCGACAGCCAAGGCGGAGGATTTGTTTAAGAAGTTTCCCAAGGGGTTCAGGATTGTATATATAAGACAAGAGCTGACTAACAATAAAACATTTTTTCACGAGTTTAAACTGAGAGGTTATCATAATACCAAACAAATTATCGGAGATTATACGAAAGTAAGAATTCAACCATATAATGATGAAATAATAATGACTTCAACTGTGACTTATAGTGATAAGAATGGATTCCAAACTACAGATGGTCAAGTTCTGGATTCTAGTTTAGAGAATGTTAGATTTCTTTTTACTCAACTGCCTATTGATTATCAGTATTTGAAGTCTCTAGATTTAGACGCTATTACGGAAAGTCCGGTCACAGGTGATTACAGCATCCGCTATGAGATTACGAATGAAAACATCAACAGCTACATTAATTTGCCCAAAGGAAGCAAGACATTATTAGAATTTCGGGGATATCCAAAATATGACAAACAAGATAAATATTTTTTAACATTATCGGTAGAACGGTCAGAAAAATATTATTTTAGCGAAACAGTTATAGAAGAATAGGAGTTAATAATGGGAAAAGAGTATACAAGTTACATCATGATGATATCGGCCTTGCACGAAAAATGGCTGCTTTAACGGAGAATAAATGTAAGACGGAGACAGAATTGATTCAGCTGCAGTATATTTTAGAGTATCTAACGATTAAGGCGCCTTCGACTGGTCAGATTGCAAGTTTAATCGTCAGTCATATTGGACAGACAGTTAGTGCAGAAAATCCTGTAGCAACGCTCGTCCCTAGTGATTCAGAACTGATATTTGAAGCTCAGGTATCTGATAAGGATAGAACAGATATTCAAAAAGATATGAAGGCTGTTGTTAAATTACAGGCTTATCCTTATTTAGACTATGGAACCATTCCTGCTAAAGTGACTTATATCAGCCCAACCGCTTTTCAAGTTAAAGGAAAAGGGATGGTATATTTAGTCCGAGTTGCGATTGACAAGAAGCATTTGCACAAAGGAATTGACTTAGTTTCAGGTCTATCAGGAATACTTGAAATAAAAACAGATAATCGAAGTATCTTAGATTACTTCCTTGACCCTATTCGAGACGGTTTGAATGACAGTCTGAAGGAGAAATAATTTCAGATACTATTTGGAATATTTCTGAATGAACAACCTCTCAGAAATCTTGAAGATAGTTCTGAGAGGTTTTTTGTGGTAATATACCTCTCTGCCTTCCTTGTTTTATTTCCTAAAAATTTTTTCCTCTAATTAAAACATAATTTCTCCAGTTAAGGAAAATTTGAGCCGCATTTGAGATATTTTAAATCGGCGAAATTGTAATATTTCTATAAAAGCCTTATCCCCTCTATGGAGAGGTTTATAGTCGTTTTGCACTTGTTTGTGAAATCTTTTATTAACTCAAATGTAAAATATGTTTTGAGAATTTTCACAATCTTTGGTATAATATAATTTATGAATAAACTTACTGTTACTCAAGAGGCAGAAGAAAAACTGAGAGAGGGCATTCTTTTATTAGATAAAAAGGATTTTTCTGCTCTTTCGCTTCAGAATCAATTTGTGGAGCTGCAAAACCGTCAGGGCAAGTTCTTAGGCACAGCTTATCTCTCTCCGCAGAATAAGGGAGTAGGCTGGCTGATTTCCCAGAAGAAGGTAGAGCTGAACTCAGATTTTTTTCAAACTCTCTTTGAGCAGGCTAAGAGCAGACGTTCTACTTATTTCCATTCGGCTGACACGACAGCTTTTCGACTCTTTAATCAAGAGGGGGATGGCTTCGGTGGCTTCACGGTGGATTTCTACAATGACTTTGCGCTTTTTTCTTGGTACAATGACTTTGTCTTTGCTATCAAGGAGCAGATTCTGACAGCCTTCGCCATGGTTTTCCCAGAGATTCAGGGAGGTTATGAAAAGATTCGTTTCAAGGGTTTGGACTATGAATCGGCTCATCTCTACGGAGCGGAAGCACCGGAAACCTTCACAGTCTTGGAGAACGGTGTTCGCTATGAGGTTTTTCTGAATGACGGTTTCATGACCGGTATCTTTCTGGATCAGCACGATGTGCGTGCCAGTCTGGTAGATGGTCTGGCTGCTGGTAAAAGTTTACTCAATATGTTTTCCTATACAGCTGCTTTTTCAGTAGCAGCAGCTATGGGCGGTGCCAGTCAGACAGTATCTGTTGATTTAGCCAAGCGCAGCCGTGAGCTGTCTGAAGCTCATTTTCTGGCCAATGGTCTGACACTGGATCAGCATCGCTTTCAGGTGATGGATGTCTTTGATTATTTCAAGTACGCTAAGCGTCACAATCTAAGCTTTGATGTCATTGTGATAGATCCGCCTAGCTTTGCTAGAAATAAAAAGCGGACATTCTCAGTTGCTAAAGATTATCATCGTTTGGTTGCACAAGCTTTGGAAATCCTGAATCCTCAGGGAATCATGATTTTAAGTACTAATGCATCCAATCTTTCCAAAAGTAAGTTTAAACAAGAAATTGAAAAAGGTCTTGCCGGCAGAAAGCACCGCTATCTTGCGGAGTATGGCCTGCCAGCAGACTTTGTCTATAATAAAAAAGACGGGAGCAGTAATTACCTCAAGGTATTTACAATAAAGGTGGAACAATGAAATTAGTCGTTTCTGTAATGCCCAAGAGTTTAGAAGAAGCTCAAGAAATTGATGTATCACGCTACGAAGATGCGGATATTATTGAATGGCGGGCAGATTTTCTGGCCAAGGATGATATTTTAAATGTTGCGCCAGCTATTTTTGAAAAATTTGCCGGACGTGAATTGATTTTCACCTTGCGGACCCGTCAGGAAGGCGGAGAAATCGAACTGTCCGATGATGAATACGTAGCTCTTATCAAGGAAGTAGCCGGTTTTTACCAGCCGGATTATATCGATTTTGAATACTTCTCTCACAAGGGGAAATTTGAAGAAATGCTTGAGTTTCCTAATCTGGTGCTTAGCTACCACAACTTCGAGGAAACGCCTGAAAATATGATGGAAATCCTGTCTGAGCTGACTTCTCTGACCCCTAAGGTGGTCAAGGTTTCTGTCATGGCTCACAATGAGCAGGATGTGCTGGACTTGATGAACTATACTCGCGGTTTCAAGACTTTAAATCCTGAGCAGGATTTTGTTACTATTTCTATGGGAAAAGTTGGCAAGATTTCACGCATTGCGGCTGACTTGACAGGTTCCAGCTGGTCATTCGCCAGTCAGGAGATGGCGTCAGCACCTGGTCAGATTTCTCTGAGCAATATGAAGAAAATCCAGGAGATTTTGAATGAAAATTAATGGCCACACCCGCATGGCTGCTGTGGTTGCCAAGCCAATTAAGCACAGTATTTCTCCTCTTATTCACAATATGGCTTTTGAAAAGACTGGTGTCAATGGTGTCTATCTAGCTTGGGAAGTAGAAGCGAAGAATCTGCAGGCCAGTATAGAAAATATCCGCAGATTCGATATGTTTGGTGTCAATCTTTCCATGCCCTACAAGCAGGAAGTGATACCTTATCTAGATGAACTGGATGTCAGCGCCCGCCTTATCGGAGCAGTCAATACCGTTGTGAATAAAAATGGAATTTTAGTTGGTTATAACACAGATGGCAAGGGATTTTTTAAGAGCTTGCCTTCTTTTGCTATTCAGGGCAAAAAAATGACGATTTTGGGAGCTGGTGGAGCAGCGACAGCCATTATTGCTCAAGCAGCTTTGGACAATGCAGAGGAAATTTTCGTCTTTACTCGGCAAGCTTCCTATGAGAAGACTGTCAGCAAGATGGCAGCTATCAGCAACCAAACCAAGAGTCGTATCCAAGTACTAACCTTGGAGGATGCGGATAGTTTGCAGGATAAAATCAACCAATCAGACCTTCTGGTAAATGGGACTAGTCTAGGTATGGATGGCATCAGCATGCCTCTGCCTGAACAGCTTGAGCTGCCTAGCCAGATTTTAGTTGCAGATGTCATCTACCAACCTTTTGAAACGCCCTTTCTCAAATGGGCCAGAAATCAAAATGTCACAGCGGTCAATGGACTTGGTATGCTGCTCTATCAGGGAGCAGAAGCCTTTGAGCTTTGGACCGGCAAGACCATGCCCAGTCAGGAACTTTGGCAGCGTTTAGAAGAATTGTATAACAATTGAATAAAAGGAGAGCAAGATATTGAGAAAAAAATTGGTGATATCTATCATTATTTTGCTTATTAGTATTTTAGGAGTATTCATTTTTGTAAAACAAGTAGAACATGCTAGATTTGAAGCGAGGAGAGACAAGCTGATTAAGCATGCTTTCTCTCTTTTTGAAGAACAGACAGCTCTTTATATTAAGGAAAACTATACTGGTATTAGTAAAATTGAATTTTCTCCTATCTTTTTTGAAGAAGGAGGACCTAATGATTACTTATCTATTCAAGTTGTGCCAGTCATTTATGATCAAGAAGGAAATAAGGCCTATTTGGGACGGGAAGTAGGAAAAACATCTTTCCTCAGTTATGGTCTGCATTTTGGTGTTGAATTTGATTTTGGGATTGATAATGAAGAGATTATTGTTTTAGAGAATTCGAAAATTGGTGGAGATATTGATGTATCTGACGCTAAGACTCTCCCTGAGAATGCAAAAATATCTAAAGGATATGGAATTGATGATAATATAAGTGCATTAGTAAAAGATGGTCAGTTGAAAAATGTCAAGAAAAAGGAGGGTGGTAGCCCTCAAGTCGAAATTGTCTATAACCTAGAAATTCAGAAAGAAGATTATCGAAAATGGCGTTAACAGATAAAGAATAACAGATAAAGAAATTCAAAAATCTATGGGTTAACAGAAAGAAATTATTTAACAACATGAAGACGCGTTTTCTATTATAGACATAAATTAAAATCGACGATATTGTACTATCATCAAGATAAAAAGAAAACTTTTAAGGAATTGCTTTTGTTCTATTTAAAGCAGAAAAAATGCTTTTTATATTATAGCAAAACCAATGTCGTTTATTAAAGAACTTCTATTGAACTGTAGAGTGTTTGGGCAATTCTGATGAATCCAAATTAGAATAAGACAACAGACTTCACTTGGGGAGGAACTTACAGATGGCTTGTTTTAACTTTAAAAATGAATGGTAAGTAGCTACTGAAATATTTGACGTAATTTGATATACTAGGAAGCAAGTACAATTTTTTGATTGACTTGGAATGGAGGCGCTTATGAAACTAAATGTGAATTTCCCGCATCATCCCTATGATATTCTCATCGAAAAGGGGTCTTTATCTCAGGCTGGAAGTTGGCTGAGTCAGCTTTGGCAGCCTCAAAAGGTAGTCATCGTCACGGATAATCGAGTGGCTCGACTCTATGCGGAAAAGGTCAAGCTGAGTTTGGAATCGGCTGGGTTTGAGGCCTATGTCTTTGACTTTTTTGAGGGTGAAGCCAGCAAGAACTTAAAGACCGTCAACAAAGTCTATGAGTTTTTGGTCAAGGTTGGTCTGACCCGCAGCGACGGCATTGTAGCCTTGGGAGGCGGAGTCGTCGGTGATTTGGCGGGCTTTGCCGCTTCGACCTACATGCGGGGCGTTCATTTCGTGCAGATTCCGACCAGTCTAACAGCTCAAGTGGATTCCTCTATCGGTGGTAAGACAGGCGTCAATACGCCTTGGGCCAAGAATATGGTCGGCACCTTTACCCAGCCAGATGGCGTTTTGATTGACCCAGAGGTCTTGCATACTTTGGGCCAGCGGGAACTGATTGAAGGTATGGGCGAGGTGGTCAAGTACGGCTTGATTGAGGATAAAGAACTCTGGGATGAGCTGTCAGAAATGGATGGCAGTCCAGAGTCGATTTTAGAGCATGCTGAAAGCATCATTTACCATTCCTGTGATGTTAAACGTAAGATTGTGGTTGAGGACGAGCTGGATAATGGTGTTCGTCTTTATCTGAATTTCGGTCATACTATTGGGCACGCTATCGAAGCAACAGCGGGCTACGGAAAAGTCATGCATGGTGAAGCTGTGGCGATTGGCATGGTACAGGTTTCTCGAGTCGCTGAAAAGAAAGGCCTCATGCCAGCCGGAATTACAGAAGACATCATCCAGATGTGCCAGAAGTTTGGCTTGCCGGTGGATTACCAGCCTTGGAATGAATCTGCTTTCTATCAGGCTCTGATCCACGATAAGAAGGCTCGAGGGAACTCTATCAAGCTAGTACTGGTGCCCGAGCTGGGGTCAGCCAGTATTCACCAGATTCCGCTGGAAGAGATGAAAGAATTTCTGAAGAAATAAGTGCCAGATGGAGTTTGAGACGACTGGACAGTTTGTATAAAAATAGACAGGTTGTCCATATCTTTCCATCCCAGAAATAGGAGAAAATGTATGAGATACTTAACAGCAGGAGAATCGCACGGACCACTTCTGACAGCTATTATTGAGGGAGTGCCAGCTGGTCTTCCTTTGACCGCTGACTATATAAATGCTGAGCTCAAGCGCCGTCAGGGTGGGTACGGCCGTGGTGCGCGCATGAAGATTGAAAGCGACCAAGTCGAGATTACGTCTGGGGTTCGGCATGGCTTGACCATGGGCGGTCCGATTACTCTCAACGTGACTAATTTAGACCATCAGAAATGGCTGGAGATTATGAGTGCGGCGGATGTGGATGAAAAGAAAAAAGGGCTGCGCAAGATTACCAAACCACGCCCTGGCCATGCTGATTTAGTTGGTGGTATGAAATACCGCTTTGACGATTTGCGAAATTCTCTTGAGCGCTCTTCTGCGCGCGAAACGACTATGCGTGTGGCAGTCGGAGCAGTAGCCAAGCGTTTGCTGGAAGAAATTGGTGTAGAGGTGGCTAATCATATCGTAACCTTTGGTGGCATTGATATTGATGTGCCGAATAATCTAACTGTAGGAGAAATCAAGGAAAGAGCTGCCCAGTCAGAGGTTTCCATTGTCAATCCTGAAAAAGAAGAGGAAATCAAGGCCTACATTGATCAGATTAAGAAAGACGGGGATACCATCGGTGGTGTCATTGAGACTGTCGTTGGCGGTGTTCCAGTTGGTCTGGGCTCCTATGTCCAATGGGACAAGAAGCTGGATGCCAAGATTGCTCAAGGAGTCGTTTCCATCAATGCTTTCAAGGGAGTTGAGTTTGGTGTGGGCTTTGAAGCCGGCCGTCTCAAGGGCAGTCAAGTCATGGATGAGATTCTTTGGTCTGAGGAAGATGGCTTCACTCGCAGAACCAATAATCTAGGCGGCTTTGAGGGCGGTATGACCAATGGTCAGCCAATCGTGGTACGAGGTGTTATGAAGCCCATTCCAACCCTTTACAAGCCTCTGATGAGCGTAGATATTGAGACCCATGAGCCTTATAAGGCGACGGTGGAACGGAGCGATCCTACGGCTCTGCCAGCGGCGGGTGTTGTCATGGAAAGCGTGGTGGCAACAGTTTTAGCCACCGAAGTCTTGGAGAAATTCTCTTCGGATAATCTGGAAGAACTAAAGGATACGGTAGCCCGCCATCGGGAATTTGTCAAGAACTTTTAGAAGAGAGGAGTGGGCATGGAGAGAAAGACAGTCTATATCGCAGGTCTGGGACTAATTGGAGCTTCTTTGGCTCTGGGCATCAGGCGAGCTCATCCTGAGATAGAGATTCTTGGTTATAATCGAAGTGAAGAATCGCGTAGAGTTGCATTAGAGCGGGGAATGGTAGACCGGGTAACAGATGATTTCGCCGCCTTTGCTCCATTGGCTGATGTGATTATTCTGGCTGTGCCCATCAAGCAGACCACAGCATTTATCAAGGATCTAGCGGAGCTGAACCTGAAGGAAAATGTTATCATCTCAGATGCAGGCTCAACTAAATCGGAAATTGTGGTGGCCGCAGAAAGATATCTGCAAAATAAAGCTGTCCGCTTTGTTGGTGCTCATCCCATGGCTGGAAGTCACAAGACCGGAGCCAAGGCGGCCCATGTCACCCTCTTTGAAAATGCCTATTATATCTTCACGCCCTCTAGTCTGACCAAGCCTGGTACTCTTGAGGAAATGAAAGACCTGCTGAGTGGTCTTCATGCCCGCTTTATCCAGGTGGACGCAGCCGAGCACGACCGAGTGACCAGTCAAATCAGTCATTTTCCGCATATCCTAGCCTCCAGTCTTATGGAGCAAGCGGCAGCTTATAGCCAAGAGCATGAGCTGACCCAGTCTTTTGCAGCCGGCGGTTTTCGCGATATGACGCGGATTGCGGAGAGTGAGCCGGGTATGTGGACCTCTATCCTCTTGACAAATCATCAAGCCATTTTGGAGCGGCTGGAAGATTTTAAAGACCAGTTAGACAAGGTTGCCGCAGCGATTGAGGCTAAGGACGAGACAGCTATCTGGGAATTTTTCGATCGAGGACGGCAGAGCCGTAAGCAGATGGAAATTCATAAACGGGCTGGTGTGGACAGTTTTTATGACCTCTTTATTGAGGTGCCCGACGAAGAAGATGCGATTTTGGGCATTCTGGAGCTTCTGCGCGGAATTTCAGTCGTCAATATTCGTATCAACGAGGAAAACCGTGAAGATATCAATGGTATTCTGCAAATCACCTTTAAAAATCGCCAAGATTTGGAAAAATCTGCTACAATAGTAAGAGAAAATACGGATTACCTAGTGTCCGAAGACTAATATAGATTGGAGAACTCTATGTCAAATATTTATGATTTAGCCAATGAACTGAGCAGAAATCTGCGTGATTTGCCTGAGTACAAGGCAGTCGCAGAAAGTAAGAAAGCAGTGGATGCTGATAGCGAAGCGAAGGCCATTTTTACAGATTATCTGGCTTTCCAGCAGGAGTTGCAACAGCTGGCGCAGACTGGACAGGTACCGACTCAGGAGGTGCAGGACAAGATGACTTCCTTTGGTGAGAAGATTCAGGGCAATGCTGTTCTTTCTGAATTCTTCAATAAGCAGCAACAACTGTCCATCTATCTAGCGGACATTGAGCGTATTATCTTTGATCCGGTGCAGGATTTGCTTAAGTAAGCTAAAAAAAGAAGAATCTGGGCTGAATACCCGGATTCTTTTTGCTTCGGCTAGGATTCCAGAAATTTTAAGAATTTCTGGTCTTTTTATGATAAAATAAGAAGCAACAAAGGAAAGTACGAGGTCACCTATGAAATTATCAACCAATGTAAAAGGCCTGAAGGGCCGTATCCGCGTACCTGGAGATAAATCTATCAGCCACCGTTCCATTATTTTTGGCAGTTTGGCCAAGGGAGTTACTACTGTTCGTGACATTCTGCGAGGGGAAGATGTGCTGTCCACCATGCAGGTTTTTCGTGACTTAGGCGTGCAGATTGAGGACGATGGAAATCTAGTCAAGATTCATGGTGTAGGATTTGAAGGTCTCCAAGCACCGAAAAATAAGCTAGATATGGGTAATTCTGGAACGTCTATTCGCCTGATTTCTGGTGTTTTGGCTGGACAGAATTTCGAAGCGGAGATGTTTGGTGACGACAGTCTATCCAAGCGTCCTATGGATCGGGTGACCATTCCTCTGCGGCAGATGGGAGTAGAGATTGCTGGTCGGACTGAGCGCGATTTACCACCGCTCAAGATGAAGGGGAGCAGGGTACTGCAGCCTATTCATTATCAGCTGCCAGTGGCTTCTGCTCAGGTTAAGTCGGCCTTGATTTTTGCTGCCCTGCAGGCTCAGGGAGAGTCGGTTATTATTGAAAAGGAAATCACCCGTAATCATACAGAAGATATGATTGCCCAGTTTGGTGGGCAGATTGAGGTCAAGGGCAAGGAAATTCGCATTCAGGGCGGTCAGGAATTCACTGCTCAGGAAGTGACGGTTCCAGGAGACATTTCCAGCGCGGCCTTCTGGCTGGTAGCTGGATTGATTGTGCCGGACTCTAAGATTGTTTTAGAGAATGTCGGCATCAATGAAACTCGTACAGGAATTCTAGAAGTGATAGAGGCTATGGGCGGACGGATGACGCTGTCAGATGTCGATCTGGTAGCCAAGTCTGCAACTATCACCGTTGAGACGTCTGAGCTTAAGGGAACGGAGATTGGCGGCGAGATTATCCCACGCTTGATTGATGAGTTGCCCATTATTGCGCTTCTGGCGACTCAGGCTCAGGGACGGACTGTCATTCGTGATGCAGAGGAGCTCAAAGTCAAGGAAACCGACCGGATCCAGGTAGTGGCAGACGCTCTCAATAGCATGGGCGCAGCTATTACCCCGACGGAAGACGGCATGATTATCGAAGGGAAAACACCTTTACACGGCGCACAGGTCAACACCTTGGGTGACCATCGAATTGGGATGATGACGGCAATTGCTGCTTTGTTGGCTCAAAGCGGTCAGGTAGAACTTGAGCGGTCTGAAGCTATTAAGACCAGCTATCCAAGCTTCTTCAGCGACTTGGAGGGCTTGATGCATGGCTAAGATATTGCTGGGCTTTATGGGAGCCGGAAAATCCACAGTGGCCAGAGGCTTAGCCCAAGACTTTGTCGATATGGATGAACTGCTCTGTCAGCGGCTAGGCATGTCAATCAAGGACTATTTTGACCAGCATGGTGAAGCCGCCTTTCGGGCTGTTGAAGCCCAACTCTTAGCTGAGTTGATCGATACGGACTTGGTCGTCTCAACTGGCGGCGGTGTCATCGTCAGCCCAGAAAACCGCAGATTGCTGGCTCAGAATCCTGACAATATCTATCTGAAAGCGGATTTTGAAACGCTCTATCAGCGAATTCAGCAGGATGCTGAGCAAGAGCGGCCCTTGTTCTTGAGCCAGAGCAAGTCAGACTTACAGCAAATTTTTGAGCAGCGTCAGGCTTGGTACGAGGAAGTAGCGACCCAGATTGTTGATACGAGGCTCAAAAGCCCCCAGGAAATTATTGAGGAAATTCAATGAAAATAGCATTTTTAGGTCCTAGAGGCTCCTTTTCTCACCATGTAGCCCAAGCGGCCTTTCCGAGAGAAGACTTGGTTCCTTATCAGAATATCACCGAGGTCATGAAGGCTTACGAGGCTAGAGAAGTGGATTGCTCGGTCGTTCCGGTGGAAAATTCCATTGAGGGCAGTGTCCATGAGACGCTGGACTATCTCTTTCATCAGGCAGACATTCAGGCGGTGGCTGAGATTGTGCAGCCCATCAAGCAGCAGCTTTTAGTGACGGATTTAGAAAAGCCAATTGAGAAAATATTTTCTCACCCGCAGGCTATTGCCCAAGGAAAGAAATACATCCGCCAGCATTATCCGCATGCTGCCATTGAGGTAACAGCAAGTACAGCCTATGCAGCTCGTTTTGTGGCAGAGCATCCTGAAAAGAATTTTGCGGCTATTGCCCCGCGCACGGCTGCAGCAGAGTACGGGCTCAAAGTAGCGGCCAGCGATATTCAGGAAATGGAAGAAAATTATACCCGCTTCTGGATTCTGGGTCATGAGGTACCTGAGCTTCAACTGACCAAGACAGGAGACAAGCAGACACTGGCTTTAACCTTACCGGATAATCTGCCAGGCGCTCTCTATAAGGCTTTGTCGACCTTTGCTTGGCGTGGGATTGACCTGACCAAGATTGAGAGCCGGCCTTTAAAAACGGCTCTGGGAGAGTATTTCTTCATTATTGACATTGACAACGAGCAGAAAAAATTGGCGGATTTTGCCTATCAAGAGTTGACAAGTCTCGGAATTACTTATAAAATTTTTGGTAGCTACAGTGTGTTTCTGATTCAGGACAAGTAGCAATAGATTGGAGAAGAGATGAAGAAACCAGAAAATCTTAGCCATCATGAACGGCTCCGATTAGATTATCTCTATAAAAATTATTATTATCTAAACGATAAAGAAAAGAAAGAATTTGACTATCTGCGGCAGAAGTCCAAGGGGATTGGCAGTTCAGCCAGTGCGCCTAACCATGAAGAGCAGCCGCATACAGTTAGTGACACTTATGAGCAAGAGCCAGTGGAAATGGATTCTTCTGGCCTCTTGCCCAAGTACCCTGAGCGTTCTTCTCGCAGCAGAAGAGAAAAGAAGGCGTCGGAAGCTCTGGCAGGAGCTGGTTTGGGACAAGACAAGCCCAAGAAACCCCGCAAAAAAATCCGCTTGAAACGGATTCTGCTTTGGGCAGGGATTTTCCTGCTGATGGTCTTGGGGGGCATGATTTTCATGTTTATCAAAGGCTTGACGACAGCTCACACTGGCAATTCTAAGCCAGCAGAAACAGAATTCTTTGACGGCAAGGATACTAAGGACGGAGTGAATATCCTCATTCTCGGAACAGATGGCCGGGTTGGTGACGACTCGACCGAGACGCGGACGGATTCCATTATGGTCTTGAATGTTGGGAATAAGGACCGCAAGGTGAAATTGGTCAGCTTTATGCGTGATACCCTTATTCACATTGATGGCGTCAGCAATGAGTACACGGACCCTTCGCAGGCAGATTACTATGACCAAAAGCTCAATTCTGCCTACACGATTGGGGAGCAAAACCACAACCGCGGTGCAGACTATGTCCGCCAGATGCTCAAAGATAATTTCGATTTGGACATTAAATATTATGCACTGGTGGATTTCCAGACCTTTGCGACAGCTATTGACACCCTTTTCCCAAATGGCGTCAGCATGAATGCTCAGTTCTCAACGATTGATGGGGAGAAAGTGACAGAAGTTGAAGTACCAGATGATCTGAATATGAAAGACGGTGTGGTACCTAATCAAACAATCAAGGTTGGTCAGCAGCAGATGGACGGTCGGACTTTGCTCAACTACGCTCGCTTCCGTAAGGATGACGAGGGAGATTTTGGTCGGACCCGCCGCCAGCAGGAAGTCTTGACAGCTGTTTTCCAGCAGGTCAAAGATCCGACCAAGCTCTTTACCGGATCAGAGGCTCTGGGTAAGGTCTTTGCCTTGACTTCGACCAATGTGCCTTACAGCTTCCTTTTGACCAATGGTCTCTCTATGGCTGGAGATTCCCGCAATGGGGTTGAGCGCCTGACAATTCCGGAAAATGGTGACTGGGTTGATACCTATGACATGTACGGTGGCCAAGGGCTCTTGATTGACTTTGAAGCCTATAAAGAAAGACTGCAGCAAATGGGTCTCAGATAAGATATATGATATAATGAAAGGTAGGACGATGTTCCGCCTTTTCTTTTGGGAAATGGCAGAGCGATAAAGCAGAAAGAGAAAAATATGTTAAAAAAGAATGATATGATTGAAGTTGAAATCGTGGATCTGAGCCATGAGGGAGCAGGTGTGGCCAAGGCAGAAGGCCTGGTTTTCTTTGTGGAAAATGCCTTACCGGGTGAGCTCATCCGCATGCGTGTACTCAAGGTCAACAAAAAAATTGGCTTTGGCAAGGTGGAGGAATTTCTTTGTACTTCAGACCAGCGCAATGAAATTCTTGATATGGCTTATCTTCGTACGGGGATTGCTGACTTGGGGCATCTGAACTATCCAGCCCAGCTGGACTTCAAACGCAAGCAGGTCAAGGACAGTATCTATAAGATTGCTGGTGTGTCCGATGTAGAGGTGCCGCTGACACTTGGTATGGAGCAGCCGCTGGGTTACCGCAATAAGGCTCAAGTGCCTGTCCGCCGTGTCAATGGCCAGCTGGAAACAGGATTTTTCCGGAAAAATTCCCATGACCTCCTGCCGATTGAAGATTTCTATATTCAGGACCCAGTCATTGACCAAGTTATCCTCTTTACACGCGACTTGCTCCGTCGTTTTGACCTCAAACCTTACGATGAGCAGGAAAAGACTGGACTTATTCGCAATCTGGTAGTCCGCCGCGGCCATTATTCAGGGGAAATTATGGTGATTCTAGTGACAACTCGTCCCAAGATTTTCCGAGTAGAGCAGCTGATTGACCGTTTGACAGAGGCTTTCCCAACTATCAAGTCCATCATGCAGAATATCAATGACCAGCCCGGAAATGCGATTTTCGGAAAAGACTGGCGAACGCTTTATGGCCAAGACTACATTACCGACCAGATGCTGGGAAATGACTTCCAGATTGCTGCGCCAGCCTTTTACCAAGTCAATACCGAAATGGCAGAAAAGCTCTATCAGACAGCCATTGACTTTGCCGAGCTGACCTCTGATGATGTGGTGCTTGACGCCTACTCTGGCATCGGGACTATCGGTCTATCAGTTGCCAAGCAGGTCAAGCAGGTCTATGGTGTGGAAGTGATCCCTGAAGCGGTCGAAAATAGCCGAAAGAATGCAGAAATCAACGGCATTGCCAATGCCAGCTATGTCTGTGCTCCTGCTGAAGAAGCCATTCAAAACTGGCTTAAAGAGGGCATCCAAGCGGATGTTATCCTAGTCGATCCACCACGAAAAGGCCTGACAGAGAGCTTCATCAAAGCCAGCGTCAGCATGGAGCCCAAGAAAATCACTTATATCTCCTGCAATGTCGCCACCATGGCGCGTGATATTAAGCTCTATCAAGAATTAGGATATGAGTTGAAGAAAGTCCAGCCGGTTGATTTGTTTCCGCAGACGCATCACGTGGAGGTAGTGGCTCTGCTCGTGAA
>NZ_JAKUVC010000005.1 GCF_026781265.1 Streptococcus sanguinis
AATATGCTATACTAGTCATGTAAAAATTTTATTTTTATCTCTTATGATCCAGAATGAGAGGAACCGATAGTTCGGTTCACAAGAGAAACGCTCAGTGAGCTGGAATTGATAAAGCATTGTCTTTATTTTAACACTGACGGGTCCCTTTCATCCACTTTATCATTTATTGATAGAGCAACATCTACCGGTCGGATTAGATGAAAGCAGCCTCTAGGAGGAAAAAGACCGCGCGGTAACCTAAAAAAGGAATGAAACACACTTGAAAAAGCCTGTTGTGTCATCACGATTCAGAGAAGTCTGAAATCCGTGGCAACAGGGAGTCTTGATTGATAAGAAAAGATCAATTGGGGCTGTTTTTCAGTGTGGTTTTTTTATATTTAGGGAACTGTTACGTTTGGGTTGTGCCTATCTTGCGGAAGAGCAAGGTATGCGCGACTGTTAGCAAACACCGAATTTGAAGGAACACGACGGTTCTGAACAATTCGGGGAAAGGATGTAAGCGGCGTAAGCTGCTTATTTTTTATATGTCCAGCAATGGAAAGGAGGAAAAGAGATACCCATCACTGTTAAGCCGATTTGATGTTAGCAGTGGTTACTTTCAGTAAGAGTTTGGGCTCGTCCCTGCTTCTACTGCAGTGGAAGTAAGGAGGATATCGAATCAAGATAGAAGATTGCCGTGGCAATCACCCCTACTTCCTTTCGAGTGTTGATTGTAAGTCTTAAAGACTGAGATTAGCACATCCTAACGAAAGGTGGCGACAATTATGACAGATATTATTCTGGAGATTCTTCTTCGAATAGTTGAACAAATTCTGATACATTTTGTCAAAAAATGTATTGATCAACTATTTGCAAAAAGAAATCTTTCTAAGAAACGTGCGAAAAAATCACGCCGTTTCTTACGAAAAAGCAGAAACCATTAGTTCTGCAGTACCCTTGTTCACAATAAAAGAACATAAAAAAGCCCTTATCTATCCCAGTAGATAAGGGCTTTGGGTTTGGATTTATGACAAATCCTTATTCTGGAGATACTATTATACCTTATTTTTCCCCTTTTGTCAACTATCTTCACTAATAGAATGCCTAGCATATCAAAAGAACGGCGCGAAAAACGCGACGTCATAAAAAGCGTCGCCCAAAATAACCCTTTGTTCACAATAAAAGAACATAAAAAAGCCCTTATCTACCACCATAGATAAGGGCTTTGGGTTTGGATTTATGACAAATCCTTATTCTGGAGATACTATTATACCTTATTTTTCCCCTTTTGTCAACTATCTTCACTAATAGAACGCCTAGCATATCAAAAGAACGGCGCGAAAAACGCGACGTCATAAAAAGCGTCGCCCAAAATAACCCTTTGTTCACAATAAAAGAACATAAAAAAGCCCTTATCTACTGTAATAGATAAGGGCTTTGGGTTTAAACAACAAATGCTTAAATCCGTTATGGGATTTTTATTTGGTTGTGATTTTCAGTCTGTCTCGCTCCGGTAGGTGCGAGACAAATAAACCACCCGCTATGCGGGTGCGCATCGAAGGTTATACTAAAAAAACTCCCAACGCGATACAATAAAGGTGTTCAAGCCAATTGTGAAGCGAAAGGAGAAATATATGGTGCAAAAGGCACATAGTTTATCACACACAAGGTGGATGTGTTCTATTACATTGTGTTTACACCTAAGTATAGGTGAATCTTATCTATAATCAATTTCGAAACAGTTTGGGTGAAATATTTCACCGATTATGTGGTTATAAAGGCGTTGAAATTATTGAGGGACACTTAATGCCAGATCATGTACATATGTTAGTAAGCATTCCACCAAGGATAAGTGTTTCTAGTTTCATGGGTTATTTAAAAGGTAAAAGTGCTCTCATGATGTTTGATAAACACGCCAACCTAAAATATAAGTTTGGGAACTGACATTTTTGGATTGATATATACCAAGGAGTGGAATTACATTCCAACTTTCCATAGAAAATGTTGTTCTTCCCACTGGTTTAATATGGAATCATATGGGAGACTGAGGGCTAAAACAAAATTCTAGCTGTTATAAAACTTATTTTAGAAATTCAGTCCATTTCTGGGAAAAGTTTGGCCAGTATTTTAGGGGTGATGCTTTGTCCCGGTCCCTCAGCACAATAGGTGTGCATATACATAGAGGGATTGAAGTTGAGCTCGATGCAGGTACAGTTGGGATTTTCCTTTGTGGAAATAGCAGAGCTGTCAGGGATGATCAGGTCAACGCCACAAGCCCAAGCTCCCATAACTTTAGCCATGTCTGCAGCCAGAGCCTTATAAGATGCGTGCATACTGTCAGTAACATCAATCGAGTCTCCGCCAGTAGAAATGTTGGAATTGCGCCGCAAGTCAACCTTGACTCCGGCAGGCAGGATATCATCTGGTCCATAGCCTTGTTGGTCCAGCATAAGGAGTTCAATGTCGCCCAGTTCAATGATTTCAAGCGGTGAACGATGATCTCGGCCCCGCAGCGGATTGTCATTTTTGCTGGCAACCAATTCTCTCACGGTATGCTGACTGTCTCCGACGACATTGGCCGCCACTCGCAAGAGGACTGCCTCACACTGACCGTCTAAGACAAAGAAGCGGTACTCCGTTCCAGCGATAAATTCTTCGACTAAGACAGCAGCGTCTTCTGAAAAAGCAATCTCCAAAGCCTTGCCATAAGATTCCAGACTAGCCGGTTCTTGGAAGATGGAGATGCCCAGTCCGAAGTTGGTTGACTTAGGTTTGACAACAATTTGTCGGTTCTTAATCAAAGGGTAATAGGCTAGTCCCTCTTCAAGAGAAGAAAATTCTGCTCCAGTGGGAACGGGAAAGTCAGCTGCAGCCAAAATCTTTTTAGTGACTGTTTTATTGGCCATAGCCAAAGGGATGACATAGTTATCCTTGGAGGTCATATTGCCGTTCTTGACATATTCTACATGGTGACCATACCAAAGCTTGAGAAATTGGTCATTTTCATCTAAAATTTCAACATTCAGGCCCTTTTGAATGGCATCAAAGAGCAGCATCTGGGTGGATAGTTCCATATTTTCGTAGCCTTTGAGGGCATAAGGAGCAGTCCAAGCGTAGCGGTGATATTCCTCTGCTTTTTCTCGCCCAAAGGCCATTAAGGAATCCTGCTGGATATGAGGCAGGAGCTGACCAGATAGGGTTAGCTGAGGATTCAGAAGTGCTTCTTTAAGTTGCTGAAGCAAGGTTTGGTAGTAAGTTGGCAGTTCAAAATGTTGAATGAGCTCTTCCATGGCTTGCAGAAGGGCTGAGCTGTCCGCCTCATCTGGCAGGGCAGTCAGCGGATGGCTACAAGCAATTTTTTGGTTCAAGTCGTGGGCAGCTTTTAATGCCGTATCTACATTTTCTACATCATCTAACCATAGCAGGCTCAGTAAAAAGAGATGGACGGTATCTAAGGTCTCTTGGCTAATGCCTAAATGGTCAAAAGGATTGAGATCAAAGCAGCGGAATTCCAGATAAGTGATGCCTTGCTCCAGATAGGCACGATTGTGCTTCTGTCCACGGAAGCGAACGGCTGAGTAAAATTCCTTTTCAGCGCTGAGCTCGCCTGACTGAACGTAGTTTTCAATATCAGTTACATATTGCTCCAAAGAAGCGTAGGACACCTGAATATTCTCGTCATTGACATAGCCATAGTCGCTGTTACGAAAAGAGCGGATAGGCTGGGGAATGTCCTGACTGTAGAAGCCAGCTTCTGCCAAAGGGGCTGCCCCGTAGAGATAGGTTAAAATCCAGCGGAAGCGCAGAAAGTTTCGAGCCAGCTTGAGATAGAGGTCATTTTTAAAGTCCTTGAGCGAATGGTGGGAGCTGACTTGAAAGAGAGCAGTGACCAGATCTTTCCCTAGTTCCATATTGTAGTGGATGCCAGAGATAGCCTGTAGTTTTTTGCCATATTTTTTCGCTAAGCCCTCTCGGTAGTGACGTTCATAGTCGTTTTCCAGATGGGCGATGGCAATCTCTTCTTCAGTCAGCTGTGGTGGCATGGACAGGGGCCAGAGGAGTTCACTCTGGTCAATCGAGCGGCCAGCCACATCGCTAATAGCTCCCAGTAAGCGTCGTGCTTCCTTAGTCGAGTGAGCGATAGGTGTAATTAGTTCCAGTTGTTGCTCGCTGAAGTCTGTTTGGATGGTTGGGTGGAAATTGCGGGAACCAAGCTGACTCGGATGAGTAGTTTGAGCTAAGTGTCCATCAGTTGTCACCCGCAGATTTTCCCTCTCCAGCCCAAAGGTCGCTTGAAGAATAGGGCTTGCTATATTCAGTTTCTGCAGTAATTGATTAATCGTCATCATTTCACCGTCCTATGGTAGTAATTTTAGTCTATTACAAACGGAAAAAGAAAACAAATTTCCGCTACGATTTTAAAAAAATTCCGAACTTTTATTTTTAATAAACTGCTAAATTTCAGAAAATACAGATTTTGTGAAAATTTAATTCGTTTTCAAAAGGAAAAAAGCAAATCAAGAATGGATCTCACCTTGAAAAATTGTTAAATTTTTCATATAATGAGGTATAAAACATAATCGCAGGTGAGATTCCTGCCTGCTTTTCAAGAAAGGAAGAGCTGCTTCAGCTCAGACAAAATTATGACATCAGTAGTTGTTGTAGGAACCCAGTGGGGAGATGAAGGAAAAGGGAAGATTACAGACTTCCTTTCAGCCAATGCCGAAGTGATTGCCCGCTATCAGGGTGGTGACAATGCCGGCCACACTATCGTGATTGACGGCAAGAAGTACAAGCTGCACCTGATTCCGTCAGGGATTTTCTTCCCAGAAAAAATCTCTGTAATTGGAAATGGAATGGTGGTCAATCCCAAATCTCTGGTCAAAGAATTGAACTACCTGCATGAAGAGGGTGTGACGACGGATAACCTTCGTATCTCTGATCGAGCGCATGTCATCCTGCCTTACCATATCGAGCTGGATCGTCTGCAGGAAGAAGCAAAAGGTGACAATAAAATCGGAACGACAATCAAGGGAATCGGTCCTGCCTATATGGACAAGGCTGCTCGTGTCGGTATCCGCATTGCTGACCTTTTGGATAAAGATATTTTCAGAGAGCGCTTGGAGCGGAATCTAGCTGAGAAAAACCGCCTCTTTGAGAAATTGTACGATAGTACAGCAATCAGCTTTGATGATATTTTTGAAGAATACTATGAATATGGCCAGCAAATCAAGCAGTATGTGACCGATACTTCTGTTATCCTCAACGATGCGCTGGATCAGGGCAAGCGAGTGCTCTTTGAAGGGGCTCAAGGGGTTATGCTGGATATTGACCAAGGTACTTATCCATTTGTAACTTCATCTAATCCGGTTGCGGGGGGAGTCACCATCGGTTCTGGAGTTGGTCCGAGCAAAATTGACAAGGTTGTTGGTGTCTGCAAGGCCTACACCAGTCGGGTCGGAGATGGACCATTCCCAACAGAGCTTTTTGATGAAGTTGGTGACCGCATTCGTGATATCGGCCATGAATATGGCACTACCACTGGTCGCCCACGTCGGGTAGGTTGGTTTGACTCGGTTGTTATGCGCCATAGCCGCCGTGTATCAGGGATTACCAATCTTTCGCTTAACTCCATCGATGTTTTGAGCGGTCTGGATACAGTGAAAATCTGTGTAGCCTATGACTTGGATGGGCAGCGAATTGACCATTACCCAGCTAGTCTGGAACAGCTCAAGCGTTGCAAGCCGATTTACGAAGAGCTGCCAGGCTGGTCAGAGGACATCACCAGTGTCCGCAGTCTGGAAGAATTGCCAGAAAATGCCCGCAACTATGTTCGCCGAGTGAGTGAGTTGGTTGGTGTTCGTATTTCTACCTTCTCAGTCGGTCCTGGCCGTGAGCAGACCAATATCTTGGAAAGCGTCTGGTCTAATTTATAAAAAAGTCAGCACAAGTAACTTGCTTCTTGTGCTTTTTTGCAAGAAAATTTCATCTTAAGATTCATTTAAGATATATATATTATACTAACAGCATAAACAAAGACCTCCTAACTTTGTTTAAAAATCCTAAACTTTTTCATAATAATCTCCTGAAAGTCACCCCAGAGGTGGCTTTTATTTTTTCTGAGAAGTGCATCAGGCTTGTGGTATAATGAGATAGACGACTAGAGATTTAGAAAGACAATGATGAATTATACGATTGAAGAAAAAGAAGCATTTATGCGGGAAGCTTTAAAGGAGGCGGAGATTGCTCTGGCTCATGATGAAATTCCCATCGGCTGTGTCTTGGTTAAAGAAGGTAAGATTATCGGCCGCGGTCACAATGCACGTGAGGAACTGCAACGGGCTGTTATGCATGCGGAAATTATGGCTATTGAAGAGGCGAATCGGAATGAAAATAGCTGGCGCTTGCTGGATACAACGCTTTTTGTGACCATTGAGCCCTGTGTCATGTGCAGTGGAGCGATTGGTCTAGCGCGCATTCCTCACGTTGTCTATGGCGCAGCAAATCAAAAGTTTGGAGCAGCTGGAAGCCTTTATGATATTTTGATAGATGAGCGACTTAACCACCGAGTAGAGGTGGAAACAGGTATCCTTCAAGAAGAGTGTGCTCAAATCATGCAAGAATTTTTCAGACAGAGAAGGAAAAAATAAAATTAGCCAAAACCAAAAGTTTGTGTTATACTAGTTAATGGAGCAACAGTTTTGCGTGAAGCGGGTCAGGGGAGGAATCCAGCAGTCCTAAGCGATGTAAACTGTGTGCTCTTTTCTATTGCTCTTAATGAATCAAGCCTGAAAGGCGCAGATGAATCTTAGAGCAATGGATGCAGTTTTTCCCATAAGGGAAAAATCTGTAAACCATATAGAGTCTTTTAGTGAATCAAGTCCAAAAGACGCAGAAGAACTTAGGTACATTGACGCAGTTTGAGCGAAGCGAGAACGAGGTTCCAATGTTGAATAAATCAAGCCTAGAAGGCGCAGATGAATATTGGAGCAGTGAATCTAGTTCGAATGGACCTGAAATGAATTCAGCTGACATTCAATCTTAAGAAGCATATTGGCTTTCTTGTCAATCAAAATTATTCTTCTTAATAGGCCTAAAATTTGTCGACTTACGCAAACGATTGCTCTCAGTTATATCCTAGGATTAGCTTATTTAGAAAAATAGTATAGAATAAAAAATGTAAACGTTTTAAAATAGTAAAAGCACTTGCTTATTTTTTCTTAAAGCGTTATCATAAAAGAAAAGAACAATTGGAGGATAAACATGACACATATTAAATTTGACTATTCAAAGGTACTGGATAAGTTTGTAGCACCACATGAATTAGATTATATGCAGCCTCAAGTGACTGCAGCAGATAATGCTCTACGAAACGGAACAGGTCCTGGAGCAGAAATGACAGGCTGGTTGAATTTGCCTGAAGAATATGATAAAGATGAATTTGCTCGTATTCAAAAGGCGGCTGCTAAAATCCAATCTGATAGTGAAGTGTTAATCGTCATCGGTATTGGAGGATCTTATTTAGGGGCACGTGCAGCGATTGATTTCTTGAATAATTCATTTGTAAACTTGCAAAGCAAAGAAGAACGCGAGGCACCTCAGATCCTCTATGCTGGAAACTCTATCTCTTCAAGCTATTTGGCTGATTTGGTAGATTATGTATCAGACAAAGATTTCTCTGTCAACGTTATTTCTAAGTCAGGAACAACTACAGAGCCTGCTATTGCTTTCCGTGTCTTCAAAGAACTCTTGGTTAAGAAGTATGGTCAGGAAGAAGCAAATAAACGGATTTATGCAACTACAGACCGCGCTAAAGGTGCAGTTAAGGTTGAAGCAGATGCTAATGGCTGGGATACTTTTGTAGTGCCTGATAGTGTTGGTGGTCGTTTTACAGTATTGACAGCAGTGGGACTCTTGCCAATCGCAGCTGCAGGGGCTGATATCAGCAAGTTGATGGAAGGAGCAAATGCTGCTCGCAAGGCTTATGCTTCTGATAAGTTGGCTGAAAATGAAGCATATCAATATGCAGTTGTACGCAATATCTTGTACCGTAAAGGTTATCTGACAGAAGTTCTAGCTAACTACGAACCATCTTTGCAATACTTCTCAGAATGGTGGAAGCAACTGGCTGGTGAGTCAGAAGGTAAAGACCAAAAAGGTATCTACCCAACTTCAGCTAACTTCTCAACAGACCTGCACTCTTTGGGGCAATTTATTCAAGAAGGAACTCGTATCCTCTTTGAAACAGTTATTCGTGTAGATAAGCCTCGCAAAAATGTGTTGATTCCTGAATTAGCAGAAGACTTGGATGGCCTTGGCTATCTGCAAGGAAAAGATGTTGACTTTGTCAATAAGAAAGCAACAGATGGAGTGCTGTTAGCTCACACAGACGGCGGAGTGCCAAATATGTTTGTGACCCTGCCTGAGCAAGATGAGTTCACTTTGGGCTATACTATTTACTTCTTTGAGTTAGCTATTGCTCTTTCTGGCTACCTGAATGGTATCAATCCATTTGATCAGCCTGGAGTTGAGGCTTATAAGAAAAACATGTTTGCTCTTCTTGGGAAACCAGGCTTTGAAGAGCTGGGTGCTGAGTTGAATGCACGTCTTTGATTCTCATATGCTTTGAGTTCATTTAGAATATAAAAAGATCCACAAGTTCATTTCTTGTGGATCTTTTAGTACAAGCCTCTTAATTAGTTTATTATTTTTTTGAACAGTGTAAAAAAGAGTGTCTTAATTCTTTTATGAAAGCGCTGTATAATTGCCTTGAAAATAAAATTTGAGAGGTATCAAAATGAATGATTGGTTAGACATTAAAGGCAAAACAGTTCTTGTGACGGGTGCGTCATCTGGGATCGGTAAGGCAATCGTCGAAGAATTGTTGGAATTAGGAGTCAATGTAGCGAATTTTGATCTTAGCGACAACGATTTGCGTCACCCGAACCTATTATTTGTAAAAGTTGATGTAACTTCTCGCTCTGAAGTAGAAGAGGGTGTTGCCAAAATAGTGGAAAGATTTGGCAATATTGATGCGGTAGTCAATAATGCGGGGATTAATGTCCCTAGATTATTAATCGATGCAGAAAATCCTAAAGGTCCTTACGAGTTGGACGATGAGACGTTCGAAAAAGTAACAATGATTAATCAAAAAGGTTTGTATCTGGTTAGTCAGGCAGTAGGACGTATTTTAGTGAAAAATGGAAAAGGTGTAATTGTGAACATGGCTTCAGAAGCAGGCTTGGAAGGTTCTGAAGGACAAAGTGCCTATGCTGCAACGAAAGCGGCAGTCTATAGTTACACTCGTTCATGGGCGAAAGAGCTTGGTAAACATGGTGTACGTGTGGTTGGAATTGCTCCAGGAATTATGGAAGCTACGGGTCTTCGAACTCTTTCTTACGAGGAAGCTCTTGCTTATACCCGTGGAAAGACGGTAGAAGATATTCGAGCTGGTTATGCTTCAACTTCAACGACTCCATTGGGACGGAGTGGGAAACTACGGGAAGTAGCTGATCTTGTAGCGTTCTATATTTCAGACCGTTCTAGCTATATAACAGGTGTCACTACAAATATTGCCGGAGGTAAAACTCGCGGTTAAAACAATGAAGGTAGGGAAGAGAGTTGACCTTAGTAAATCGGTGGTATAATATTTTAAATAAAATGGTCTCGCAGCCAACTTATTCCTTGTTAGATATGCGCTCAGAACTGGATATTAGCTTGCAAACCTTGCAAAAGAGTATCCAACAATTAAATGATGTTTTGGCTCCTAATATCCAGATTATCGCACAAGATGATCAGTTAATGTTAGAAGTGTATGACTATACAGAGTTGGAAAGGATTTTATCTGGTAGTTTAAAACAGGAGAGTGACTTCAATTCTTCCAGTAAAAGAATTGCCTATTTGCTAAAACGTTTAATTGAGTCAACCTCCCCTCTTCTTATTGACGACTTGGCTGAGGAAGTAGGTGTTAGTAGAAGTACCCTTAATAAGGATTTAAAACAAGTAAAATCTTTGGCAGAGAGTTACTCTATCACTATTTCAGGAAAGCCCAACCGTGGGCTGGAGGTCTTGGGGAGCGAGCTGAATTTGCGCTTGCTATATATCCACCAAGTGGCTCCTTACTTTGAAGGAAGGACACTCACTGAGGCAACATCTTCTTTTCTGGAGACGCTAGTTCAGGACTATAAAATCCCTAAAGAAACACAGGAACTCCTTCGAAAGACCATTTCAATTATGGTGGAGCGTATTCATACATCTAGAGTGTTGAATTGTCCTATTCCTTACTATAGGAATGATTTAACAGAGACACCTTTAGCTGAGAAATTAATCTATCATATTGAAATGACTTATAAGATTTCCCTCAGTCAGTTTGAGATAGACTTTTTGTGTTTTCCGTTTAATGTCCGTTTTATTGACACTTTAAGCAAGACATCTTATCAATCTGAACAGCTTGCAAAGATTTTTCAAGGGATTGTCAAGAAAGTCAAAGAAACAATGTTGGTTCACTTTGATGATGAAGAATTATTTGAAGAAATCAAATCTCATCTAGGCCCCTTAATCAATCGACTGATTTTCCATGTGCAAGCTAATGATATATTTCATGGCGAGGTTCAAACTCAATATCCTTTTGCTTTTGAAATGGCAAAAATAGCTGGAGAAGAATTATCTGCAATTTTTGGTTCTGAATTGGAATTATCTGAAATCGGATATCTGGCTTTGTATTTTGAAATGATTTTAAGAAAGCAAAATTCTGCTGTTAAGGGTTATCGCAAGCAGATAGCTGTAGTTTGCACAACAGGAAGAGGAACTGCTGCGATGATTATTCAGCAACTCAGACGAGTCCTTGGAAATGATGTAGACATTACTCAGTATTCTGAAGAGGATTTTAATGTGGATTTAAATCAGGACTATTTCGCGATTTTTACGACAGTTCCTCTAAAATATAAAGATTCTAAATCTCCAGTCATTCAAGTTAATCATCTTTTTGATGATCAATGGCTGCAGGAAGAATGGCAGAGGGCCAATGCTTTTCATCAAAAAAATCTAGAAACAGTCAGCTTACGTTTTCTTCGGTTGAGCCCCCAAAAAACCTATCAGCAATACTTGCTAAATATGGTTGCAGAGTTAGAGAAACTTCAGATGATTGATGAAGGTTTTAGAAATCGGATAATTGATAGGGAGAAAAAGCAATCAACCATTTTTGGTGGAGGAATTGCCTTCCCCCATACAATTAACCAGGGTTATGCAAAGACTATTTTAATGTTCGGAAAACTAGAAGAGCCTTATCAAAAAGGAGATGAATGGATTGAATTTATCTTTCTAGTCGCCATGCCCTCAGAAATTGAAAGAAAAATGGAAAGTGAATTGCTGGAATTGTATGACGACATTTTTCGAATTGCAGGAGAGCCTTCTCTAAAAGAAGCATTGAGGGCTGTAGAAACAGAGACAGAGTTTCTATCATTTTCTAAGAGCAAAGGAGTATTTTAATGAATTCGCTAATAATTTTCGCTGTATTTGTCATGGCAGCTTATATATTTCAAATGTTCCTCGGCTGGCAGCAACTCAAAGACTTCAATAAGACCTATACGATGCTCCGAAAACTGGGGCGCGTAGCGATTGGCAGGAAGTCCGGAAGAATAAAATCCGGTACGATTGTCATGTTCGCGGTTGATGAAAACGGTCGGGTTCTTAAAGCTAGCAAAATGCAAGGAGTCACAATCTTAGCGCGTTTTCAAAATATGGACGATTATGTCGGAGAAGACATCCATTATTTTGACAAGTATAATCCTCTTGTGAGAAAAGAAAATAAGTTGATGCAATCAGCCATAGAAGATGCTAGAAAAGTCTATCTTTGGCATGAGGCAGGTATTGAGAAAGAGACAAGTTCTTCTGATTCTTTTCTGGGATTCGGCTTTTATGCGAATTACTTACAATTATCTATTAAACAGTTATTTAAAAAAAATAAGAAAAGGAGTTCCTTATGAATCACATTACAAAATTTGCAGAGAGTTTTATGAAACTCTTCCAATTAGGTGGAGAAACCTTTATTAGCTGGATGACAAATATTGTACCGCTTGTCTTGATGCTATTGATTGCAATGAATACCCTTATAGCTTTCTTGGGAGAAGAGAAGGTCAATTCCTTGGCTAAGATTTCTGCCAAAAATCCTGTTAGCCGTTATATGATTTTACCTTTCATTTCAGCCTTTATGCTGGGGAATCCGATGGCGATCAGTATGGGACGCTTCTTGCCAGAATATTATAAACCTAGTTTTGTAGCAGCTCAGATGCAGTTCTGCCATACTTCAAATGGTGTATTCCCACATATCAATCCTGGGGAATTGTTTGTATGGATGGGAATTGCGACAGGAATTCAAACTTTAGGTTTAAGTCAGATGGACTTGGCAATCCGTTACATGCTTGTAGGAATTATCATGAACTTTGTTGGTGGATGGGTAACAGATTTTACGACTGCCTATGTTGCAAAACAGCAAGGTGTTACCTTGAGTAAAACATTTGATTGATAGAAAGAGTGAAATTATGTCATATAAGAGTATAAAAGTTGTTAAAGGAAATGGTGGTTTCGGAGGCCCTTTGGTCATTACACCTAGTGAGGCTAAGCATAAATTTATCTATATCACTGGCGGCGGAGAAAAGCCAGATATTGTAGATAAAATTGCTGATTTGACTGGTATGGAAGCTGTTAACGGGTTTAAAACTTCTATCCCTGATGAGGAAATTGCTTTAGCAATCGTGGATTGCGGCGGTACTCTTCGCTGCGGTATTTATCCTAAAAAGGGGATCCCTACAATTAATATTGTCGCTACAGGGAAAAGTGGCCCTCTAGCACAATATATCACCGAGGAAATCTATGTGTCAGCAGTTGGCCTTAATCAAATTTCTGCTGCTAATGAAGACGAAAAAGCGACAACTGTGGTAACAGAAAAGCCAACTTACGATACTAGTAAAAAAATTACAGAGCAAAAAGCTGAAACAAGTATTGTAGCAAGAATTGGGATGGGCGCTGGGAAGGTCGTTGCGACTTTCAACCAGGCTGCTCGTGAAGCCATCCAAACAATGCTCAACACAATCATTCCTTTCATGGCCTTTGTTTCCTTGCTGATTGGGGTTATTCAAGGTTCAGGTGTTGGAAATTGGCTGGCAAAATTAATGGTTCCCCTAGCGGGGAACATCTGGGGACTCATTTTGATTGGCTTTATCTGTTCCTTGCCATTCCTATCTCCTTTGTTAGGCCCCGGAGCTGTTATCAGTCAGATTATCGGAACCTTAATTGGAGTCGAAATCGGAAAAGGGAATATTCCGCCCCAAATGGCTCTGCCAGCTATATTTGCTATCAACACTCAAAACGGTTGTGATTTCATTCCTGTAGCACTCGGTCTATCTGAAGCCAAGTCTGAAACAGTTGAGGTTGGTGTCCCTTCTGTGCTATATTCACGCTTTCTCAATGGTGTTCCGCGGGTGCTAGTAGCTTGGATAGCTAGTATTGGTCTTTATCAATAGACCTTTGATAGGTGCACGTAAACAGAGCAACTATTATGTTAAACTTATCTATAAGCATAAGTTTATGACAGATTTGAGAAAGGATGAATCGGAATTAGATGAAGAAAATTTTTGAAGCTAAAATACTTCAAGTAGGGCCTGAAGCTCAGAATATGATTGAAGAGGCCAATATGCTCATTTTATTTGGAGAAGAAGCGCCGGAAGATTTAGCAGAGTATTGTTTTAAGATTGATAACAAAAATCTGCTAGGTTCAATACTAGAAGGCGGCAAGCTGGTGGTAGATAATCAGGAATATTCGATTACTGCCGTAGGAAATGTAGTAGAAAAAAATTTAACTGGACTGGGCCATATCACGATTTCTTTTGATGGTTCAAAAGAGGGGAGCCTTCCTGGTACACTCCATGTCGCAGCAGACCAAGCAGTAGTAATTGAAAAAGGCTCTACCATTCAGATTTTTGAAGTAGCTCAAGTAGGATAGAAAATCAAATCCTGTAAACTATCAAAGCAGTAGCCTAAAACTAAACGCATCCTCCCTTAGGGGAGGTTTTTTGCTATTTTAAAAAATAGATTTTATCATGTTTTGTAAGTTAGCTCGCTATCTAGCTTGTCTTTTACTTACTTATCTATTCAGCAGCAGTTTTCCTTTCCTTGTTTATATGTTACAATCAGAGGAGATGTAGCAGTATTGTGCTAGACTTTCATCTAGCTACTAGAAACTCAATTAGCTCAGTTTTTTAGTTGTAATTGCCATTCTTGTGATGGCTCTGAAAAACGAAAGACCAAGATTGGAAAGGAGTCCTGATGAAGTTATTGTTGGTGGAAGATGAAGCGGATCTGAATCGCAGTTTGACCAAGCTTCTCAAGAAAGAGCATTTTAGTGTGGACAGTGCTTTTGATGGAGAGGAAGCTCTGGAATTTTTGGAAATGGTGGACTATGACTTAATCATTTTAGATGTTATGATGCCCCGTATGGACGGCTTTGCCTTTCTGGAGAAGATCCGTCAGGCTGGAAAGCAGGTCATTGTCTTGGTCCTGACGGCGCGTGACAGCTTGGAAGACAAGATTAGGGGCTTGGACTTGGGGGCAGATGATTATCTGGTCAAGCCATTTGAGTTTGAGGAACTCTTGGCGCGGCTTCGGGCTCTTCTGCGGCGACAGCAGCGTGAGCTGGTTAGCCAGAAGATTGACCTAGGGGATATCATCTTGGATCTGACTAAAAAAGCTGTCCTGAAAGATGATCAGGTCTTGGAGCTGACAGCCAAGGAATACGAAGTACTGGAATACCTAGCGCGCAATCAAGATCATATTCTGTCACGGGAGCAGATTCGTGACCATGTCTGGGATTTTGATTATGAGGGAGAATCCAATATCATTGATGTTCTGATTAAAAATATTCGCCGCAAGATCGATCAGGACAAGAAGCAGTCCATTATTCACACCAAGAGGGGAGTAGGCTATGTTATCTGGAGCTCGGAATAAGGAGAAAAAAGGCAGCATTGTTCTACGCATTACTCTTTGGTACAGCAGTTTTCTCTTTGTCTTTATTCTGGTGCTGCTGGGTCTGGCCTTTCTGCTATCCAGCAATCTGGCAGATGCAGCAGCTAAGCGGGAGCTGATTGAGTCAGCCACGGAAATCAGCCAGCAGCCTAGTGAGTACGAGGCTGTGGATGATGGGATTTTTTATTCAATCTATGATAGTTCGGGAAACCTTGTCAGAAAAAGTCTGCCATCTGGCTTTGATGAGACTCTTCCTTTTAACCAATCTGTTGTAACGACGGCGACAGTGGATCAAAAGACCTATCTCTATTTTGACATTGAGATGAAAAATGGCGGTCAGTGGCTACGGGCGGTAACTATGAGTAGTCATAGCAATCATGAGTGGATTGATTATTTGACGTCCCTGGTCTTCATTTCTCCATTTCTATTAATCTTAATTATTGCTGGTGGTTGCTGGATTCTCAAAAAAGCCCTGCGGCCGGTAGATCAGCTATCTCAGACGGCATTGGAAATTCGCAAGAGCGGAGACTTTTCCAAGCGGCTGGCTTTGAAAGATAAGGATGATGAGCTGCATCGTCTGGGGAAGGCTTTGAATCTCATGCTGGATTCGCTAGAGACTTCCTACCAGCGGGAAAAGCAGTTTAACCATGATGTCTCCCATGAGCTGCGGACACCGGTGGCGGTTATTCTATCGGAGAGTGAGTATGGCCTTCGTTATGCAGAAAATCTAGATGAATCCAAAGAATCTTTTGAAATCATCAACCGTCAGACCAAGCGCATGAAGGAGATGATTAGCCATATCTTGGATCTGTCCAGGCTTGAGAATCAGCCGGTTCTCGTCAAAAAATACCTGTCTCTGTCTGACTTACTGTCGGATAAGATGACAGATTTCCAGAAGCTAAGTCAGGAGCGTGGTCTTGTTTTAGAAGCTTCCATAGATGATGATTGCTGGATTGTTGCTGATGAGCTTCTGCTTCACCGGCTCTTGGATAATCTGATTAGCAATGCCTTGAAATTTACGAAGGACCGCATTGAGCTTTCCTTGCGTAAGCTAGATGGCATTTGTCAGCTGACGGTGACAGATAATGGTGCTGGTATTGCTCCGTCTGAGACAGATAAAATCTGGAATCGGTTTTACCAAGTCGATCAAGCCAGAAATAAAAACAGTCGAGAGGGAAGCGGCCTAGGACTAGCCTTGGTTCGAAAAATCGCTGATTTGCATCAGGTTCAGATAGAGCTGGTATCAGAGCTTGGCCAGGGAAGTCGCTTTATCCTGAATTTCCAGTTGGAGAAGAAATAAAAGGCTTTTAGAATTATTTTTTAAATTTCCTCAAAATTCATTTTAGATTCATTTAGTCCTTGTACAATGAAAGTATCAAATGAATAACATTTGATAGCTCTTCCCTTTGAAATGAAAAGAATGGTCTAGGATGCATTAACTGGAACGGTGTTTTCCTTGCCTGATTTTGATTTCTAGGGGCAAGTTTTAGAAAGGAAGGACGAGCCATGAAAAAACTAAAAGGAATCTTATTAGCCGGTTTGGCAGTAGGAATTTTAGCAGGTGGAGCAGCAACCGTTGTTTCAGCGGATTCGTATAAGCAAGCTACTCGGATTCAGGCAGCAACCGTAACTCTTTCAGACGCTAAGGCGATTGCCTTGCAGACAGCTGGTTCAGGAAAAGTCGTTTCTATTGATTTAGACGGAAATAAAGCTGGTGCTGTATACTATGATGTAACGGTATTGGACGGCTTTACAGAAAAAGAGTATAAGATTGATGCTCGAACAGGAAGCATTCTCAAAGCTAAAGAAGAGCCAATTGATGACAATGAGGACTTGCAACTGACTCAGACTAATGTGCAATTGACCTTTGAAAATGCTGAGAAGATCTTGCAGCAAAAATATCCTCAAGCCCATGTTTATGACGAAGAACTGGATATTTGGGGCGGTCAGGTAGTCTATAAGTTGGAAGCTCTGAACGGTACGCAAAAGATCAAAATGACCATTGATGCCAATAGTAGGAACATTTTGAACGAAAGAATTAAATAACATCGTTGGTATATAGTTTGGCATTGCTTTGTTGGGCACGGACGAAAGTTCGTGCCTTTTTTTATAATCCGTGTCCCAAGTAGAGAATCTTATAGGAGTTTTGCAATCCCTTTTTTTGTGTTATAATATTGTCTAATCAAGCTTCTTGGTTTACTTCAATTGTTCTTCAAGTTGTTGGAGATTGAGGAGATAAACAAACTAAAAGGCTAAACTATTCACGAATCGAGGGAAGAATCATGTCTGCTACTAAAATGAACGCTCAAGAAATTATCAAATTTATCGCTGATGCCAAGAAAAAGACTCCGGTCAAGGTGACCTTTAATGGGGAATTGCACGGTTCGATTCCTTGGTCTGTTGTGAAGTTAGGCAATGTTCTTTTTGGGGACTGGGAAGAAATCAAGCCACTTCTAGCGAACTTAGAGGAAAATAAGACCTATGTCGTAGAGCAGGATGCCCGCAATTCAGCGGTGCCGCTTTTGGATAAGCGTGACATCAATGCCCGTATTGAGCCGGGCGCTATTATCCGTGACCAAGTCGAAATTGGCGACAATGCTGTCATCATGATGGGGGCGGTTATCAATATAGGTGCGGAGATTGGTGCTGGAACCATGATTGATATGGGTGCTATTCTGGGCGGCCGAGCTATTGTCGGGAAAAACAGTCATGTCGGTGCTGGTGCGGTTCTGGCGGGAGTCATTGAGCCGGCTAGTGCTGAGCCAGTTCGCGTTGGAGACAATGTGCTGATTGGTGCCAATGCGGTTGTGATTGAAGGTGTACAAATTGGCAGTGGTTCCGTTGTTGCAGCCGGTGCGATTGTGACTCAGGATGTTCCGGAAAATGTAGTGGTTGCTGGTGTTCCAGCACGAGTTATCAAGACCATTGACGAGAAGACCCAGCAGAAGACAGCTCTGGAAGATGCTCTGCGTACTCTTTAAAAATAACATAAATTTGAATTGATTGGTGTGGCTCAACGCTCTGACTGGTCTGACAAGATTTTAAAGGAAAGAAACATGCTTGATTATCTGAACATTCGCCGTGATTTGCACCAGATACCGGAAATCGGTCTGGAAGAATACAAGACCCATGCCTACCTGATGCAGGTCATTGATGGACTGACAGCAGCTCTAGCCTTTGTGGAAATCCGAACTTGGCGGACAGGTATTTTGGTCTTTATCAAGGGAAGTTCACCGGATAAGACGATTGGCTGGCGGACAGATATTGATGGTTTGCCGATTGTGGAGAATACAGGACTGGACTTTGCCAGTACCCATGAAGGCCGGATGCATGCCTGCGGACACGATATGCACATGACGGTTGCCCTAGGCCTGCTGGAACAAGCTGTGAGCGCTCAACCTACCCACAATCTGCTCTTTCTCTTTCAGCCTGCAGAGGAAAATGAAGCTGGCGGTATGCTCATGTATGAAGACGGTGCCTTTGGCGACTGGCTGCCAGATGAATTTTACGGTCTCCATGTGCGACCGGATCTCAAGGTCGGCGATATTGCCACTAACAGAGAAACCCTTTTTGCTGGTACCTGTGAAGTTAAGCTGACCTTTAAGGGGAAGGGAGGTCATGCAGCCTTTCCTCATGAAGCCAACGATGCTTTGGTTGCGGCTAGCTACTTTATCACCCAGGTGCAGACCATTGTCAGCCGCAATGTCGATCCTATCGAGGGGGCGGTTGTAACCTTTGGTTCGCTCCATGCTGGCACGACCAACAATGTCATCGCAGAAACGGCCTTTTTGCATGGCACCATTCGGACTCTGACTCAGGAGATGAACCTCTTAACTCAGAAGCGCTTACGGGAAATAGCAGAGGGCATAGCCCAAAGTTTCGGTCTGGAATTGGACTTGGAGCTTAAACAAGGCGGCTATTTACCTGTGGAAAATCATCCTGACCTAGCAGACGAATTGATGGACTTTTTCCAGAAGGAAGAAGGAGTGCAGCTGATTGATATTGCGCCGGCTATGACAGGCGAGGATTTTGGCTATCTGCTCAGCAAGGTTAAGGGCGTCATGTTCTGGCTGGGAGTGGACAGTCCCTATGCCCTCCATCATCCCAAGATGACACCGGACGAGGCAGCACTGCCCTTTGCTATTGAAAAGATTGGGAAATTCCTAGATTATAAAATCAACGAAAGATAAGGAAAGAGTGGACGAGCTGCATGAAAAAAGAGCTGAGACAAACTGTACTGAAGCAGATGAAGAAACTTTCAGGAAAAGAAAAAGAGCAGGCAGATAGCTGGCTGACCCAGCACTTGCTCAGTTCAGCAGCTTATCAAAAAGCTCAGGTTATCGCTACTTATCTTTCTATGCCGCATGAAGTCTCAACTGCAGCCTTTATCAAACAGGCTCAGTTGGACGGCAAGAGGGTTTTAGTGCCTAAGACCTATGGCCAGGGTCGGATGATATTTGTGGATTATGATGAAAGTCATCTGCAAAAAAGCTCTTTTGGTCTTATGGAGCCAATGAGCGAAGAGGCTGTGGACAAGACAGAAATTGATATGATTCATGTGCCAGGCGTGGTCTTCAATTCTCAAGGTTTTCGGATTGGTTACGGAGGCGGGTACTATGACCGTTATCTGGCTGATTTTGCAGGAGCATCCATCAGCAGCATCTATAGTTTTCAAAAGTCTGATTTTGAGCCCGATTATCACGATATAGCAGTAAAGGAAGTACTGATTTATGAACTACATCTACGATAAAAAATATCCTGTGACCAGTGTTTTGTTAATTCTAACAACACTTGTCTTTGTGGGGATGCTTATTTTACGTGGTTTTTCTTATGCTGAAGAACAAACTGTCTTTGAATTTGGAGCAGTGTTTTCTCCAACCATTATCATGTATCCTGCTCAGATATGGCGTATCTTTTCTGCTATCTTTGTGCATATTGGCTTGGAGCACTTTGTGGTAAATGCTGTTACTCTTTATTTTATTGGACGGCAGGCAGAAGATATTTTTGGCTCGCGAAATTTCCTTCTGCTCTATATGATGTCTGGCCTGATGGGAAACATCTTTGTCTTCTTTTTCAGTCCGGATACTCTGTCAGCAGGAGCCTCTACAGCCTTGTTTGGACTTTTTGCCTCTATCGTAACCCTTCACTATGTCGTTCGCGACAGCTACATTCAGCAGCTGGGGCAGTCTTATATGACCTTAATTGTGGTCAATATCATCTTTAGTTTCATGCCTGGCATCAGCTTGGCTGGGCATTTGGGCGGTTTGATTGGCGGCATACTCTGTGCGGTCATTTTACCTGTAAAAGGCTCAAGCAATGCCTTTAAACCTGCTCAGCGCTGGCTGGTCTTGTTTGGCTATCTTGCCTTAGCGGCCCTTCTGATTTTTCTAGGCTTTCATCATTCCTTGATTTAATGAGTCTTTAGAAAATAACTGATGAAATATCAAAAAAGAGGTCCATTTGTACTGACCCCCAAAAGTTAGATTTTTTCTGTCTAACTTTGGGGTGCGGTTCAATTAACCTCTTTTTTATAGCTAAAATTTTATTTTCAACGTTAGTTGTTTGAAGCCATTATTTTTTCTCTTGTTTTTTCTCTAGTTTATGACCCAAGTCAATGATATACTGCTTCAAGGAGTCTTTGACCTGCGGATGCTTGAGAGCGTAGTCGATAGAAGTCTTCATAAAGCCGAATTTGTCGCCGACATCATAGCGATCACCCTTGAATTCGCGAGCAAACACGCGTTGCGTCTTGTTGAGGGTATCAATTGCATCGGTCAGCTGGACTTCGTTCCCAGCGCCAGGAGCTTGATTTTCCAAGATTTCAAAAATTTCCGGTGTCAGCAAGTAGCGGCCAATAATAGCTAAATCACTCGGTGCATCTTCAGGTTTTGGCTTTTCGACAAAAGTTTCCACGCTGTAGAGACCTTTGACGCCTTCACCCTGAGGGGCAATGACCCCGTAAGAGGAAACTTCGTCATGAGGGACCTGCATGACAGCGATAGTAGAAGCATGAGTAGCTTCGTAGTCATCAATCAATTGCTTGGTTAGCGGTACAGCCTTATCATTGGTGATATCCATGAGGTCATCACCAAGCATGACAACGAAAGGTTCGTTTCCAACGAAAGCCTTAGCCTGAAGAACAGCATCTCCCAGTCCGCGTGGATGGCTCTGACGGATGAAGTGCAGACCGATACCAGTGGTTTCATCGACCAATTTGAGCAAGTCGTTCTTACCTTTTTCTTTGAGATTGTATTCCAATTCGAAGTTGGAGTCAAAGTGGTCTTCGATTGAGCGTTTTGACTTACCTGTAACAACTAGAATATCTTCAATTCCAGATTTGAGAGCTTCCTCAACGATAAACTGGATGGTTGGCTTGTCAACAATCGGCAACATTTCCTTGGCCAGAGCTTTAGTGGCTGGCAGGAAGCGGGTTCCGAGACCAGCTGCAGGGATGACGGCTTTCTTAACTTTTGACATAATCAGTTCCTTTCTATTAGAACGAAGTCCATTCGTTCTCAGCCTTGAATTCATTGTTCATGATTTCATAAATGGCATCTTTGATATTACAGTTTTGATAAATAACCTTGTAGATAGCTTGGGTAATCGGCATATAAACATCCAGCTCTTGGGCCAGTTCATAGGCAGCCTTAGTGGTAGAAATTCCTTCGATAACCATGCCCATGTTGGCTTCAATATCAGCTAATTTCTCGCCACGTCCTAGAGCATTGCCGGCCCGCCAGTTGCGGGAGTGGACAGAGGTTCCAGTGACAATCAGGTCACCAACACCAGATAGGCCGCTGTAGGTGAGAGGGTTGGCTCCTAACTTGACACCTAGCCTCGTGATTTCGGCCAGGCCGCGCGTGATAATGGCAGCCTTGGCATTGTCGCCATAGCCTAGTCCATGTAGAGCACCAGCTCCAACTGCGATGATATTTTTCAGAGCCCCTGCAGTCTCCACTCCGATGACATCGGTATTGGTGTAGAGGCGGAAGTAGTGATTGCTGAAGAGCCCCTGCACATATTTAGCTGTTTCTAGGTCCTTAGAAGCAGCAGTAATTAGGGTAATATCGCGTACAATGGTTTCCTCAGCATGACTGGGACCTGAGACGACGACAATCTCGCTGCGTAGCTCTGCAGGGATTTCTTCTTCTAGGATAGTTGAAATCCGTTCGTGGGTATTGGGCTCCAGTCCCTTGGAGGCGTGCATGATTTTTACCTTGTGGTTCAGAGCTTGAGCTACTTGTTTGGCTACCAGACGGGTTACCTTGGTCGGCACGACAAAAAGCACGGCATCCGCATCTTTTAAAGCCTCTTCTAGGTCATGATAAGCCTTGATCTTTTCATCCAGTACAATATCTTTGAAATAGCGTTTATTGGTGTGCTCATCGTTGATTTCGTTGATTTGTTCAGCGATATTTCCCCAAATACGAACCTCGTGTCCGTTGTCATTTAACACTTGTGATAAGGCCGTTCCCCAAGAACCAGGACCAATCACAGCAACTCGTTGTTTATCCATATCTTCTCCTTATGATGAAATTCCGAGTCTGAATTTAAATCAGTTTTAGAGTTCTATATCTCATTTTACCATATAATATAAGAAATTTCTTGCTTGACATTGTTTTTATCTGTGATATAGTAAGGAAACTAAGTCAAATATGAAAAAGTAGGAGGAAGCATGTTTTTTAAAAGTCTATTACGGTATAAATGGTATGCCCTGAGTTCGTTTTTAATGACCTCATTGATGATTGCCAGCTCTCTTTTACTGCCCTGGTTTTTAAAGCACATCTTAGATGCTCTGCAGGAGCAAAATAGCCAGACCATCTACAGTATGGGCGGCTGGCTGATTGGTATCGGTTTCGTTGGGCTGGTGGCAGGAGGAATTAATGTGACCTTGGCAGCTTACATTGCCCAGGCGGTCTCATCAGATCTCCGTGAGGAGACTTTCCGCAAGATACAGACCTTTTCTTATGCCAATATTGAGGAATTCAACGCTGGAAATCTAGTCGTGCGGATGACCAATGACATCAATCAGATTCAAAATGTGACCATGATGCTCTTTCAAATTCTTCTTCGCTTGCCCATCCTTTTTATCGGTTCAGTCATCTTGGCCATTGTGACCATGCCCTCTCTCTGGTGGATTATCTTCTTGCTGATTGTGCTCATAGCTGGTCTAACGGCTGTCATGATGGGGATGATGGGGCCTCGTTTTAAGAAATTCCAAACTCTTTTGGATAAGATTAATGCCATTGCTAAGGAAAATCTTCGTGGTGTGCGAGTGGTCAAGTCCTTCGTTCGGGAGGAAGACCAGTTTCATAAGTTTAGTCAGGTGTCTGATGAACTTTTATCAGAGAATCTCTATATTGGCTATGCTTTTTCAATCATTGAGCCAATGATGATGTTGGTCGGCTACAGTTCTGTTTACTTGGCTATCTGGACTTTGTCTGGCATGATTCAGGCTGAGCCAGGACTGGTTAGCTCTATAGCTTCTTTTATCGGTTATTTGAGCCAGATTATTTTCACTATCATTATGGTTGGCTTCTTGGGAAATGGCGTGACGAGGGGGATCATTTCTATTCGTCGGATCAAGGAAGTATTGGCGACGGAGCCAGCTATGACTTTCCCAGACTCACCAGATGAAGAACTAGAAGGCAGCCTAAGCTTTGAGCATGTGACTTTTTCTTATCCCAATGATGACAAGCCAATGCTAAAGGATATCAGCTTTGAGGTTGAGCCGGGGCAAATGATTGGCGTTGTCGGTGCGACAGGCGCTGGGAAATCTACCTTGGCCCAGCTGATTCCGCGTCTTTTTGATCCGCAAGAAGGTTCTGTCAAGATTGGCGGTCGCGATTTGCGAGAGCTCAGTCAGGGAACTCTTCGAAAAAATGTTTCCATCGTGCTCCAGCGAGCGATTCTATTTAGCGGGACGATTGCGGATAATCTCCGTCAGGGCAAGCTCAACGCTTCACTGCCTGAGATGGAGCGGGCGGCTCGCATTGCCCAAGCCAGTGAATTTATCAGCCGTATGGAAGAGAGTTTTGACAGTGCAGTGGAGGAGCGTGGCAGCAACTTCTCTGGCGGTCAGAAGCAGCGGATGTCCATTGCCAGAGGTGTTGTCAACAATCCCAATATTTTGATTTTAGATGATTCGACCTCAGCCTTGGATGCCAAGTCAGAAAAGCTGGTTCAAGAAGCTTTGAACAAAGAGCTGCAAGGAACGACAACGATTATCATCGCTCAAAAGATTAGCTCCGTCGTTCATGCAGATAAGATTCTGGTCTTGGATCAGGGTCGGCTGATTGGCCAAGGGACGCATGCGGAATTGGTCGCAACTAACGATGTTTACCGTGAAATCTACGAAACTCAGAAAGGAAGGGAGGACTAAGATGCGGACGATTGCATTTTTTTGGCAATATTTTAAGCGTTACAAATTATCCTTTGTCATTGTCCTTTTGATGATGGTAACAGCGACTATTTTTCAGGTCCTTTTTCCGGTTTATGTCGGTCAGGCTGTTCAGCATTTAGTTGAGTTGGGACGGGCTTTTGCGGAGAAGGGTGAGACTGATCAGATTCTGTCGACTTTTGGCAGCGTCATGGGCAGTGTATTGGTGTCCTTTGTCTGCCTGTCTGTTTCCAGCTTGATTTACATGCTTTTGATGACCCGAGTTATTGCCCATTCGACCAATGAGATGCGTAAGGGCCTGTTTGGCAAGCTGTCCAAGATGACTGTCGCTTTCTTTGACCGCCATCAGGATGGAGATATTCTGTCGCGCTTTACCAGCGACTTGGACAACATCCTGCAGGCTCTAAATGAGAGTATGATCCAAGTTATGAGCAATGCCTTGCTCTATCTGGGTCTAGTGATTATCATGTTTGTCCAAAATGCTAGATTGGCCTGGATAACGGTAGCCAGCACACCGGTTGCTTTTCTTCTTCTAGTGGTCATTGTCAGGCTGGCCAGAAAGTACACCAATCTTCAGCAAAAAGAAGTCGGCCGCCTCAATGCTTATATGGACGAGACCATTTCAGGTCAGAAGGCTGTTATCGTTCAGGGAATGCAGGAGGAGGTCATCAAAGGTTTCATTGAGCAGAATGATCGAGTGCGCTCAGCGACCTTTAAAGGCCGAACCTTTTCAGGCCTTCTCTTCCCTATCATGAACGGGATGAATTTGATTAATACAGCTATTGTTATTTTTGTTGGTTCCGCTGTCTTACTGAGCGATCCCAATGTCGAAACGGCAGTTGCAGTTGGCCTGATTACTACTTTTACTCAGTTTTCCCAGCAGTATTATCAGCCTATCATCCAGATTGCAGCCAGCTGGGGTAGTTTGCAGTTGGCCTTTACAGGGGCTGACCGGATTCAGGAGATGTTTGATGCGCCGGAGGAAGTCCGGCCAGAGAATGCCCCTGCTTTCACAGAGCTCACAGACTCTGTGGAGATTAAGCATGTGGACTTCTCTTATGTGGAAGGCAAGCCTATTCTCAAAGACGTATCTATTTTAGCCCCTAAGGGCAAGATGACGGCTGTTGTTGGCCCTACTGGTTCAGGTAAGACGACCATTATGAACCTGCTCAATCGCTTTTACGATGTGGATAGTGGCAGCATTGAGTTTGACGGTCGCGACATTCGGGACTATGAGTTGGATAGCTTACGGGGCCATGTGGGCATTGTCCTGCAGGATTCGGTGCTCTTTAGCGGTACGATTCGGGACAATATCCGCTTCGGTGTGCCGGATGCCAGTCAGGAAATGGTCGAAACAGCTGCGCATGCGACCCATATTCATGACTATATCGAAAGTCTGCCAGACAAATATGATACCATCGTTGATGATGATCAAAATATCTTCTCAACTGGCCAGAAACAGCTGATTTCCATTGCTAGAACTTTGCTGACGGATCCGCAAGTCTTGATTTTGGACGAAGCGACTTCCAATGTCGATACGGTGACGGAGAGTAAGATTCAGCAAGCCATGGAAGCCGTTGTGGCTGGCCGGACTAGCTTTGTTATTGCTCACCGCCTCAAGACTATTCTAAATGCAGACCAGATTATCGTCCTCAAAGACGGAGAGGTCATCGAACAGGGCGATCATCACCAGCTCCTCAAACTGGGTGGTTTCTACTCAGAACTTTATCATAACCAGTTTGTCTTTGAGTAGAAAGTTGAGACATTTTTCCAAACTCTCATTTGTGCTTATAGTGCATTCGAGAGTTTTATATTTGAGAGACATGCAGAGTATTTGATAAAAAAATTTTATAAGCAGCTTAAAAAAAATCTATTGGACGACTGAGAAAAGGCGTGGTAAGATATACTATATCAAAATAAGGGGGAATCACAGTATGTGCAGAACAATTGTTGGAATTTCAGCCAATCTTTGTCCAGTAGATGAAGCTGGAAAGAATATTCACACCTCTGTTTCACGCAAGTTTGTGGATGGCGTACGAATGGTTGGTGGTCTGCCGATGGTGATTCCTGTTGGCGATAAAAGTTTAGTTCAGGATTACGTAGAAACGATTGACAAGCTGATCTTGTCAGGCGGGCAAAATGTTCACCCACAGTTTTATGGGGAAGAAAAGACTATCGATAGTGACGATTACAATATTGTTCGCGATGAGTTTGAGTTGGCACTCTTGAAAGAAGCTCTGCGCCAAAACAAGCCAGTCATGGCTATTTGCCGCGGTCTGCAGTTGGTAAATGTTGCTTTTGGCGGCACTCTCAATCAGCACATTGATAATCACTGGCAGGGCTTGCCATTTGGTACTTCGCACTCCATTCGCACGGAGAAAGATAGCGTTGTGGAGCGTTTGTTTGGTCAGGCTAGCCAGATTAATTCGGTTCATCGCCAAAGCATCAAGGACTTGGCACCTAATTTCCGCGCGACAGCCTTTGACCCAAGAGACAATACCATCGAAGCGATCGAATCGGTTGACAATCATCGTATCATAGGCCTTCAATGGCATCCAGAGTTTTTAATTAACGAAGAAAAGGGCAATTTGGAGCTGTTTCAGTACCTCTTGCAAGAGCTGTAAAAAATTATTTCATTTTTTTAAGTTACTTTTAGGAAAATTTAAGATAAGTGTCCTATACTAAGATCATAAACAAAGACCTCCTAACTTTGTTTAGAAATCCTAAAACTTTTCTTTTTCATAATAATCTCCCTATAAGAACCGCCCAATTGGCGGTTTTTTTGCTGGAAAGGCTGAAAAATCTAGATTTTCATCAATTTGATGTCTTTTATGTTATAATGAGTCACAGGTAGGCCGAGCGAATCGGTCGGTAGATGGAGGAGCACAGATGTCAAGAGCGGAGCGAGTTATTTTAACAAATATGTGTATGGTTTATGATGAGGACCGCATTTTAGTACAAAATAAAGTAAATGATGATTGGACTAGCCTTTGTTTTCCAGGCGGCCATGTTGAAAATCATGAATCCTTTGTCAAATCAGTAATACGGGAAATCAAGGAGGAAACAGGTCTGACCATCTATGAGCCTAGGTTATGCGGTGTCAAGCAGTTTTATACCGAAAAGGATGAACGTTACGTCGTTTTTCTTTACAAAACCAATCGTTTTGAAGGAGAGCTGGTCTCGTCCGACGAAGGAGAAGTGTTCTGGATTAAACGCGAGGATCTTGATCACCACTCGCTGGCCTTGAGCTTTAAAGAAATGTATCAAGTTTTCACATCAGACCTGACGGAGCAATTTACCTATCTGGATAATGGAGAGATCATCAGAAATCTATACTAGGGAGAACCGCCCAATTGGCGGTTTTTTGCTTGTTTTTTACGAATTTAGTATAATAGGGACAGCAAAAATAGAAAAGAGAAATGCATGAAAATTCGCGGATTCGAGCTGGTTTCCAGCTTTACAAATGAAGATTTGCTGCCTAAGAGAGAGACAGCTCACGCAGCTGGCTACGATTTGAAAGTGGCAGAGAGCACCCTCATTGCGCCAGGGGAGATTAAGCTGGTTCCGACTGGTGTCAAGGCTTATATGCAGCCGGGCGAGGTGCTCTATCTTTATGATCGCTCGTCCAATCCTCGTAAAAAAGGCTTGGTCTTGATTAACTCCGTTGGGGTCATTGACGGCGACTACTATGGTAATCCTGGAAACGAAGGGCATATCTTTGCTCAGATGAAAAACATCACAGATCAGGAAGTCGTCCTCGAAGCTGGCGAACGTGTAGTGCAGGCTGTCTTTGCACCATTTCTGATTGCTGATGGAGATGAAGCGGAAGGTGTGCGGACCGGCGGATTTGGCTCGACAGGGAAATAGAGTAAGAAAATGTCAGACTATTTATTAGTTGTAGATATGCAGTCAGATTATGTTGCTGCAGGAAAAGTATATGATAATGAAGCACTGACTGCGGCTGTCAATGACAAAATAGCTAGTTATCCCAGCGACCGAGTTATCTATATTCTCAACCGTTTTTTCTGGGAGAGAAAAGATAGGAAGAAGAAATTTGCGACTGGTTTGCAGGTTGTATCTTCTCGCATCCTTGAGAAGCGTCGGGCTTCTTGCTTTACGAATCCGGATTTAAAAGAGTTTTTAGAGGGAACTGGTGCTAAAAGCATAGAGTTTATAGGGGTAGATGGCAATGGCTGTGTCAAAGCTTCCGTTTTGGCAGCTGTCAAGGAGAATTATCAGGTTTCCGTCGATTTGTCCGCTGTCGGAGTTGCCAACCAGAAGAAATTCTCTAAAATACTGAAGCAATGGCAAGATTGCGGAATCAAGATTGGATAGTTTTATGAGGAACTTAGCATGAAAATAATTTTTATCCGCCATGGAGAGCCAGATTATTCACTTTTGGAAGAGACTGGTTACACTGGCTTTGGACTAGATTTGGCTCCTTTGTCGGCTGCTGGTCGTCGGATGGCGACAGAGGCAGCTGCTAATCCTCTGCTGGAACAGGCGGAAATTCTGATTTCATCTTCTGTGACGCGAGCTTTGGAGACGGCTTCCTATTTGATTCGAGACCGCCAACTGGCGCTTTTTGTGGAGCCTTTGCTGCATGAATGGCAGGTATATGAGAGTGGGATAGAAAAGTTTGAGCAGGCTCGGGAGTTGTTTTTTGAAAATAATGGTTGTCTCCCTGCAAGAAGTCCTGTCCAGTATGAAACGGCTGAGCAGATGAAAGCCCGCTTTTTCAGTGCCTTAAGCAAATACAGAGACTACGAGACGGTAGCTCTTGTAGCCCATCGCATGCTCATCCGCCAGTTTGTAGCTGATCAGCAGATTGATTTTTGCCAGTTTGTTGAATATGAACTGAAGTTTTAATGTTTCGTCGTAAAAAGAATCTTAACAAAAGGATTTAGAGATAGAAGAGAATATGAAAGAATTTAAGAACAAGGATTATGCAACAGAAATTCGTCAGAAAATTCCAGGCTACGATGTGATGCTAGATGTGATTTTCCGAGGAGTATTGCTTAGATTAGCCCCCAGTTTAAAAGTCGATAAGGTGTTAGCTTTAGCAAGCCAGACGGATGAGTTGAATGGTTTGGCATCCTTATTTCCTAAGGCCGGATTGACGGTAGTGGAGCCAAGTGAGGCGATGCTACAAGAGCTTAAAAGACAGGTTTATCTGCCTCAAGCGGAGTATCTTAATTGTCGATTTGAAGAAGCAGTGCTACCTTCTGCTTATCAGATTTGTTCTTGCTTGCTAGTATTGCAGTTTGTTGAAAATCCCAGCTTTTTTCTTCGAAAAATTTATGAGTCTTTAAGTGAAGATGGCCTTCTGATTCTTAGTTTTTTTTCCAACCAGCAACTAGGCTATTGGAAAACACTTGCTTCAGAGCTAGGAGCCAATCAGCAACAAATTCAGCGTACTTATGAGAATCAAGCTAGTTTGATGAATACCCTCTCGCCTCAAGAAGTTGCAAACCTACTAGAAGAGGCTGGCTTTACTAAAATAGAGCAAGTTTGTCAGGTCTTATCTGCTTTTGTTTGGATTATTAGAAAATAAGGAGAATCACCATCGCTAAGAAAAAAACGACCTTTGTCTGTCAAAATTGTGAATACCATTCGCCCAAGTATCTAGGCCGCTGTCCTAACTGCGGCTCTTGGTCTTCTTTTGTTGAGGAAGTAGAAGCTGCTGAGGTCAAGCATGCCCGTGTTTCCTTGACGGGCGAAAAGACTCGGCCCATGAAGCTGGCTGAGGTCACTTCGATTGATGTCAACCGGACCAAGACAGAAATGGACGAGTTCAATCGTGTGCTGGGTGGTGGTGTAGTGCCTGGCAGTCTGGTTCTGATTGGTGGAGATCCCGGTATCGGGAAGTCCACCCTGCTTCTGCAGGTATCTACCCAGCTTTCTCATCAGGGCACCGTCCTTTATGTCAGCGGGGAGGAATCAGCTGAGCAGATTAAGCTGCGGGCGGAACGGCTTGGTGATATTGACAGTGAATTTTATCTTTATGCCGAGACCAATATGCAAAATATCCGCACAGAGATTGAAAAGATTAAGCCAGATTTTCTGATTATCGACTCCATTCAGACAGTGATGTCGCCAGAAATTTCCAGTGTTCAAGGCTCTGTTTCTCAGGTTCGAGAGGTGACAGCTGAACTCATGCAGCTGGCCAAGACCAATAATATCGCGACCTTTATCGTTGGTCACATGACCAAGGAAGGAACCTTAGCTGGCCCCCGAACGCTAGAGCACATGGTGGATACCGTGCTTTATTTTGAGGGCGAACGTCAGCACACTTTTCGTATCTTGAGAGCAGTCAAAAATCGCTTTGGCTCCACCAATGAGATTGGCATTTTTGAAATGCAATCTGGTGGGCTAGTTGAGGTTATCAACCCCAGTGAAGTCTTTCTGGAAGAACGGCTGGACGGCGCGACAGGCTCTTCCATCGTTGTAACCATGGAAGGAACGCGGCCGATTTTAGCAGAGGTACAGGCTTTGGTGACACCGACCATGTTTGGCAATGCCAAGCGAACCACGACTGGACTGGACTTTAACAGAGCCAGCCTCATTATGGCGGTTCTGGAAAAGAGGGCGGGGCTCCTCCTGCAAAATCAAGATGCCTACCTTAAGTCAGCTGGTGGCGTCAAGCTAGATGAGCCGGCTATTGATTTGGCGGTAGCGGTTGCCATTGCTTCCAGCTACAAGGATTTACCTACCAATCCCCAAGAGTGTTTTATCGGTGAAATTGGCCTGACTGGCGAAATCCGTCGAGTCAATCGCATCGAGCAGCGCATCAATGAAGCAGCAAAGCTGGGCTTCACCAAAGTCTACGCTCCTAAAAACTCTCTGAACGGTCTCAAAGTTCCAGACAATATCCAAGTCATCGGTGTGACGACGATTGGGGAAGTCTTAAAGAAAGTATTTTCCTGATTTAACAGTATTGCGAAAAGTTATTGCGCGTGCTATAATATTGCTAGAAAAAATAGGATTTGTCTGGAAATTCCTATAAGTTGTTTTTCCAGATTTTTTAGGAGGATAATCAACCATGGTAGATCATCGTATGAATGTTTCTATTACCAATAATGCTCAATTTCCCTTGGCGGAGATTGCCTTAGATGTATCAGAGTCTGTTCGTATTCAGACTGGGAGCATGATATACCACACTCCCAATGTTGTCCTGAATGCCAAAGTGAATGCAGAATCTCAATCAATCTTTGGCAAGGCAATCCAAGCTGTGGGCCGTTCTATGGCTTCTGGCGAAGGAGTGTTCATCACTGAAGCAACTGCCCAATCAAATAACGGTCGTCTAGCCTTAGCACCTAATGTACCTGGTCAGATTGTTGTTCTGGAGTTAGGAGAAAAGCAGTACCGCCTGAATGATGGGGCTTTTCTGGCTATGGATGGTTCCGCCTCTTATACCTTGGAGACGCAGTCAGTAGGTCGGGCTCTCTTTGGTGGTCAAGGAGGCTTTTATGTGATGAGTACCCAAGGTCAGGGGACACTCTTGGTAAATTCCTTTGGCTCGATTCAAAAGGTCGAGCTGCATAATGATCGGATAACGATTGACAATGCTCACGTGGTAGCATGGAGCAGAGAGCTGGAATATGATATTCATTTAGAAAATGGTTTCTGGCAGTCCATGGGGACTGGCGAAGGAGTAGTCAATACCTTTCATGGAACTGGGGAAATTTACATCCAAAGTCTCAATATTGAAACCTTTGCTAATGTTCTTCGCCCACATCTACATATTAACAATTCTTGAAAATTTCTAGGAGAGACTCAGGCAGTCTCTTTTTTTCGATTCTTCAGTTTTCCTTTGTCCAAAATATATGAAAATGTTATAATCAAGTCATAATAAGAAGGAGGCATTTCTTATGCGATTTTCTATGGACAGTAATATGCAGTTTCCTTTGGTTGAGTTGTCGCTCAATCAAGGAGAAACCGTCTTTATCCAGCGTGGCAGCATGGTCTACCACACGCCAAATGTGACTCTGAATACCCAGCTCAATGCTAGCGGTTCTGGTTTGGGACGTTTTGTCAAGGCTGTGGGACGTTCGATGGTTTCTGGCGAAAGTACCTTCATCACCCAGGCTGTTGCCCAGTCTGATAATGGTTACCTTGCTTTGGCACCAGATTCTCCTGGTCAGGTTATTCCTCTTCAGCTAGGCGAAAAACAATACCGGCTCAATGACGGTGCCTTTCTTGCCCTTGATGGCACAGCTTACTATACGATGGAGCGTCAGTCTGTTGGCAAGGCTATCTTTGGAGGGCAAGGGGGTCTCTTCGTCATGACGACCCAAGGTCAGGGCACTCTTTTGGCCAATGCTTTTGGATCTATTAAAAAAATTGAGCTTCATAACCAAGAAGTGACGATTGACAATGCCCATGTAGTAGCTTGGAGCCAGTCTTTGAATTATAATATCCATCTAGAAAATGGCTTCTGGCAGTCTATCGGAACAGGTGAAGGAGTGGTCAACACCTTCCAAGGAACTGGTGAAGTCTATGTGCAAAGTCTCAATCTTCAAACCTTTGCAGGCTCACTCAGCAAGTTTATTCCAAGAAGCTCATAAGGAATAAAACTAGGACAGAAATTAGGCTAGATGCTGGATTTATCTGTCCTATTTTTTGTAACAAAGCCGACAGCTGACAAATAGCAGAAAAGATGGTAAGATAATATAAAATTATTTGAATATCAAAGTACCAGTAAGGGGAAAGAATGTCATATTTTGAAAATTTTATGAAGGCCAATCAAGCTTATGTCGATCTGCATGGAACGGCACATCTGCCGATCAAGCCCAAGACCAAGGTAGCCATCGTGACCTGCATGGACTCTAGGCTCCACGTGGCTCAGGCTCTAGGACTGGCACTAGGAGACGCCCATATCTTGCGCAATGCCGGCGGTCGGGTAACAGAGGACATGATTCGCTCGCTGGTTATTTCGCAGCAGCAGCTAGGAACGCGGGAAATCGTAGTTTTACATCATACAGACTGCGGGGCACAGACCTTCAAGAATGAGGATTTTACGGCCTATCTTCATAAAGAACTAGGCGTCGATGTCAGCAATCAGGACTTTTTGCCCTTTACAGATGTAGAGGAAAGTGTGCGCGAGGACATGGCCTTGCTGCGACAGTCACCGCTGATTCCAGCTGATGTAGAAATATCTGGAGCGGTTTATGATGTAGATACTGGTCGGATGACAGTTGTTGAGGAATAGTTAGGAAGTCAATTTCTTTGTCTGCGAATCGGCATTGAAATTGGCTCCTTTTTTATGTTAAAATAGAGAAACGATTTTAATTAGTTAGGACAATGTTATGATTCTTTCCATTATTTCTCAGGGACTGGTTTGGGCCGTCCTAGGTCTAGGTATTTTTATGACCTTCCGGATTCTGGGCTTTCCTGATATGACGACAGAAGGCTCCTTCCCCTTGGGCGGGGCGGTGGCTGTTACCTTGATTACCAAGGGAGTCAATCCTTTTCTGGCAACAGCAGCAGCTGTTTTAGCGGGCTGTGCAGCGGGTGCAGTGACAGGCCTGCTTTATACCAAGGGGAAAATTCCGACTCTGCTTTCTGGGATTTTGGTCATGACCTCCTGCCACTCTATCATGCTGATGTTAATGGGGCGTGCCAATCTAGGGCTTTTAGGCAGCAGTAAGATTCAGGATGTTCTACCATTTTCAGGGGAAGTCAATGACCTGCTGACTGGTTTAATTTTTGTCAGCTTAGTGATTGTGGCCCTGCTCTTTTTCTTGGATACTAAGCTAGGGCAGGCCTATATCGCGACCGGAGATAATCCGGATATGGCCCGCAGTTTTGGTATCAATACCGGCCGTATGGAGTTGATGGGATTGATTCTGTCAAATGGCTTGATTGCTCTAGCTGGGGCGCTGATTGCCCAACAGGAAGGCTATGCAGATGTTTCCCGTGGGATTGGAGTAATTGTTGTCGGTCTGGCCAGTCTTATCATTGGCGAGGTGCTCTTCCAGAGTCTGACCTTGGCAGAGCGTCTGATTACCATTGTCGTTGGTGCGATTGCCTATCAGTTCTTGATCTGGGGCGTTATTGCTCTCGGCTTTAATACCAACTATCTCCGTCTCTACAGTGCGGTGATTCTGGCCGTCTGTCTCATGATTCCAACCCTGAAAAATAAATTCTTTAAAGGAGCCAAGTTAAGCAAATGACAGCGATTGTAGAATTAAGAAATGCAACCAAGCTTGTAAAGAGCGGCTTTGATGAAGAAAAAATCATCCTAAATGATGTTTCTTTAGACATTCACGAGCATGATTTTATTACGATTTTAGGTGGAAACGGTGCAGGAAAGTCAACCCTGTTCAATGTCATTGCCGGCACTCTCCCTTTGACCAGCGGCAGCATTCATATCTTGGGGGAAAATGTCACTCATTTTTCACCAGAAAAGCGGGCTAAGTACCTGTCCCGTGTCTTTCAGGATCCTAAGATGGGAACGGCTCCGCGTATGACAGTGGCGGAAAATCTTCTCATTGCCAAATTCCGAGGTGAAAAGCGTGGCTTGGTGCCCCGTGGGCTCAACAGTTATAGGGAAGAGTTTCAGGCGACGATTGAGAAAATCGGTAATGGTCTGGACAAGCATCTGGATACACCGATTGAATTTCTTTCTGGTGGGCAAAGACAGGCTTTGAGTCTGCTCATGGCAACGCTCAAGCGTCCAGAGCTTTTGCTTCTGGATGAGCATACTGCAGCACTGGATCCTAGGACCAGTGTAGCCTTGATGGAGCTGACCAATGAATTTGTCAATCGTGACCGCCTCACAGCCCTTATGATTACCCATCACATGGAGGATGCCCTCAAATACGGCAACCGACTAATCGTTATGAAAGACGGGCAGATTATTCAGGACTTAAACAAAGATGAGAAAGCCAAGATGACCATCGCAGACTACTATGGCTTGTTTGAATAGGCTTGCTCAGAGTTTTGTAAAAACAAGAGAAAGAATACGTACTAAATAATGTACGGCTCCCACAAAGTTAGACAATTAATGATTAAAAGTCTCTAGTTCTCTGTTAAATAGGACTATGTCCTTTTTCTTCAAATTGCCCTCATAGATGAATAAAAACCGCTAGATTGCGGTTTTTTTGTTAAAAAAATAGTCTGAATTACTCATCTAAGCGAATAAACATCATTGCGTTAAGTAAGGAGATGAGTGCGACCGTATTAATATTATTGTAATAGATCAGTCTCTTGTTTTCAATGGGTGGAATAATAAAATTAGAAATGATGATATCGTAAGGTGCTTCTTTTAAAGAATCGATTGATAGTTCTAATTTATTCCAAACTTCAAGTTCAAAATTATTACTGCAATAATAAGAAAGTGTCTCTGCTACTGATCTTGCATGATATTGATCAAAATTACTCATGACTAAAACTTTTAATTTAGGCTGATTTTGTAAAAGATTCAGCACTAAATGTTTGCTGTGAGTGATAAAAGTATAGGATAGATGGTTAACTTTCATTGGTGTGCTAGGGATATCCAAAGTCTCTAGATAATGTTCAATTCCTTTTTTAATATCTGAAACAAATTGAGGGAAAATATTTTGAAAGTTCTTGATTGTATTGCCTTTTTGATCAAACAGAATAAACTCTGTAGATAGTTCCTGGCGATGCAGATGTGCTGTATTATGCAAATGCCAAATAAGATTGTCCTTATTGTCAATTTTAAGATTATATTTGCTTTCTATCTGATCAATTAAATCACTTAATAATTGATACGAATTTTTTACATAGCTGTCTGTTTTTGCACAGCTCATAAATAGATTTTCATCAATGAAAAACATTTTTTGAAAATAGGAGACAAATAGTTGACCTATCACTTCTTTATTCAAAGAGATATGGTATTCAGAATCAAAGCTCGCTACAATGTCTTCGATTCCTTCTGCCTGCATGAAAGATTCTAACAATTGATTGTTAAAAAAATCTTTCTCAACTTCCAAGAAATGACCAAACTTTATTCGATATAAATTTGTAACCAGGAGCAATTTTAACATTCGTTGAGTTGCGAAATTGACAGGAAATGCAGTTTCTTTATAAACCAGTGCTAATAGTTTACACAAAGGTTCTGCTGAAAAATCTGTAAAGGGCCATTCAAGAAAATAATATTTTTCTGAAAAATATTGTGTAAAAAAATAACGGATATCAACCTCATCTCCAATAATTCGAATAGGATTGAGACTAATCTTAAAATTATATTGTTTTTTTATAATTTTGTTAATATCATTTGTTATTCGATAGAGTGAAGAAGAACTCATATAAAACTCTTGACAAATACTTTCAGATTTTCTCCCCTCATTAAAGAAGATGAATTCTAAAATTGAAAAATATCTTGAGTGCTTAAAGAAATAGTGATAGACCATCTCAATATCACTATCATCAGTATTGATGATACGTATACCATTAGTAGAGGAGTGAAAAATCAATTGAGGAAACGCAGACTTGACATGGGATAAATCATCTTTTACTGAACGTTCTGTACAATTCAATAGTTCAGCCAACTCAGAAATATGAAACCAGTGTTTGTTTTTAAATAGAAGTTCTAATAGTTCTAATTGCCTGTGGCTCTTTTTAGACAATAATTCTCTCATTTTAATATATTATCCTTCATTACATGGTGTTTTAATTATCACATAATTATACCATTTTTTATTCGTTTATCCTAAGTGAAGAAATTTTTTAAACATCAATTATGTTACAAAAAGAACTGAAAACGCTTTAATATAGGCTTTTTACTATATATATGTACTTTGAGTACATAAATAAAGAAAGGAAAATAAGCATAAATGTTGCCTTTTTATGTCAAAAAATTATATAATTATGTTAATCAAAAAATAATATAAAAGAATATTATTGAACAATTTTGATTTAGAAAAATTAGAAAGGAGAATCGATATGCTTTGGTCTATTATTGTTGGAGGTGTTATTGGTCTTATTGCTGGATCAATCACTAAAAAAGGCGGCTCAATGGGTGTTATTGCAAACGTTGTTGCTGGCTTAGTCGGTTCAGTTGTTGGTCAATCGCTTCTGGGAACTTGGGGTCCTAGTTTGGCTGGTATGGCCTTGCTTCCTTCTATCATTGGTGCAGTTATTGTAGTAGCTGTTGTATCATTTGTTTTGGGTAAAAAGGCGTAAATTGCCTTTTTGCTTTCAAAATACAATTTAAAATTTAATGATGTGAGGATTCAATATGTCAAAATCAAGAAAAATACTTTCCCTTATTTTCTGTATTTTAATCTTGACAATTTTGATTCCTGTTTTGCTAGACTTTCATAAAGTCAGCGGTCTGGGGCTCCAGATATTTAGTTGGAAGTTATTCACTTGGAAGCAGATTCCTTTTGTGGGCTACTATCTTTCTAGGTATGTTTTCTGGGGCACTGTGGTTTTAGCAAGCTTAATCTTACTACTGATGTTAGTGATAGCTTTTTATCCTAAGAGACGTTTGGAAATTCAGCTAGCTGATGCGGATGGGAAACTGATGCTGAAAAATTCAGCGATTGAAGGGTTTGTTCGTAGTCTGTTAACAGAACACGGTTTAATTAAAGATCCTACGGTTTCAGTAAATAGCCGTAAAAACAAATGCATGGTTTCCGTTAAAGGGGCAATCGTTCCTTCGGAAAACATCATCAAGAGAAGTCAGTTGATTCAAGAAGAAATTGCGTCTGGATTGACAGAATTCTTCGGAATCAATCATAATGTCAAGCTTAAAATCTCTGTCTCAGACTTCAAGCCAAAAGAAGCGGCTAAAAAAACTACTAGTCGTGTAAAGTAAGGAAGTAAAAAATGGAATGGTTTAAAAAATATCAATATCCAATCTTGTCTGGATTAGCAGGCATTATTCTAGCGTGTTTTATCCTATCCTTTGGCTTCTTTAAGACTCTATTTGTCTTGATTTGCGCTACTCTAGGGGCAGGAATTGGATATTATATTCAAAATAAAAATATATTTAAATAAGAATAAAGGAGTTTAACATGTCAAATAAAGATGTTAAAGATGTAAAAGAATTTACTAAAAATGATGTTGCTCAAGCAGCTCATGAAGTGAAACCAGCAACTCATGAAGTAAGAGGTGAATTGACTTACGATGATAAGGTCATTCAAAAAATTATCGGCCTCTCTTTAGAAAAAGTTTCAGGTTTGCTGGCTGTTGACGGTGGCTTTTTCTCTAATATAAAAGATAAATTGGTCAACTCTGACAATGTCACTCATGGTGTTAATGTTGAAGTTGGTAAAGAACAAGTAGCTGTTGACTTGAATGTGGTTGCGGAATATCAAAAGAATGTTCCAACTTTATACAAAGAAATCAAGAAAGTTGTTGTAGAAGAAGTTTCTAAGATGACTGATTTGGAAGTTGTTGAAGTAAATGTCAATGTTGTTGATATTAAAACAAAAGAACAACACGAAGCGGATTCAGTAAGCCTTCAAGACCGAGTGACAGATGTTGCTGAATCAACAGGCGAATTTGCTTCAGAGCAATTCGAAAAAGCAAAATCTGGCATTAGTGGTGGCTTCTCAGCTGTTCAAGAAAAAGTTGGCGATGGTGTAGATGCTGTTAAAGACGCTGCATCAAATGAAAAAACTCGCGTTCGTTAATTCTCTAATTAGGATTAGGAATTCTTATATTCTTTCATTTCTTTAAAAATTGAAACTAATAACGGAGGTATCAATTATGTCTACAGAAGAAAAATTCAACCAAGCTAAAGGTTCTGTTAAAGAAGGCTTTGGCAAATTAACTGGTGATAAAAAAACAGAAAAAGAAGGAGCTGCTGAAAAAGTAGTTTCTAAAGTTAAAGAAGTTGCAGAAGATGCCAAAGATGCTGTTGAAGGCGCGATCGAAGGTGTTAAAAATATGGTTAAGAAAGACGATAAAGACGTTAAATAATACCAATAGTCGATTTTCCTTATAAAAAGTCTTTGTTAACTATAGTAACTAAAAAGAGAGAACAATTAATTCTGTTCTCTCTTTTTTGTGTATTTGTCTAGGAAAATTGTTTCTATTCCTTGTTTTTAGTTGGAGTTTCTTTCTTCTCCTTATCAATTTTTTGAAGTTCATGGTCATTTTTATATTGAATAATATACTCAACGATGTCTTTTTCGGTTAAGCGGTCATTGGATAATTGTGAAATTTGAATTGAAATATTTTTCAAGCCATAGTCGTTTTGTTTACTAAGAATTTCTTTCAATTTCTCATCTGAAAGATAGTTTCCTGAAATAGTTAACTTTAGAGTATTATCTTCTTTATCATAGTTCTTTTTTAGGATTGTGTTCTCTTTAAACTGATCAGATAAGTATTTATTTATAGATTCATTGATTAAGGTCTCTCTCACTAAGGTAGTCGCTGAAACCAAACTTGGAATAATAAGAATAAGCGAAACTAGAATTAATATTTTTCGCATTTTATAGGCTTCTTGATTGTGTTTAATGTAATGATTTTTCACCATAGTTAAGCTCGTCCCTATGTATGTAGCAATCATAATGAAACTACAGTTAATGAAAAATAAGTAGGATGCTCCTAACATAAACTCAAAGTTTCCTGTTGCTATAGCATAGCCGACAGTACATACTGGGGGCATAAGAGCTGTTGCGATAGCCACTCCAGGCACAATGTTATTTGCTTCTTTTTTACGTGCTCCAATAACTCCAGCTAGTCCACCCACAAAAGCTATAACTACATCCCAAATTGTTGGTGAAGTTCTGGCAATAATTTCTGAACTTGCAAAAGAGATTGGAGAAATAAAAAAATAAATCGTAGATGCTAAGAGGCTTAACAAAACTTGAATAGAAAGAATTTTAAACGACTTTTTGAGCAGTTTCATATCTAGTATTGCTAATGAAAAACCAATTCCAATAATAGTTGTCATTAATGGAGAAATCAACATTGCCCCAATGATAACTGGAGTGGAATTCATGTTTAAGCCAATAGATGCAATCAACATAGCACATAGCAAAGTAGCTACATCGCTTCTTGATAAATCTAAATCATCGTATAGCCTATCTCTAAATTCAACTAAAGAATAAAGTTTATCCTCTTTTAAAATTTTTCTCATAATAATATTCCCCTTATTAAAGTTCTCTAAATTATAAACTCATGTAAAGTAATGAATGAAATAGGTAATATTCCAAAGAAATTACAGAAAGAAGTATATAACCGCTATTTATTTTAACATAAAAACAACATAATTAAAATCTAATTTTTGAGAAGAGGTTTCATAACATTCTTACAGGCTAAAAAAAGCAACACATACTGAATTATTAACTGAATAACAAAACAGCATTAGTTTGTCACGGCCTTTTTTCTTTGTGTAACTACTTTTTCAAAAGTCTTAAAATATTTTTGTATTTTTAATGTGTAAACGCTTGCAAAAATCTGGATAGTGTACTATAATAGAGTTAAGGAAATAGAAAGAAAGGAAGCCAAATTCATTCGCTTTTAAGTTTACTTTGTTGGTATAGTTGTTTGTAATACATAAGTAGTTGCTTTACTTGAAATATTGGTTGAATTGTCAGACAGGCCTGCTTAGCTTGCCTGATTGTAACGATAGTATAGAAAGTAGAAGCTTTTAGATGGTTTTCAAACTTCGAGAATTCAATCAATAGTGCTTTATTATGTTATAGAGATTTCCAATGCTAAGATAAAAAGAAAATCATTAGCGGTTGAAGGAATTAAAAGTTTATAAAAAATAATAAAAACAATAAATAAAAAAATTGTTATTCAGTTACACCTTGGATGAACTGATTGCTCTCATACCAGCGAAGTAAACCAGACCTCTAGCTGAGTAAAGCTAGAGGTCGTTTTTTTTTTTTTTTGCTACGATTGGCATGCCGTGTATCTGGGGTGAGAGCCCTCTGGGGCCTGTTTTCTTGTACTTTGCAAGTATAAGATACCGTTGACAGGAAAGGGTTTTCATTGTATATTTATATTAGGAATGATGATTGGAAAACAATTAGCAGTTAGGAGGGAGGTTATTGTAGGAGCAGTTTTTCAAGTGTCATCATTGCTTTTCATTATTAGGAGGGTATGATTATGCCGATTATAAGAAAAGTTCAAATGTATCTTTTGCTTCTGTTTTTCTCTTTGAGCGGTGTCTTGCCAAGTCAGATTGTTTTTGCGGAATAGTCGCAGAACGGGGAGATAAGTGATACAGTGCTGTCCAATCTCTATCTGGTAGACTCTTCCCTGCAAAAAGTTGGTTTGTCCATCAATGATTTTACGTCATTAAACCGGAAAGACGACCAATTTTATAGGGATTTAAAAGAATATGTCAATGATGTGGCAAATCAACTGACAGTCGATAAAGAAGCGATGGAGGAAAAGGAAAAAGCTAAGAACATGGCCAATCAATGGAACTATGCTTTTGAGATGGCCAAGTTAAACATGGGTCGCGATGCCAATGCGACTACTCTTGAAAAAGAGACGGCCTATATGTATTTGTCTCACTTCGTGGATATCAAGACAGGTGTTTTAGAGAAAGTCGTACCAGAGTATTCTAACGAAACCTACTTCAGTTCCTGGATTGTCAATGACGACAGGCGCACTTACGATACCTATCTAAGAGGGGTTCAGAGGGGAGAACTGATTTATAATACTATCAATACCGTTAAAACCCTAAAAGATAGCGCTGATTTATTGAAGGAGGCTGTCAATATAGAAGAACTTGATTTGACTGCTTCGCAGACAGCACTTAGAGCATCTCATTTGATAATACAAGCTGGTAGAAGTGGAGTAGATTTAAGAAATCAAGTGGACACCTTTAAAACCTTATATAATTCTTCCTCAAATTTAAGGGAACTAATCGCAGCCTTGAATAAAAGTCTTGACTTGGAAAAATATGACGAATACTATAGGAATAGTGTGGTAGACTTACTCTTCAATGCTGTTTCCTCCGTAACAATCGGAGTAGACAGCTATGTTCTGTCAAGTCTGGGAGTTATGCCGCAAGGACTCTTCTTCATGGTCGCCAAGGATTTGATTGACAAATACCGTTGGATTTCGCTGATTCAGTACAATGGCATGCGGGTCAGCAAGCGGATGCTCCGATACTATGGTGTTGACTGGTGATAAGCAATTTGCAAGACCATGTGAGCCAATAAAAGGTGAGAAACCCGAATATCATACGGCTTGATATTCGGGTTTTTGGAAAGGTAAAGAGAAAATGAAGCTGAAAAAAGAAAAATGTCGGCACCAGCTGTTTGACTATGAGGCCGACTATGTCATCTGCCCGGTCTGCGGTGAGCCTATTGCGGAGAATATACCGAATAATCCCAATTTCAAGCTGCAGATGATTCGGCGGAGTCGGAAGTATAAAAGATTTTTAAGGTGGAAAAAAGGTTATTTCTTTTTCTTGTTTTTAATATTATTTTTAATGTTATTCATTATCTTCAATTATCAATTCTTGGATAGTTTAGTGATTAAGAGCTACGGGATTACAGGTATTGATTCTTTTGAGCCTATTCTCAAATGGAGCTTCTATCCCTTCAAAGATGTTGTAGAGACAGCGGCCGTCCTCACTTTTATTCTTGCAGGACCTCAGCTTGATAGACGAGAATGGCTGAGACGCTGGCATCTTCAAAAGCATGCACATTACTATTTGGCATCATATCTGTATCCAGTAATCAGAGTAGCAAATTATATTCTGTTAATTTATCTAGGCAGTGAATTTTGGAGTAAGCTTATTTATTTAGAAGAGATGGACTTGTTGAATTATCACTTAGATGGCCAGGAACTGATTTACGCCAGTATGGTCTATGCCAAGGAGAATCTTCGCGGCCTCTACATTGTGCTGGGCCTTAATTTTCTTGCAGACTGCTGGCTCTTTTTCTACCAGCGCTTGGCTATACGGGTTAATCGATTTTAGGATTCAGGAAAGAGAGTAGATATGAAAAAAAACAAAATGCCGCCACCAACTGTTTGACTATGAAGCCGACTATGTCATTTGTACGGCCTGCCTCTTTCTGCCTCTGCTCTTTCCTTGCCATATCGGTCTTTGGGTAGCAGTGATTGGAATTTTGGCGACCTAAATCCTGCCCGGCTTTCTCAGTAATCCCAATCACGATTTTGTCTCGGCTGATCTCAGCCCCACCGATTTTCCTCATTTGATTGAGCGGCTGTTTCTTCTGGACATTATCACTTTTGGGTAGAAGTTGATTGGGCTTTCCGAGCATTTCGGCAATGAAAATTTCTCCCCCCTGTCTGTCCTTCTGCCCTACACTCCTTGTAACAAGCTAGAACGTAGATTTTCAATGAGGTTTCTGCTTATAGAGGTAGCACTTCCGATTCTAAGCTTGATAGCTAGCCTGCTGTTCTTTTCTGCTCATGCTCTGGCAACGGTCGGGCTGGCTTTCTTGGTTACAGCTGCGATAATGGTTTATTTTGTCCGTTTTAATCTGACTGGTAAAGCCTAACCCTAAAAAGGGACAGTTTGCGGCTGTTTCTTTTTTTGCTGTCGGTGTGTTTTTTCGTGGTTAGAAAAATAGCTTCATTCTAAGTCACAATGGAAAAACAATTTTTCTTTGTTTTGAAAAAACATGAAAAAATGCTATAATAGGTTAGATATGCGAATCTTTGGTTTGCAAGACTGTAATTCGACTTGGCTAGCCAAGGACCGTTAGTAATAAAATAAAGAATCTTTGATAAAAGTGAGGTTCTGAAAATTGAATAGGAGAAAAAATGAGCAAGAGCAATATTAAACTGATTGCTTTGGGCGGCGTACGTGAAAATGGGAAAAACCTCTACGTTGCCGAAGTGGATGATTCCATTTTTGTATTGGATGTTGGGCTGAAGTACCCAGAAAATGAGCAGTTGGGTGTGGATTATGTCGTTCCCAACATGGACTATTTGTTTGAAAACAAGAAGCGGATTGCGGGTGTCTTTCTGACACACGGGCACGCAGATGCTATTGGTGCTCTACCTAATCTTTTGGCAGATGCTAAGGTGCCGGTTTTTGGATCAGAGTTGACGATTGAGCTGGCTAAGCTCTTTGTCAAGAATAACGATGCAGTTAAGAAGTTCAATGATTTCCATGTGATTGATGAAAATACCGAGATTGAATTTGGCAAAACCGTGGTTTCCTTCTTCCGGACGACCCACTCGATTCCTGAGAGTTTGGGAATTGTCATCAAGACCAGAAAAGGCAGCATCGTTTATACAGGTGACTTCAAGTTTGATCAGTCTGCCAACCCGTCCTACGCGACAGACTTTGGCCGTCTGGCTGAGATTGGCCGTGAGGGCGTTCTGGCCTTGCTCAGTGATTCAGCCAATGCGGACAGTAGCGTTCAAGTGGCTAGTGAGAGCGAGGTTGGCAAGGAAATCGAAGATACGATTGCTGACTGGGATGGCCGCGTGATTGTTGCGGCGGTTGCCAGCAACTTGTCTCGTATCCAGCAGGTCTTTGATGCAGCTGCTGAGACTGGCCGCCGAGTGGTTTTGACAGGTTTTGACATTGAAAATATCGTCCGTACGGCTATCCGCCTCAAGAAGCTGTCCTTGGTGGACGAACGCCTCTTGATCAAGCCCAAGGAAATGTCTAAGTTTGAAGACCATGAATTGATTATCTTGGAGACTGGCCGGATGGGTGAGCCTATCAATGGCCTGCGTAAGATGTCAATCGGCCGTCACCGCTATGTGGAAATCAAGGAAGGTGATTTGATTTACATCGTAACAACGCCTTCTATTGCCAAGGAAGCGGTCGTGGCTCGTGTAGAAAATATGATTTATCAGGCTGGGGGCATTGTCAAGCTGATTACCCAAAACCTGCGGGTTTCGGGTCACGCAAATGCGCGTGATTTGCAGCTCATGATTAACCTGTTGCAGCCTAAGTACCTCTTCCCGATTCAGGGTGAGTACCGTGGCTTGGATGCTCATGCTAAGGCTGCCATGGAAGTTGGCATGCTGCCGGAAAATATCTTCATTCCTAAGCGGGGCAGCATCATGGAATACGACCATGGTGATTTTGTGCCTGCTGGTGCAGTATCAGCTGGAGATGTCATGATTGATGGGAATGCGATTGGTGATGTGGGCAATATCGTCCTGCGCGACCGCAAGGTCTTGTCTGAAGATGGTATTTTCATTGTGGCACTCACAGTTAACCGTAAGGAAAAGAAAATCATTTCCAAGGCTAAAGTACACACCCGTGGATTTGTCTATGTCAAGAAGAGCAGAGATATTTTGCGTGAAAGCTCTGACATTATCAATAAAACCGTAGAAGACTATCTGGCGCAGGATAGCTTTGACTGGGGCGAGCTGAAGGGTGCTGTCCGTGACAGTCTGGCCAAATATCTCTTTGACCAAACTAAGCGTCGTCCAGCTATTTTGCCGGTCGTTATGGAAGTGCGGTAAAAATCTCAACACAAATACAAGAAAAGTCGGGCTTCGGCTTTTTCTTGTCAGGAAGATACGAAGGAGAAATGCGAATGGCAGTGATGAAAATAGAGTATTATTCTGAGGCTTTGGAGATGGAATGGGGCGTTAATGTCCTCTATCCGGATGCAGCTCGCGTAGACAAGCCAGATGATAAGGACATTCCTGTTTTGTACCTGCTTCATGGTATGAACGGTAATCACAATAGCTGGCTCAAGCGCTCAAATATTGAGCGTCTGGTTCGCTCGACGAATCTGATTGTTGTCATGCCTAATACCAGCAACGGCTGGTACACCGATACTCAGTACGGTTTTAACTATTACGAAGCCATTGCTGAGGAGCTGCCTCGGGTGCTCAAGCGCTTTTTCCCAAATATGTCAGATAAGCGGGAGAAGAATTTTATCGCAGGCCTTTCCATGGGCGGATACGGAGCCTTTAAGCTAGCTCTCAAGTCTAACCGCTTTTCATACGCGGCTAGTCTTTCTGGGGCTTTGAGTTTTCTTGATGCTCGTCCGGATAATGCTGAAATGGCATCGCCAGCCTATTTGCGAGGAGTTTTTGGAGACTATAAAGACTGGACCAGCAGCCCTCACTCGCTGGAAAGTATAGCCAAGCAATCTGATAAAAAGATTAAGCTTTGGGCTTGGTGTGGTGAAGAAGACTTTCTCTACAAGGCTAATCAGGAGGCAGTGAAAAACCTGCAAGACTTGGGCTTGGAGATTACTTACATCCACAGTCCAGGTAAGCATGAGTGGTATTACTGGGAAAAGCAGATGGAGAATGTACTGGCCTGGCTTCCTATTGACTTCCAGCTGGAAGAGCGCCTGTCGTAAAAATAGATTGTAAAGTCGTATTCTGCCCTCAGAGTATGATATAATGATTACGTTTGAAAATCGGAGTGGGAATGATTCCCCGAAATACAAATAGGAGAATGGAACTTTGACAAAAGCGATTCGAGTGCGTTATGCACCAAGTCCGACTGGACTATTACACATCGGAAATGCGCGGACTGCGCTCTTTAACTACCTCTATGCTCGTCACTATGGTGGAATCTTCATTATCCGTATCGAGGATACAGACCGCAAGCGCCATGTAGAAGACGGAGAACGCTCACAGCTTGAAAACTTGCGCTGGTTGGGTATTGACTGGGATGAAAGTCCTGAGACTCACGAGAACTACCGCCAGTCTGAGCGATTGGATATTTACCAAAAATACGTCAATGAACTCTTGGAAAAGGGCTTAGCTTACAAGTCCTATGTGACCGAGGAAGAATTAGCAGCTGAACGCGAACGTCAGGAAGCGGCTGGTGAAACACCGCGTTATATCAATGAGTTTCTAGGCATGTCAGAGGAAGAAAAGGCAGTCTATATCGCTGAGCGCGAAGCAGCGGGGATTATTCCAACGGTTCGTCTGGCTGTCAATGAAGCTGGTGTCTACAAGTGGACTGACATGGTCAAGGGCGACATTGAGTTTGAAGGCGGCAATATCGGTGGTGACTGGGTTATCCAGAAGAAAGACGGCTACCCAACTTACAACTTTGCTGTTGTTATTGATGACCATCTGATGGAAATCTCTCACGTTATTCGTGGAGATGACCACATTGCCAACACACCTAAGCAGCTCATGGTTTATGAAGCTCTGGGCTGGGAAGCTCCAGAATTTGGCCATATGACCCTGATTATCAACTCTGAAACAGGCAAGAAACTGTCCAAGCGCGATACCAATACCTTGCAATTTATCGAGGATTATCGCAAGAAAGGCTACCTGCCAGAAGCAGTCTTTAACTTTATTGCACTGCTGGGCTGGAATCCTGGTGGCGAGCATGAGATTTTCTCTCGCCAAGAGTTGATTGAGCTCTTTGATGAAAAACGTCTCAGCAAGTCCCCAGCTGCCTTTGACCAGAAGAAACTGGACTGGATGAACAACGAATACATCAAGAATGCAGATTTTGACACAATATTCGCTCTGGCTAAGCCATACCTGGAAGAAGCGGGCCGTTTGACAGATAAGGCAGAAAAGCTTGTGGAGCTCTACAAACCACAAATGAAGTCTGTAGACGAAATCGTGCCGCTGACAGACCTCTTCTTTGCGGACTTTCCAGAGTTGACAGATGCGGAGCGTGAGGTCATGGCTGGTGAAACGGTACCGACTGTGTTGACCGCCTTTAAAGAAAAGTTAGAAGCCATGTCTGATGCAGATTTTGTGACGGAAAACATCTTCCCTCAAATCAAGGCTGTCCAAAAAGAGACAGGAATCAAGGGCAAAAACCTCTTTATGCCGATTAGAATTGCCGTTTCGGGTGAAATGCATGGACCAGAGCTGCCAGATACGATTTATCTATTAGGCCGCGAAAAATCCATCCAGCATATCGAAAACATGCTGAATCAAATTCAATAAGATAAACCAGCTTTCGAGCTGGTTTTTACTTTGCAAATTTTTATTTTTATGTCACAATTGTAATAAGAAAATACCTTAAGGAGATAAAAATGAAAAAATGGATCATCATCTTGGTTGTAGGACTAGCAGCCATACTCGTGCTAGTAACCTGTAACCAAAAGAAAGAGCAGACGAATCCTGCTTCCAACAATTCTAAAGTAAGTTCGACTAGTTCTGCATCTTCTAAAAAGTCTGAAAGAGGGGCCAGTTCGAGCGAACTTGATGGTCAAGCGGATAATCAGGAAACTTCTGATACAGGCTCTCAGCAGAATTCGGAAACTGAAGCTGAAAAGTCTGCCAAGGAAGCTAGCAAAGGGGAGAAAGAGACGGCATCAACTTCTAGTTTGGATATGAAGGCTATTGCTTCTGGAGATTTTTCCAGCATGATTGGTACTTGGCAGGATGCAAAAGGGAACAGTTATACATTTGATGCGTCAGGTATTGAGTCAGATGTTACCAAGCTTGAGACAGGAGATTACTCTGGGCCAGATGAAAATGGAATTTACCGAGCAGGGATTCGTTGGAAAAACCAAACCGGTGCTGCCTTTCTTATAATCCCAGCAGGAAAGAGCCTGCCAGCTGGGGAGACTGTCAATGGAACGGATCCGACTGATACCAGTCAAGATCGCTTTATCATTACTCAAAGCGTTTCCGAACATCCTGATGTTTTTTATCGCGTAAAATAAGGAGTCTTGACAGACTCTTTTTTTTCTTATTTTGAGTCCAGTATATAATATATTGATTTTGAATAAAAATTGATAAAACGTTTTTATTTTAATAAATATTAAATTTCCTCTTGACATTAGCATTTTCATACAGTAGAATGTTTAAAAATAAAATGTAGAAGGATAGAGGTAATCGCATGGTTAAAGAGAAAGTCATTTTAGCGTATTCCGGCGGCTTGGACACTTCGGTGGCCATTACTTGGCTGGACAAGGATTATGATGTGATCGCGGTCTGTATGGACGTAGGTGAAGGAAATGATTTGGATTTCATTCATGATAAGGCGCTGAAAGTTGGCGCTATCGAATCACATGTTATTGATGTTAAAGACGAGTTTGCGGAAGACTACGTCTTGGTTGCTCTGCAAGGACACACCTTCTACGAACGAAAATATCCTCTAGTGTCCGCTCTGAGCCGACCTTTGATTTCTAAGAAATTGGTTGAAATTGCCCACAAGACAGGGGCGACGACCATTGCCCATGGCTGTACCGGAAAAGGAAACGATCAGGTTCGTTTTGAAGTCGCTATCGCCTCCTTGGATCCCAGTCTCAAGGTGATTGCTCCAGTTCGGGAATGGAAATGGTCTCGGGAAGAAGAGATTAATTACGCCAAAGCTAATGGTGTGCCAATTCCAGCAGATCTGGATAGCCCTTACTCAGTCGATCAAAACCTTTGGGGACGGGCCAATGAGTGTGGTGTCTTAGAAAATCCTTGGAATGAAGCACCGGAAGACGCCTATGATTTGACGGTTGCGCCAGAAGCAGCGCCAGACAGCCCAGTCTATGTAAATATTGACTTTGAGGCGGGTGTGCCAGTTGCTTTAGATGGCAAAAAGATGAAGCTGGCAGACTTGATCCTTAAGCTGAATGACCTCGCTGGACAGCACGGTGTTGGACGGATTGACCATGTGGAAAATCGTCTGGTAGGAATTAAGTCTCGGGAAATTTATGAATGCCCTGGTGCGGTGACTCTCTTGGCTGCCCACAAGGAAATTGAGGATCTAACTCTAGTCAGAGAACTGGCTCATTTCAAGCCGATTATCGAAAACGAACTGTCCAATCTCATCTACAATGGCCTTTGGTTTAATCCAGCGACAGAAGCTCTGATTGCCTATCTCAAGTCCACTCAGCAGGTGGTCAATGGCACAGCTAAAGTGAAGCTTTACAAGGGGTCTGCGACAGTCGTAGCGCGTAAGTCTGACAATTCTCTCTATGATGAAAGTCTGGCCACTTATACCAGTGCAGATACCTTTGACCAGGATGCCGCGATTGGTTTTATCAAGCTATGGGGCCTTCCGTCTAAGGTTCACGCAGAGGTTCAGGCTCACAAAGACAAATAGAAAGGGGCCTTCCTATGGCGAATCATAAACTGTGGGGCGGACGTTTTGAAGCCTCTCTGGAAGGATGGGTAGAGGAGTTTGGTGCCAGCATTGGCTTTGACTATCGTCTGGCTTCTTATGATCTAGAGGGCAGCCTAGCCCATGTCAAAATGTTGGGGCAGACAGGAATCATTGCTCCAGAGGAAGCGGCTGCTATTCAGGCAGGCTTGGAAAAGCTGTTGGCGCGTCATGAGTCTGGAGAGCTTGAGTTTGATGTGCGTAATGAAGATATTCACATGAATATGGAGGCTCTTCTGACCGAGGAGATTGGGTCAGTAGCTGGCAAGCTTCATACGGCTCGCTCCCGTAATGACCAGGTGGCGACAGATATGCACCTTTATCTCAAGGATCAGCTCGGTCAGATTGCGGAGAAACTCTTTAATTTGCGACAGGTGCTGCTGGACTTGGCAGAAGAGCATGTAGAGACCATCATGCCAGGCTATACCCATCTGCAGCATGCTCAGCCGATTAGCTTTGCCCATCATCTGCTGGCCTATTATCAGATGTTCAGCCGTGATAGTCAGCGCTTTGCCTTTAATCTGGAGCATACGGATTTGTCTCCTTTAGGAGCAGCGGCTCTGGCGGGGACAACGTTTCCGATTGATAGAGAGCTGACGGCTGATTTATTGGGCTTCAAAGGACTTTACCACAATTCCTTGGATGCGGTAAGTGATCGGGACTTTATCTTGGAGTTTCTATCTAACAGCAGTATTCTCATCATGCATCTGTCTCGTCTCTGCGAGGAGCTGATTAACTGGTGCAGCTATGAATACGGCTTTGTCAGCCTGTCAGATACCTTTAGCACTGGATCCTCCATTATGCCGCAAAAGAAAAATCCGGACATGGCAGAGTTGATTCGGGGCAAGAGCGGCCGGATCTATGGCCATCTCTTCAGTCTTCTGACGGTTATGAAATCAATGCCCTTGGCTTACAATAAGGACCTGCAGGAAGACAAGGAAGGTATGTTCGATACAGTAGATACCATTCAAAAATCACTGGATATTATGGCGGGTATGCTGTCTAGTATGACAGTAAACAAAGAAAAAATGCTGGTTTCAACTCAGCAAGACTTCTCCAATGCGACGGAGTTGGCTGATTATCTGGCCAAGAAAGGACTGCCTTTCCGAGAAGCCCATGAGATTGTCGGAAAGTTGGTGCTGGAATGCAGCAAGGCAAGCTATTATCTACAGGATATTCCGCTGAGCCGCTATCAGGAAGTGTCGTCGCTGATTGAGGGAGATATTTATCAAGCGCTCGAATCACAAACGGCTGTACAAAAGCGGAATTCCCTTGGCGGGACAGGATTTGCACAGATTCGTCAGGAGTTGGAAAGAGCGAAGAAACAGCTGAAAAAGGGATAAGATATAGGGAACATCGCAAGGAAATTGCGGTGTTTTTAAGTGAATAAACCTTTTAAATATTTGCAAAAACAGCGTCATAGCGGCTCTTATTGGCATTTTCGAAAAATATGGTATAATAGATATAATTTTGGTGGATGGAGTTGAGTTTTGAGAAAAAACTATCGCGTCAAGAGCGAAAAAGATTTTAATGCGATTTTTAAAAAAGGTCAAAGTTTTGCTAATCGAAAATTTGTCGTTTACATGTTAGAAAATGAGCAAAAGCATTTTCGAGTAGGAATTTCCGTCAGTAAAAAGCTGGGGAATGCAGTGGTTCGTAATCGTATTAAAAGAAAAATTCGCCATGTCTTGATGCAGCATCAAAAACAGTTAGTCCAGGCAGACTTCGTGGTTATCGCTCGCAAAGGGGTAGAAGAGCTGGACTACCACCAAGTTGAACAAAATTTATTGCATGTATTAAAAATTGCTAAACTTTATCAGGAAGGATTCATTTGTGAAACAGAAAAGTAAATTAGGGATTTTGCTGGTTGCCTCGCTGCTCTTTCTCACAGCTTGCGGAACCAGTCAAGTAACGGCCGATTCAAATGGCTTCTGGGAGAAGTTGGTCTATTTCTTTGCGGACACCATTCGTTTTCTATCCTTTGGTGGAAGCAAGGGGATTGGGATTATTCTCTTTACCTTGATTATCCGGACAGTTCTCCTGCCGGTCTTCCAATTCCAGACGACTTCTTCGCGCAAGCTGCAGGAAGTACAGCCGCATATCAAGCGCCTGCAGGAAAAGTATCCTGGTAAGGATATGGAGAGCAGAACAGCCTTGGCTGAGGAAACTCAAAAGCTCTACAAAGAAAAGGGTGTCAATCCTTATGCCTCATTCATTCCGCTCTTTATCCAGATGCCAGTGCTCTTGGCTCTGTTTCAAGCCCTGACTCGGGTTGATTTTATGAAGACAGGTCACTTCCTCTGGCTCAATCTAGGAGCGACAGATCCGACCTTTATTCTTCCGCTGTTAGCGGCTCTCTTCACTTTCCTCAGTACGTGGCTTTCAAACAAAGCCTTGCCTGAGAGAAATGGCGGGATGACAGTCATGATGTACCTGTTGCCAGTTGCGATTTTCTTTTTTGCCTTCTATGCAGCGAGTGGGGTAGCCCTCTACTGGGCGGTCTCAAATGCTTATCAGGTGGTTCAGACTTTGCTGTTGAGCAATCCTTTTAAAATCATTGCCGAGCGGGAAGCTAAGGAACGATCAGAGCGTCAATTGGAACAGAAAAAGAAACGTGCCCTGAAAAAAGCACAGAAAAAGAAAAAGTAAGTAAGAAGGAGGACTCTTGCAATGGTTATTTTTACAGGAGCAAGTGTTGAAGAAGCCATTCAAAATGGTTTGAAAACGTTGGATATTCCACGTATGAGAGCGCATATCACTGTTATTTCACGTGAGAAAAAAGGCTTTTTAGGTCTGTTTGGCAAGAAACCAGCTCAGGTGGATGTCGAGCCGATTGCTGAGACGACAGTTGTCAAGGCCAATCAAAAGGCTGTAAAAGGTGTTCCCGAAGAGATTAATGCTCAGAATGAGCCTGTGCAGTCTGTCAGTGAAGCGACGGTTGATTTGGGCCGTGTGGTAGCTGCCATCAAGAAGGTCGAAGGAGAAGGTGAAGTTATCTCAGATGAGGTCAAGGCTGAAATTCTCAAAAATGACAAGCAAGCCAATACGATTTTAGAAGAGACTGGCACTATTGATCTTCTCAAGACCAACCAAGCTATTGATGAGTCAATTGCTCAAGCAGAAGCGGACGATAGCAAGGTTATCTCTTTTGAACAAGCGGCTAAAGACAAGGCTGAGCCGACAGAAACAGAAGAAAGCTCTTTTGCTGACTTAGGCATCCAAGTTGAAGCAGACTATGATATTGAAGAAGTAGTTGAAAACGTAACGAACTATGTTCAGAAAATTGTTGATGAGATGGATGTTGAAGCGGGCATTTCCAGCAGCCACAACCGCCGAACTATCAACATGCAGATTGATACCAATGAACCGGGGCGCGTGATTGGCTACCACGGAAAAGTCTTGAAAGCTCTGCAGCTATTAGCGCAAAACTATCTTTATAACCGATACTCTAAGAGCTTTTATATTTCCATTAATGTCAATGACTATGTTGAGCATCGGGCAGAAGTGCTGCAAAGCTATGCGCAGAAACTGGCTCAGCGGGCTTTGGAAGACCGACGCGGTCAGCACACAGACCCTATGTCTAACAGCGAGCGCAAAATTATCCACCGCATCATATCTCGCATCGATGGCGTAACTAGCTATTCCGAAGGCGACGAGCCTAACCGCTATGTCGTTGTGGATATTGACAGTGAATAAAAAGAAAGCCAGCAGAGATGCTGGTTTTTGTAGTAATAAACCAGGAGAAAGAATTATGAAGAAGAGAATTTTTCTAATCATTTTAGGGTTAGCATTACTTGCTGCCTGTGGTCAAAAGAAAATAGAGAATCAGGATAATACTCCTGATTCGAGTAAGCGTACATTGGACAAAGAGCAAAAGAGTTCTTCGATTTCAGTAGAACAAGATGAAAAATTATATGCTTCGACTTTGGATAAATTAACAAAAGATACTTCTGAAGGCCGTGCGCAGATATACACATTCTATGATATTGATAAAAATGGGACGAATGAATTAATCACAGGACATCATTCTGACGGGGCTTATTATTTAGCGGCTATTTATTATTTGAATCAAGGAACATCAACTTATTTAGCTCAATCAAAAGTAGCTTCAGCAGGTGGAAGTCGAGAAAGCGCCACAATATATACAGATGGAACAGTCTTTTATGCTCAATGGCACTCTCTAAGTCCTGATGCTAAGGGTTATCTTTATCGACTGAGATCTGATAATAGTGGTATAGATGTGCTAAAAGAAGCAGATTTTCAAATAGCAGGTGTAGATTCAAATTCTGAAAAAAGCGTAGATTCAGTTTTTGGGTTAGCTTCTAAAAAAGAAATTGATTTAGCTTCGTTGACTTGGAAAGATATTGAATCTTATCAATCAAAAAGCTCTGTAGGAGCAGAGGACAATCCAGAAATTTCAACTCAAATGGATTTATCAAGCATTCAAAACGGTGATTTCTCAAGTATTGAAGGTACGTGGAAAAATGGAAATGGAGAAGAGTTGACCTTTGATAAAAATGGTTTGGTGACTAATGGGCTAAAATTAGGAAATCAGTTTAAAATAGTCAACTCCTATTTAGAGGGTGGCGTGTCCTATGGTGGTCCGCGTGCAGCGATATTATTTATTCCTGCTGGTATAGATATGTCTATGACTTTAGATAATCAAAAAATAATGGATGCTTCTAATCGTAAGAGGGACAGGATTCTTATTACGCAAAGTGTTAACGTTAATAACTCAGAAGTATTCTATTATAAAGAGTAAAAAAGAAAGGATTTTTATGTCACTTTTTCCAGCTATTGAAAGTTATCTGCCTCATCAAGGGGCTAAGTATATATCTCCAGACAAGGCAGGGCAGCTACGTGAGTCTATGTTGAAGTTGAGAGCTAAGGGTCAGGCAGCACGCAAAGAGTTTGCAGACTTGGTCAAGGATTTTCAGACCCTCTATTCTAAGCTGACCTTGGAGCGAACCAGCCAGTGGATGAATCAAGCGCAGATACTGCGGCCCCATTTTTGGAATTATCTTAAAGGCTATGGAGAAATTACAGAACCTATGTTCGCCCTGCGCTTGTATGGAACGGAAGAAGATTTCGGAGTGTCGCTGGAGGTGAGCTTCATGGAGCGCAAGAAAGATGAGTACAGCCTCAGCAAGCAAAATCGGGTCTTGGAGCTGCCCATTCAGTCGCCAGCTTACTATTTTGCTCAGATAGATGGTGTGAGTCAGCGTTTTGAAGGAACAGAGGAAAATCGCCAGTTCCTTACTCAGCAGCTAGCGGCCGGTCAGGTTCGTAAGGTCTTGGTCAAATACGATGTTCCTCTTTCTCAGGCAGCTTCAAGAGAGCAGGTGCTGTCCCAGCTGCAAGAGGCCATGACAGCTTTGATTCCCTTTTATGAAGCGACTCGGACTTTATGATTACGTTTACAAAGAGAAAGTTATTTAAGTAAGTATTGACAAAAGCCCTAGAATCATATAGAATAGTAAAGTATGTTTAGTAACTGATCACAACTAGCCGGCTAAACGAATACAAGAATCTAAGAGGAGGTATTCATCGTGAAACGTACTTATCAACCAAGTAAAATCCGTCGTGCGCGTAAACATGGTTTCCGCCACCGTATGTCAACTAAAAACGGTCGTCGTGTATTGGCAGCTCGCCGTCGTAAAGGACGCAAAGTTTTGGCTGCTTAATCCAAACGATTTATCAAGAAACCAGCGGAGACTCGAGACCGCTGGTTTTTTTGTCTTAAATTTACAGGTAAAAGTCGATAGACTGGCAGGAAAGTTCCTCTTTTTGGCCAGTGTCTTTATTTATGACCTCTGCATACCAATCCCCTTTGTGGCTAAATAGTTTGATAAATTGAACCTGAAGAGACTGTTGTTCATACTTAATTGGAAAAAATTCTTCCTGCCTGTGCAATAAAATATCTAGAATTATTCGCAATTGAGAGTTGTTGATTGTCTTTCTGACTTCTGGTTGAAGGATTTTCTCAATTTTTGCAATCTTGCTTAACTGCTGTTCTGAAATCGAGTTTTCAAATTTTTCTTTTAATTTTTGCAGGTCTATATCAAAAGGGCACATATTGTAGTTTTCCAGAGTCAGCATGGAAAAATACAAGGCAGAAATTTCATCTATGGAGAAAATAATAGGAGATAACAAATCGTTGCTAAGAATTTTATAACTGCCATTCCGGCCTAAGTCAGAATAAATCGGAATGCCTAGCGTTTCAAGGCTGGCAATATCACGAAGAGCAGTGCTTTTTGAAATATGATATCGATTCATAATATCTTTTAGATTGAATTGTCTTTTCTTGTTAAGAAAAATGAGCATATCGTTAATTCTTTGAGATTTATTCATGAGAAACTCCATATTTTTATTAAATGGTTTCAAAAAATGATACCTTTTTATATTATACTAGTTTTAGAGAAAATAATAAAGGAGTCAAATATGAATCAATATTTTAAGACCTTATTGGCAGAACAGACAGAAATGGCCCTAGCAACTTCTGTAAAGGATATCCCAAATGTAAGAATTGTGAATTTTTACTATGATGAGGAGACAAAGAAATTGTTCTTTATCTCATTTAAAAATAGTCAAAAAATTCAAGAGTTGGCAACCAATAATCGTATAGCTCTTACAACAATCCCGAAAGGTGAAGGGAGGTATATCCGAATTCAAGGGATAGTCAAAGAAAGCCAGCTTTCTATTGAGGAAATAAGAAGCGTTTTTGTCCAGAAGTACCCTTATTATCAAGATATTATTGAGCAGCATACCGACTCTTTGCAACTTTTTGAAGTATCTTTTTCTGATGCTTTCTTGGTCTTAGATAATAATCAAGTTGAGAAAATCAAACTATAAGGAGAAAATAGATGTGACTGGGCTGAAAATAGTGAGCTTGAGAGAAATTATCATGACCATGAATGGGGGCGACCTGTGCATGACGAGCATAAACTCTTTAAAATGTTGATTTTGGAAGGCCAGCAGGCGGGCTTGAGCTGGCAAACTATTTTGTCAAAAATGGATGCTATGACAGAGACTTATGAAAACTTTAATCCTGAAATTCTTGCCAACTTTGATGAGCAGAAGATTGAAGAATTGCTTAGTGATCAAAGAGTGATACGAAATAGGCTGAAAATAAAGGCAGTTATAAAAAATGCTAAAGCCTATTTAAAATTAAAAGAAGAATATGGTAGTTTGGATTCTTATATTTGGTCTTTTGTAGATAATGAGCCGATTGTTAATTCATGGTCCAGTATTAAAGAGGTGCCCGCTCGAACAAATCTATCCGATAAAATTAGCAAAGAACTCAAAAAGAAAGGTTTTTCCTTTGTTGGTTCTACGACTGTATATGCCTTTATGCAGTCCATTGGCATGGTCAATGATCATTTGCTGACCTGTGATTTTAGGATATAATTTTTTTCCTTTGAATGAGAAAGGTAAGCAGTCTATTATTGAATGCCGGTAAATGATGTAAAAAAGAGAATAAAACCAGAAAGAAATATATTTTCTTTCTGGTTTTTTGTGTATAGTTAAGTACAGTTGCTTATTTTGCCACTGGTAAAAGCATTGGATAAAGATAGCAGAGCAAGGTAAAGCTTATCAGGGCGTAAAAGATACCGATGCGAATGGCTTGGATAGGTTTATAGAAACGAATCAGGGTCAGTAGGCACCAAACCAAGAGAACTAGGATGAACCAAGCTGAAATCAAGCGCAGCGGTGTTGGTCCGTAGAGGTAGATGTAGATGCCAAATAATTTCCAGCCAGCTAGCAAGGCCAGCAGACCAGTAAAGATAAAGAGGATAGTAGCTGCGAATCGTGTTCCTTTCTGGTCCCAGAGTGGCTTTTTGGCAATCAGATAGAAGACGCCTAGGACTGCAAAGTTAAGGATAGATACTCGAACCAGCTGCCAGAAGCCAGCCATGGCAACGGTTGAAGCATTCTGTGGAGAAATAGCCTGAGCTACTGTTCCTGCGCTTAGGAGCTGACCGAGCTCACCCAGACCCGTCAGGAAGAAGACTGCATAGGTCAGGCAGAGGCTGCCGATGATAATGTAGGCTGCCAAAGCAGGGGCTACTCGCAAAGGACGGATACTTGCTTGAAATTTTTTGTAGCTAAGTTTAGTATCTTTTTTGCCTAACAGACTTCCGGCTAGGAGCCCATACAAGTAAAGACTGACGGGAACAGCCAGGAAGGCCTTGAAGAGAATCGTGCTGCTATCAAGACTTGAAAAGAGGGAGTCAAATAGATTCTCAATGAAATCAGCGGTATTGCTGAAGAAAGAGGCAAAGCTGTCTGAAACGTGACTCAGCTGGGACCAGACAAAGTAGACCAAGATTCCCGCGACAAAGAAGCTACTGACAATAATAGCGAGCTGTTGGGCTTTCTTTGAAGACAGACTGTCAGAGCTGTCGGAAGAGTCCTGCTGCTTGCCTTCTATAAAGACTAGAATAGCAGCAATGAAATTTTTAAAGGGCAGGATGCAGAAGGCTTGAATGGCATCAAACCAGACCAGGATCCCCAAACGCCCTTGGCTTAACCAGCCGGTGCGGGACAAAATATAGAAAGCGAATGAGATGTGGATGGCTAGAAATTGGAAAAATTCTAGCTGACGATGAAGCCCCCAGAGACTTAAAGCCAGAGCTTGAGCTAGCGTCATGATCAGAAAGCTTCGAGCCTCTAATCTGCTGTCAAGATTTTTTATCAGCAGAGATGGATAGGCTAATTTCCTGATTAAGGCCTCGCTTAATAATATAAGGCCGATTGCAAAAGGGAAAAAGGATGCAGTTTGATAATTAAAAAATACAGCAGAGTAAAAGTAGGTTAAGAGATAGAGGATTAGATAGCTGATTTTAAAGAATCGCAGTTGCTTGTCCTCTAGGCCTGTGAAGATGGTCTGTCGTTCTGCTTCTGCGAGCAGACAAGGCTGGACATTCATCTCTTCTTGTGCTGGATATTCCATGATTATTTCTCCTCCTCATCGTCAGGGATATACTCCAAAATATCGCCAGGCTGGCAGTCTAATTCACGGCAGAGAGCGTTGAGTGTTGAAAAGCGGACAGCCTTGGCTCGATTATTTTTTAGGATAGATAGATTGGCTGGTGTTAGGTCAATCAACTCTGCTAAACGGCCAGCACTGATGCGCTTTTGCGCCATGACAAGGTCTAAATTTATCTGAATCATAAGACCTCCTAAATAGTGTAGTCTACTTGATCCTGCAGCTCAATGGCCTTGCCAAAAGCGTTGCGGATGACACGGATAATCAGGGTCAAGATACTGCAAGAAACAGTGACTAAGAGCATGGGCAAATAGGCTGTCAGTCCCATAAAGAGGGAGATGAGAGCGACAGTGCCTACTTCCCAGCCAAGGTAGCGCATGTATTGAACATTTTGCGTGATAAAAACCTGATTTTTACCGATGCGGCTAAGGAGTCGATAGAGATGGACAATGCAGGCCAGGGCTAGGCAGCCGAGGACATAGCCGAGCAGCAGCAAGATCCAAAAGCGTGTCTCTCCTTGAAAGAAAGGAGAGGGAAATTCAATAACTAGGTTGACGACCCAAGGTCCTAGGGCTATCAGGATAATAGAAGCAATAAATAAAAGGCTGATACTGATTTTTGTAAGAGTGATGCTCATATCTTCAGCAGTCTTTTTCATCTTGTCTGTCATAATTTCCTCCGACTAACGTTTCATTTCTTAGTAACTACAACACGAATATTATCGATAATCAATAAAAAAATATCGAAAAAAGATAAAATCAGTCTTAAGGACTAGATGAAAGTTTCTAAAAAGTTCTTATTGTATAGATATGGATTTCTTGTCAGGAGATGAATAGAGCAGAAGGGGATGAATATTTTGCTTGATTTTTGGTATAATGAAAAACAGGAATTGTATACTCTTTCTGGTCAGAAGCGGAGTATGTGTATGTAAGGAGGGAAGAGCCTGTGGGTGTAAAGCTTGTTCATTATCGTAGTAAGTTATATGAATTTCTCATGGTGCCTGCCATCGTTTCAAGGGATGATAAACATATGTGGAGGGATTTACGGCAGAATCAAAAGGAGCTACTTCTTGATGTACAGCCGCACTATGATAAGCTCTATCAGGATTTACTTCCTTTGAAAAACGAGCTTGTTGCGGTTAGTTTGTTTGAAGGAGCTACGGTGGGACTGGCTCCGCTCCTCTACCTCTACTTGCTAGAAAAAGGAGAAGATCCGGCCAATCCGCATGACTTGTTAGAATGTCTGAAAAAACTAGATGCAGAGCAAATCATCTATTGTTTATCACTTAAGCTTTCTAAAGGGGAAATCATCAAGGGACATCCTGAAGATCTGCTGTCTTTTATAGAGAATAGTGACAAGTCTCCAGAAAATAAATGGTACTGGTACCAAGCTATTCAGCATCCAGAGAAGCTTCGGGACCAATTAGTTTCCTTGTTGGAAAGAGTGTTCGAGCTCTATCAGCCTATTTATAAGCAGTTTGAGCAGGAAGTTCTAGCTTTTGAACAAGAATTTAGCCTATCTGATGTGATGAATGATGATGAGCAGAATGCCAAACTTCTTGAAAAGGACACACAAGTCTTTGTTCTGTCACCTATGTTCATTGACTCTTTTCTCGAAAAGGTTCCTGATTTCACCTCCTATTCCTTAGTCCTTTCGACGAGAAGTTCCCAGTTATCAAAGGCGGAATCGGAGCTTAACGATGAAACATTGGCTCTGACCTTAAAAACTCTTGGAGATGAAACCCGCTATAAAGTCTTGATTGAATTGATTCAACCGCATGCCAAGAATAAAGATATAGCTAAAAAACTGGGGCTTACAAGAGCCTCTATCTCATTCCATACGCAGAAGCTGCTAAATTCTGGCTTGCTAGAGCTTGTGATGGATGATGATTCGGTTAAATACACGGTCAATAAAGAACTGATTCGAAAGATTATAGAGAAGTTCAAACAAGACCTAACATAGTTTCAGAAGACCTGGATTCATTCTAGGTCTTTCTTTTTATGAAATAATAATCTAACAAAAATTTGACAAATATCTAATTTATTGTTATGATTTGTTAAATAAAAATCTAACAAGAGTAAAGGAGATGTCGTATGGTTGTTTTTGCAAAAAACAAAAATTTTCGCCAGTTGCTCATCAATCAATGGATTTCAGGTTTTGGGGACATAGTTTTTTATTTGGCTTTGATGAACTATGTCTCCGCTTATTCTTTTGCTCCACTTGCGGTTTTATTGATTTCTCTTTCTGAAACGCTGCCCCAGTTAATTCAAGTTTTTACTGGAGTCGCAGCGGACTTTCAGGAGAATCGTATCCATAAATACCTACTTATACAGTTTAGTAAGGTGCTCTTATATAGCTTGGTAACGTTTTTGCTGCTTGGACAAGACTTCTCTTTCTTGACTCTGCTTGTGATTTGCTTGATTAACTTTCTGTCGGATAGTCTGAGTTATTTTTCAGGTGCCATGCTGACACCGGTTTATGTAAAGGTGATTGAGCAAGATATGACCTCTGCTATGGGCTTTCGGCAGGCTAGTATGAGTCTGGTTCATATTTTGGGGAATCTAGCTGGTGGTTTTCTCATTGCTTGGATGAGTATTGGAGCTTTGGCGGGACTGAATGCTCTGACATTCTTGCTAGCTTACCTAGGCTTTTGGCATATTAGTAAAAGCTTACAGGACTTAAAACCGGAGTTTAACAGTGCCAAGGAGCTAAATAGAGAAAATTATTGGCAGCATTTATTGGATTCTCTTAAAGTCTTGCTGGGATTGAAAAACGTTGTGAGGTTGTTATTGGTTTCAACCTTTGGGCAAGTCACTCTGAACATTCTGACGCCAGTAGCGACTCTTTTATTGCTGAAAAGGCCTTTTTGGAATCTGCAGGTCGGCCAGTCCATTGCCGTGTTAGTTATTCTAAGTTCCGCTGGTTTGATCTTAGGGAATATTTTGAGTGGCAGTTTGCTGAAAAAAATTTCGACTAAGCTTGCTATGTATAGTAGCCAAGTATGTGAAGGTTTTATTCTTTGCGGTTTTTTCTGGCAAAACTTTTTACTTGTACTGATAGCAAGCTTTGCTTACTCAGTTACAGTCGGTTTGCTGAGTCCGAGATTGCAGAAATCTGTATTCAGTATGATTCCAGAAGAAGCGATGGGAGCCATCCAGTCAGCTATTAATATATTTAGCATGGCTGTTCCGAGTGTTTTATCCATGCTGTTAATAGCTCTTGCGAGCAGCATGGGAATTATTTATGTTCTCCTACCGCTTGTTTTAATGCTGGTACTGTCTTTCTACTTGATTATTCCAATGGAGAACTTGAAGGCAGATTCGGATAGCTGTTGAATGGTGGCTATCTTATTTTTTTCTGCTTTGAAGAGACTTCTGATTTTTCAGGTCATTTTTGGTATAATAAAGGACAGGAAATACAAGGAAGTAAAGCATGAAAATTTTTGATACACACACGCATTTAAATGTGGAAGAATTTGCTGGTCGAGAGGCAGAGGAGCTGCAACTGGCTAAAGAGCTTAGTGTTACTGCACACAATGTTGTGGGTTTTGACCGACCAACCATTGAGCGCGCCTTGGAGTTGGCGGACAACTATGATCAGCTTTATGCTACGATTGGCTGGCATCCGACTGAGGCTGGGACTTATGATGAGGCGGTGGAAGCCTATCTGCTGGACAAGCTTCGTCACCCCAAGGTGCTGGCTCTGGGCGAGATTGGGCTGGATTATCACTGGATGACAGCGCCAAAGGATGTTCAGGAGCGGGTGTTTCGCCAGCAAATCCAGCTTTCAAAGGATTTAAATCTACCTTTTGTAGTTCATACTCGTGACGCTTTGGAAGATACCTATGAGATTATCAAGAGTGAGGGTGTAGGTCCTCGAGGCGGTATTATGCACTCTTATTCGGGTTCTTTGGAAATGGCAGAGCGCTTTATCGAGCTAGGGATGATGATTTCCTTTTCTGGAGTCGTTACCTTTAAAAAAGCGACGGATATTCAAGAAGCTGCGCAGAACTTGCCCTTGGACAAAATTCTCGTCGAGACTGATGCGCCTTACCTAGCGCCTGTTCCCAAGCGTGGCCGAGAAAACAAAACAGCCTATACTCGCTATGTGGTAGAGAAAATTGCTGAGCTTCGTGGGCTGACTGTCGAAGAAGTAGCGCAAGCGACCTATGCCAATGCAAAGAAGGTGTTTGGGCTTGGATAAATTATTTAACTGGGTAAAAACTAATACAACCGTAAAAAGCAATTTATATATTCTTGGGATAGAATGCGTATTATGTTTTTTCATGTTTATTGGGGATTTGGTGAAACCTTTACTAACTTGCACTGTATTAATATGGATTTGTATTTATTGGTATGTTTATCGATGTAACGATAAATTGACTCTAAAACAATTTTTATTTGGATATCAAGAACGTAATGATTTATATGGAAGCGATGCTTTTTTCTTTAAACTACTGTCAAGTGAATTTTTCAAAATCATAAAGAGTTATCCAATAACTATGGTATATATTTTATTTTGGTATCTACCTCTGGGTACTTTACAAAAATTTTGGGGTGCAATCAAATCAATTATTGAGATACTAAACTTATTTGATATATTGGGTTTTCTCAATACGTTTGAGAATGGTATTGAATATTTAGCAAATATCTTAGTTCCATGTATGTTGGCTTATAAAGATGTAACACAAATTGTTGTAAACATAGTGTATCTGATTGTTTTGTGGATAGTGACATATTTTATTTGCTTACGAATCAAATTGTCGAAAATGGAGGTCAATGACTAATAACGTGAAAAAACTAAAAATCCCTCAAGTAATCGTCGTTGAGGGCAAGGATGATACAGCCAATCTGCAGCGATTTTACCAAGTTGACACTTACGAGACGAGAGGTTCCGCTATCAATGAAGAAGACCTAGAGCGGATTGAGAAACTGCACCAGCTGCGTGGGGTTATTGTCTTTACTGATCCAGACTACAATGGCGAGCGTATCCGTCGAATGATTATGGAGGCAGTGCCAACTGCTCAGCATGCCTTTCTTCGTCGAGATGAGGCAGTTCCCAAGTCTAAGAACAAGGGTAAATCGCTTGGGGTAGAGCATGCTTCATTTGAGGATTTACAGCAGGCATTGGCTGGGTTGGTCGGATATTTCGATGATGAGGATAATTTTGACATCACCAAAAGCGATCTTGTGCGACTAGGTCTGCTTATGGGAAGTGACAGCCGTCAGCGCCGAGAGTATCTGGGAGAAGAGCTCCGCATCGGCTATTCTAACGGCAAGCAACTGCTAAAACGGTTGGAATTGTTTGGGGTGACTTTGGCGGAAGTGGAAGAAGCCATGCTCAAATATTCAGTCTAACGGAGTAAGAAATGAAAAAAGTAATTATTACGGGCGGCAATAGTGGGATTGGATATCAAACTGCAAAACAGTTAGCTGAGAAAGGTTGGTCAGTGACCCTATTTTGCCGTCGAAAAGAAGCTGCTGAGCAAGCCTGTGAGAAAATCCGTCAACAAACAGGAAATCTGCATGTGGATTATATCTTGGCTGATTTATCTGAGATGAAGAGTGTCAGTAAAGCAGTGGAGCAGTATATCCAAAAAGAAGAGACTCTAGATGTTTTAATTAACAATGCAGCCGATTTTGATTTATCGGTCAAAAAACCGATTCTTACCAAAGATGGATTAGAAAAGCAGTTTGCGACCAATGTGGGCGCTCCGTACTTGCTTTCTTCCTTATTGAAAGACTTGTTGGAAAAGTCAGAAAGTGGTCGGATTATTAATATTTCTTCCCAAGGACTGATGCTTTATCCTTTCATGAAGCTTGATTTTGAAAATTTATCCGGTCAAAAACATTACAGTCCTGCTAAGACCTATTATCAAAATAAACTGGCCTTGTTGATGCTGTCGCTTTATATGCGGAAGCATTGGAAAGGTATCAAGGTTCAGGCCATCCGTGTGACCAATGTCAAAGTAGATATGCGCCGCTATGATCACCTCAGCGCTTTTATGAAAAATCTGTATAAAATTAAGTCGAGATTTTCGATTAGTCCTGAAGAGATGGCGAAAATCTATACAGCCTTATCTACAGAAGATGGCTATGAGGGCTTTTTGTATGACGAGAAATGTAGAGAAGTCAAGGCTAACGTATTTGCTTACAAGGAAGAAGAACAGAAAAAACTTTACACCTTGCTAGAGCAAATGACCTTCTTAAAAGATAACGAATAACGAATTAGAAAAGAGAAAAGATGCGTATTGCAGACCATAGTGTGACCCGTGCCATTCTGGAGCGTCACGGTTTCACTTTTAAAAAATCTTTCGGTCAGAATTTCCTGACGGATACCAACATCCTCCAGAAGATTGTGGATACAGCCGAGATTGACAAAAATGTCAATGTCATCGAGATTGGGCCTGGTATTGGGGCTTTGACAGAATTTTTGGCCGAAAGTGCCGCGGAGGTCATGGCCTTTGAGATTGATGATCGTCTGGTGCCCATTTTGGCGGATACTCTGCGCGATTTTGATAATGTGACAGTGGTCAATCAGGATATTCTCAAGGTTGATTTGGCCCAGTACATAGCAGAGTTTAAGAATCCAGACCTGCCTATCAAGATAGTGGCAAACTTGCCCTACTACATCACGACGCCGATTCTTATGCATTTGATTGAAAGCGGAATTCCTTTTAGTGAGTTCGTCGTTATGATGCAAAAAGAAGTGGCAGATAGGATATCAGCTCAGCCTAATACCAAGGCCTACGGTAGTTTGTCAATCGCGGTGCAGTATTACATGACGGCTAAGGTTGCCTTTATCGTGCCACGGACAGTCTTTGTACCAGCGCCAAATGTGGATTCGGCCATTCTCAAGATGGTGCGCAGAGACCAGCCAGCTGTTGAAGTACAGGACGAGAAATTCTTTTTCAAGGTTTCCAAGGCCAGCTTTGTCCACCGCAGGAAGACCCTATGGAATAACCTGACCAGTTGTTTTGGGAAGTCAGAGGAGACCAAAGACAAGTTAACAGCAGCCTTAGAACGAGCTGACTTATCTCCAAGTGTTCGGGGAGAGGCTCTGAGTTTAGAAGAATTTGCGCGCTTGGCAGACGCTTTGAAGTCTGAGGGATTATAAAAAAATAGAAGATCTGCTCTATATAGCTGGTCTTCTATTTTACTAATGAGGTACATATGAAAGTGAAATGTCTGTCTTTTCTCTGCGGTGTAATTCTACTTCATAATAACAAAAAATCCTATCAATCATGATAGGATTGCTTTTTATGCGGAGGAAGGGATTTGAACCCTCACACCCGTACGGGCACATGCGCCTGAAGCATGCGTGTCTGCCGTTCCACCACCTCCGCTTGAGATTCTATTATAACTTATTTTTGTGAAAATGCCAATAGAGAATATCAGTTTTTTTCACTGTATGAAAAAAGCAGAAAAATTTCTATTTTTTCTTTACTAAAATAGTTCTATGATATTGCCATTATAGCAAGTATTTGTTACAATTAGATTAATTACTTATTTAGGTAACGAAATAAAAAAGGAGAATGTTATGAAACTGAAAAAATGGCTGCTATTTTTGATGCTGCCCCTTCTGTTTTTGCTCGATTTGAAGCTGTTTACAGCAACTGCTCAAGCGGATGCTTTGAAGAATGCAATCACAGATATTAAAATCTGGGACTACTCTAATGGCCGCGAAGCAACCAAGGTTAACGGTGCTTACAATTTGGTTCAAGGGGGAAATTATCGTTATGAACTAGTTTTTGATTTGTCTGCTTACGATAACAAGCTCAAGGATGGAGATACCTTTACCTTTACAGTACCGAACGGTGCAACCATTGCTGATAATACAACCTTTACCCTGACAGATAATGAAACGCAGGTCCAGCTCGGAGCTGCTAAGATGACATCGAATGGTTCAGGTAAGGGCGGTCTGATCACGGTTACTATTCAGAATTTGGCAGATTACAAGTCTAAGACAACTGCTAGTGGAGTAAGAGGAAGTTTCTTCTTTGACTTTCAGGCGACGACAGTAGGCGCTGATCAGGACTGGAATTATAAGCCCGAGGAAACTCAAGGCGCGATGAGCCATAAGGTAACCATTAACGAGCGCAAACAGAGCAGTTTTTCAACAGCGGGTGAAAACTACGCTAAGGTTGGAGGGGTCATTGCTAAGAAGCCATATAATTCGGCTATTCTTGGTAAGAGCGGTGACTACTCGCACAACTGGACTGTGCGTATCAATACTCAGCAAAAGACCTATAACTCTCCGATTGTTATCAAGGATGTCATTCCAGATAGCAGTGCACCAATGCAATTCGTTCCGGAGCAATTTGTCCTTCGCCAAGGGGAGTACACGCAGAGTTTATCAAGTATTGCGAATTCTGTTATCTTGAAAGAAGGTCAAGATTATACGGTTGCCTATAATGACACTTATACAGAGTTTACTCTAACCATCAATAACCCAGGCAACCATGCCTTTATGTTGAACTATATGACAACTTCACCAGCGGATGGTTCTTTGGTGTCGAATATAGCTGAGATGGAAGTTGATAATGAAAAACTGCCATTCAGAGATGACCGTCCTGGTGTTAAGTCTTCTACAATAGAACGTAGCAGCCGGATTACAGAGGGCGGTGTCATTACAGCTGATATCAGCAACAGTCTGGTTCTCTACAAGCAAGATTCTAAGACTGGCAAAATGCTAGAAGGTGCTGTCTTTAAGGTGACAACTCCTAGCGGTGAAGAGATTACTCTGCCGCCGACAGATGCTAACGGTCGGGTTTCTACACAGCCTTTCTCAAATGAAGAAATCAAGAAAGGTCAATTCACAGTAGAAGAAGTAACAGCTCCGGAAGGCTATGTACTGGATAGCAATCCGATGAAGGTGACTATCAAGGCTGATGGAGCGGTTAAGACAGTCAAGAATACGGTGGATCCAAATGCCAGCAAAAAGCTGACAGTCAAGAAAATTTGGAAAGATGAAAACAATCAGGACGGCAAGCGTCCAGCTTCTATTGCTGTAGATGTCTACGCTAACGGTCAAAAGCTAGCTGACAAGACAGTGACCGTAACTGGTGGAAGTACAGATGCGGAGTGGACAGCTCAGACAACTGATTTACCAATCTTTGATGCAAGCGGTCAAAAAATCACCTATACAATCGGTGAAGAACAGCTTGATGGCTACGATGCTCCAGAAGTAGATCAGGAAAATTTCACTGTTACCAATAGTCGTACGCCAGAGAAAATCGCTATCAAAGCTAGCAAGAAATGGGATGACGCTGAAAATCAAGACGGTAAACGCCCTGCCAATGTTGTTGTAAAACTTTATAAAGAAGTTGGTGGTCAGAAATCAGAAGTTGAGAACCGAACTCTGACTGAAGCTGACCAGTGGGCAATCGAGTTCACCAACTTGAACAAATATGAAAAGGGACAAGAAGTTGTTTATTCTCTGGAAGAAGACGCGGTCTCTCACTATCAATCTCAGGTAACTGGCAATGCTGCTGATGGATTTGTAGTGACCAACACTTATAAGCCAGAAACCATCAAGATTTCCGGTCAGAAGAAGTGGGATGACGCGGAAAACCAAGACGGCAAGCGTCCAAATGCTGTTAGAGTCAAGATCATGAAAGGCCAAGATATTGTCGATGTACAGGAAGTGACTGCTGCTAACGGTTGGAAATATGAATCCAATCCTCTTCCTAAGTATGCAGCAGGCCAAGAAATTGCTTATACTGTTGCAGAAGAAACTGTCTCAGGCTACACGAGCAAGGTGGACGGCTACAACATCACCAACTCTTACACTCCAGAAACGGTCAATATTTCCGGTCAGAAGAAATGGGAAGATGAGGACAACCAAGATGGTAAGCGTCCAGCTTTTGTTAAGGTTAAAATTCTGAATGGTGATACGGTTGTGGATGAGCAAAATGTGACTTCCGCTAACGACTGGAAATATGAGTCCAAGGCTTTGCCTAAGTACGCAGCAGGCCAAGAAATCACTTATACCGTAAGTGAGGAAGCTGTTCCAGGTTATACTAGTAAAGTAGATGGTTACAACATCACTAATTCTTACACTCCAGAGACAACGACTGTGTCTGGAAGCAAGACTTGGGAAGATGGCGATAACCAAGATGGCAAACGTCCAGCTTCTATCACAGTTAATCTGCTAGCTGACGGTCAAAAAGTCAATACCCAAACAGTCGGTGAGGCAGAAGGCTGGTCTTACAACTTTACTGGCTTGCCAGTCTACAAGGATGGCCAACGGATTACCTATACAATAACGGAAGAAGCTGTGCCAGGTTATTCAACCAGTCTTAACGGCTACAATATCACCAACTCTTATACACCAGAGAAGACAGAAATCACTGCTAGCAAGACCTGGAATGACAGCGACAATCAAGACGGCAAGCGTCCAACTAAGATTAGCATTAAGCTGATGAAGACAGTCGGCGGTGTCAAGACAGAAGTCGCTAGCAAGGAAGTGACAGCTGCTGATCAATGGCAAACCAAATTTGAAAATCTGCCAGTCTATGAAAATGGTCAGAAGATTGATTACTCTATCGAGGAAGATGATGTAGCTGGCTACATTAAAGAAATCAAAGATTTCACAGTTACTAACTCTTACACTCCAGAGATGATCAAGATTTCCGGTCAAAAAGTCTGGGATGACGCTGATAACCAAGATGGCAAGCGCCCGGCTTCTGTTAAGGTTAAGGTGAAAAATGGCGATACTGTCGTAGATGAGCTGGAAGTAACAGCTGCTAACAATTGGAAGTTTGAGTCTAAAGCTCTTCCTAAGTATGCAGCAGGTCAAGAGATTGCCTACACTGTTACTGAAGAGGCAGTTGCGGAATATCAAACTAAGATTGATAAGTTCACCATTACTAATTCTTACACTCCTCAAAATACGGAGTATGCTGTTACGAAGGTCTGGGATGATGCTAATAACCAAGACGGTAAGCGTCCAGCTTCTATCACAGTGCAACTGTATCGCTCAGTAAACGGTCAAGACCCAATTGCTGTCGCAGGTAAAACGTTGACCTTGACGGCTGATAATGAGACAGCTGCCAACACTTGGAAAGCAAGCTTCACCAATCTGCCTCAGTTTGACAAGGGACAGGAGATTACCTACTCTGTCAAAGAGGATGATGCAACAGTAGCCGCTTTGAAAGAAAAAGGTTACAGTCCGAAAGTAGAAGGTCAGACAATCACTAACTCTCATACTCCAGAGCAGGTTAAAGTTTCTGGTCAGAAAGTCTGGGATGATGCAGACGATCAAGACGGCAAACGCCCAACATCTATTACAGTTAAGGTAATGGATGGAAGCACTATTGTTGATACACTTGAAGTAACAGCTGCTAACGGATGGAAGTTTGAATCTAAAGACCTGCCTAAATATAGAAATGGTCAAGAGATTGCCTACACACTTAAGGAAGATGCGGTTGCTCAGTATGAAACTAAGATTGATAAGTTCACCATTACCAACTCTTACACTCCAGAAACCGTTAAAGTCTCTGGTCAAAAGGTTTGGGATGATGCAAATAACCAAGATGGCAAGCGCCCATCCTCTATCAAGGTCAAGATTTTGGACGGAGATAAGGTAGTAGATGAACTGGAAGTGACAGCCGCTACTGACTGGAAGTTTGAGTCCGAGGATCTACCTAAGAATAAGAAGGGCAAAAAAATCAACTATAAAGTCCTTGAAGAAGTGACGGTTGAGGGTTATAGCAGCAGCCAAGAACAAGCAATAGATGGCAGCTTCACTTTGACTAACAGCTATAAACCAACACAGATTGCTGTTAAGGGAACTGCGGCATGGTCAGATGCTGAAAATCAAGATAAGGTTCGACCTTCTAAGATTACTGTTCGACTCTTGGCAGATGGCAAACCAATCAAAGAAGAGGTTGTATCAGAAGAAAATGGTTGGCAGTATAACTTTAGCGACCTTCCTAAGTACAAGGACGGTAAGGAAATTGTCTACAGAGTTGCTGCTGATCCAGTAGATGGCTACAAGCTTGAGATCAACGGTACTCAGCTGATCTTTAGTCATGTCCCTGCTAAGAAAGAGAGTGTTGAAGGGAAGGTTTCTGCTGATAAGCCAGGCGGTCAAGCTCCGAAAGCAGGAGGAAAAGCTCTTCCGCGTACTGGACAGGAAGAAAATCTCCTTGTTACTATTCTTGGCTTCCTAGCAGCGCTTCTCGCAGGAGGAATGCTGATGGCTAAGGCGAAACGCAGCTAATCAGTTTTGTGACTTACTGAAAACCACAGTGAGTATTTCATGCGATAAAAAAGCGAACAGGTTCTTTTGGACTTGTTCGCTTTTATCATGCTGGTGTTAATCCAAATATTTTAAAGCAGCCGCTTTCTATGAAAAATGAAACCAACCTTAAGAAATGCCTTATATGCAAAACAAGCAAGCTAAATCTCGCATTTTTTGTTATAATGAGTGTATTAACTTTTAAGGAGCAATCTTGCAAGGAAAAATCATTAAGGCTCTAGCTGGTTTCTATTATGTGGAGTCGGACGGACAGGTTTATCAAACCAGAGCGCGGGGTAATTTTCGCAAAAAAGGGCAGACACCTTATGTCGGTGATGAAGTCGAATTTTCAGCAGAAAAAGACTCGGAAGGCTATATTTTAAAAATAGCAGAGCGAAAGAACAGTCTTGTACGCCCTCCGATTGTCAATATTGACCAGGCAGTTGTAATCATGAGCGCGAAAGAGCCGGATTTCAATGCCAATCTGTTGGATCGCTTTTTGGTGCTTTTAGAGCATAAGCGGATTCATCCTATTGTCTACATCAGCAAGTTAGACCTGCTAGAGGATGAGCAGAGCTTGGATGTCTATGTGCAGGCTTATCAGGCTATCGGGTATGAGGTTCTTAAGACTACTGAGGAGTTGCTGCCGCTGCTGACAGGGAAAATCACTGTTTTCATGGGACAGACTGGAGTCGGGAAGTCCACCCTGCTCAATAAAATCGCCCCAGACCTGCAGCTGGAAACAGGAGAGATTTCTGAAAGTCTGGGCCGCGGCCGCCATACGACAAGAGCTGTCAGCTTTTACAATCTAAATGGCGGGAAGATTGCCGATACGCCAGGATTTTCATCTTTGGATTACGAGGTGAGTACAGCTGAAGATCTCAATCAAGCTTTTCCCGAGATTGCTGAGTTCAGCCAGTCCTGTAAGTTTCGTACTTGCACTCATACTCACGAGCCAGCTTGTGCCGTTAAGCCAGCAGTTGAGGCCGGCCAGATAGCTTCATTCCGCTTTGAGAATTACCTGCAGTTTCTCAGCGAGATTGAAAATCGTCGGGAAACCTATAAAAAAGTTGCCAAAAAAAATTCTAAATAAGGAGAAGAACTATGACATCATTCAAAATTGCCCCTTCAATTCTAAGTGCGGACTATGCTAATTTTGAAGCAGAATTGAAGAAGTTAGAAGCGACAGGTGCTGAGTATGCTCATATTGATATTATGGATGGTCATTTTGTGCCTAACATCAGCTTTGGAGCCGGGGTTGTTGCCAGTATGCGTCCTCACAGCAAGCTAGTCTTTGACTGTCATCTGATGGTTTCCAATCCTGAGCACCATATCGAAGAATTCGCTCGTGCCGGTGCAGATATTATCAGCATCCATGCCGAAGCGACACCTCATATCCACGGAGCGCTGCAGAAGATTCGGGCAGCAGGAGTCAAGCCTAGTGTTGTGATTAATCCGGGAACACCAGTCGAAGCAGTCAAAAATGTTTTAAATCTGGTTGACCAAGTCCTTGTGATGACAGTCAATCCTGGCTTTGGCGGCCAGGCCTTTCTGCCAGAAACCATGGATAAGATTCGTGAACTGGTCATTCTGCGCGAAGTCAATCAGCTGAATTTTGATATTGAAGTGGATGGCGGTATTGACAATAAGACCATTGGGATTGCTAAAGAAGCTGGTGCCAATGTCTTCGTAGCTGGCAGCTATGTCTTTAAGGGTGATGTCAATCATCAAGTTCAGACCTTACGGGATGCCCTGCATGGCTAAGGTTGCGCTGTTTGCTGGGGGGGATTTGGAGCATTTTAGCTTAGACTTTGATGTGTTAGTCGGAGTAGACCGTGGGAGCCTCTTTCTGCTTGAGCAGGGAGTTTGTCCTGACTTGGCTGTCGGAGATTTTGACTCTGTGACCGAGAAAGAGTTGCTGCGCATAAAAGATAGAGCTAAGGAAGTCATTCAGGCCCATCCTGAAAAGGATGATACGGACTTGGAGTTAGCTGTTCTAGCTTGTTTTGAACGGTATCCAGATGCTTGTTTGACCATTTTCGGAGCCTTTGGTGGCCGTCTGGATCATGCCTTAGCTAATGTCTTCATGCCCAGTAATGAAAAAATTGCACCTTATATGGAGAAGATTTTTCTGGAAGACGAACAGAATCTGCTGACCTATGTTCCCAAGGGGCGCCATGAAATCAAGCCAGTAACTGGTATGCGTTATCTAGCCTTTCTGCCATCGGATGATGCCGCCTTAACGATTGAGGGCGCCAAATATCCGCTCAATAAAGATAACTTTTTTTTCAAAAAAGTGTATGCTTCTAACGAATTTATAGATAGGCCCATTTATTTGGACTTTGATAGCGGCTATACAGTCGTCATTTACAGCAAAGACAGGAGCTGATATGGAGTTTATAATCATCCTCATTCTTTTGGGAAATCTAGTGCTGACCTTTCTTCTATGGCAAAAGCTCAGTCAGCAGACCGAGACGCTAAAGCAAGTCTTGGAAAATCAGGCAGATCATCTATCGGATCAGCTGGACTATCGCTTGGAGCAAGAAAGCCAGAAAAAGCAAACGGCTCAGAAAGAGCTGGAATTAGCTCTGGGAGATCGTTTGAGCGAGGTCAGGACAGATTTGCACCGCAACTTGACAGAGCTGCGCTTGGAAATCAGTGACAACCTGACCAAGAATCGGGATAAAACTGACGAGCGTATGCGGCAGATTCAAGAGTCCAACGAAACCCGTCTAGAGCAGATGAGGCAGACCGTTGAAGAAAAGTTGGAAAAGACACTTCAGACTCGTCTTCAGACTTCTTTTGAAACGGTCTCTAAGCAGTTGGAGTCTGTCAATCGCGGTCTGGGAGAAATGCAGAGTGTTGCCCGAGATGTAGGTACGCTGAACAAAGTTCTTTCCAACACCAAGACCCGAGGGATTCTAGGGGAGTTGCAGCTAGGCCAGATTATCGAGGACATCATGACGGCTAGTCAATATGAGCGAGAGTTTGTGACAGTGACCGGCTCCAGTGAGCGTGTCGAATATGCTATTAAACTACCGGGACAGACGGAGCATGAATATGTCTATCTGCCCATTGATTCTAAGTTCCCTCTGGCTGATTACTACCGTTTGGAAGATGCTTATGAGTCTGGCAGCAAGGAAGAGATTGAGCTCTATCGCAAGTCTCTCTTAGCAAGTGTCAAGCGCTTTGCCAAGGATATTAAGAGTAAATATCTGGCACCGCCAGCTACGACCAATTTTGGAATTATGTTTCTGCCAACGGAAGGCCTCTATTCGGAAGTTGTCCGCAATCCAGCCTTTTTTGACAGTTTGCGACGGGAGGAGCAGATTGTGGTGGCGGGTCCGTCGACCCTTTCTGCCTTGCTTAATTCACTGTCTGTCGGCTTTAAAACGCTCAATATCCAAAAAAGTGCGGACGACATCAGCAAGGTTCTGGGTTCTGTCAAATCCGAGTTTAACAAGTTCGGTGGCATTCTGACCAAGGCACAAAAGCATTTGCAGCATGCTTCGGGCAATATTGATGAACTCTTGACCCGACGGACAGGAGCAATTGAAAGAACCTTACGCCATATTGAGCTGTCTGACCAAGACCTCGATTTGAACTTACCTGATTTTTCAGAAGAAAGGGAAAACAATGAAGATTAATCAAATGAAAAAAGATGAACTGTTTGAAGGTTTCTATCTGGTCAAGTCAGCAGAAGTCCGTCAGACAAGGGCTGGGAAAAATTATCTGGCCTTTACGTTCCAAGACGATACAGGGGTAATTGAAGGCAAACTCTGGGATGCTCAGCCACATAATGTTGAAGAATTCACTGCTGGCAAGGTTGTGCACATGCAAGGTCGACGGGAAGTCTACAATAACACGCCTCAGGTAAATCAACTGACCCTGCGTCTTCCTAAGGATGGAGAGCCCAATGATCCAGCGGATTTCAAGGAAAAACCGCCAGTAGACCAGAAAGAAATCCGAGACTATTTATCTCAGATGATTTTCAAGATTGAGAATTCAGTCTGGCAGCGCGTGGTCCGCTCGCTTTATAGCAAGTACGACAAGGAGTTTTATTCTTATCCAGCTGCCAAGACCAATCACCATGCTTTTGAGTCTGGCCTAGCCTTTCATACCGCTACTATGGTCAAGCTGGCAGATGCTATCGGAGACATTTATCCTCAGCTTAATAAAAGCTTGCTCTTTGCTGGGATCATGCTTCATGACTTGGCCAAGGTTATTGAGCTCAGCGGTCCGGAAAATACCGAGTATACCGTGCGAGGCAATCTGATTGGCCACATCGCTTTGATTGATGAAGAATTGACCAAGACCTTGATGGAGCTGAAAATTGATGACAGCAAAGAAGAAGTAATCGTCCTACGCCATGTTCTTCTCAGCCACCACGGTCTCTTAGAATACGGCAGTCCTGTCCGGCCTAAGATTATGGAGGCAGAGATCCTGCACATGATTGATAATCTGGATGCGGAGATGATGATGATGACTACTGCCTTGGGACTTGTTGATCCAGGTGAAATGAGCAATAAAATATTCGCTCTTGAAGGCCGTTCCTTCTACAAACCAAAACTTGAACAGTAAAATACGAAAAATGGACATTACTTGGAAAAGAATGTTCGTTTTTTTGTTTCTGTTGTGGTATAATGAATAAAATAACTTTAATTGGTGAAAAAATGAAATTAAGAAGAAGTGAGCGTATGGTGGTTATTTCTAATTATTTGATTAACCATCCTTATGAATTAACGAGCTTAAATACATTTGCAGAAAAATATGAATCTGCCAAATCTTCTATTTCAGAAGATATTGTCATTATTAAGCGAGCCTTTGAAGAGATTGAAATTGGGACCATTGAAACGATTACTGGTGCCGGTGGAGGAGTCATTTTCAGTCCGTCTATCTCCGATGCAGAAGCTAAGACCATTGTACAAGGTCTTTGTGATCAGCTGTCTGAAAGCAATCGGATTCTTCCGGGGGGCTACATTTACCTATCTGATCTGCTCAGTACTCCATCCATTTTGAATAATATCGGACGTATCATTGCCAAAAGCTTTAAAGGTCAACAGATTGATGCTGTCATGACGGTTGCAACTAAGGGGGTACCTTTGGCCAATGCCGTAGCAAACGTACTTAATGTACCTTTTGTCATCGTTCGTCGGGATTTAAAGATTACAGAAGGATCAACGGTTAGTGTCAACTATGTATCGGGCTCCAGCGGAGATCGTATTGAAAAGATGTTCTTGTCCAAGCGCAGTCTCAAGGCTGGTAGTCGCGTCTTGATTGTGGATGACTTCCTCAAAGGCGGGGGAACCATTACAGGGATGATTAGCCTCTTATCTGAGTTTGACTCTGAGTTGGCAGGTGTAGCTGTATTTGCAGACAACGCGCAGGCCAATCGCGATTATCTGGACTATAAATCGCTCTTGAAAGTAACCAATATTGATGTCAAGGCGAATACCATTGATGTGGAAATTGGAAATATTTTTGATTAGGGAAAAGGGCGGAGATTATAGATGAAAACAGTTTTAGAAAAGTTTGACCACAGTCCGCTGTGGATTCGTTTAGGAGTATTGTCGATTTTATTTGGGATTCTGATTACTGGCATGGTTTTTGTGCAGGGGCAGTCTAATACCAATAGGAATTCAGTTAGTTCGGCTGCCAGCATCGCATCAAGCAGCTCTTCCTTACAACTGTCATCTGCTCAAAAAGAAGCACAGGAAAAAGAAATTCAGGAAGAGGAGCAAGCAGTTCAGGCCGCAGAAGAAGCGGTTAAACAGCTTGAAACCATGCAAACTTTGGAAGATTTGCAGCTAGCTAAGACTGCAGCAGAGAAGGTCAAGGATGCAGCGACGAAAGCTAGATTCCAAAGCCGTATTCAGGCGATAGCAGTCTTGATTGATCCAGAAGCAGCTCAGGCCGCTGTTTCTGAAAATCCAGCTGCTGTATCAGAAGAAGCAGTGGTTCAGCCGCAGCAATAAGTTAGCAGAAATCTAATAAGGAGAGATAAGCTTAAAATAGAAAAAATGTATTGACAGAAAAGTATCGTCGTGCTATAATGATAGACGGTACTTTTTACTTTTGGTCTCTCAAAAGTGTACAGAGACGTGCTGACAAATGTTGCAAAAGTACACGCAGATGGTAGCTGTCACCAAGTGTATCATCACCAAAATTAAAAAAATACAGGAGAATGTAGATGCCTACAATTAACCAATTGGTTCGCAAACCGCGCAAATCAAAAGTAGAAAAATCTAAATCACCAGCTTTGAACGTTGGATACAACAGCCATAAAAAAGTTCAAACAAACGTATCTTCACCACAAAAACGTGGAGTTGCAACTCGTGTCGGAACTATGACACCTAAGAAACCGAACTCTGCCCTTCGTAAGTTTGCCCGTGTACGTCTGAGCAACCTGATTGAAGTTACAGCTTACATCCCAGGTATCGGACACAACCTTCAAGAGCACAGTGTTGTGCTTCTTCGTGGTGGACGTGTAAAAGACCTTCCAGGGGTACGTTACCATATCGTCCGCGGTGCACTTGATACAGCAGGTGTTACTGATCGTAAACAAGGCCGTTCTAAATACGGTACTAAAAAACCAAAAGCATAAGGAAAGGGGAGAAAGATAAATGAGTCGTAAAAACCAAGCGCCTAAGCGCGAAGTATTGCCAGATCCGCTTTACAATTCAAAATTAGTTACTCGTCTTATCAACCGCGTTATGCTTGATGGTAAGCGTGGTACAGCGGCTTCTATCGTTTACGGAGCTTTTGATCAAATCAAAGAAGCAACTGGAAACGATGCGCTGGAAGTATTTGAAACAGCTATGGAAAACATCATGCCTGTACTTGAAGTTCGTGCTCGCCGTGTCGGTGGTTCAAACTACCAAGTTCCGGTTGAAGTTCGTCCAGAACGCCGTACAACACTTGGACTTCGCTGGTTGGTAACTATTGCTCGTCAACGTGGTGAGCACACAATGGTTGACCGCCTTGCAAAAGAAATCTTGGATGCATCTAACAACACCGGTGCAGCTGTTAAGAAACGTGAAGACACTCATCGTATGGCTGAAGCCAACCGTGCCTTCGCACACTTCCGTTGGTAAGAATAAGATACTAAGGGCGTAAAAAAAGCGACTGAAAATTAGGAAGCTTGACGCAGAATCAAAGATTCTAGAAAAGCTTATCTATTTTCCGAGCTTTTAGCCCGAGTTCAATTCAACTTATCTACAAGTTGAGACCAACAAAAACAAGATAAACATTGAGAACGGGTAGGTCCTGCCTATCCGTTTTTGCTAAATAATGTTATAATAAACTGTAAAATAAATTAATAGGAGAAATAACCAAATGGCTCGCGAATTTTCACTTGAAAAAACTCGTAATATCGGTATCATGGCCCACGTCGATGCTGGTAAAACAACAACAACTGAGCGTATTCTTTACTACACTGGTAAAATCCACAAAATCGGTGAAACTCACGAAGGTGCGTCACAAATGGACTGGATGGAGCAAGAGCAAGAGCGTGGTGTCACTATCACATCTGCTGCGACAACTGCTCAATGGGACAACCACCGCGTAAACATCATCGACACACCGGGACACGTGGACTTCACAATCGAAGTACAACGTTCTCTTCGTGTCTTGGACGGTGCGGTAACCGTTCTTGACTCACAATCAGGTGTTGAGCCTCAAACTGAAACAGTTTGGCGTCAAGCAACTGAATACGGAGTTCCTCGTATCGTATTTGCTAACAAGATGGACAAGATTGGTGCTGACTTCCTTTACTCAGTAAGCACTTTGCATGATCGTCTTCAAGCAAACGCTCATCCAATCCAATTGCCAATTGGTTCAGAAGATGACTTCCGCGGAATTATCGACTTGATCAAGATGAAGGCTGAAATCTATACTAACGACCTTGGTACAGATATTTTGGAAGAAGATATCCCAGCTGAATACCTTGAGCAAGCTCAAGAATACCGTGAAAAATTGGTGGAAGCAGTTGCTGAAACTGATGAAGAATTGATGATGAAATACCTTGAAGGTGAAGAGATCACTAACGAAGAATTGAAAGCTGGTATCCGCCGTGCGACTATCAACGTTGAATTCTTCCCAGTATTGTGTGGTTCTGCCTTCAAGAACAAGGGTGTTCAATTGATGCTTGATGCAGTTATTGACTATTTGCCAAGCCCACTTGACATCCCGGCAATCAAAGGTATCAACCCAGATACAGAAGAAGAAGAAACTCGTCCTGCATCTGATGAAGAGCCATTTGCAGCTCTTGCCTTCAAGATCATGACTGACCCATTCGTAGGTCGTTTGACTTTCTTCCGTGTTTACTCAGGTGTCTTGAACAGCGGTTCATACGTATTGAATACTTCTAAAGGTAAACGTGAACGTATCGGACGTATCCTGCAAATGCACGCCAACAGCCGTAACGAAATCGAAACAGTATACGCTGGTGATATCGCTGCTGCCGTAGGTTTGAAAGATACAACTACTGGTGACTCATTGACAGATGAAAAAGCTAAAATCATCCTTGAGTCTATCAATGTTCCAGAACCAGTTATCCAGCTGATGGTTGAGCCTAAGTCTAAGGCTGACCAAGACAAGATGGGTATTGCTCTGCAAAAATTGGCTGAAGAAGATCCAACATTCCGCGTTGAAACAAACGTTGAAACTGGTGAAACAGTTATTTCTGGTATGGGTGAGCTTCACTTGGATGTCCTTGTTGACCGTATGCGTCGTGAGTTCAAGGTTGAAGCTAACGTAGGTGCACCTCAAGTATCTTACCGTGAAACTTTCCGCGCTTCTACTCAAGCTCGTGGATTCTTCAAACGCCAATCTGGTGGTAAAGGTCAATTCGGTGACGTTTGGATCGAGTTCACACCAAATGAAGAAGGAAAAGGCTTCGAGTTTGAAAATGCTATCGTCGGTGGTGTGGTTCCACGTGAATTCATCCCAGCGGTAGAAAAAGGTTTGGTTGAGTCAATGGCGAACGGTGTCCTTGCTGGTTACCCAATCGTTGACGTGAAAGCTAAACTTTACGATGGTTCATACCACGATGTCGACTCATCTGAAACAGCCTTCAAGGTTGCGGCATCACTTGCGTTAAAAGAAGCTGCTAAGACTGCACAACCAGCTATCCTTGAGCCAATGATGTTGGTAACAATCACTGTTCCTGAAGAAAATCTTGGTGACGTTATGGGTCATGTAACAGCTCGTCGTGGACGTGTTGATGGTATGGAAGCGCATGGTAACAGCCAAATCGTTCGTGCTTATGTTCCACTTGCTGAAATGTTCGGTTATGCAACAGTTCTTCGTTCAGCATCACAAGGACGCGGTACCTTCATGATGGTATTTGACCACTACGAAGATGTACCTAAGTCAGTACAAGAAGAAATCATTAAGAAAAATAAAGGTGAAGCTTAAGCTTTGAGCTAAACCTTGGCACTCGCGTTTGCGGGTGCTTTTTCTATTTTGGAGAATTTACCCCTCAATAAAAAGGGAAAATGATTGATTTTGTAAGTTATATTTCTACATTTTCAAAAGATACTGCTTTGCTTTTTCAAATCAATGAAAGTCGAAATGAAAGTTAGTGAAAGAATTCATAATACTTGTTAATAACAATGAAATCAGTTGCATTTTACCTCAATTAAGTATATAATAGAGATGTTGAAAGGTGATTTGTAGCAACGCAAGTTACTCTTTTCACATAAAATTTTTTGATTTTCATAAGGAGGAAATCACGAATGGTAGTTAAAGTTGGTATTAACGGTTTCGGTCGTATCGGTCGTCTTGCTTTCCGTCGTATCCAAAACGTAGAAGGTGTTGAAGTTACTCGCATCAACGACCTTACAGATCCAGTAATGCTTGCACACTTGTTGAAATACGACACAACTCAAGGTCGTTTCGATGGTACTGTTGAAGTTAAAGAAGGTGGATTTGAAGTTAACGGTAAATTCGTTAAAGTTTCTGCTGAACGTGACCCAGAACAAATTGACTGGGCTACTGACGGTGTAGAAATCGTTCTTGAAGCAACTGGTTTCTTTGCTAAGAAAGATGCTGCTGAAAAACACCTTAAAGGTGGTGCTAAGAAAGTTGTTATCACTGCTCCTGGTGGAAATGACGTTAAGACAGTTGTATTTAACACTAACCACGATGTTCTTGATGGTACTGAAACAGTTATCTCAGGTGCTTCATGTACTACAAACTGCTTGGCTCCAATGGCTAAAGCGCTTCAAGACAACTTCGGTGTTGTTGAAGGATTGATGACTACTATCCATGCTTACACTGGTGACCAAATGATCCTTGACGGACCACACCGTGGTGGTGACCTTCGTCGTGCTCGCGCTGGTGCTGCAAACATCGTTCCTAACTCAACTGGTGCTGCTAAAGCTATCGGCTTGGTTATCCCAGAATTGAACGGTAAATTGGACGGATCTGCACAACGCGTTCCAACTCCAACTGGATCAGTTACTGAATTGGTTGCTGTTCTTGAAAAGAACGTAACAGTTGATGAAGTAAACGCGGCTATGAAAGCAGCAGCTAACGAATCATACGGTTACACAGAAGATCCAATCGTATCTTCAGATATCGTAGGTATGTCTTACGGTTCATTGTTCGACGCAACTCAAACTAAAGTTCTTGATGTTGACGGCAAACAATTGGTTAAAGTTGTATCATGGTACGACAACGAAATGTCATACACTGCACAACTTGTACGTACTCTTGAATACTTCGCGAAAATCGCTAAATAATTCAATAGTAGAAGAAAGAGGCTCATTTGAGTCTCTTTTTGTTAATTATTTGGTGATAACAAAGAGATAAAGTGTAGTAATTGTACCCGGGCTAGGTTTTACTAAGTATAGTGTGATTCTTTTTATACTCTAATACTAAAGTGTGGAAAAAGTAAGTACATTGCTTTTTTGTGAAAATTTTCCTTATATCAAGAAAACTTTTGGAAAATATGATATAATAGTTGCGTATAAAATATGAAAAGGAGTTTTTGTAACATGGCAAAACTTACTGTTAAAGACGTTGACTTGAAAGGTAAAAAAGTCCTCGTTCGTGTAGACTTTAACGTACCATTGAAAGACGGAGTGATTACAAATGACAACCGTATCACTGCTGCTCTTCCAACTATTAAATACATCATTGAGCAAGGCGGTCGTGCAATTCTCTTCTCTCACCTTGGACGTGTCAAAGAAGAAGCAGACAAAGAAGGCAAATCACTTGCACCAGTAGCTGCAGACTTGGCTGCTAAATTGGGTCAAGACGTTGTTTTCCCAGGTGTCACTCGTGGTGCTGAATTGGAAGCAGCTATCAATGCTCTTGAAGATGGACAAGTTCTTTTGGTTGAAAACACTCGTTTTGAAGATGTGGACGGCAAGAAAGAATCTAAAAACGATCCAGAACTTGGTAAATACTGGGCATCTCTTGGAGATGGTATCTTTGTAAATGATGCATTCGGTACAGCTCACCGCGCGCATGCATCTAACGTAGGTATCTCAGGCAACGTTGAAAAAGCAGTTGCTGGCTTCCTTCTTGAAAACGAAATTGCCTACATCCAAGAAGCTGTTGAAACTCCAGAACGTCCATTCGTAGCCATTCTTGGTGGTTCAAAAGTATCTGACAAGATCGGTGTTATCGAAAACTTGCTTGAAAAAGCTGATAAAGTACTTATCGGTGGTGGTATGACTTACACATTCTACAAAGCGCAAGGTATCGAAATCGGTAACTCACTTGTAGAAGAAGATAAATTGGATGTTGCGAAAGCTCTTCTTGAAAAAGCAAACGGCAAATTGATCTTGCCAGTTGACTCTAAAGAAGCAAACGCATTTGCTGACTACACTGAAGTGAAAGACACTGAAGGTGAAGCAGTGGATCCAGGCTTCCTTGGCCTTGATATCGGTCCTAAATCTATTGCTAAATTTGATGAAGCGTTGACTGGTGCAAAAACTGTTGTCTGGAATGGCCCTATGGGTGTATTTGAAAACCCAGACTTCCAAGCTGGTACAATCGGTGTCATGGACGCTATCGTGAAACAACCTGGCGTAAAATCAATCATCGGTGGTGGTGACTCAGCTGCTGCAGCCATCAACCTTGGCCGTGCAGACAAGTTCTCATGGATTTCTACTGGTGGTGGAGCATCAATGGAACTCCTTGAAGGTAAAGTATTACCAGGACTTGCAGCACTGACTGAGAAATAAGCAGCAAGCTTAGAAACTTTGATTTTGTAGATAACAAGTACAAAACTGTAATAAGGAAAGACTAGTGAAAGCTGGTCTTTTTCTTGTATTCTCATTGTCCTGCTGTAGGGAAAAATCCTACAATAAAAATACGTTTTTCCTTGGATGTCTAAATCTGCATAAAGGTAAATAAAACGAGCATAAAATGCTTGCAAAACTGAGAAAAACTTGTTAGGATTAAGATATATATATTTATTCTGATGCTTAAAGAGGGTCAAAATGAGAAAGAAACTTCTGATTGGTGGCTTCCATTACTTTTTGATTTTCTGAGGGCATGAGAAAACTGCATACTGTAAAAGTTAGCAGAGGGAGGAGAAAAATGAAGAAAAAAGAAGTTTTTGGTTGTCGGAAAAACAAGGCTGTTAAAACTTTATGCGGTGCTGTTCTAGGTGCGGCTTTTTTAACGTCAACGATGCAAGTAAGAGCAGATGAAGTGGTATCTGATACCAATAGTCCTGTTAATACTGAAATGGTGGGCACTGGAAATGCAGCGACTAATCTGCCTCAAGCTCAAGGGCCAGCCAGTCAGGCATCTAAAGAGAGTCAGGCGAGAGCAGGTCAGGCAGATGGCGATGTGACAGTGACTGTTCCAACAGCTGGTTTAGATGAAAGCGTCAAAAAGGCTCAAGAAGCTGGACTGACAGTGGTCAAAGACCCAGCTGTTGACAAAGGAGTAGCTCAGACTGCTCAAGAAACTGCAGACAAAAAAGCGGAGATTGCAGCAGATTATCAAGCGCAAGTAACCGACATTGATGCCAAGGTCAAGGAGTACAAAGAAAAAGTATCAGCCTACGAGGCGGAAGTAGTTCGGATTACAGCAGAAAACAAAGCGGCTGCAGACCAATACGCTAAAGATTTGGCTGCTCATCAAGCAGAAGTGGCTCGGATTACAGCAGAAAATGCTCAGCTGAAAGCAGATTATGAAGCAGCACTGAGCAAGTACAAAACAGATTTAGCAGCGGTTCAAAAGACGAATGCGGATAATGCGGCAGCCTATCAAGCAGCTAAAGCGGCCTATGATGCAGAATTAGCTCGTGTTCAAAAACTAAATGCGGAAACAAAGGCTAATTATGATACGGCTCTGGCGGCTTATGCTAGTGAGCTGGACCGTGTTCAAAAAGCGAATGCGGCAGCTAAGGCTCGGTATGAAAAAGCTTTGGCTGACACTGAAGCTGCCAATGCTAAGATTGCTGCTGATAATGAAGCTATTAAACAGCGGAATGCGGCTGCAAAAGCGGCCTACGAGGCAGCACTTGCCCAATATCAAACAGATTTAGCTACTGTCCGAAAGACCAATACTGATAATGAAGCGGCATATCAAGCGGCTCAGGCGAATTATCAGGCAGAATTGGCTCGTATCCAAAAAGAAAATCAAGATAAAAAAGCTCAATATGAAGCAGATTTAGCAGCTTATGAAGCTAGAAAGACTCAAATTGAAGCTGAAAATGCAGCAGCTCAAAAAGAATATGAGCAAAAGCTAGCAGAGAATCAAGCTAAGAATGCCACTATAGCAGCTGAAAATGAAGAAATCAAGAAGCGTAATGCTCAAGCCCAAGCAAACTATCAAGCTCAGTTGGCCCAGTATAATGCTGATTTGGCTGCCTATAACACAAAATTAGCCAAGTATCAGCAAGATAAGGCTAAATATGATGCTGAACAGGCCAAGATTAAGGCTGGACTGGCTCTTGCAGAAGCAAAGAAGACTGAAGACGGGCATTTGAGCCGTCCAATTGCGCAAAGCCTGGTTTTCAAATCAGAACCTAATGCTGATCTGTCACTGACTACAACTGGTGAGTTTGTCAGCTATGCTGGCATGGAAGCCGCTGTGAAGAATACTGCAGAGTTTTCTAAGAAACTCTTCCAGTTGGACAACTTCAAAGTAACAGATATTCAAAATGCTAACTATCAGACCAATCAGCAGGAAAGCTTTGGTACGGTTGGTAAGTATGCAGACTATAGTTCTAACGTAACAAGCGGTAAAGGACCGACTGAATGGTCTTCTGTTTTGCTGAGTCGCGGTCAGTCTGCAACAGCAACCTATACAAATCTTCAGGGAACTTATTATCGAGGGAAAAAAGTTTCTAAAATTGTTTATACTTATACTCTTGATCCAAGCTCTCAATTCCGCAATGATAAGGCTTGGTTAGGTATTTTTAAAGACCCGACCATGGGAGTTTTTGCTTCCGCTTATACAGGAAATTTTGAAGATGCAACCTCTCTCTTTGTGAAGACGGAATTTGTCTTTTATGATGATAAAGGCCAACCTATTAATTTTGATCAGGCCTTGATGTCCGTGGCTTCCCTCAACCGTGAAGCTAACTCTATCGAAATGGCCAAAGATTATACCGGAACTTTCAACAAGATTTCGGGTTCATCTATTGATGAAAAAAACGGTCAAATCTATGCGACCGAGTCTGAAAACTTCAAAAAAGGAGTTGGCGGATCTCGCTTTACCATGTATAAGAATGCTCAGCCGGACTCAGGCTGGGACACCACAGATGCTCCTAACTCATGGTATGGGGCAGGAGCGGTGGAAATTTCTGGTACAACCAACAGCATGACGATTGGAACGATTTCCTCTTCTGAAGTGTTAGGCCAGCCAGAGGCTACTGATCCACGTAGGGCTGACAAACTAGCTCCTAAGAAACCAAATATTTGGTTTGCGATTAATGGTGATGTTCGAGCGAATGATCTGCCAATCATCACAGTAGAAGAACCGGAAGCGCCCGTAGCTCCTACAGCTCCTGCAGTGCCAAGTGAAGAAGCGCTTAAGCCTTTGGATCCAGCTCCCACTGCACCAACACCGAAGGCTCTTCCAACCCCTCCGGCAGCACCGACTTATGAAAAAGATCCGACGCCACCGACTCGTACACCGGAAACACCAGAGCCTAGTAAGCCATCTGAGCCAAGCTGTGAAGTAGAAAAAGCTGTCCGGCCAGCAGTGGTAGAACCGACCTATGAAAAGGAGCCCACACCTCCGGCAGCACCGACTTATGAGAAGGAGCCGGAAGCGCCAACTCCTACACCAGATACACCGGAGCCTAATAAGCCGGTAGAACCAACTTATAGCCCGCTGCCAACCTCACCAGCAGAGCCTGTTTATCAAAAAGAGCCAGCAGCGCCCGTAGTTCCGACTGTGCATTATCATTATCATCTCTTGCAATCTCAACCGCAGATTAATAAAGAAATTCAAAATGACCAAGGCATCAATATTGATAAGACTCTGGTAGCTAAGCAGTCCATCGTTCAGTTTGCCTTAAAGACAGAAGCTCTTCCAGCCGGACGCAGTGAGACGACTTCTTTTGTCATTGCTGATCCACTGCCAAGTGGTTATGAATTTGACTTAGAAGCAACAAAAGCTGCTAGTGCAGGTTTTGACGTCAGCTATGATAAGGCTAGCCACACAGTGACATTTAAAGCAAATGCAGCAACCTTAGCTACTTATAACGCAGATACGACCAAAGAAGTTGCTACGCTCTTTCCAACAGTAGTCGGCCGAGTGCTCAACGATGGCGCAACCTATACTAATAATTTCACCCTGACAGTCAATGATGCCTATGGTGTCCGCTCAAACGTAGTACGCGTGACCACGCCAGGCAAGCCTGATGATTCAGACAATCCAAGCAATAATTACATCAAGCCAACCAAGGTCAATAAAAACAAGGCAGGATTGGTAATTGATGGTAAGGAAGTCTTGGCTGGTTCGACCAATTACTACGAGCTGACTTGGGATTTGGATCAGTATAAGGGTAACAAGTCATCTAAGAGCACGATTCAAAAAGGTTTCTACTATGTGGATGACTATCCGGAAGAAGCACTTGAACTTCGTCCGGAATTAGTCAAGCTAGTAGATGCGGATGGCAAGGCTGTAGCAGGTGTGACAGTGACCCACTACGAGAGTCTTGAAAAGGCCCCTGCAGCAGTTCGGGAGCTCCTTCAAAAGGCCAATATCACTGTTAAAGGTTCTTTCCAACTCTTTGCAGCAGACGATGCCCAAGCATTTTATGACCAATATGTCGTAACAGGTAAATCTTTGACCATTACAAGCCCTATGGCTGTCAAAGAAGGAATGGGCCGCACAGGCGGTAAATTCGAGAATCGAGCTTATCAAATTGACTTTGGAAATGGTTATGCGACAGACGTAGTTGTGAACAATGTTCCTAAAATCAGTCCTGAAAAAGATATTACCCTGAGCCTTGACCCAACAAGTGCAGAGAACTTGGATGGCAAGGAACTGACTTTGGGACAGCACTTTAACTACCGTCTCATCGGCGGCTTGATCCCTGCTAACCACTCTGAAGATTTGACAGACTATAGCTTTGTGGATGATTATGATCAACGAGGCGATGAGTACACGGGTGCTTACAAAAACTTTGCCAAAGTAGACATCAGACTCAAAGATGGTAAGGTGATAAAGGCTGGCACAGATTTGACTGAGTATACAGCTGCGAATATTGATCTTGAGAAAGGCTTGATTTCTATTCGTTTCAAGGAAGAATTCTTAGAGACTATTTCTCTGGATTCAGCTTTTCAGGCTGAAACCTATTTACAGATGAAGCGGATTGCTACGGGTACTTTTGAAAACACCTACATTAATACTGTCAACCATGTAGTCTATGCTTCAAATACAGTTACAACAGTCACTCCTAAGGCACAGCATCTGCTTGTTTCGGATGTGAACGATCCAAGAAGAGCCAATCCAACTCCAGTGGCTAAAAAGATTCCTGTTTCTCTTCTTCCAGAAACGGGAGCAAAAGATACAGTCTATCTGCCATATCTAGGTTTAGCAGCCATTATTGGTGCTTTAGGTCTAGGAAAATTGAAAGGTAAAGAAGACTGATAATAGATGAGGCTAGGGAATCCCTAGCCTTTTTATCTTTAAAAATACTGCAAAATCTCATGTAGCAAAAGTCTAAATCATTTGTAACATGACAAAAACATAACTCTAAAAAAACTGACATGTAAATAAGGTATGATTTTTTTATCATCAAATTATACGGAGAAACACAGTTATGAAAAAAGCATTTGCTAAAGCAACTCTTGGTTTAACTTCGACAGCTTTTTTGGCGACAATCGGCGCTCAAGCTGTCAATGCAGATTCTTACGTTGTCCAGCAAGGGGACTCTTTTTTTGCCATTGCTAGCGCCAATGGGATGAATCCTTACGAACTTGCTGCCAATAATGGAAAATCAATTTTTGATACGATTAACCCAGGAGATGTGTTGCAAGTAAATGGTACAGCTTTGGCACAGACTTACAATCCATACAGTGCTCCAGCTTATGAAGCGACAAGCGATGCTGCTTTGGTATCTGATACTGAGGATGTTGTCTTAAATACACCAACTGACTATGGCAATTCTTACCCAATCGGCCAATGTACTTGGGGTGTGAAAGAAATGGCGCCTTGGGCAAGTAACTGGTGGGGCAATGCTAATACTTGGGCGATCAATGCTGGTGCTCAGGGGTATGCAACAGGAAATGTCCCAGTAGCAGGGGCTATTGCAGTTTGGGATGGCGGTGAATATGGACATGTTGCTTATGTGACAGATGTGCAAAGCGACAGCTCAATTCAAGTTCTAGAAGCGAACTACAATCGCCAAAAGCAAATTAACAACTATCGTGGCTACTTTAACCCGAATGAATTTATGGGTGGTGTTACCTACATTTATCCAAACTAAAGATAATAAAAACGAGGCTGGGATAAAGATTATCTCAGCCTGCTTTGTTTAATAGGAGAGAGCTCTTGATGCGCTAGCTGATAGGGCTTTTTCTTTGTGCGGGAAAAGTCCTGAGCAGAAAGAGTTTTTTTGAGGCGAAATATGTTAAAATGAAGAGAGGGAGGATTTCCTGGAAGGAGACTAATGAGTTATTTCAATAAGTACAAGTTTGATAAATCGAAATTTCGTCTGGGCATGCGTACCTTTAAAACCGGTCTGGCTGTCTTCATCATCCTATTGCTCTTTGGGCTTTTTGGTTGGAAAGGCCTGCAAATCGGTGCTTTGACGGCAGTCTTTAGTCTTCGTGAGGATTTTGATAAGAGTGTCCACTTCGGAACATCGCGAATCTTGGGAAACAGCATCGGTGGTTTTTACGCTCTGCTATTTTTCATTGTCAATAGTGTCTTTAAGGAGCAGTATTGGGTCACCCTCCTTTTGGTGCCGGTTTGTACCATGCTGACAATCATGACCAATGTCGCCATGAACAACAAGGCTGGAGTCATTGGTGGAGTTTCTGCCATGCTGATTATTACCCTGTCCATTCGGCCGGAAGATACCATCCTGTATGTCTTTGCCAGAATCTTTGAAACCTTTATGGGAGTCTTTGTTGCAATTCTGGTAAATTCTGATATAGATCGGCTGCGAGCCATCTTTGAAAAGAAAAAATAAAATCCGTGTAAGAAAATCTGACATTATTTCTTGACATAAGATTTATTTCGTCCTATAATAGTGCGTAGAGAGGAATTTGAATGAAGGAAAAAGAGTTTCGCCGAAACATGGCAGTCTTTCCCATCGGCAGTGTTATGAAACTGACGGACCTATCTGCCCGTCAGATCCGTTATTATGAAGACCAGAATCTGATTACCCCTGCTCGGAATGAGGGGAATCGTCGGATGTATTCTTTGAATGATATGGACCGCCTTTTAGAAATTAAGGATTATATTTCGGAAGGCCATAATATCGCTGCGATTAAGAGGAAATATGCTGAGCGTGAAGCCAAGTCCCGCAAGACCGTTAGTGACAAAGATGTCCGCCGTGCCCTGCATCATGACATCTTGCAGCAAGGCCGTTTTGCTTCTTCTCTGCCAACCTTTGGTCAGATGCGTCGACCATAGCTATTTTGTTTGAATTACAAGGAGAAATTTAATGTCTATTACAGCAGCTGATATCCGTCGCGAAGTAAAAGAGAAAAATGTTACCTTTATTCGTCTTATGTTCTCTGATATTTTAGGGACTATGAAGAATGTGGAAATTCCTGCCACGGATGAACAGCTTGACAAGGTCTTATCCAATAAAGCCATGTTTGATGGTTCTTCCATTGAAGGTTTTGTCCGTATCAATGAATCAGATATGTATCTTTATCCTGATCTGGATACTTGGACGGTCTTTCCTTGGGGGGATGAAAATGGCAGTGTAGCGGGTCTGATTTGTGATGTTTACACAACTGATCATGTACCGTTTCTAGGGGATCCTCGCAGCAACCTCAAGCGTGCCCTCAAGCATATGGAAGAGCTGGGGTTCAAGTCCTTTAACCTCGGACCAGAGCCAGAATTTTTCCTCTTTAAGCTGGATGAAAATGGCGATCCGACGCTGGAAGTAAATGACAAGGGTGGCTATTTTGATTTGGCGCCAACAGATTTGGCAGACAATACCCGCCGGGAAATCGTCAATGTCCTGACCAAGATGGGCTTTGAAGTAGAAGCTAGTCACCATGAGGTCGCGGTCGGCCAGCACGAGATTGACTTTAAGTATGATGAAGTGCTTCGGGCTTGTGACAAGATTCAGATTTTCAAGCTGGTTGTGAAAACTATTGCTCGTAAGCACGGTCTGTATGCAACCTTTATGGCCAAGCCGAAGTTTGGTATTGCGGGATCTGGTATGCACTGTAACATGTCCCTCTTTGATCAAGACGGCAATAATGCCTTCTTCGATCCAGAAGATCCAAAGGGTATGCAGCTGTCAGAAACAGCCTACCATTTCTTGGGTGGTTTGATTAACCATGCCTATAACTACACAGCTATCATGAATCCAACAGTTAACTCATACAAACGTCTGGTTCCTGGCTATGAGGCACCGGTTTATATCGCTTGGGCAGGACGCAATCGTTCACCGTTGGTGCGCGTGCCGGCTTCTCGTGGTATGGGTACTCGCTTGGAGTTGCGCTCCGTTGACCCGATGGCCAATCCATATATTGCTATGGCTGTTCTCTTGGAAGTTGGCCTGCACGGTGTCGAAAATAAAATCGAAGCTCCAGCCCCAATCGAAGAGAATATCTATATCATGACTCCAGAGGAGCGTAAGGAAGCAGGAATTACAGACCTGCCATCAACTCTTCACAATGCCTTGAAGGCCTTGACAGAAGACGAAGTTGTGAAAGCAGCACTTGGCGAGCATATCTATACAAGCTTCTTAGAAGCCAAGCGCATCGAGTGGGCTAGCTATGCAACCTTTGTCTCCCAATGGGAAGTGGATAATTATCTGGATTTATACTAAACTTAGAGCAGGAGGATTGGCATATCCCCTGCTATTTCGTGGAGGAGAAGAAAGATGGAAAAATTTCATGATTTTATCAAGCGGGTTTTCGATGAGCAATATGAAGTCTATTTTGGTCCAGATATGCTTGAAAAACTTGAACCTCAAGATTATTATTTAAGGCGGGAGGAAGATGGACGGTTGATTGCCTTGCTCCATGCCCAACAGGTGCTGGAAAATATTCATGTCAAGGCTTTGGTGGTGGATAAAGAACATCAGAAAAAAGGTTTGGGAGCCAGTCTGCTGGCAGAATTAGAAGAAAAGGCTGCAGAAGCTGGAGTAACTAGCATTACCTTGTCCACTAAATCATATCAAGCCAAGTATTTTTACATCAAGCAAGGCTATGAAATCTACGCCAGTCTAGCAGATGTTCCGCAAAAGGGCATTACCAAATATCATTTTATCAAGCGATTAAACGAAGCTGTTATTAAATAGATGGAAGCCAATTTGGCTTCTGTTTTCTAATATCTATTTGCATACATCCAGTATGTATGTTAAAATAAAGTTTAAGAAAAGGAGAACAAATGATTACCAGTTTATACCCAGTTTTAATGTGTGAAGATGTTGAACAATCAGCACAATTTTTCATTGAGCATTTCCAATTTCAGGAAACCTTCCGTTCAGATTGGTATATTAGTTTAAAGAATATCGAGAGTGGTTTTGAGCTTGCTTTTATTGATAGTAAGCATGGGACAGTGCCACAAGCCTACCAGTCTAAGGCGAGTGGCCTAATCATCAATATCGAAGTTGACAATGTTGATTGTCTTTATGAAGAATTGCGTCAGCAAGAAGAAATGGAGTTCCTTCTTCCCATTAAGAGTGAAGATTTTGGTCAGCGCCATTTCATTGTAGAAGCGCCTGGTTCTGTTTTGGTTGATGTCATTCAAGTCATTCCACCTAGCGCTGAATTTGCGGCAAATTATTTGGAGAGTGAAGATGAATAAAAAACAGCAGGCTTCTCTAGAGACAAGCAAGAAAATATTAGCTATCGCCCGGAAACATTTTTCTTTAAAGGGTTATGCAGAAACTTCCTTGGAAGAAATTGTAGATGAATTGGGAATGACAAGAGGCGCACTCTATCATCATTTCGGGAATAAGAAAACTTTATTTACCGCCGTACTATCACAAATTCAATCCGAACTGGGATCTTATGTAGAAAAAAACGCCCTGGAAGCACAGGATTCTTGGGAGCAGTTGGTGGAAGGCTGTGTTGCTTTTGTTCGTTTTGCGACCTTGACCGAAAATAGACGTATTCTCCTGCTTGATGGTCCCAATGTCGTTGAGTGGAAAGAGTGGCGTCGTCAGGACGAGGCTAATTCTTTCTTTCATTTGAGAGAACAATTAGACATTTTATCTAAAGAAGGGAAACTTGTCTCTATTGATCTGGATATGGCAGCTCACATGATTTCAGGTGCCTTGAACGAGTTGTCTCTTTTTCTGGCTGAGAAAGAGGAAGAAGTAGAAGTCAGAGGAGCAGTGAGAAGTCTGTTAAGGGGATTTAAAAATCATGGCGAAAAAGGTTAAAGATTATTATGATTTGGTTTATGCAGAAGATTTGAGCCGTCGCTTGCAAACAGTAACAGATAAATTTGATGCTCAGCATTTTATGTCTCTAGTTGAAAGCGACTTAGAGGCTTTGGAATTTACTCAGCGTCAAGAGCTGCTTGCAAAGAGTATCAAAGAATGCTTGCCGCTTTCTTATGCTGATTCTCTGAAGATTTTTGAGCAGATACTTGGGCCAGAGTTAGAGGGCGGCCTGGGGATGTTCTCAGAGGGGTACTGGTTGTGGCCGATTGGCAAATACGTAGAACTTTATGGAGGTCAGGAATTCGATCTAAGTGCAGCCTTCAGCAAGGAATTAACCAAGCGATTTACTGGAGAATTTTCCATGCGGCCCTTGCTGGCTAATTATCCTAAAGCTACGATGGATTTACTGCTAGAGTGGAGCCAAGATGAGAATATGCGCGTCCGCAGATTAGCCAGTGAGTGTATGCGTATCCGACTGCCTTGGGCTAAGAAGCAGACTGTGGTCTTAGATTATTTTGATAAGTTTACTGCTATTTTAAGGAATCTAAAGGATGATGCGGATAAATCAATCCAAAAAAGTGTCGCTAATAATCTGAATGATTTATATAAAGAAGATCCTGAAAAATTTGAGAGTGTGATTGGAGCTTGGCAAGAGGAAGAACTGAGTCCGAGTTGCGCTTGGATTATCAAGCATGCTTCGCGAACAAAAAATAAAGCAGAAAAATAAGCCTTGCTAAATCTAGCAAAGCTTATTTTTTAGTTATCTTCGTCTGGTGTAAGCACCATCGGAATGATAATAGGTTCGCGCTCGGTACTTTCGTAGAGGAAAGGACGCAAGGCGTTGACGATAGCGCCGCTGACAGATTGGACGCTGGCGTCTTTATTCTTGAGTGCAATGCGAATGGCATTGAAGAGGATGCGCTGGCTTTGGCGGATGAGGTCACCTGATTCGCGCATGTAGATAAAGCCACGGCTGAGAATATCTGGACCGGCTAAAATCATCTTGGACTCAAAGTCAACTGTTGCGACAGCCAGAACCACACCGTCCTCTGACAGGTCTTTACGGTCGCGCAGGACTGCAGCTCCGATTTCACCAATGCGGTTCCCATCAACATAAATATCCTGAGCGTTGAAGCTGCCGGCAATACGGGCTGAGTCAGCTGTCAGAGCTAGCACGTCACCATTGCTCATGATGAAGATATTGTCTTTGGGTACTCCAGTATCAACGGCTAGACCTGCATGGACTTTTTGCATACGGTATTCACCATGGACTGGCATGAAATATTTAGGCTTGATCAAGCGGAGCATGAGTTTCTGCTCTTGTTGGCCACCGTGTCCAGAGGTGTGGATGTTGTTAATCTTACCGTGAATCACTTCTACACCAGCCTCGGAAATGATGTTAATCAGCTTGTTAACGCTGGTCGTATTACCAGGGATAGGGCTAGATGAGAAGATGACTGTATCTCCAGGTTGCAGCTGCACCTGACGATGGGTACCATTGGCAATCCGAGACAGTGCTGCCATCGGCTCACCCTGGCTTCCGGTACACATAATCAGCACTTCACCAGCTGGGTAGTCCTTAAGCTCGTTTGGCTCGATAAAGGTATCTTTGGGAACCTTGATATAGCCCAGCTCAATCCCGTTGACAATAGCCTTTTCCATGGAGCGGCCAAAGACCGCAATCTTACGACCGGTCTTGACAGCAGCATCTGCTGCCTGCTGGAGCCGGAAGATGTTTGAGGCAAAAGAGGCAAAAATAATCCGCCCATGAATGCCTTCAATAATCTTCATGATAGACTGTCCGACCACTTTTTCGGAATTGGTAAAGGTTGGAACTTCAGCATTGGTCGAGTCAGATAGGAGGCAGAGAACGCCTTCCTCGCCAAGAGCAGCCATGCGGTGCAGGTCTGCCGGCTCACCAACTGGTGTAAAGTCAAACTTGAAGTCACCTGTACAGACAATCTTACCTTGCGGCGTATGGATGACAATTCCCAAGGGCTCAGGAATAGAGTGGGTTGTCCGGAAGAAAGTAGCTTTCAGATGCTTGAACTGCAGTTCTGTGTTTTGATTGATTTCATAGAGCTTGGCATCACGCAAAAGTCCATGCTCTTCTAGCTTACCGCGAATGAGGGCCAAGGCCAAAGGACCCGCATAGATAGGAACATTGGCTTGCTTGAGCAGGAAAGGGATACCGCCAATATGGTCCTCGTGCCCGTGGGTGATGAGAACAGCTTTAACGCGGTCAATATTTTCCACGATATAAGAGTAGTCGGGAATGACATAGTCGATTCCTAGCAGGTCGTCTTCTGGGAACTTGATACCGGCATCCACGATGATGATTTCATTTTGGTATTCAATCCCGTAGGTGTTTTTACCGATTTCGCCTAACCCACCAATCGCAAAAACGCCAACTTCTTTGGGTTTTAAGGTATATGCCATGGGTTAGAACTCCGTCAATTCAAAAGTGCCTGACTCTTTTTCGTATTCGAGGTGTTTGTCAGACAAGAGCTCGATAAATTCAATATTGTAAGGGGTATTTTCTTCGACTAACTTACGAGCCTGAATGCGGCCTTCCAATTCATTAGCCGCTTCAATCTCTAAATAAAGGGCACGTGTCTTTTCACGGCGCGGGCTGCGCTCTTTGGTTTCCTGATAAAAAACTTTGTAAATCATTACATTTCCTTTCATATTTTCATGATTAACCTGCAGAAAACAACAGCTGATTAGCTGTTTTCTTTTATTCAATTCTGAGTAGTAGATTAATCCTGATTCGTTACAATTATAATGATTATAACATAAAATAAGGGAATAGTAAAAGGTGGAAGTCATAAAAATCTTGAAAGCTTTTTCTGACATTTCTTGACTTATCTAGGCAGTTTTCTGGCCTGAGTCTATGCTTGTGGCTGCTTTTATAGTATAATAAGAGGCAAACAATCGAGTAAGGAAAAGAATGATGAACATTTTAGCGATGGATACGTCCAACAAAGCTCTATCCTTGGCCCTTTTGCATGATAAGGAGCTCTTGGGACAGGTGACGCTCAATATCAAGAAAAATCATAGCATTACCCTTATGCCGGCTATTGATTTTCTGATGAATAGTCTGGACATGAAGCCGACGGATTTGGATCGTATCGTAGTTGCTCAGGGTCCGGGCAGCTACACAGGTCTGCGAATGGCGGTGGCGACAGCCAAGACTCTGGCTCATACCCTCAAGATTGAGCTGGTCGGTGTGTCTAGTTTGCTGGCTTTAGTCCCAGAGCAGGTGGAAGGTTTGGTCATTCCTGTCATGGATGCCCGCCGCAATAATGTCTATGCTGGCTTTTATCAGTCTGGTCAGTCTGTACGGCTGGAGGCTCATCTGCCATTGGCAGAGGTTTTGGAAATAGCTGGCGTTGCTGATCAGCCAGTCACCTTTGTCGGAGAGACTGCAGTGTTTGCGGAGCAGATTGAAGCTGCTCTTCCTCAGGCTGCCATTCAGTCAACGTTGCCAGATGCCGTAGCTGTTGGTCGTCTCGGTTTAGACCTGCCAGCCCAGTCCATTCATGACTTTGTTCCTAACTATCTCAAGCGGGTAGAAGCCGAGGAAAATTGGCTCAAGACACATCAGGAATCCAGTGATTCTTACATTCAGCGCCTATGATTAAGTTGAGAAAATGGAGCGACAGCTCGGATGTGGACGCGGCAACTCTCGCAAAAGAGCTGGAACAGCTCTTACTTGCTGTCTATGAGGTCAGCCCTTGGACAGCGGACCAAGTGGCAGAGGTTCTGCGCTCGGATGTGAATTGTTGTGCGCTAGCAGAAGATGAAAGTCGACTTGTCGGCTTCTTAGTCTGGCAGGAGACAGATTTTGAAGCAGAAGTCCTGCAGATTGCTGTATTGCCTAGCTATCAGGGGCAGAAAATCGCGACAGCCTTGTTTGACTTTTTGCCTGCTGACAAGGAAATATTCCTCGAAGTGAGGGAGTCGAACAGGCCAGCTCTGCTATTTTACAAAAAAGAAAAATTTGAAGAAATTGCGCGGCGAAAGGCCTACTATCATGCGCCGGTGGAAGACGCGATAGTCATGAAAAGAGAGATCCATGAAAGATAGATATATTTTAGCTTTTGAGACGTCCTGTGATGAGACCAGTGTGGCGGTTCTAAAGAATGAAACCGAGCTTTTGAGCAATGTCATTGCCAGTCAGATTGAGAGCCACAAGCGTTTTGGCGGAGTGGTACCGGAAGTGGCCAGCCGTCATCATGTAGAGGTCATTACGGTTTGCATTGAGGAGGCCTTGGCAGAAGCAGGGATTAGCGAGGAGCAGGTCACAGCAGTGGCCGTTACCTATGGTCCTGGTCTGGTTGGGGCGCTTTTGGTCGGCTTGGCAGCGGCTAAGTCCTTTGCTTGGGCTCATGATATTCCCTTGATTCCGGTCAATCATATGGCTGGACACCTGATGGCAGCCCAGAGCGTGGAGCCCTTGGAATTTCCCTTGCTGGCTCTCTTGGTCAGTGGCGGCCATACTGAGCTGGTCTATGTCAGTCAGGCTGGTGATTATAAGATTGTGGGGGAAACTCGCGATGATGCGGTCGGTGAAGCCTATGACAAGGTCGGTCGAGTCATGGGGCTGACCTATCCAGCAGGCCGGGAGATTGATCAGTTAGCTCATCAGGGACAAGATATTTATGATTTTCCGCGGGCGATGATTAAGGAAGGCAATCTGGAATTTTCTTTTTCTGGTCTCAAGTCGGCCTTTATCAACCTGCACCACAATGCCCAGCAAAAAGGAGAGGCCTTGTCTAATCAAGACCTGTCAGCAAGCTTTCAGGCGGCGGTTATGGATATTCTCATGGCCAAGACTAAGAAAGCGCTGGAAAAATATCCAGTCAAGACTCTGGTCGTGGCGGGCGGTGTTGCGGCCAATCAAGGGCTGAGAGAACGCTTGGCAGCTGAGATTCAGGATGTTAAGGTGATCATTCCGCCTCTGCGCCTTTGCGGTGATAATGCTGGTATGATTGCCTATGCCAGTGTCAGTGAGTGGAACAAGGAGAATTTTGCCAGTTTGGACCTGAATGCTAAGCCGAGTCTGGCTTTTGAAACCATGGAGTAAAGGAGAAGAATGCGCGGACAGACATTTAAACAGGGGGCACAAGCGGCGGTGCCAACGGCTCTGGGCTATATTGGGATTGGTCTAGCCTGCGGCATCATGGCATCGCCTTATATGAATCCCTTGGAGATGGGGTTGATGAGTATTCTGGTTTATGCGGGCAGTGCTCAGTTTGCCATGATTGGTTTATTTGCCCAGCAGGCGCCGGTCTTGGCCATCGCACTGACTGTTTTTCTTATTAATATCCGGCATCTTTTGCTCTGTTTGCATGCATCAACTCTTTTTCGTAAGGCTAGCTTGATGCAGAATATTGTCATTGGCTCTTTTTTGACGGACGAATCTTATGGGGTCTTGATGGGAGAGCAGGTGCATACAGAAGAGATTGCGGCTAGCTGGATGATGGGTAACAATTTCATGAGTTATACTTCTTGGATTTTGGGTACTATTTTAGGAACTGCCCTCGGCGCCCTTCTGCCCAATCCTGAGAGCTTTGGTCTGGACTTTGCCCTAGTCGCCATGTTTATTGGCATTTTCTCCTCTCAATTTACAATCATGCTGCGACGGGTCAAGATAAAGAAGCTCTTTTTCGTCTTGGGCGTGGTGGGCCTTGCCTACTTACTCCTGACCATGCTGCTTCAAAATTCGCTGGCGGTGCTTTTTGCAACCTTGCTAGGCTGTATGGTGGGGGTGATCTTGGATGATAAGTAAGTATATTTTGCTGGCCATTCTTTTGTCAGCCCTGGTCACTTGGATTCCGCGGATTTTGCCCTTTATCCTAGTCAAGTACAAGGGGCTTCCGCCTATGGTGGAGCGTTTCCTCAAATATCTGCCAGTTTCCATAATCTTTGCCCTTATCCTGTCCAGTGTCACCAATGCTAAAACAGGCCAGCTGCCGAGTTTTAAATGGCTGGATTTAATGGCCGTATTTCCGACTAGCTATGTGGCTTTTAAGTATAAAAACTTGATTGCGACTGTTGTGTTTGGTGTAGTCTTGGTAGCCCTGCTGCGCTATCTGGCTGGATTTTTTGGGCTGTAAAGAGATACAAGACAGACTGAATCGGTCGATTCGGTCTGTTTTTTGTTAAATTCTAAGAATTATCTGAAAATATAATATTTTATGCTATAATGGAAGCAATCAAAATTATGGAGGTTCGGAAATGGCAGAAGCAGGTCATAAATTTTTAGCAAAATTAGGAAAGAAACGCCTTCGTCCCGGTGGCAAGCTGGCCACAGACTGGCTGATTGAGCAGGGGCAGTTTTCCAGCGATAAGAAAGTTCTAGAAGTTGCCTGCAATATGGGGACCACAACAATCGAGCTGGCTAAAAAATATGGCTGCCAGATTACTGCAGTTGATTTGGATAAGGCTGCGCTGGCTCAGGCTAAGCTTAATGGAGACAAAGCTGGTGTTAGTGAACTCGTCACATTTGAGCAGGCAAATGCTATGAAGCTGCCTTATGATGACAATTCTTTTGATATTGTTATCAATGAAGCCATGCTGACCATGCAGACGGATAAGGGGAAGGCCAAATGTATGGATGAGTACTACCGGGTGCTGAAGCCAGGTGGAGTGCTCCTCACCCACGACGTCATGCTCAAGCAAAAAGATGAGAATGTCCGGGAAGAGCTATCTCGTGCAATTAATGTCAATGTCGGTCCTCTGACAGAAGGCTCTTGGATTCAGCTGGCGCGTTCTCACGCTTTTAATCGTGTAGACACTTTTGTCGGCGAAATGACCTTGATGAGCCTTCGAGGTATGATTTATGATGAAGGACTTGGAGGAACTCTGAAAATCTGCTTTAATGCCCTTAAAAAAGAGAACTACGGCCAGTTTATGAAGATGTTTAAGATGTTTCAAAAAAATCAGGAAAAACTGGGCTTTATTGCTATGGTTTCTCGTAAATAACTGCTAGCCGCTTTGGAGACTGTAAGGAAATTTTAAAAATTTTCTAAAAAACTTGACCCTCCCCTTAGGTCATGGTATATACTAGTTAGGTAAGGAGGTCTATCATGTACCATATCAAAGAAGCTGCGCAGCTTTCAGGAGTCTCTGTCAAAACCCTGCATCATTATGATAAAATCGGACTGTTAGTCCCTGCCAAATCAGAAAATGGCTATCGAACATACAGCCAAGCTGATTTAGAGCGGCTGCAGGTCATCCTTTACTATAAGTATCTGGGTTTTTCTTTGGAGAAAATAGCAGAGCTGCTGAGTCAGGATGAACAGGCTTTATTGCCGCATCTGGTTAGGCAGTTAGAGTATTTGCAGCAGGAAAGAGACCGCTTGGATACCTTGATTTCCACCTTACAAAAAACCATCCAAGATGAAAAGGGAGAAAGAAAAATGACAATGAAAGAAAAATTCGCAGGTTTTACCTATGAAGACAATCACAAATATCATCAAGAAGCTGTCGAAGAATACGGTCAAGAAGTCATGTCGGAAGCATTGGTTCGTCAAAATGGCCGGGAAGAAGAATCTGCTGCAGCTTTCAATCAAGTTTTTCAAAGTCTAGCAGAGAATATGCAGCAAGGCTTGTCAGTTGACGTAGCAGAAAATCAAGAACAGGCAGCTCAACTCTTGCAAGCCATCCGTACTTATGGTTTTGACTGCTCTATTGAGGTGTTCGGTCATATCGGTAAAGGCTATGTCTATAACCCAGAGTTTAAGGAAAATATCGACAAATTTGGACTAGGCACTGCCCAGTACACAGCAGATGTGATTGCTGCTTATGTGCAGACAAATGCAGAATAAAAACTGGTGAGAATGTTCTGCACTGCCTCCAAAAAGTTAGACACAAAAAATCTAACTTTTTGGGGGTAGTTCAGTTCCTCGACCAGTTTTTTCAATTACTTTTAAATATTTTCCTAATCACTCATAATGCAAACTCCCTGCCACCCAGCCGGTGCAGAGGGCAGATGTGATGTTGAAGCCGCCCGTGTGGGCATTGATGTCTAGGACCTCTCCAGCGAAGTGGAGGCCGGGAACGAGTTTGCTTTCCAGGGTTTTAGGATTGATTTCCTTGAGACTGATGCCACCCTTGGTGACAAAGGACTTGGTCAGGGACATTTTGCCAGTGACAGGGATGGGCAGTTCTTTGATTTGTTTGATGAGGGCCTCTTTTTCACTGAGATTGAGTTGTTTGAGTTTCTCGGGAAAGGGCTGGGCAAAAAAGTCTGCTATTCGCTCAGGCAGGAGGATTTTCAGGCAGTTCTTCAGCGATTTTTCCCGGTTTTGTTCTAAAAAGTCTGCCAAATCCTGCTGACTTATCTGTGGCAGAAGGTCCAGATAAATGGTTTCGCCGCCCTTGACAAAGCTAGACAAGCGCAGGGCTGCCGGACCTGATAGGCCAAAGTAGGTAAAGAGCAAGTCGTGGGTGATGACATGCTTCCCATAGCTGAGGATCACATCGTCCAGCGAAATCCCCTGAAGTGCTTTGTGAGGAAAGTCAGTCAGAAGCGGACTTTCAGCGGCTTCTAGGTCGGTCACAGTGTGCTTGAAGTGTCGAGCAATATCGTGTCCAAAACCTGTCGAACCAGTTGAAGGGTAGGACTTGCCGCCAGTCGTCACAATCAATTTCTGACAGGTCCAAGTCTGGTCGCTGGCTCTGACAGTGAAAAGGTCGTCGGATTTTTTAACGGAGACGATTTCAGTATTGGTGATGACAGTGCCACCCAGCTCTGCAATTTTCTTTTCCAAAGCTTCGATAATGGTGCGGGACTTGTCTGTCGCTGGGAAAACACGGCCGTGGTCCTCAACCTTGAGTTTGACACCGTTCTCTGTAAAGAAGTTGATGATATCATGGTTGTCAAACTGGGAAAATACGCTGTAAAGAAAGCGCCCGTTGCCTGGAATTCCGGCCATGAGGTCATCTAGATTTCCATTATTGGTCACATTGCAGCGGCCGCCGCCTGTTCCAGCTAATTTCTTGCCTAGGCGTCTATTTTTCTCGAGGAGCAGGGTCTTTTGTCCATAGAAGGAGCTTGAGATGGCAGCCATCATGCCAGCCGGTCCTCCTCCGATGATGATTGTGTCGAAATGGTTCATTGGTGGTTTCCTTTCAGAGATAAGTTCGGCTAAGACTAGGTTGAGTTTTTTATCAGCTACTATTATCTAGGAGTTATCTATTGCTCACCTGTTTATTTTAGCTGTGGTATCTTACTCATTTTTAAGTCACTTAATCTGTCTCATTGTATCATAAAAAAGGGCTAAAAAGATAGGAGTCAGGCTCAAAAAATATTGTGAAATTTGACAGTTAAGGCTTGATATGATAAGATTTAGGTATCTACAAACTAGAAAAAGTTTTTGAGGAAATTATGGCAATTGAAAAGACAGTCAGCGAGTTAGCCGAGATTCTTGGAGTTAGCCGCCAGGCGATTAACAATCGTGTCAAGGCACTGCCGCCAGAAGATACGGAAAAGAATGAAAAAGGAGTCACGGTGGTGACCCGCAGCGGCTTGATTAAGCTGGAAGAGATTTATAAGAAAACTATTTTTGAAGATGAACCTGTCAGCGAAGATGTGAAGCAACGCGAGCTGATGGAAATCTTGGTGGACGAAAAAAATGCTGAGATTGTGCGTCTCTATGAGCAGCTTAAGGCCAAGGACAGCCAGCTGGCTAAGAAAGATGAGCAGCTGCGCATCAAGGATGTCCAGATTGCTGAAAAGGACAAACAGCTGGACCAGCAGCAGCAGCTAACAGCCAAGGCTATGAATGAGCGTGAAACCTTGCTGTTGGAGTTGGATGAAGCCAAGGAAAAGGTGCAGGAGCAGGAACGCAAAGGCTTCTGGGCACGTTTATTTGGAAAATAAAAATAAGGTTGGGACATCTGTCTCAACCTTGTTTTAAATAAGAATCGCTTTTTAGCAAGTTTTGTATTATTCACAACATAAAGGAAGAAAATGAAATCACAAAGACTAGGGCTTTTACGTCTCTATCGCAATCTTGATAAAATTCTGTTGCTCTTTTTCACAGTCTTTATGCTCATGGAGTTGGCTTGGGTTCCTTTTAACTCCTTTGCAGCAGAGACTCTGCTCAAGCAGACAGGCTACCTCTTCTTATCTTATACGAATGCCTTTAAAGTTCTGACTTCAAATGTCTGGGTTGGCTTAGCCTTTCTAGCGCTTTTTGCAGCTAATCTCTTTGTCGCTTATTTTCAGATTGGACTGATATTTATGGGTCTCCGCAATCTTCTGGACGAGGAAGAACGCAGCGCCTTCCAGTTTATTAAGAAAAGTTTCAAAGACAGCGGTTCGCTGATTCGCTACGCTAGGCCCAGCAAGATCCTCTTTATTGCGCTGTATATGGGCTTTATCTTTCCCTTTCTGCGACAAATTCTCAAAATCTATTACTTGAATAAAATTTTGATTCCAGATTTTATTGTGACCTATCTCAAGAGGTCCTTATGGATGAAATTATCAATCTATGCTTTAGGTTTTCTGCTTTTTTTGATAGCTGTTCGCCTGATGTTTGCCCTGCCCAAGCTCTTTTTTGAGCATTTCCGCCTACGAGATGCGATTAGGTATAGTTTGGAGAAGACCAAGGGGCACTTGATTCGCTATACTTGGCAGCTCTTTTGGATGCTAGCCAAGAGCTTTCTCTTCTTTCTTTTAAGCAGCATTCCGATTTTAGTGTTGCAGCAGTATGCTGGTGGCCAGTCCAATCAGATAGCCTTGATAGCAGCGGTTGTCAATTACTGCCTCATCAAGCTGGCTTATTACTTCATGGTAGCCTACTTTCTGATTAAGTTTGTGGCTTTTCTGACAGACAGTGAGCTGTCTGAATACCGCTACAGGAAAGGCCTGCCTCTCATGCGCTGGTTTATCCTTTTGGTCACTAGCTCTGCCTTTGCCCTTGAAGGATATGTCTATCTTAATCTACCCTTGGAAAACGTCCCTCTGACCATTTCTCACCGCGGAGTTTCGCAGGGAAATGGTGTTCAGAATACGGTTGAGTCGCTAGAGAAAACTGCCCTGCTCAAGCCAGATTATATCGAAATGGATGTACAGGAGACCAAGGACGGCCAGTTTGTCATGATGCACGATGCCAATCTAAAGGTCTTGGCCGGCGTTGATGTTAAACCGCAAGAGCTGACTCTGAAAGAGCTGACGGCTTTAGATATTGCAGAAAATGGACACACTGCCAAAATTTCAAGCTTTGATGCTTATCTCAAACGAGCCAATCAGATGGGGCAGCGACTCTTGATAGAAATCAAGACCAGCAGCTTGGACTCAGACGATATGATGGACCGCTTCCTGAGTCAATACGGAGCCAATATCAAGGTTTATGGCCACCAGATTCAGTCTTTGGACTATCAGGTTATTGACAAGACAGTCCAGTATGATGAGAGCATACCGACCTTCTTTATCCTGCCCTACAATACTATTTTCCCACGGACACAGGCTTCCGGCTATACGATGGAGTATTCGACCCTCGATGAAAACTTTGTCGATAAGCTTTGGACGACGGATAAGAAGCTTTATGACTGGACCATCAATGATGCAGACAGCATTGGCAAATCCTTCCGCTTGGGTGTTGACGGCATGATTACCGATGATTTAGAGCTGGTGCAAAGCTCTATCAAGGAACTGCAGAACAATCCTGACTATGCCCTGCTTTTGATGAGTAAGGCAGCAGATTTGCTTAATTTTGTGTAGTGGATTAGTGAGGAAACGACTATAAATCAAAAAAGACTGAGATTCTTCAGTCTTTTTTGCTGGTTCGAGTATTACTTGACTTATGTTTAGTCAAGAGGTAAGGTTATTTATCTTGCTTAAAAAGGCAATTTGCCTGCGAAAGCGCCCATTTTCTTCTGAGTGGCATCATCAATCTGAGCCAGCGCGTGATTCAGAGCTTGCGCAGTCATATCTGACAGAGTTTCCAAATCTTCAGGGTCCACAACGGCCGGATTGAAGTCAATGCTGACTACCTTTTTATCGCCTGTCAGTTTAGCAACAACTAAATCTTGGGCTGATTTGCCAGTGAATTCTGTTGCAGCTAGTTCTGCCTGTCCTTTTTCCATTTGTTTTTGAAGCTTTTGTGCTTGCTTCATCATGCTTTGCATGTTCATCATAAGATTTTCTTTCCTTTCTCTAGTAAGGGCTCAGCCCTTGGTAATCTTCACTCTTCAAATTATATCATTTTTTGGAAAAGTGGCAAGAATGTATAATGATATTTTGATATTGATTTATAGTGAGTTTGACAAGAAAGGCGATACTATGGTAAAATATTCTAGAATTTATATATTATTTAGGAGTACTTTCGGATGAAAAAACATAAATTGAAACTTTTGTTTCTTGGACTTTTATTACCTCTCTTCCTCTTAGCTGGCTGTAATGGTACACCTAGTATCAAAGGGAAGTGGAACGTTCAAGGAGCTTATGGTGATACAAATACTACGGAATTTACAGATAAAAAAGTAGTTGTTGAGGATAAGGAGAAAGAGTATAAGCAAGTTGCTACAGGATTTAAGAATAATTCTCATTATGTAGTTATTGAGATCGAGAAGCAAAAATATTCAATAGTTTTCCCAGATGCTGATAAGAATATTGCTATTCTGCTCCAGCCGTCTTCAGATGATGACTATCTGAACGGAGAGATGATTTTGGCTATGAACCGTAAGGAAGTTCCTAACTACGAGAAATATGCAGAAAAATACATGAATCGATAAGAAAAAGGCGTGGATTGTCAAGCCCCAGCTAAACTGGAAAGTAAAAAAAGTACATTATTGATGAAGGTAGGACTCCCTGAATTCCACAGGGGTCCTACCTTTTAATTTTTCTTGTGGTCTATCAAAGTTATACCACTGAATATAGTAGCCAATTTGTTGGATTAACTCATCTCTAGTTTCTGGTTTGTGAAGGCTAAGTGACTCACTCTTTAAATGGGAGAAGAAATTCTCACAACAAGCATTGTCATAACAGTTTCCTCTTCCTGAGTGAGAGATTGTTACGCCGTAGGCATCTAATTTTCTCAAGTATTGGAAGTTTGTGTATTGAAAGCCTTGATCTGAATGCAGAATACAAGATTGGGTCGTATCCCATGTTTCATTAAAGATCAAATCTAAATGATCAAAAACAAGACGATTATCATTGAAATCGGAAAGCTGATAGGCTAGAATAGAGTTGTCATATAAGTCTTTTATAACACTTAGAAACATCCGTCCATTTTTGTAATAGACATAACTAACGTCTGTCACGAGTTTTTGGTTGGGACGAGATGCTTCAAACCTGCGGGCAAGCATGTTGTAGTGGACGTGTCTTGCCTTTTCGTTTATCTCACCTTGTGTACAAGAGTCCTATTTTTTCTTGCGAATGGGGGATTTGAGCCCTAAGATTCGCATATAACGATGAATGGTTTTCGGATTATGATAGATATTTTTTTGGCGTTGGAGTTGCCGCCAATGATAGCGATAGCCCTTAGGATGCTCTTTGAAAGATGCTGTAAGGTGTTCAGCTAAATTCCAATCAAACGCTTTATAATCTGGTTTGCCATTTTTTAGCCATAGATAATAAGACGAGCGAGGAAATCCAAAATAAGCACACATAGCCACTACTGAATAACGATCTTTTAATTGGTGAACCACTCGATACTGGGCACTTTTCACTTCTTGAGGAGTGCCCTTAAAGTTTTTAAAATATCATTTTCCATCCTAAGATATTTATTTTGTTCCTCTAATGTCATATCTTCTAGTTTGACAGACTTTGGACGACTGACAGATGATTTCCCTCGTAAATCTTGTTTCAGAAGATCGGGATTTTTGCGATACTTTTTAACCCAGTTCTCTATCTGATTTTTGGATTTTAAGCCATATTTTCGTGCAATTAATGACAGTCCTCCACTTTTTCCACTTAAGTAATCTTCTACTACTTGGAGTTTAAAATCTGGATGATATGTAGTGAATTGACTTCCTTTTTTGCCATAAGAAAAGAACCTCCTTATAAGAACAGTATAGTGTACTTTTTTATACTGTCCATTATAAGCGGTTCTGTTCAAATTTGTGCTTTTTTCATTACCATTTTGATCTAATAAAGTGTATGAGGGAGTTCGATACTAGATTGCTCCAAGTCTACCGTCAGCTGATAGTCGGTCTTATCACGAACGGTATGCTCAAAGTCTGTAGTGTAGAGGACGAGGCGCAGTTGGTCGCCTTTTTTCATTTTATAGATGGTTGGTTGCAGTTCAAAGGAAAATTCCAGCCATTGGTCAGGAGTGACTTCTTCGACAGTCAGTAGGTTTGTCCGGTTTTGCAGGTTGATGAAGCCTTTGGTGATGACGCGATGAGGCGTTTCAGTATGGGGGAGTTCAACCAGATTGTCCAGCATATAGTAGCGGCCGTTGTCCATGACTCTAGGTTCAATAGGCGTAGGAAGTGGTGTGAGGCGTTTAGCTGGTCCGAAGTCCAGCAATTGAGCAGAAATCAGTCCCTTATCTGTGCTGGATTTGAGGCGAAGATTGAGCTGGCTCGCTCCGTTGAGAAAGAGGTCCTTTTCCAAGGTCCAGTCTAGAGTAATCTGGTTGACCTTACCGTCAAAGAGCTCAGTCTTGAAGCTTTGGTAGTTTTTAGCAAAACGATTATAGTCTTCTTCTGGGTATTGATTTTGGATAGATTGGCATTCTTGGCCTAGTTGGAGATGAAGATTCTGCTCTTGTCCACCGAAGTCTTCCAAGGTCAGCCAGCTTTGAGCTTGGCCATTGTCCTGCCAGATGACTGCTGGCAGTTCGAAGTCTGATTCACATCCCAGCAGTTTCTTGCTCAGCAGAGCATTGATAGACTCGCGGAAGTCGATGGACTGCCAGTTGTTCATGTAAACATGGGCACCGTTATGGAAGAAAAGATGCTTTTTGATATGGGGCGGTAAGGCCCGAAACATATTATAGACATGGAGAGGCTTAACGTTCCAGTCTTGAGAGCCATGGGTGAAGACGACTTCAGCCTTGACCTTCTCTGCGTGGAGCAGGTAGTTGCGGTCATGCCAAAATTGATTGTAATCCCCAGTTTGCCGGTCTAGGTCTTTGCGCTGCTGCTCTAGGCTTTGCTGATAAGCGTCGTTGTTGCGCAGGTAGTCACCAGCCCTCAGGTTGCGGGAGTAGGTCAGTTCGGTCAGGGATTCAAAGTCCTCTCCTGGATAGCCGCTAGGACTGGTAACGAGGCCGTTTTCGCGGTAGTAATTATACCAAGAAGAAATTCCAGCTTCAGCGATAATGACCTCCAAACCATCTACGCCAGTCGTTGCCAGCCCGTTGGACATGGTGCCCAGATAGGAGATACCGGTCGTAGCCACTTTTCCGTTGGACCAAGTGGCCTTGATTTCCCGTTGGCGAGTGTGGTCGGTGAAGGCTCGGCAGCGGCCGTTGAGCCAATCAATAACGTTCTTATAGGCTTCGATTTGCTGATAGTCGCCGCTGGTCATCAGTCCTTCAGAGTCTTTAGTTCCTACGCCAGACACATAGAGATTGGCAAAGCCGCGGGGCAGCAAGTAATCATTGAGCGTGTAGGTACCGATATGGCCTAATTTTTCCTCGGCTTCAGAGACTTCTTGGGCAAAATCCGGCGAATCCAGTTGGAGCAATTTGAGCTCAGGATCTTGTACTGTGATTTGATGAGGCTCTTTTTTTGCTAAGTCCACATTCATATCATGGAGAGCCTTGTCGCTTGCGGGGTCATTGGTTCCTTGATGATAAGGAGAAGCGGTCATAACTGCAGGCATTTGTCCTTGATAGCGGGGCCGGATAATGCTGAGCTTGATGAGGTCCGGACGACCGTCTCGATCAGTATCCACGCGTGATTCCACATAAACCACCTCTCGGATAGCATCATGGCTGGAAAAGGTTGCCAGGCTCTTGCCGTTGAAGTAGTGGTGGGTATTGTCCTCAGGAATCAAACCCTCGCTGACTAGCTTATCAACTAAGAGGTTGCCATTTTTTGTCCGAGTGTTGAGCAGCTGGTAGAGATTTTCCAACAAGTCTCCAAATGTAATGGGAAAGCCTGTTTCCTTGCGAAAGGCCTCAACATCTGTAAAATCAATGAAGGGCGAGAACTCAAGCAGCTGAAAGGCCACAGTATAAAAGACAGATGCCGTCAGTTCTCTGTCAGACTGGAAAAAGCTCAGCAGGTCTGTTTGGCTGTCAGCAGCCCAGGACTTCAAGGGATAATCTGTATTTTTATAAGTGAAAAAGCTGTTGCGGAGAAAATCTTCAAGATTTTCCTTATCAGAGCGATTGCTGTCATAAAAAAAGCCTAATTCAGCTAATTCTATCAACATATTTTCCCGATTCGTTCTTGTATAACTATACTGATTAAAACGCATATTCTTCCCTCTTTTTCTTATTTTTATTAAAAATGACCTTTACATTATCCATTATACTTGATAAAATAGACTTTGTCTAAAAAATATTTAAGGAGTATCACTAAATGGATTTCGAATGGGTCGTTAAATACGCCACAGAATTTTTAGGGACAGCTATCCTCATTGTCTTGGGGAATGGAGCTGTTGCCAACGTTGAATTAAAAGGAACTAAGGGACATCAGAGCGGTTGGTTAGTCATCGCTGTCGGTTACGGTATGGGGGTTATGATTCCAGCTTTGATGTTTGGTAATGTGTCCGGTAACCATATCAACCCTGCCTTTACTTTGGGACTTGCTGTCAGCGGTTATTTCCCTTGGGCACAGGTTGCACCATATATTGCAGCGCAGATTTTGGGAGCTATCTTCGGACAGGCTTTAGTAGTTGCGACCCACCGTCCTTACTATTTGGGAACAGAAAATCCTAATAATATTTTGGGTACTTTCTCTACCATCTCTAGTCTAGACCATGGCACGCCTGAATCACGTAAAGCAGCCTTGTTCAATGGTTTTATCAATGAATTTGTTGGTTCTTTTGTTCTTTTCTTTGCTGCTATGGGCTTGACCAAGAACTTCTTTGGAGCAGAATTGTTGAGCAAAGCTGAAGCAACTATCAATTCTCAAGCTGCTCAGATGGCAGCACAAGGGACTTCGGTTCCTAAAGAACAGATTGCTGCTGCAATATCTCAGGCTAAAGACCAAGTTGCACCATTCCAAGTTGGTAGCCTTTCAGTCGCTCACTTGGCACTTGGTTTCTTGGTAATGGCTTTGGTAACCTCTCTGGGAGGTCCTACTGGACCAGGACTGAACCCAGCTCGTGACCTTGGACCTCGTATCCTCCACTTCATCCTGCCAGAATCTGTTTTGGGCAAACACAAGGGTGATTCAAAATGGTGGTATTCTTGGGTTCCAGTTGTGGCACCGATTCTTGCAGGTATCACAGCAGTCCTCTTATTTAAAACAATCTACGGATAAGCATATAAGATCAGAGTTGGGGGATTTCCCCAGCTCTTTTTTTGAACGATAGAGGAGGTCAATAGGAAAATACAAGTTTGGCAATTTTATATTCATTTCACTATCTATAAGGTTCATTGCTCAGACTGTTTACCAATAAATCCAAGGCCTTCTTGTTTTAAAAATTGTTTATTTGCGCATAATTTCTTGTCAAAAAGATGAAAATCCATTACAATAAAATGGTTTGGAGGAATTATGAGCGCGAATCATATTATTAGAATTATCCCTGTATTAAAAATCAATAATCGTCATTTAAATCAAGAGTTTTTTGTAAAACGGCTGGGCATGAAGGCCCTTTTAGAGGAAGCTGCTATTTTGTCTTTGGGAGATCAGACTAAGACTGAGAAACTGCAGTTGGAAGAATCGCCCAGTATGCGGTCTCGGCGAGTCAAAGGCCCTAAAAAATTAGCCAGAATCGTTGTCAAGGTTGCAGATGCTAAAGAAATCGAGTCTCTATTGGCTCAAAAGCCTGCTTGGACTAAGCTTTATCAAGGAGAGAAAGGCTATGCTTTTGAAGCGATGTCACCAGAAGGCGACCTAGTTCTCCTGCATGCAGAAGAGAATAGAGCAAATCTTCAAGAAGTCACGGCAGCGCCTGAATTTGAAAAGCAAGAGGACTTTATCGGTCTTAGCCACTTTGAGATAGAGACAGTTGAGATTCATGTACCTGATGCTAATGCAGCTCAAGAATTTTACAGCAAGGTTGAAAATGCGCTGGATTTTCTGACCTTTACAGAAGCAGAGGGACAAGACTTGCAGGCAGACAATGCCCTAACTTGGGACTTGACCATGCTCAAAGCCCAGGTCAATCGTTTAGAAACCGCTGCGCTGCGTCCTATTTTTGAAGGACGCGAGGTCTTTGTACCCAAGTCAGATAAGTTCCTGCTGAGTCAGGATTCTAGCAAGATTGAATTGTGGTTTGAAGCATGACTCTAGAAAAAATCATCAGTAAAATCCAAGAACAGCTGAAAGACGGTATCTATCCCGGTGCTAGTCTGGCCTTGTATCAAGCTGGCCGGTGGCAGGAATTCTACTTTGGTCTGGCAGATCCGCAAGAAGGAAAGAAGACTCAAGCGGGATTGGTCTATGACTTGGCTAGCGTCAGCAAGGTGGTCGGAGTTGGCACTCTGGCAGCCTTTTTGTATGAGCAGGGCAAGCTGGAGCTGGATTTGCCCTTACAGCATTATTATCCAGCCTTCCATCGAGAAGATGTGACCTTGCGTCAGCTTTTGACCCACACATCTGGGCTGGATCCCTTTATTCCCAATCGTGACCAGCTGACAGCTCCCGAGTTGAAAGCAGCGCTTAATCATTTGACGGTGCTTGAAGATAAGACCTTTCGCTATACGGATGTAAATTTTCTGCTCTTGGGCTTTATGTTGGAAGAGATCTATGGTCAGGCCTTGGTTCAGATTTTTCAAAGTCAGATTTTCCAGCCTTGGGGTTTGGCTGAGACTGGTTTTGGTCCAGTTCCAGGAGCTGTGCCGACCGTTCGCGGTTTCAAGGATGGTCAGGTTCATGATCCTAAGGCGCGTGTTCTAGGCATCCATGCTGGCAGTGCAGGCTTATTCTCAACTCTCAGGGATTTGGAAATATTTCTGGAACATTATCTACAGGATGACTTTGCGACCAATCTGACCCAGAATTTTTCCAAGGAGCCAGGCAAAAGACGCAGTCTAGCCTGGAATCTGGAGGGCAGCTGGCTGGACCACACTGGCTACACGGGCACCTTTATCATGTATAATCATAAAGAGCAAAAGGCGGCTATTTTCCTATCCAACCGGACCTATGAAAAAGACGAGCGGGCTCAATGGATCTTGGATCGGAACCAGCTGATGGACCTGATAAGAATAGAACTTTAAAAGACTCCGGCTGCAAGCCCCGGAGTTTTATCATGTCTGCCTATATAAATATCGGTCTCTAGCCCCAGTGATTTTCTCTTAATAAAAATCGCTTTTTTTGCCAAAGTATATTAAAATAAGATAGAGAGAATCTACAGATAAGAGAAGACTATGACAAAAGCAATCGGTGTCGGCAAGGCACACAGTAAAATTATTTTAATGGGAGAGCATTCAGTAGTCTATGGCTATCCGGCCATATCCCTGCCTCTTAATCGTATTGAAGTGACCTGTCAGGTCTTTCCGTCTGAGCGGGCCTGGACTCTCTACGCCGAGGATACGCTGTCCATGGCTGTCTTTGCCTGTCTAGAACATCTAGGTCGGCAAGGGGCTAAGATTCGCTGTCAGGTGGAGTCCATGGTCCCTGAGAAGAGGGGGATGGGTTCTTCAGCAGCGGTCAGTATTGCGGCTATTCGGGCGGTCTTTGACTACTTTGAGGAAGAACTGGATGACCAAACACTGGAGATTCTAGCTAATCGGGCAGAGATGATTGCCCATATGAATCCCAGTGGCCTTGATGCTAAGACCTGCCTCAGTGATGTGGCTATCAAATTCATCCGCAATTTCGGTTTCAGTGAAATTGAGCTGGATCTGGCTGCTTTTTTAGTCATTGCAGATACGGGCATTCATGGTCATACCCGCGAAGCTATCCGTGCTGTAGAAAGTCAGGGTCAAAAGGCTCTGCCTTTGCTGCAGGAATTGGGGAATTTAACGAAAATCCTTGAGAAGGCTATTTCTATCAAGGACCTGATGACAATGGGACAAGCTATGACCAAGGCGCACGAGAAGCTAGCCAAGCTAGGAGTGTCTTGCCAGAAAGCAGATGAGCTGGTGGCGGCAGCGCTTGAAAATGGAGCTTTGGGTGCTAAGATGAGCGGCGGCGGTCTGGGTGGCTGTGTCATTGCTCTTGTAGGAGAAAAAAGTCAGGCGGAGGCCTTAGCCGCCTTACTGAGAGAGAAAGGGGCCATTAACACATGGATCGAAAGCCTGTAAGTGTCAAATCCTATGCCAATATTGCAATTGTCAAATATTGGGGGAAGAAAGATGCAGAAAAGATGATTCCGTCTACCAGCAGTATCTCGCTGACACTGGAAAATATGTATACCGAGACCCAGCTGAGTCCTTTGCCGGATACAGCGACTGGAGATGAGTTTTATATTGACGGTCAGCTGCAAAGTCCGGCAGAACATGCCAAAATCAGTAAGATAATTGACCGTTTCCGACCTCCAGAAGATGGTTTTGTCCGTGTTGATACCAGCAACAATATGCCAACAGCAGCGGGTCTGTCTTCCAGCTCCAGCGGTCTGTCTGCCCTCGTCAAGGCCTGCAATGCTTATTTTCAGACGGGCTATCAGACGCAAGAGCTGGCTCAGCTGGCCAAGTTTGCTTCAGGATCGTCTGCTCGCTCTTTCTTTGGTCCGCTAGCGGCCTGGGATAAGGACAGTGGGGATATTTATCCAGTCAAGACGGATTTGAAGCTAGCTATGATTATGCTGGTTCTTCACGATGAGAAAAAGCCTATTTCCAGCCGCGACGGTATGGAGCTCTGTGCTAAAACTTCCACGATTTTCCCAGATTGGATTACCCAGTCTGCCTTGGATTATCAGGCTATGCTAGGCTATTTGCAGGACAATGATTTTGCCAAGGTGGGTCAGCTGACAGAAGAAAATGCTCTTCGAATGCATGCTACAACAGAAAAAACTTATCCGCCGTTTTCTTATCTGACAGAGGAGTCTTACCAAGCTATGGATGCTGTCAGAAAGCTGCGGGACCAGGGCGAGCGTTGCTACTTTACCATGGATGCAGGGCCAAATGTCAAGGTCCTCTGCTTGGAGGAAGACCTAGACCATCTGGTGGCTATTTTTGAGAAGGACTACCGACTTATCGTATCCAAAACAAAGGACTTGTCAGATGAAGACTAGTGCAAGAGTTCAAACCTGCGGCAAGCTCTATCTGGCGGGTGAATATGCAGTGCTGACGGCCGGCCAGCCAGCCATTATCAAGGCCATCCCAATCTATATGACGGGAGAAATCCGGGCAGCCTCTGCCTATTGCTTGACATCAGATATGTTTGATCACAGCGCTAACCTAAAGCCAGACCCTGATTATGCCTTGATTCAGGAGACGATAGCAGTTATGAACACTTATTTGCTAGCCTTAGGCTACCAGCTTCAGCCTTTTTCTCTAAAGATTAGTGGCAAGATGGAAAGGGACGGCAAGAAGTTCGGGATTGGCTCCAGTGGTAGTGTTGTTATTCTAACCATCAAGGCCATGGCAGCACTTTATGAGCTGTACTTAGAGCCAGAGCTACTCTTTAAGCTGGCTTCCTACGTTCTCCTCAAGCGCGGAGACAATGGCTCCATGGGAGATCTAGCCTGCATTGCTTTTGAAGATCTGATTTACTACCGGTCTTTTGATAGAGAGCTGGTCCGCAAGCGCATGGACAAGGTTGATTTACAGCAATTACTAGCAGAGGATTGGGGTTTTGAAATTCGCAGTATTAAGCCTTGCTTAGCCATGGATTTTCTAGTTGGCTGGACCAAGCAGCCGGCTATCTCTAAGGACTTGGTCAATCAGGTCAAGTCAGCTATTTCAGAGTCCTTTTTGACAGGCAGTAGGACGCAGGTTGATGCTTTGGAGAGAGCTTTATTAGTAGGAAAGAAGTTCGCTATTCAGTCTAGTCTGGAAAAGGCTAGCCGGCTCTTAGAAAGGCTCAGCCCAGCTATTTATACAGACAGGCTGAAAGTCTTAAAAGAAGCGGCAGAGGGACTGAACTGTGTAGCTAAGAGCAGTGGTGCTGGCGGTGGAGACTGCGGGATTGCTCTCAGCTTTGATGCTGTGTCTAGCAAGCAACTGATTCAAGCCTGGCGAGAGGCTGGCATTGAGCTATTATACAGAGAAAGGATGGGCCATGATGAGCCAGAATCGTAAGGATGACCATATCAAATACGCTTTAGAGCAGCGTCCGGGTTACAACAGTTTTGATGAAATGGAACTGTTTCACCGTTCTTTGCCCAAGTATGATTTGGCAGAGATTGACCTATCTACTCACTTTGCTGGTCGTGATTGGGAGTTTCCCTTTTACATCAATGCCATGACTGGCGGCAGCCAAAAAGGCGGCCAAATAAATGAAAAGCTGGCTCAAGTAGCTGAAAGTTGTGGCCTTCTTTTTGTGACTGGCTCTTACAGCGCAGCCTTGAAAAATCCTTCTGATCTTTCCTATCAGGTGGCGGCTAGTCGGCCTAATTTATTACTGGCTACCAATATCGGCTTGGACAAGCCTTATCAAGCCGCCCAGCAGACAGTAGCTGATTTGCATCCCCTCTTTTTGCAGGTCCATGTCAATCTCATGCAGGAATTGCTGATGCCAGAAGGTGAGCGGGAGTTTCGTTCTTGGCGCCAGCACTTGACTGATTATGGTCAGCGGCTGGATCTTCCCCTAATTCTTAAAGAAGTTGGCTTTGGCATGGATCGCTCTACTATCGAAGAAGCGCGCTCCTTGGGGATTCAGACTTTTGATATTTCCGGCCGGGGTGGCACTAGCTTTGCCTATATTGAAAATCAGCGGGGTGGCAATCGTGACTACCTCAATGATTGGGGACAATCTACTCTGCAGAGCCTGTTGGCGCTTCAGCTATTGCGCGATGAGGTCGAACTCTTGGCTAGTGGAGGTGTCCGCCATCCTTTGGATATGATCAAAGCCTTGGTCTTAGGAGCCAAGGCGGTCGGCCTCTCTCGTACCATGCTGGACTTGGTGGAAAATCACTCGGTGGAAGAAGTTATTGATATTGTAGAAGGCTGGAAATCAGATCTGCGTCTCATCATGTGCGCCCTATCCTGCCGAAACTTGCAAGAATTAAAGAATGTTCCCTATCTACTCTACGGTCGGCTAAAAGAAGCTCAGGAACAGATTGACTAAAAAGCATAAAGACATACAAAAAAGGCCATCAAGGCCTTTTTACTTGTCCTGTTTTCGTAAGTCTGCTAGTACTTCCTGAGCAGCAGCGAGATTGAAAATCTTCTTGGCTGTTAAGCGACTGGCTACAGCAGCAATTTCTTCGTCTTGGGCTCCAGCTTGCAATGCTAAGGATTTTGCTTGCAATTTCATGTGACCAGCTTGGATGCCAGTGCTGACCAGGGCTTTGAGGGCGGCGAAATTTTGCGCCAATCCGACCGATACGATGAGGGAAGCCAAGTCCTTGGCCTGAGGTTGCCCTAGCAAGTCAAAGCTGGCTGTCACTGCGGGATTGAGGCCAATGGAGCCTCCCTTGGTTGCAATGGGCATGGGCAGGGTCATCTGACCATGAAGCTGGCGTTTGTCTAGGTCTGCAGTCCAAGCGGAGAGACCGCAGTAGCTTCCTTCTCGGCTGGCATAGGCATGAGCACCGGCTTCTATAGCCCTCCAGTCATTTCCAGTAGCCAGTACCAAAGCATCAATACCATTAAAGATACCTTTATTGTGGGTAGCTGCTCGGTAAGGGTCGACCTGGGCTAATTTGCTGGCTAGCTGCATCTTTTCCGCAAGAAGTTCCGCCTCAGCCTTATCCCGACTGAGAAAGCGATAGTCGATGACACAGCGGGCTGTTACCAGGCTATCTGTTGCATAGTTTGACAGGATAGCCATCAGACTCTTACCGCCAGTCAGGTCTTCCAGAGGAAGGGTGAGGGCCTCCAGCATGGTGTTGAGCATATTGGCTCCCATGGCTTCCTGCGTATCCACAGATAGATAAAAAATGAGGAAGTCATCCTTTTGCTCCAGCCAGAGATCTCTAGCACCGCCACCACGAGCCACAATCGATGGATAGGCTTGATTGGCCTGTTCCAGCAACTCTTTCTTTTTCCTGAGAACATCTTTAATGGCTTGGTCTGCATTATCAACCTGATAGAGGGCGATTTGCCCAATCATCTGGCGTTTGTGAACCTCTGTCTCAAATCCGCCTGAACGTTTGATAATCTTAGCGGCAAAGCTGGCTGCTGCTACCACAGATGGCTCTTCTGTCACAAATGGAACTTGATAGGTCTTACCATCCACCAGAAAGTCTGGCACCAGAGAGTAGGGTAGGGCCAGAGTGGCCAGTACATTTTCGCTCATCTGATTGGCTGTTTCCAGAGGCAAAGTCTGCTGACTGTCTAGCAGCTGCCAATGTTCATTTTGTAAAAGTCCCTTTTCTTTCAGCATCTGGAGCCGTTCAGCAGGAGTTTTTTTGGAAAATCCAGTCCAATTTACTTTCATGATGATTTCTCAACTTTGATGTACTTACGCTGGTGCTCTGCAATTTCCGCCAGAGCAAAGCTTTGGTTTTCATAGCCAGAGAAGCGGGCATTGCCCTCCGCATCCAGCTTAGCTTCTTCAAAAAAGATGCGCTCGTAGTCTGCGATGGAAAGAGCCTGACGCTGGTCTAATTCCTCTAGGCGTGTCTTGGATAGATGCTTTTCATAGCCCTCTACCAAATTGGCACTAAAGATTTCAGAGACAGCTCCGCTGCCATAGCCGAAAAGAGCAATCCGATCGCCAGCCTTGAGGTTGTCAGAGTTTTCTAAAAGAGACAGGAGGCCTAGGAAGAGGGAGCCTGTATAGATATTTCCAACTTTTTGGCTGTAGAGAATAGAGGCTTCAAAGTTCTTTCTAAGCTGGTCTTGCTGCTCCTGAGGAAGGCTTTTATCCATGATTTTATTAAGGCCTTTGAGGGCCAGTTTTGGATAAGGCAGGTGGAAGCAGTAGGCCGCAAAATCTTTGAGAGCCAGCTTGTGGCGCTTTTGGTATTCCGTCCAAGTTGTCTTTAAGCTATCCAGATACTGCTGGGTTGAATAGAGCCCGTTGACATAAGGTGTTGTCGAGTAATTTGGGCGCCAAAAATCCATGACATCGCGTGTCTGAGCTACATTATCATCATTGAAAGCGAGGATACGAGGATTGCTGCTAATCAGCATAGAAATAGCTCCCGCTCCCTGAGTTGGCTCGCCAGATGTATGAATGCCATACTTGGCAATGTCGCTAGCTAACACCAAAACTTTGCTGTCTGGATGTTTTTCGATATGGAGCTTGGCATAGTCCAGTGCAGCAGTTGCTCCATAGCAGGCTTCCTTGATTTCAAAGCTACGGGCAAAAGGCTGGATGCCCAAAAGGCCGTGGACAAAAACGGCTGCCGCCTTGCTCTGGTCAATACCTGACTCAGTAGCCACGATGACCATATCAATCTTTTCTTTGTCCTCTGCTGTCAGGATGGGTTCTGCTGCCGCCGCTCCCAAGGTAACAATATCCTCAGTCAGAGGAGCAATGCTTAGTTCCTTGAGCAAGAGTCCCTTGCTAAGCTTTTCTGGGTCAGTCCCACGGGCTGCCGCTAAATCATTTAATTTTAAGACATAATTACTGGTCGCAAAACCGATTTTGTCGATTCCGATTGTCATTATAAGACCTCTTTAAATCCTTTTATTCTAGTATATTCCGAAGACTATTTTACCATACTTAGGAATAAAACTCTTACAAAAACATCTAATCTCAGCTAAATCAGGCTTAAGATGTATTTTCCAAAAGAAAAACAGCAGATGGTTCTACTGTTTATTTGCTGTGAGTTTGGTTTGGCGTTTTTTTAAGTAGTGGTAGAGTTTGAGTACGACGGTGCCGCTGGCCATGCCAATCGAGATGACCAAGGCCAGAATGACCACCAGAGTGGCGTGAATCATAGCCTGGCTGTAGTCACCAGTGACAAAAAAGGCAGTCGTCCGATAGGAAATATACCCTGGAACCAGAGGCGCTAGAATAGCCAAAATAAAAACAACAGCGGGCGTTTTATAGATGATGCTGAGGATTTGGCTGACGCAGGAACCGACGATAGCAGCCACAAAGGTTGCTATGATGACGTTGGTTGGTCCTTTGAGCAGGAGATAGAGTAGCCAAATAGCCATGCCCAAGACTCCGCCGGGAATCAGCATACTGCGCTGGACATTTAGAACGATTAAAAAAGTAATGATAGCCAGTAGGCTAGCAACTGCTTGCAGTAAGAAAGTCAAGATTGTCATAGGCTTATTTCATAATAAGGAGGGCGACAGAGGTACCTGCACCGAGAGCAAGAGTTATGAGGAGCGATTCAAAGAGCTTGCTCATCCCAGAGTTGATATGGTTGGTCATGATGTCACGCACAGAGTTGGTCAGAGCAATGCCGGGCACAAAAGGCATGACAGAACCCGCAATAATCAAATCATCTGTGGAGTTAAAACCAGAATAGCGTGTCCAGATATGAGCCAGCAGTCCGAAGACAAAGGCTCCAGCAAAAGCTGTCACAAAAGGGATACGGATATATTTGTCAACATACAAAGAGAAAGCAAAGCCAAAGAAGGTAGCAATGGCAGCCCCCAAAGCATCGTAGAAATTTCCACCAAACATGATGGAGAAGAATGGAGCACTGAGCGTTGCTGCTGCAATCAGCTGCTTGTTGTTATAGGGCAGCTCCTTAACTTTGAGGCGATTCAGCTCATCAAAAGCCTCTTGAAGGCTGATTTCTCCTGTTACCAACTGACGGGAGACTTGATTGACATCGCAGACCTTCTCGATGTTGTAGTTGGTCTTGAGATTACGCTTCATCCGTGAGACATTTGTATTTTCAATCGAAAAGAAAATAGCCACTGGCATTGCTAAGGCATTGCAGTCGATGATCCCTTGTGAATGTGCGATGCGAATCATGGTGTCTTCTACCCGATAGGTCTCGGATCCGCTCTGCAGCAGCAGTGTCCCAGCCAGCATGATGACATCTACCGCCAGATTGAAATCTTTGGCTTCTTCCCTGATACCTTTCTCTGTCATTTCCCCAGTCCTTTTCCTAGTATAGCAATAGAACCATTATACCATAAAGCCTCTTAAAAATATCATCAAGTTAGTAGTCACTTGAAGTCTGAAATACAAAAAAGAAGATTGGGGATTTCCAATCTTCTTTCAAATGGTTTGTAAGTCTTTAGTCGTTTATTAGCTCAAAGCATCGTCCATAGAGAGCACTTCGTGGAAGACACGTTGAGTCAATTCAGTCTTTTGCTCTGGAGTCAAGTACTTAGTATTTACACAGTAACCTGAGATACGAACGATAACATCTTCGCCAGACATAATCTTCTCGTAAACATCCTTCAAGTCCATAACGTTCAAGTTAACGTGCTGACCACCGTTTTCGAAGTAGCCATCCAGGATAGTAACCAAGTTGTCTACTTGTTCGTCGTGAGTCTTACCAAGCGCACGAGGTGATACTTGAGTTGTCAGGGAAATACCGTCAGCTGCGTAACTGAAGTCCAAGCTAGCAAGAGAGTTAAGGTTTTGCAACCAGCCACCTTTTGCCTTGTTAGATGGGTTAGCACCTGGTGAGAAGAATTCCAATTTAGACAAGTTCACGCTGCCATCTTCGTTGAGGTACACTCCTTTATGGACTGGTGAGTTACCAGTTTGTTTAGAGTAAGCAACGTTAGATGTGATAGTCAGAAGAGACACAGTAGCTTCTGCATTCTTATACAGTTTGTGGCTGCGCAGACGATTTGTGTAAGCTTCTACCAACCATTCAGCCAATTCGTTTGAGCGAGGATCATCTTCACCCCAACGTGGGTATTCACCGATTGTTTCGTAATCGTAGATATAGCCATTTTCGTCGCGGATTGGCTTAACAGTTGCATACTTGATAGCAGACAAGGTATCAACAGTGTTGGCAAATCCACAGATACCGAATCCCATGTTAGCACGTTGGTAAGTTGGCAAGAAGGCCATTTGAACAGCTTCGTAGTTGTACTTGTCAGTCATGTAGTGGATGATGTTCAAAGCATCTACGTAAGTGTCAGTCAACCAGTCCAGAGATTTTTCAAAGTTCGCTTTAACTGATTCGAATTCAAGAACTTCGTCACGGATAGGCTCGATGTCAAATACTTTGTAGTCTTTATGAACATCGTCGTAACCGCCGTTGAGACCTGTCAGAAGGGCTTTCAGCACGTTTACACGAGCACCAAAGTATTGGATGTTGTGGCGTTGATCTTCATTTTCAGGATCAAGCGGAGACACACAGCAAGAGATACAGCTCATTTCACCGTAACCATCTCTAGCCATAGTTGTTACACCTTCGTATTGGATAGAAGAGTGCTTGTGACTCATGTGCATACAGTAGCGACGGAATGAGTATGGCAATTTGTCAGTCCAGAGAACAGTCAAGTTTGGCTCTGGAGAGTTACCAATGTTATCAAGTGTGTTAAGGAAACGGTAGTCCATCTTAGTAACACGGTGACGGCCGTCGTTCCCCATACCTGCCATAGAAGTTGTGATGAAGGTTGGGTCACCAGAGTAAAGTTGGTCGTAAGCTTTTGTACGAGCAAACTTCACTGTACGAAGTTTCATAACGAAATCATCAACAAATTCTTGGATTTCTGATTCAGTGTAAGTGCCGCGAGCCAAGTCACGTTCAGCATAGATGTCAAGAACGATTGGTACACGTCCAAGAGAAGTAGCAGCACCGTTGATGACACGGCAGACAGCCATGAAGGCGATGTTAGTCCATTGGATAGCTTCTTTTACGTCAAAGGCAGGACGGCGAACATCTACTCCGTAAAGGTCACCAAGTTTTACAACTTCACCAAGTGCTTGGTATTGCAGGTTGATTTCTTCGCGCAGACGGATTGTTTCTTCGTCAATATCAGTCAAACCATTCCAGTCGCGAACTTTTTCAGCCATGAGGTAGTCAGCTCCATAAAGAGCAAGACGTGCGTAAACCCCGATTATACGTCCACGTGAGTAAGCGTCTGGAAGACCAGTTACAGTGTGGGCGTGACGAGCACGGCGGATGTTAGAAGTGTAAGCACGGAAGATACCGTCATTTACTGTAGTAACATATTTAGTAAAGATTTCATGAACAGCAGGATCTGGTTCGTATCCATTTTCTTTCAAAGTAGTTTCAGCCATGCGGATACCACCTTTTGGCATGAAGTTCAATTTGAAGAGTTCGTCGTTTTGGATACCGTAAATCAGTTCGTTGTCCTTGTCAATGTAACCAGCATCAATACCAGCGATAGATGCTGGACGAGTGTCCATTGGGAAACGAGTTTCTTCGTAGTGAGCTTTAGTTTCTTCTACGATTTTCTTGATATGGAGTGAGCGCTCAGTAGGACCTGCCAAGAAGCTTTCATCTCCATCATAAGGTGTGTAGTTGGATTGAACGAAGCGAGAAACACTTGCTTTCTCTTTCCAGTCTTCACCTTTGAAGCCTTCCCAAGCTTTGTCAAAAATATCTTGAGCTTCAACAACTGTTTTTACAACCATTTGATTTTCCTCTTTATTCTAGCAACAATAAACTGTTACATTTATAAGTAAAGTATATCATACGGTAATCGGTTTCACAAACCATTTTCGGCAGAAAAAAAGACTTTCTTTTATAATACAGAAAGTAAAAAGTCGCGGATGTGTACTATAGATTTGAAAAACATAATTCTTTTCAAATATTTTGGAAAAATGGGTAAAAAAGTTATAATAAAAGTAATTAAAATGTCATAGAAAAATTGCTCATGAAGAATCTTACGTTTAAAATACTTTTTACAAGAATGAAAAACTGTTTCAGATTTATTTGAGCAAAATGGGCTAACTTTGTGAAAGCTTGTAAGCTGAGATTGATGGCAGGAGAAAGGAGGAGGGTATGCTGATTTTTCCACTGATTAACGATACATCTCGGAAGATTATCCACATTGATATGGATGCTTTTTTTGCTTCGGTGGAAGAGCGGGATAATCCTAAGTTAAAGGGGCATCCAGTCATCATCGGCAGCGATCCCCGCTTGACTGGCGGTCGAGGTGTCGTCTCCACCTGCAATTATGAGGCCAGAAAGTTCGGAGTTCATTCGGCTATGAGCTCCAAGGAATCCTATGAGCGTTGCCCGCAGGGCATTTTTATCTCGGGGAATTACGAAAAATATCAGGCGGTCGGCTTGCAGATCCGAGAGATTTTCAAACGCTATACGGACTTGATTGAGCCAATGAGCATCGACGAGGCTTATCTGGATGTAACGGAAAACAAGCTAGAGATTAAATCTGCAGTCAAAATAGCCAAGCTGATTCAGCACGATATCTGGAATGAGCTGCAACTTACAGCTTCAGCGGGCGTTTCTTATAATAAGTTTCTGGCCAAGATTGCCAGTGACTATGAGAAGCCTCATGGTCTGACTGTTATTCTACCCGAAGAGGCTGAGGTCTTTCTGGCGCCTATGGATATTGCCAAGTTTCATGGAGTTGGTAAGAAGAGTGTTGAAAAACTGCATGAAATGGGAGTTTATACTGGTGCAGATCTGCTCAAGATACCAGAAATGACCCTGATTGATAAGTTTGGTCGCTTTGGTTTTGAACTCTACCGGAAAGCGCGTGGCATCAGCAATAGTCCGGTCAAATCCAATCGTATTCGTAAGTCGATCGGGAAGGAGCGGACCTATGCCAAACTGCTCTATAGTGAGGAGGATATCAAGAAAGAGCTGACCTTGCTGGCACAGAAGGTAGAAAATAGCTTGACTAAGCATGATAAGAAAGGACGAACCATCGTTCTGAAAATCCGTTATGCCGATTTCTCCACCTTGACTAAAAGGAAAAGTTTGAATCTAGCCACTCAAGACAAGGAGCAAATCGAGCGAACGGCTCATGAGATTTACGATAGCTTGGAAGAGCAACCACGAGGTATTCGTCTGCTTGGACTGACAGTGATGGGGTTTGAATAAAGATAAAGGCTTGGTTCATTACCGGGCTTTTTTAGATATAGTTTTTAGTATGAGAGAGTTGCTTGTGACGAGTTTCTAATTTGTCTGATGATTTTCATTAACTAAAAATAATCTTTTTTGAAAAAATACTGGACAAAGTTTTCTGTGTCTATTATACTGAGTTTATAAAATGAAAAACCGACTGGTCGGTTTTTTAAAAAGAAAGGAGCAGAAATGAAGAAATCTGTAGTAGAAAAAACAAGCGAGCACATTCTCAAGTTGAATCAGGAACTGGATCGGCAGCGGGAAGGTCAGAAAGAGTTTTTGCAGCAGCAGGCAGAAAAACGTAAGATGTGGCTAGAAAAGATAACACAGGGTGAGAATGGCATACGCTATTCTAAGTGGGGAGTCAAAGCTGGATATGCTGTCCTTGCTGATGGCCTATTGACTTCTATCTTTAGCCCTTGGCGAGGACTGGGTATTATGGCAGTAGGGGGTCTGAGCCTTGCCTCCAATCTCTGGCATATCCGGCGATTGAAAAATCAAGAAAGGAGCAAGTAGCAGAGAAATGGTCTGTCTTAAGCATCAGAGTCAGGACAACTTAGAAACTAAAAGCAGCAGGCAGTAGCTAAACGGTGCTGACATAGCTTTTAGCATTATTTAGTCTATCTTTGCTTTTTATTTTAAGCAAGGACTAAAAGACTACGTTTTCTATTTGGCGCAGGTCTTTATTTTTTATAACAAAACAAACCGAATGGTCGGATTTTAAAAACCTGCGTTTCAAAACAGGCAATCATCTGAAGGACTGAGAGTAAAGGATGCCTTTGTCCAGTTTTCGGATGACTTTTCACTATTCTACATTTGATAAGGAGTTATCGTATGAACAAACAAACACATGTAGAGCCAGAGACAAGGCATATCCTGCCCTTTCTGGCCTGGACCTTTGGTATCAGCTGGTCTGCCTGGCTGGCTTCGGCTTTCCTGAGGATTCCTATTATTCCCCAGGTCCTAACCATCGCTGGTGTTTTTGGCCCGGCCATTGGAGCCAAACTGGTCTTAGGAAAATCGTTCAAGGTGCTCTTGGCTTCTATCGGGTCGGCCCGAAAAAGGACTTGGACCCATCTCTTGATTTTGACAATTCTTTATACCCTTTCCATAGTCTTTTGGAGCCCGCTCCTGCCTGGTTTTAGCCCCCTCAGGATTGCTCTGCTTTTTCTCATGACGACTTTTCTGACAGGCGACAATGAAGAGATTGACTGGCAAGGTTTTCTGCAGCCGACTCTGGAAAGACTTCTGCCCTTTCCGATAGCAACTGTACAACTGGGTTAATCTGGGCTGTCTGGCATCTGCCCCTCTTCTTTACCCCCGGCAGCAGTCAGGCAGGGACTTCTTTTCTAGTCTTTACTGCCGCCTGCCTGCTCGCCCGTTTCTGGCTGGCGGCTCTTTACAAGGTCAGTCAGTCCATCCTTTACTGTGTTCTTTTCCACGGGGCCATCAATACCATTGGTGAAGGCATTTTCCTGGGGAAGGGGACGGAAAATCCGCTCTTTTTCCTAGGCTATATCTTGATGGCGGCTTACAGTATCTATCTTTGGTATCAAAGGGATCAGCAAGACAAGGCTTAAAGATATTTTTATGATTTTGTATTTCTCTGGCTTTTTTGGTAGAATAAAGCTATATTAGAAACAAAGGGGAACAGAATGGCGCAGCGAAAAGACAAATCCCAGGCCATGAGAGAAAAAATTTTAAATACAGCAACCCAGCTCTTTATCCAAAAGGGGTCCGAAAAGACCAGTATGCAGGATATTGCTCAGACGGCGGGCATCTCCAAGGGGGCTATCTACCATCATTTCAAGTCAAAAGATGAGATTGTCCTTGCGGTGTTGAGGAGCCGGCAGGAGCTGATGGAAGAAGAGATGAAGCAGTGGCTCAAGGCTACGGAAAATCTGACTGGCAGGGAGCAGCTGCAGACCATCCTCAAGTCTAATCTGGAAAGTCAGACAGCCCGGGCTACGGACGGCATTGTGGGTGAGTATGAGAAGGACGCGGGCTTTATTTTGACTATGATGCGGGACAATCTGCGGATAGGCGCCCCTGTGGTCAGTGACATTATCAAAAAAGGGATGGCAGATGGCTCCCTTCAGACCCAGTATCCGGAAGAGGCTGCAGAAGTTTTTCTGCTGCTGGTGAACTTCTGGATGCATGGGACCGCTTTTGAAAGTGAGCCCGAAAAACTGCCAGAACGTTTCCATTTTCTGCAGTTTATGATGACCTCGGTCGGTCTGGATATCTTTACTGACGAGCTCCTGCAGCTCTTTAGCCAGAAAAATAAGGCATAAAAAAAAGGCTGGGACAGAACTAAAAAATTTAATTCTGTCCCAGCCTTTTTTTTATGTGCTGAATATACTGTGGATATCTTCCTCGGTCAGGCCGATTAGGGGGTCGATTTTCAGGAAATTTTCCTTAGTCAGGACATAGTTTTCCACAGGCGCTTTCATTTTATCCACAGGATTGTGGATATTAGTTTCAGCTTGCGGAAAGTCGCCAAAGCGCTCGATTAGATAGGTTTTACGGGCGGTTCCAGTGTTTTTTGCAGCATAGTCAAAGGCTGCTTTTTCCCCAAGTAAGATCAACTTGCTCTTGGCGCGGGTGATAGCAGTGTAGATGAGGTTGCGCTGCAGCATCCGGTGACTGCTCTTGGTGATGGGCAAGATGACCACGGGAAATTCACTGCCCTGAGACTTGTGGATGCTCATAGCGTAGGCCAGGCGAATCTTATACCACTCGCTACGCTGATAAACAAGTTCATTGCCATCAAAGTTAATGGTCAGCTCGTCCTGCTTGGAGTCGGTGTACTTAGCAGGCAGCAGGTCGCTGATATAGCCTAAGTCACCGTTGAAGACATTGCTTTCGGCATCATTGACCAAGTGGATAACCCTATCTCCTTGGCGATACTGACAGTCGGGAGCTTCAAAGGTCAGTTCCTCTTTCTCGACAGGATTGATGAGATTTTGCATAAGATTATTAATCTGGTCAATACCGGCTGGCCCCCGATACATAGGTGCTAATACCTGAACATCTTGAGCTGGGATACCGCTGCGAATAGCTGCGCTAGCGATTTTCTCAATCATAGGCGGGATATGCTCATTTCTAGCTTCAAAATATGATCGATCCGCTTTTTTCTCTGTAAAGTCTGCTGGTAAAATGCCCTTCTGAATCTGGCTGGCCAGTGTGACGATTGTAGACTCTTCGCTCTGCCGATAGATGGTTTCCAGCTTGGTCTGTGGGATAGTCGGTATCTGCAGCAAGTCTGCCAGAACCTGACCTGGACTGACAGACGGAAGTTGATCCGCATCTCCGACAATCAAGAGTTTGGTCTGAGAGGAGATATTGCTGAGGAGCTGATTAGCCAGCCAAGTATCCACCATGGAAAATTCATCCACAATGATAAAATCAGTATCCAGATAATCATCCAAATGACTGGTATCATCATCGCCAGTCATCCCCAAGTGGCGGTGGATAGTAGCACTAGGAAGACCAGTCAATTCGTTCATGCGCCGAGCAGCACGTCCAGTGGGAGCCGCTAGCAGAATAGGCAGATCATTGACCTTTCGCAGATCCAAACCGCGAAGCTGGGCGTAGACTGCGATGATACAGTTGATAACGGTAGTTTTTCCAGTACCCGGTCCGCCGGTTAGGATAAAGACCTTTTGATTGATAGCCTGACGGATGGCTTCTTTTTGGATACTGTCATAGGAGATGCCGGAGCTTTCCTCCACTTGCTGGATAGCTGTAGTAATCTTATCTTGGTCGAAAGAATCTTGCTTGCCTTTTTCCAGCAGACGGACTAGATTACTCCTTATTCCTTCTTCAGCAAAAAATAGGCTGTTTTCAAAGATCTTGGTTTCTACATTCTGAACCTTATCTTCCTCAATCAGATGGGCCAGCTCATCAGCGATTAGACTAGGATCCAGCTCCACTTGACGTGAGCTTTCTAAGAGCTCAATGGTGTGCTCTAGTAAATCACGAGCTTCGACATAGGTATCTCCCCGCTCCATGGACTGGGTCAGCAAGGTGTGGATAAGGCCAGCCCGAAAACGCTCAGGGGCATCACTTTGGATCCCCAGCTCTTCTGCCAGATGGTCAGCGATTTTAAATCCGATCCCCTGAATATCCTCTACCAGCTGATAGGGATATTTTTCGACAATATCCAGCGTTTCTTCCTTGTAGGTATCCTGGATTTGAAAAGCCAGCTTATTGGGAATGCCGTAGGCTGCCAGCTTAGCTAGTACCATCTCAGTTCCGTAGTTGAGTCTTAGCTTGGCGACAAAGGCCTCGCGATTCTTGGCTGCTAAGCCGTTTATCTGGGTCAGCTTTTCCGGCTCTGCTAAAATCTTGTCAATGGTGTCCTCAGTATCTTCTCCGTAGAGTTGGACGATTTTTTGAGCAGTCTTGACACCGATGCCCTTGAAATGGTCACTGGAGAAGTATTTTACTAGGCCTTTACTGCTGGGTTTTGCTCGCTCATAGCGGGAAATTTTCAGCTGTTGGCCATATTTGGGGTGCTGGACAAGACTGCCCCAGAAGGTGTAGTCTTCGCCTTCCATGACATCTGCCATAGAGCCGGTGACAATGATTTCAAAATCTTCAAAATCCTCGGCATCTGTATCCTCAATATCTAAGAGCAGGATGCGGAAAAAGTTGCTGGGATTTTCAAAAATAATGCGTTCAATCGTTCCTGAAAAGTAAAATTCCATAGTTTATAGGTTCTTCTTTTAAAACGAACCCAGCTGAAGTTCAACTGAGTTCGATATGCTTAATAGGTCTTAAAAGGTAGCAGTGGCCAGAAGCGGAACTTGGCTTCGCCCTGGATTTGTTCTTTTTGGAAGGTACCGACTTGGCGACTATCCTTGGAAACAATCCGGTCGTCACCCAGAAGCAGGTATTCATCATCCAGAAGCTTGATGGTGAAGACAGGGCTGCCTTCACTATCAACAGTGAAAGCTTGAGCCTGAGCTGCGAGTTTTCTGAAAAACTCACCATTATCATCATAATCGTCCCCAGTATAAGTGGATTGGAGCTTGTCTTCTTTAAATTTCTTGATGTAGTCTGTCAGGTAAGGTTCGTCTGTTTTTTTGCCGTTGATGTAAAGAGTATCGTTTTCATACTGAATAGTGTCACCCGGCATACCGATGACCCGCTTGACAATCTCCTTGGTCGTTCCGTCATTATCTGTCTCAGTGGCGACAACGATATCAAAGCGGTCAATAGACTGATGTTTGAGGACAAGCAGGTATTCCCCATTGGCCAGCGTAGGATCCATAGAGTGACCGTCTACCTTTACAGGGGACCAGAGAAATAGCCGTGACAGGATAATGACAGAGATAAAGAAGAGAAAGAGGCCCCATTCTTTGAGAAATGCGAGGACAGGATTTGATTTTTTCATAGGTTACCTTTCTAGAAGTTTTTGTGCTTTTTCAGTATTTTTAAAGTGGAGTTTAGCAGAATGCTGCAGACCGACCATTCCATAGGCTTGAAGAATCTGGCTGGCAACATGATCGCTCTTGCTTCCGGCCCCGCTAGGCAGGGTATAGCCTAACTCTTGGCTGAGGTTTTCTAGATTTTCCAGAAAGAGGTCACGAGCAATAATAGAGCTGACCGCAACAGCTAGGAACTTTCCTTCAGCCTTTTCAATCAGACTTACTGGATTTGGGAAATGATTTTTTTCCTGCTTTAGGTATTTATTGTAGTTTTGCTGGCTGGTAAAGGCATCGATGACAATTTTTTCGGGATTTAGACCTTTTTGCAGCAGTAGGTAAATAGCTTGATTATGTAAGGCTACCTTGACAGAGACGGCGTTGTAGCCAGAAGCGATGACTTCGTTGTACTTCTCTGGCGATAGGAGCAGAGCTTGATGGGCAATCTTTTCTTTCAAGACAGGTGCCAGTTGGCGAATCTTGCTATCGTTCAAGGTTTTAGAATCACCGACACCAAGTTTTCTCAGAAAGTCGTGCTGGTCTGGAGTGACGAAAGAAGCTACGACGGCTAGTCCTCCAAAGTAGGAGCCGTTGCCGACCTCATCGGTCCCAATGAGGGCAAAATTCTGAGAAGCAGGACTAGAACTAGATTTTTCTGGTTGATGGCCAAAAAAGCCAGCGTAGTGAGCAGCTTTTGCCCCTTGAAAGAGAACTTTTCCGGAGCTAAAGACACTGACCGTCGCCTGATCCAGCCGGAAGAAATATTGAATATGCGGGTTCTTGTTGGGAGCCAGCTGGCTCTGATAATTCTCAACAAAAGCCTGAATTTCTTGCTGTTTGGGACTGAGGGTGATACTTTCCATACCCCCTATTGTACCATAAAAAGGAAAAGTCGAAAGCCATAAGATTGAAAATCCTACAAAAATTTTGTAGTAGAGCACCGCTGCTTGCAATGTCAAAAAAGATGAAAAAGAAAGTCCCTGTCTAGTTCCAAGTGTTTTAATAACTGACAAAGGGCTTCTTTTTTGATATAATACAATGAGGTGATTTTATGGCAAATTTGAATCGATATAAATTTACATTTGGAAACAAGACCTTAACTCTAACAACAGAACACGATAATCTCTTTATGGAAGAAGTAGAACGGGTAGCAAAGGAAAAATACAAGGCTATCAAAGAGCAGATGCCTGCGGCAGATGATGAGGTCCTGGCGATTTTGCTGGCGGTCAATAGTCTATCTACTCAGCTTAGCCGCGAGATTGAGTTTGACGACAAGGAAAAAGAACTAGAAGATTTTCGTCACAAAATGCTCAGTGAGTTGAGAGAAAAGTCGGGTAAATAGAGGAGCAATAATGTTTTCTATTATTATTTTACTAATATTGGCCTGGAGTTTTTATATTGGCTACTCGCGTGGTATTGTTCTGCAGGGCTATTATGCTGCTGCAACCATGGTTTCTATGCTGGTGGCTGGAGCTTTTTATAAGAGCTTGGCTAAGTTTATCAGCCTTTGGGTACCTTATGCCAGCGCAACTCAGGGCTCTTCGACCTACTTTTTCCCTAGCTCCCAGCTTTTTAAGTTGGACCAGGTTTTTTATGCTGGTTTGGCCTATCTCATTATCTTTACGGCTGTCTACATCCTTGGGCGCTTTTTCGGGATTTTTGCGAATCTGATTCCCTACCCCAATAAGCTGGACACCAAATGGTACAATGTGACCAGCGGAGCCATCGCTGTTTGCATCTCTATTTTTGTTTTGGGAATGTGCCTGACCATTTTAGCGACGGTGCCGATGGAGATGGTTCAGGAGCGGCTCAATAGCAGCTTCATGATTCGCTTTATTGTCAAGTATACCCCTATCACATCCAATATCCTCAAAGATCTCTGGGTGAATCAAGTTATCGGATAAAAGACGACTCAGTTGGCCTGCTAGCTGGGTTCTTTTTTACTAGAAAAGAAAATTATGAACACAAAAATTTTAGAAACCTTAGAATTTAGCAAGATTAAAGAACTTTTTGCTCCCTATCTTTTGACAGAGCAGGGGCAGCTGGAGCTGGCCCTGCTTTTGCCGACCAGCAAGAAGGAGACAATGGCCTCGGCTTTTCTGGAAATGACAGATATGCAGCAGATTTTTGTGCAGCATCCGCACTTTAGTCTGGCTGCGACTCAGGATATTACTGCCTTGACCAAGCGCTTGGGGCTGGAAAGCGACTTGAATATCGAGGAGTTTTTAGCCCTCAAGCGCGTCTTGGCTGTGACTCAGGAGCTCAAGTCCTTTTATGAGGACTTGGAGAATGTGCACTTGGAAAAGCTGGACCGTCTGTTTGAGAACCTGGCTGTTTTTCCTAAGCTGCAAGGAAGTCTGCAGGCTGTGAATGATGGCGGTTTTATCGAAAGCTTTGCCAGCGAAAGTTTGAGCCGTATCCGCCGAAAAATTCAAGAAAATGAAAATCAGGTACGGGAAATTCTGCAAGAGATTCTCAAAAACAAGGGAGAGATGCTGGCGGATCAGGTAGTGGCCAGCCGGAATGGCCGAAATGTGCTGCCCGTGAAAAATACCTACCGCAACCGCATTTCTGGTGTGGTTCACGATATTTCTGCTAGCGGCAATACCGTCTATATCGAGCCTAGAGCAGTTGTCAATCTCAACGAGGAAATTGCCAGCAGTCGGGCGGACGAGCGTTATGAAATTCAGCGGATTTTGCAAGAATTATCTGACCTCTTCCGTCCCCATGCAGCTGAAATTGCCAACAATGCTTGGATTATCGGACATCTGGACCTGGTGCGTGCCAAGGTCCGCTTCATGCAGGAGACGGGAGCGGTGGTGCCTGACCTGTCGGAAGAGCAGGACATCCAACTGCTCAGTGTCCGTCATCCCCTGATTGAAAATGCAGTGGCTAATGACTTGCATTTCGGGCCAGATTTGACAGAGATTGTCATTACCGGTCCTAATACGGGTGGTAAGACCATCATGCTGAAGACCTTGGGTTTGGCTCAGATCATGGCCCAATCAGGTCTGCCGATTCTGGCGGATAAGGGGAGTCGCGTCGGGATTTTCAGTCAGATTTTTGCAGACATTGGTGATGAGCAGTCCATTGAGCAGAGCCTGTCAACTTTCTCTAGTCACATGACCAATATCGTCTCTATTTTAGATCAGGTTGATAGCGAGAGTTTGGTTTTGCTGGATGAGTTGGGAGCTGGGACTGACCCGCAGGAGGGTGCAGCTCTGGCTATTGCTATCTTGGAAGATTTGCGGCTAAGACAGATTAAAACCATGGCGACGACCCACTATCCTGAGCTCAAAGCCTATGGGATTGAGACGGACTGGGTGGAAAATGCCAGCATGGAATTTGATACAGATAGTTTAAGACCGACCTATCGCTTTATGCAGGGAGTGCCTGGCCGCTCCAATGCCTTTGAAATCGCTCGGCGTTTGGGCTTGGCGGAAGTTATCGTTGGCCATGCCCAAGAGCAGACCAACACAGACAGCGATGTCAATCGGATTATTGAGCGCTTAGAAGAGCAGACTTTGGAAAGCCGCAAGCGCTTGGATAATATCCGTGAGGTGGAGCAGGAAAATCTCAAATTTAACCGAGCCCTCAAAAAGCTATATAATGAGTTTAACCGAGAAAAGGAAACCGAGCTCAATAAGGCGCGCTTGGAAGCCCAGGAAATCGTTGATTTGGCTTTGTCAGAGAGTGAGAGCATTCTCAAAAATCTCCATGATAAGTCCAGTCTCAAGCCGCATGAGATTATTGAAGCCAAGGCTCAGCTTAAAAAGTTAGCACCAGAAACCGTTGATTTATCAAAGAATAAGGTGCTCAAGCAAGCCAAGAAAAATCGGGCGCCCAAGGTGGGAGATGATATCCTAGTCACCAGCTATGGTCAGCGGGGAACCTTGGTCAAGCAACTCAAGGACGGCCGTTGGGAAACTCAGGTCGGTCTTATCAAGATGACTCTAGAAGAGCAGGAGTTTAACTTACTCAAGGCTGAAAAGGAGCAGCAACCTAAGCGCAAGCAGGTCAATGTGGTCAAGCGGGCCAATACTGCTGGACCCAAAGCCAGACTGGATCTGCGTGGCAAACGCTATGAAGAGGCTATGGAAGAGCTTGATGCCTTTATCGATCAGGCCCTCCTCAATAACATGGCTCAGGTGGATATTATCCACGGTATCGGGACCGGTGTCATCCGTGAAGGGGTGACAAAATACCTCCGCCGCAACAAGCACGTTAAGTCCTTCGGCTATGCTCCACAAAATGCTGGCGGCAGCGGCGCGACGATTGTGATCTTTAAGTAAGAAAGATAAAGAAAAATGGCTGGTTAAGCCATTTTTTGTGCTATAATGTAGGCGTATAATAGATTGGAGAGATAAGCCATGAAATTTAATTATTTATCAGATTCCTGCACGACTATTTTGGTGGGCAAGAAGGCCAGTTACGACGGTTCAACCATTGTGGCTCGTACGGAGGATTCACAAAATGGGGTCTTTACACCCAAGAAATTTATCGTAGTGGAGCCACAAGACCAGCCTCGCCATTATCAGTCAGTTTTGACATCATTTGAGATAGATTTGCCGGACAATCCAGTCCGCTATACGGCAGTGCCAGATGCAGTTTCCAAGGATGGGATTTGGGGAGCTGCTGGGATTAACAGTTATAATGTTGCTGTCAGCGCAACGGAAATGATTACGACCAATAGCCGCGTGCTAGGAGCTGATCCTTTGGTAGAGTCAGGTATCAGCGAGGAAGATATCCTTACGCTGGTCTTGCCCTATATCAAAATAGCTCGCGAAGGGGTTCTACGCTTAGGGAAAATCCTAGAGGAGTACGGCACTTATGAGTCCAATGGGATTGCTATTTCGGATGTCAATGAGATTTGGTGGCTGGAAACCATTGGCGGGCATCATTGGATGGCGCGGCGTGTACCGGATGATGCCTATGTGACCAATCCCAATCAGCTGGGCAGTGATTATTTTGAATTTGACAATCCTGAGCATTTTCTCTGTCATCCAAATCTCAAAAACTTTATCAAGGAAAACCATCTCAATCTGAATTACTCAGATGAGGGTTTCAATCCACGCTATGCTTTTGGCAGCCAGAAGGATAAGGACCGCCATTACAATACACCGCGAGCTTGGGATATCCAGCGTTTTCTCAATCCAGAAGTGGAGCAAGATCCAAGGAGTTTCTTCATTCCTTGGTGCCGCAAGCCTTACCGCAAGATCACAATCGAAGATGTCAAGTATGTGCTGAGCAGTCACTATCAGGATTCGCCTTATGATCCTTACGGAGCAGAGGGTGACCACCATAGCAGACGTGCCTTTCGGACTATTGGAATCAATCGGACCAGTCAGACAGCTATCTTGTAGCTGCGCCCTAACCAACCGCAGGCAACGACTGGGATCCAGTGGCTATCCTATGGCTCCATGCCTTACAATACAGCCGTTCCTTTCTTTACTCAAGTCTCAACAACGCCAGACTACTTTGCCAACACGACAGACAAGGTTTCGACGGATTCCTTCTACTGGGCCAATCGCCTGATTGCTGGGTTGGCTGATGCTCATTTTAGCAGTCATGTCGGAGACTTGGATGATTATCAGGAAAAGACCATGGCCTGGGGTCATGAAATGATTGGTCGGGTAGATCGACCTCTGGCTAAGGGCGAGGATGTGGACTTTGAAGCTGAAAATCAAGCTATGAGCGACAAGGTGCAAGAAGCGACAGACCAGCTCTTGGAAAAAGTTCTCTTGGATGCCAGCAATCTCATGATCAACCATTTCTCACTGAGTGACTAAGAACCTACCCGTAGCAAATATTTTTCTTTCTGATGTTTTTGGTGTAAAATGTTATCAAAAGTAAGCTATTAAAGGAGAAAATTTATGGTAGCAGCAGTTACAGATGCAACATTTGCAGAAGAAACAAAAGACGGATTGGTTCTGATTGACTTTTGGGCAACTTGGTGCGGTCCATGCCGTATGCAGGCGCCTATCTTGGAGCAGTTGGCAGGAGAAGTTCATGAGGACGAATTGAAAATCCTTAAAATGGATGTGGATGAAAATCCAAATACTGCCCGTGAATTTGGCATTATGTCCATTCCGACCCTTCTGTTCAAGAAAGATGGTCAAGTCGTTAAGCAAGTCGCAGGTGTTCACACCAAAGACCAGCTCAAGGCTATTATCGCCGAATTGAGATAATAGCATAGCCAAAAAATCGTTACATGTCGTAACGATTTTTTCATTTAGCCGATGACAGTAAAGGTCATACAATTTTGGGAAGAGCAAGTATACTATCATAGTGTGCAAAATACTGAAGAAGTGTTTGCTCAGGCGTTTCCCTATAACTTATCATAAGCACTTATTGTGAAATGTGCAAAATTTCAAATGTTGGTAGTTGTGTGTCGGGTTTATTGGTATAAAAAGTAAAGATACATTTTTTCCATTTATCAGGATTGAAAATAACGGCTTTGCCACTTTCGTTGTTTTGCATTTGCTCGTGAATGGTAAAGGATTTTAAACTTTCAGATGCTTCTATATCAATGACTTCTAATGTAGCATATTTACTTGAGTCAAAATGATCAGATATTTCGACTGATGAAGTTATTCCGATTTCAATATTTTGCCAGCCAAACGAATTTAAAATATGATCAAAGTAACCATCAAATATGAATTTTGTCATTCCGTTGGTATTTTTCCAAATATATAGCGGACAGTAACTGTTAAATAATTGGCCTTCAGATTTTTCAGAGATTAAATAAACTTTGAAAAACAAATCGTCGAATCCATCCATCAAATGACCTGTATTTCGGACACGTTGTCTAATGATATCCATATCATAATCTGCTGGTAATTTTATAGTATATTGCATTGCTTGCATTGTAGTACCCCTTTTCTAATGAACTATTGATAGTATAAATGATTTATATCATATTGAATAATACTTAAAAATGATATAATTATCATAAAAAGTGATAGGGTGTTTTAAATGAATTTTAATGATATGAGCATTTTTGTGACAATCTATGAGACAAGGTCAATAAACAAAAGTTCAGAGTTCTTACAATATGCGCAATCTAATCTCAGTGCTAGATTGAAGGTGCTTGAAACTGAATTAGATACAAAATTATTTTACAGAAAATATAATGGTTTAATTCCGACAGAAAGTGGAGATTTATTTTATCAATTTTGTAAGGAAACTTCTAACAATTTAGAGAAATTAAAAAAGAAATGTGAAACCTCGAAAATATCCATCTTAATTTCAGAATTATTGTTCAATCACGATATTAATAATTCACAAGCAATTGATTTGAATAAAAGTGAGATCAATATCCAAAAAACTTCGGATATACCAATCATTGCTCATCAGGAAGACTTTGATAAAATTTTTTGCTTTCAAAAAATTGAAAATTTAAAGCATTATGATGAGACTATCGGGCATATCGAGTCAGTTTATGCTTGTTCGAGCAATATAAAGGCTACTGAGGAAATGCCTATATTCGTTAATAAAGATAAAAATTGCCCTTTTAGAAAACAAAGCTTAATGAAGTTTGCTCATTTAAAATCAGTTGTAGAAATTGATTCTTTTGAGAACATTATCAGCTTAGTCGAAAACGGGAAAGGAATCGCACTATTGCCTAAATGGTTAAATAAGAGAGCGAAAATCAAGCCATACGACCAGGACATCGTTCTGATTCCATTTTATCAGTATGAAAAGAAGAACCAAAGCAGGTAGCTCATTTAGAAGAAATGCTAATGCTAGAAAGAAAAAACATTATAAATACACTTATAATAATCATACATATTATAAAGGAGATTTTATAATGGAATTTAGTTTTAGTTTAACCATAAAAGCATCAAAAGAAGATGTATGGGCCTACTATGAAAATATTGAAAAGTGGTATGACTGGGAAGAAGATTTAAAAAATATTACATTAAATGGTGGATTTAAGACAGGTTCTTGTGGGATGATGGAACTCGAAGGAATGCCCCCAATGGAATATCAGCTGACACTTGTCAAGCCCTTTTAGGAATTTTGGGATAAAACAGCGACCCCGTTTGGAGATATCCTTTTTGGTCATCAGATCATTGAGAACGATGATGGCACTGTAAATGTCAAGCACACCGTAGCTTTAGGTAGCAAAGATCAGCAACATTTGGAATTTTTAAGCCAAGTTTTCTCAGATGTTCCTCAATCTATTTTTATTTTAAAAAATTGTTTGGAAAAATAAGAATTCTTTACTTAGCTAGAGAATTTTTTCTTTCTCTGGCTTTTGGTGTAAAATGTTATCAAAAGTAAGCTATTAAAGGAGAAAATTTATGGTAGCAGCAGTTACAGATGCAACATTTGCAGAAGAAACAAAAGACGGACTGGTTCTGATTGATTTTTGGGCAACTTGGTGCGGTCCGTGCCGTATGCAGGCACCTATCTTGGAGCAGTTGGCAGGAGAAGTTCATGAGGACGAATTGAAAATCCTTAAAATGGATGTGGATGAAAATCCAAATACTGCCCGTGAATTTGGCATTATGTCCATTCCGACCCTTCTGTTCAAGAAAGATGGTCAAGTCGTTAAGCAAATCGCAGGTGTTCACACCAAAGACCAGCTCAAGGCTATTATCGCCGAATTAAGCTAAGCAAGAAGCCTCTGGGCTTCTTTTTTTGTATCAAAAAACGTTTACATCCTTAAAAATTTTCATAAAATATTGACAAAAGGCGAATGTTCTTTTAGAATAATATAAAATTAATAATCAACACCGAACGAAGTTTTTCAGAAAGAGGTAGATGTCTCTGACTGTGAAATGGACGGAACTCTGGAGAGACCATGAATGGCACCGAAGGGGCAAGGCGGTATAGAACCGCTCAAACTCTCAGGTAAAAGGACAGAGCGAAGAGGCAGGGATTTCCCTACTCCAGCACATCCAGAGTACATGTTTTGCATGTGCTCTTTCTTTTTCTCGGTGTGAAAAGGAGCTTATATCATGTTGGAAATATTGAATCGTCTGGATTCTTTAGTTTGGGGTCCGCCCCTGCTCATTTTGTTGGTTGGTACCGGTATCTATCTCAGTCTGCGTCTGGGCTTGCTGCAGATTTTTCGGCTTCCGCGTGCCTTTCGGCTAATTTTTGTATCAGACGAGGAGCATCAGGGCGATGTCTCTAGCTTTGCGGCTCTCTGTACAGCTCTAGCCGCGACTGTTGGGACAGGAAATATCATCGGAGTAGCAACAGCTATTAAAACCGGTGGACCGGGTGCCCTCTTCTGGATGTGGGTAGCTGCTTTCTTTGGAATGGCGACCAAGTATGCTGAAGGTCTTCTCGCTATCAAGTACCGCCGCAAGGATGCTCATGGAGCCATGGCAGGCGGTCCTATGCACTATATCTTACTAGGGATGGGCGAGAAGTGGCGCCCGCTGGCCATCTTTTTTGCGATAGCTGGTATCTTGGTGGCTCTTTTGGGGATTGGGACTTTTACGCAGGTCAATTCCATCACAGAGGCCATGCAGAATACCATTCAGCTGCCTCCAGCTGTGACAGCTTCTATCTTGGCTATTTTAGTAGCTCTGGTTATTTTCAGCGGCATCCAGTCTATTGCTCGAGTATCGACCAAGGTTGTGCCCTTTATGGCGGCGATTTATATCTTGGGCACTATGACTGTCTTAGTGGTCAATCTAGATCGATTACTGCCGACTCTCCAGCTGGTCTTTAGCTCAGCTTTTAGTCAGACGGCTGCTGTCGGTGGCTTTGCTGGTGCGACCATCCAGATGGCCATTCAAAATGGGGTTGCGCGTGGAGTTTTCTCCAATGAATCTGGTTTGGGATCAGCACCCATTGCAGCGGCAGCAGCTCGGGCGAAGGAACCGGTAGAACAAGGCCTGATTTCTATGACCGGAACCTTCATCGACACCCTGATTATCTGTAGCCTGACAGGATTGACGATTTTAATCACAGGGGTCTGGGATGGCAATCTCAATGGTGTGTCCCTGACTCAGGCAGCCTTTGCGACTGTTTTTGCTAATTTTGGTCCTGTCCTGCTTTCAGTCTTTCTAGTTCTCTTTGCCTTTACGACTATCTTGGGCTGGAACTACTATGGTGAGCGCTGTTTTGAGTTTCTCTTTGGGGTTCGCTATATCCGCGTTTATCGTCTGCTTTTTGTCCTGATGATTGTACTCGGTGGCTTTGTGGGTCTGGAGGCGGTCTGGATTATTGCAGATATTGTCAATGCCCTCATGGCCTTGCCAAACTTGATTGCCTTATTAGTCTTGTCTCCAATTGTCATTAGTGAAACAAAGAAATATTTTGACAAGCATCGAAAGAACTAACTTTCGCACATAAAAAAGCCTCTAGCTTTCCGTAATGATGGAAGTCTAGAGGTTTTTTGTCGAAATTAATAGCGTTTTTCTTTTGGCCAGCTGCTCATCTCGGCCACAGCTGTAAAGAGAACGTCAGTAGAAGAGTTGAGGGCTGTTTCACAGGAGTCCTGAATGACACTGATAACGAAGCCGAAGCTGACTACCTGCATGGCCAAATCATTGGAAATCCCAAAGAGGCTGCAGGCGACCGGAATGAGTAGGAGAGACCCGCCAGCTACACCGGAAGCCCCGCAGGCAGAAATTGCCGCTACAATACTGAGAACTAGAGCTGTGCCAAAGTCAACCCGGATACCCAGCGTGTTGACAGCAGCCAAGGTCAAGGTATTGATAGTAATAGCAGCCCCTGCCATGTTGATAGTAGCTCCCAGAGGAATAGAGACCGAGTAGGTCTCTGGATTGAGCCCCAGATCCCGACAGAGTTTCATATTGACGGGGATGTTTGCCGCAGAGCTGCGCGTGAAAAAGGCAGTCACACCACTGACTCGCAAACAGCGCCAGACCAAGGGATAAGGATTTTTCTGCAGCATGATAAAGGTAATCAAAGGATTGATAATCAGAACGACAATCAGCATGCTGGCTATCAAGACCAGCAGCAGGATGCTATAGCTTTTTAGAGCTTGGAAGCCATTGTCGGAAATGGTTGTGTAAACCAGACCTAGAATGCCGAGAGGGGCTAGGTTGATAATCCACTCGACAATCTTAGAAGTAATATCTGCCAAGGTTTGGAGCAGTTCCTTGCTGTGGTGGCTGGCTTCCCGCATGGCAATTCCAAAGATGAGAGCCCAGGATAGGATACCGATGTAGTTCGCGGTGATGAGGGCGTTGACGGGATTGTCCACCAGCTGAAGCAGAAGATTGCTGAGGACTTGTCCGATCCCATCTGGCGGAGAAACCTTTTGGGAGGATGAAGCAACTCTATACTAATGGGAAAGAAAAAGTTGACCAGGACCGCGACCAAGGCCGCCGCAAAGGTTCCCAGAAGATAGAGCAAGATGACTGTTTTCATATTGCTCTTTTGTCCTTTCTGCTGCTGAGACAGGGCATTTGCCACCAGAGCGAAGACCAGGAGCGAAGCGATGGCCTTGAGGCCGCCAACGAAGATTTGGCCCAGAAGTCCGATGGCTTGTGCTTGGGGGAAGATGACAGCCAGTAGGACACCAATGCCAATACCGATGGAAGTCCGCTTGATTAGATTGGTTTTATTCCAAATTGTGATGAAGCGATGGAGCATGTAAGTTCCTTTCTTGTCTTAGATACTTATTTTATTATACGATAGAAAGGGGGTGAAAGCAATGCTAGGTCGGACTAACCATTCTATGTCCGCGCAGATTGGTCTTTGTGGTATAATGGTAGTAATCTTTTTGGAGGTAGCCTATGTCTAAGACCGGAAATGTCTTTTCCCGCTATATCCAGCAGTTTGACTGGAGCAAGATTGCAGATGACCTCTTTTCCAAGCTGGTTTCTTTACTTCTGCTTTTTATCTTATTTTACATCGTTAAGAAAATCCTGCATTTGTCAGTGACCAAGATTATTGCTCCCTCTCTTAAACTATCCAAGCAGGATGTAGCCAGACAGAAAACCATTACTCGTTTGATTGAGAATCTGCTTAATTATGTCTTGTATTTCCTCTTGATTTACTGGGTTTTATCCATCTTGGGTCTGCCAGTTTCCAGCCTTTTAGCTGGTGCCGGAATTGCCGGGGTGGCCATCGGGATGGGAGCCCAGGGCTTTCTGTCGGATCTGGTCAATGGTTTCTTTATCCTTCTCGAGCGGCAGTTAGATGTTGGTGATAATGTTCGCCTGACTAACGGTCCTATCAACATCGCTGGAACAGTAATCAGTGTTGGGATTCGGACGACGCAGGTACGGGACGCGGACGGCACGCTGCATTTTGTGCCCAACCGCAATATCATGGTTGTCAGCAATCTGTCTCGAGGCGATATGCGTGTTCTGATTGACATTCCCATTTATGCCCAGACGGATTTGGACGAGATTTACCGCATCATTGCCAAGGTCAATGAAGAAGCTGGGCCAGAACATCCAGAGATTCTTAAAGAGCCGAATATTTTGGGGCCGCAGATGGCTTCAAATGGCCAGTTCAACTTCCGTATCAGTATGATAGTGCAGGGAGGCATGCAGATTTCTATTTACCATATCTTCTACCGTCTTTACCATGAGGCGCTTTTACGAGAGGGGATTGAGCTTCCGACGCTTGGACCTCTTTCAAAAGGCAAGTAATTATTGATTTAGAAAGGTCCATATGAATCAGCGAATTCAGCAGGAGATTGTCAGTGAGAACAATCGTGTTTACCGTTTAAAACGTCCTCTCCACAAGCAGGGTCTCTTTTGGGCGGCTCTGGTGTCTGGGATTATCATCTTTCTTCTGGCCTTGCTCAGCATTCTCCTCGTCATCACCACGATTGGCCTTATGGAGGAAAATGACCATCTCAAGTCCCTCACAGGCTACCATAACTCGCCTTTAGAGTCCTATAACAGCCATGCTTTTGAAAAAACAGTTGAATTTTCCAGTGGACTTAAGGTGACCGTTCATTCAGCAGTAGAAGACAGCAAGAAAGTCATGAGTGATGAGTCAACTGGTGTAGCTGTCGTTGCGACAATCACGGTTGAAAATACTTCTAAAAAGCCCATTCTGGTTAGTCCTTATGATTTTGGACTCTATGACAAGAAGGAAAATGTCTACATTTTGGATGGCTCAACCTTTGACAATACACAAATCGGCACCAATCTGGCGCCGGGCAAGTCAGTCCGTTTTGACCTAATCTTTGACGGGGAAGGCGGCGATGAGGATACCTATACCGTGACCTACGAAAATGCTAAGTGGCAAAAGGAGAAAAACAAGACAAAGCAAGAGAAAAAGAAGGAGCAATAGGGAAAATTAACCTATTACTCTAATGTCTTTGCTACTTTCCTCACTAGATTTGAAAGTGGAGGCAGCAAATGCTATAGATAAAAGAGGATTTGAGGCGAAAGTTTCAAATCTTTTTCTTGACTCTGACCTTAGAGGAGGGTGTATACTGGTGAAAATTAGAAAAGGAGATTACCATGCAAATCAATATGATTCGTTCAGATAAAGTTTATCAGGAGTTGCTTGAACTGCCATTGGAAAAAAGAGAGGGTTGTTTTCGAGCTAAGATTTTAGCACCTTTTGCAACAAAATATCAAACACAACACATTCCTCTGAAAGCGAAGTATCCCGGAGGATTTGATGCTCTTTTCCTACTTGGCTTTATGAATCAGCTACCCGGCACTCTGTCAGAAAAGGATAGGCCGGCTATTGATGCTCTGAGCTCTGATCAACTCTGGCAAAATTGTCAAGATACCATCAAGAGGAGTATCGGTCTTTTTGAGCAAGCTGGCTATGATTTAGAGGTTGAGGATTACTATTTTACTATTTTGTTAGGCAATCCAGAAAAGCCCATGCTACAGCTCAATAAGGGTTACAGCGGAGATGGAGGAATTCCAGGCTACCTCATGCTTAGTCTGCTGCCAAATGACTATACTTTACCACGTGTGCAGGCTGCGTTGGCTCACGAGTGCAACCATAATGTCCGCTTCCAATTTATCAAATGGAACCAGCAGACGACACTAGCAGACTGGGTAGTTAGTGAAGGATTGGCAGAGTCCTTTGCTGCTGAACTCTATGGCAAGGAGCTCATTGGACCTTGGGTCACTTCAACTAGTTCCGAGCAGTTAGAAGAGATTAAGCCCATCATCTCCAGTCAGCTTCAGCTAACAGGGATGGCGGAAATGGCTCCTTATCTCTACGGTGATGAAATTGCAGAAATACAGGGGCAAATACCAGTCGGTATGCCTTATGCTGCAGGCTATGCTTATGGCTATCATCTGATACAAGCCTATCTGAAAAAGACTGGCAAGAGCATTATTGAGGCCACAGTAACACCGACAGAAGAAATTTTAGAGGCGACTAAAGACTTTTGGAAATGACACTTTTACTTGAAAATCTGTCAAAACTTGATATAATGTAGGTGATTTCTGGAGGTATCAGTATGCATTATAAAAGAATTGAATTAAAAGTCACAAATCAAGGTATCCATGAGCGCAAGATTTTTCAAGGTGTTAAAATTTTCAGCCGCAGCAAGCTGTCCAAAGATCAGAAAAGCATTCTAACACAGAAGCTTTACCTGACACCCAAGCAAAACATTGTTTACTATCAACGGACAGATATCAACTATGACCAGGACTGGCATCATAATAAGGACTATTATGAACTAACTTATGGCCAGTTGGACAGAGAAACTGTCTTTAAGGTTTGCCAAGATTTTGACGAACTAAGTCCTTTCCTGGAGAATGAGCTGTTAGAGAAGCTAAAAGAAAAGCAGGTAGCAGGCAAATTTTTTGAAAAATTAGATATATAAAAATCCGGCTGCTTTGATAAGCAGTCGGATTTTTTGAGTTCTTGTTTTGATTTTTTTAGACCACACCTTAGGTAATCATAGCATTGGCTACGTTTTTGAAGGCAGCGATATTAGCACCAGCCAGATAGTCTTTGCTAAGTCCGTAAGTTTCAGCGGTAGTTTTAGCTGTGTTGAGGATGTTGGTCATGATATTCTTGAGACAGCCAGAGTATACAGACATCTATTCATCTGGTAAGAGGGATTTTATCATCCAAATATTCATAGCTGGGTGTCCGGCAGCGTTAGAAAGTGGTTGTTGCAGTGATGTAAAACCATAGTGTTGATAGACGGCCACGGCCGTAGCCAGTTCAGTAGTGGTTTCTAGATAAAGCTGTTCATAACCTGCTAGGCGGGCTTCTTGGAATATCTCCTTTATCAGCCGACTGGAATAACCTTTGCCACGACTGTTTTTAGTGACATACAGTTTCTGTAATTCAGCAATTTTATCAGACACAGGTGCAAAGCCACCGCAGCCAACGAGCTGTCCTTCATCTTCCAGAACAAAGTAAGCTGCTTTCTCTTGATGTTGATAGTAGTCGGCCAAATGATCTAGATGAGAATCAAAGTAGACAGTTCCTGGTTTGTCAAGCCCGAATTCTTCTAGGCTGGCTCGAATGAGCTGCGCTACAGCTGGATTGTCTCTCACTTCCATTGGCCGTAAGTTCATGATTTACCCTCCGATAGGATGTATCAACTAGTTAGACAATACCTTGCGCAATCATAGCATTGGCTACGTTTTCGAAGGCAGCGATATTTGCCCCTGCAAGGTAGTCTTTGCCAAGTCCGTAAGTTTCAGCGGTAGTCTTAGCTGTGTTGAAGATATTTGTCATAATGTCCTTGAGGCGGCCGTCAACTTCTTCGCGAGTCCATGACAGACGAAGGCTGTTTTGACTCATTTCCAGAGCAGATACAGCTACACCACCAGCATTGGCAGCTTTGGCAGGTCCGTAGAAGATACCATTTTCTTTGTAAACAGCGATAGCATTCAGGTCACTCGGCATGTTGGCACCTTCAGATACACAGATAACACCTTGAGCAACCAAGCGTCTAGCGGCTTCGCCATTGATTTCGTTTTGTGTGGCACATGGCAGAGCGATATCATAGTTACCAGTGTAAGTCCAGACAGAACCTTCATGGTAAGTAGCAGTTGCTTTTTCAGCAGCATATTCTGTCAAGCGAGCGCGGCGTTTTTCTTTGACATCAACCAAAAGATCAAAGTCAATACCGTTTTCATCGATGACATAACCGTTTGAATCAGATACAGAGATAACAGTTGCTCCCAGCTCAGTTGCTTTTTGGAGAGCATATTGGGCTACGTTACCAGAACCGGAAATAACCACCTTCTTGCCAGCAAAGCTTTGGCCGTTAGCCTTGAGCATTTCTTCGGTGTAGTAAACCAAGCCGTAACCAGTTGCTTCTGGACGGATCAAGCTGCCGCCAAATCCAAGAGGTTTACCAGTCAAGACACCAGCGTCGAATTGGTTAAGACGTTTGTATTGGCCGTAGAGGTAGCCGATTTCACGTCCGCCAACACCAATATCACCAGCTGGAACGTCAAGGGATGGGCCGATGTATTTTTGCAATTCTGTCATAAAGCTTTGGCAGAAGCGCATCACTTCAGCATCAGTCTTACCTTTGGGATCAAAGTCAGATCCACCTTTACCACCGCCGATTGGCAGGCCGGTCAATACATTTTTAAAGATTTGCTCAAATCCTAGGAATTTCAAGATACCTTGGTTTACAGTTGGGTGGAAACGAAGTCCGCCTTTATAAGGACCAACTGCTGAGTTAAATTGCACGCGGTAACCGCGGTTGACTTGTACGTTACCTTCGCGGTCTATCCAAGGAACACGGAAGCTGATTACACGCTCAGGCTCAGTAATACGCGCTAGGATGTTTTCTTCAATGTATTCTGGGTGTTTTTCGAAAACGGGCTCCAGAGTATTGAGAAACTCTTCAACAGCTTGGAGGAATTCTGCCTCGTGTCCGTTGCGGGCTTTTACGATCTCGAAAGTGCTTTGGATATATTCTTTAGCAGTTGTCATCTGTCATTCTCCTTTAAATAAAATAGTAAACCATCCTGTCGGAAGCTGCTTGCAGCTTGTGTGACGAGGATGTGTTTAGATTCTTAAAACAGACATCTTTTAGATGTCATATTTTATTACATGGAACATTATAGCAGACTTTTTTTCTCTTGTAAAGAAAAAAGTTGAATTTTCTAAAAATTTCCACAATTTATTTTCTGAAACATTCCAGAAAATAGCTGAGCGAACTAGATGTTTTCCGAACGTTAGTCAGGAATTGCTGGTTTAAAAAACGAAAAAGCGAGTTTTGGTGATATAATAGAGGAAATGAGCTAAAGGCACTCGCCTTCAGAAGAAAAAGGAGCGTTTTACTATGGTTTCGACATCTACACAGATTGCTGGTTTTGCATTTGACAACTGCCTGATGAATGCAGCTGGGGTTGCCTGCATGACAAAAGAGGAACTGGCAGAAGTCAAAGATTCTGCTGCGGGAACATTTGTGACTAAGACAGCGACGCTGGAATTTCGTCAGGGAAACCCAGAACCGCGCTATCAGGATGTTCCGCTGGGGTCTATCAACTCCATGGGCCTGCCCAACAATGGCTTAGACTACTATCTGGACTACTTGCTGGAACTCCAGGAAAGCGAATCGAATCGTACCTTCTTCCTCTCTTTGGTCGGTATGTCGCCAGAAGAAACCCACACCATTCTTCAGAAAGTGCAGGCAAGTGACTTTAAAGGGATTACTGAGCTCAATCTCTCCTGCCCCAATGTCCCTGGCAAGCCTCAGATTGCCTATGACTTTGAAACGACGGATAAGCTTTTGGCAGAGGTTTTTGCTTATTTCACCAAGCCGTTGGGTATCAAGCTGCCTCCTTATTTTGACATCGTGCATTTTGATCAGGCCGCTGCGATTTTTAACAAATATCCGCTCAAGTTTGTCAATTGCGTAAACTCTATCGGAAACGGCCTTTATATAGAAGATGAGTCAGTGGTCATTCGTCCGAAAAACGGCTTTGGCGGTATCGGTGGTCAGTACATCAAGCCAACCGCTCTGGCCAATGTCCATGCTTTTTACCAACGCCTGAAACCGGAAATCCAAATCATCGGAACTGGTGGTGTCTTGACTGGGCGTGATGCCTTTGAGCATATCCTCTGTGGTGCCAGTATGGTGCAAGTAGGAACAACCCTTCATAAAGAAGGAGTGGCAGCCTTCGAGCGTATCACCGCAGAACTCAAGACTATTATGGAAGAAAAAGGCTATGAAAGCTTAGAAGATTTTCGAGGAAAATTGCAGTATATTGAGGAGTAATCTTCTATACAAGAGTTATTGTGATTTGAAATGAAGAACATGGCTAGGTTGAGAAGTATTGAAACCCAGCTTTTTCATATCAATTTGAAGAAAGTTCAAATCAAATTGCTATAATTTCGACTCCTTTTATGAGAAAATAGACGCAAAGAAATGAGGTGCTTTTATGGCAGAAATTTATTTAGCAGGCGGATGCTTCTGGGGATTGGAAGAGTACTTTTCTCGCATTGAGGGTGTGGAGCAAACGACAGTGGGATACGCCAATGGACAGGTGGAATCAACCAACTACCAGCTGATTCACCAGACGGACCATGCAGAGACGGTTCATCTAGTTTATGATGAAAATCAGATTAGCCTGCGGGAAATCCTGCTTTATTATTTCCGAGTCATTGATCCTCTGTCGGTCAATAAGCAGGGAAATGATGTAGGACGTCAGTACCGGACAGGCGTTTACTATACCAATCAAGCCGATAAGAACGTCATTGAGAAGGTCTTTGCTAATCAGGAAAAGCAGCTGGGCCGAAAGATTGCTGTTGAGCTAGAGCCTTTGCGCCACTATGTCCTAGCTGAGGACTATCATCAGGATTATCTCAAGAAAAATCCTGGTGGCTACTGTCATATCAATGTCAATGATGCCTATCAGCCCTTGGTCGATCCTGGCCAATACGAGAAGCCTACAGATGCGGAACTAAAAGAGCAGCTGACGGAAGAGCAGTACCAGGTGACCCAGAACAGTGCGACAGAGCGTCCTTTCCATAATGTCTACAATGCCACTTTTGAAGAAGGAATTTATGTTGATGTGACGACTGGTGAGCCCCTCTTTTTTGCTGGAGACAAGTTTGAGTCTGGCTGCGGCTGGCCTAGCTTTAGCCGGCCGATTGCCAAAGATGTTCTAAAATACTATGAAGACAAGAGTCATGGCATGGAGCGGATTGAAGTGCGCAGCCGTTCTGGTAATGCCCATCTGGGGCATGTCTTCACAGACGGTCCAGAAGCAGCAGGTGGCTTGCGCTATTGTATCAACTCAGCAGCTCTGCGATTTATCCCAAAAGAGAAAATGGAAGCAGAAGGATACGGCTATCTGCTGACTTTCATTCAGTAAAAGGGCATAAAATCGACTCAAATGCTTCAATCAGTCATATAATTTTTTTATCACGGCGATAAATTATTTATATAAGCCAAGTCTTCTTTAACATGGTAAAATGAGAAGTAATCTTATAAAATAGAAGATTTAGAATTTTATCCATTAAAGGAGAATAAATGATGAATTTGAAAAAAATCTTTTCGGTAGGCTTAGTCGGCCTTGCAGCCTTGGGATTGGCAGCTTGTGGCGGAGGTGCAAAAAATAAAGATGCTGCTAGTGATGACAAAAAAATATTGGTAGTTGCTTCGCCAGCACCTCATGCTGAGATTTTGGAAGCGGCTAAACCGATTTTGAAAAAAGAGGGCTATGATTTAGAAGTTAAAATTGTCAATGATTATGTGACACCTAATAAACTAGTCTTTGATGGTGACGCAGATGCAAACTTCTTCCAGCATACTCCCTACTTGGATAAATTTAACAAAGAGAATAATGAAAATTTGGTAAGTGTGGGGAATGTTCATATTGAGCCAATGGCGCTATATTCTAAGAAATACAAATCTATCAAAGATTTACCAAATGATGCTGTAGTATATGCTTCAACCAATCCTGCTGAGGTAGGTCGCTTTATTGATCTTTTTGTCAAAAATGGTTTGATGAAGATTAAGGATGGGGTTGATCCAGTCGATGCTCAGTTGAAAGATATTGTTGAAAATCCAAAGAATATCCAGATTAAAACAGAGATTGCTCCAGAATTGTTGGTACAAACCTATAACAATGATGAAGGAGATGCAGTTATTATTAATTCAAACTTTGCTATTGATGCGAAGCTTTCTCCAGTCAAGGACTCTATTGCTCTTGAGGATAGTGAATCACCATATGCAAATTTGATTGCTGTTAGACCAGCTGACAAAGATTCCGAAAAAATCAAAGCGTTGATTAAGGTATTGCAAGGTGATGAGATTCAAAAATTCATCAAGGATAAATACAAGGACGGATCAGTTATTCCAGCAAAATAATGAGATATAAAAGACGAACGCTTGGAGGCGACTCTGACTTACATCAAGCACAGATTTCCTCCTAAGTTCGTTTTTTTCATAGAATAAGCTATTTTATCCACTCTATGTAAGAAAATGAATGATTGCGCATCATGAAAAAATGAAAGGACTAATAATGATTCGTATTGAGAATGTATCTAAGTATTACCAAACTAAGCAAGGTTTGGTAAAGGCTGTTGATGATGTTTCACTAGATATCCAAACAGGTGAGATTTATGGGATTATAGGCTTTTCTGGCGCAGGAAAGAGCACTTTAGTTCGCTTGCTGAATGGTCTTGAAACGGTTAGCAAAGGTACTGTAACCATTAACGATAAAAATATTAGCAGTCTGAAACGGAAAGACTTGTTAGAAGCACGTAAAAAGATTGCGATGATTTTCCAGCATTTCAATTTGCTCTGGTCTCGAACAGTGGAGCAAAACATTGCCTTCCCGCTGGAAGTTGCAGGAGTTCCTAAGGATGAGCGTCTAAAACGTGTCAATGAGTTGATCGAGTTAGTAGGTTTAAAAGGGCGAGAAAAATCATATCCAGCTCAATTATCTGGTGGTCAGAAACAGCGTGTAGGGATCGCTCGTGCACTAGCTAATAACCCAGAAGTTCTTCTTTGTGATGAGGCAACGAGTGCATTAGATCCTAAAACAACCGATGATATACTGAGACTTCTAGTGGATATCAATAAGAAACTTGGACTGACTATTATTATGATTACCCATGAGATGCATGTGGTCAGTCAGATTTGTCATAAGGTTGCCGTTATGGAGAATGGCCGTGTAGTCGAAGAAGGGCAAGTCATTGATGTCTTTAAGAATCCTCAGCAGGAAATCACCAAACAGTTTGTCGGAGAAGAATTTGCGGAAGATGACCTGACACATGTCTATCATCATCTAGAAAAATCGCTAAAATCTGGAACTCTGGTTCGTATCCAATATCTGGGAGATAAGACAGCAGAAGGCATGCTTTCGAACGTTATTCGGGATTTGGATGCTACGATTACCATTCTGCAAGCCAAAGTCAATGTAACCCAAAAAGGCCCGTTGGGCTCCATGGTTATTGTAGTCGAAGAAAATGAAGAAAAGACACACGAAGTTCTGGATCGTTTCCGTCAGGCTGGTGTCAGTGTGGAGGTGTTAGATAATGTTCGCTAGTGTAGAACAAAGAGGGTTCTTGGCTCTCCTGAACGAAATGTTGAGTTTTAAAAATGTTGTTTGGGAAAATTTAATTGTTGCTATTCAAGAGACCTTGTATATGACTCTGGTATCAACATTTTATGTCTTTGTTATAGGATTGATTTTGGGATTATTTCTCTATCTTACAGGTCCTAAAAAAGTTCTAGCCAACAGGTTTGTTAATTTTTTACTGGCAGGGATCATTAACGTATTTCGTTCCATTCCTTTTATCATCCTTTTGGTCTTATTGATTCCTTTTACTCGTTCAATCATGGGAACAATTATTGGTCCGGAAGGTGCCATTCCAACTCTGGTTATCAGCGCGGCTCCATTTTATGCTCGATTAGTTTCTATTGCTCTAAATGAAATACCGTCTGGTGTCATTGAGGCTGCAGAATCTATGGGAGCTAATACTTTTCAGGTCATTTGGAAAGTCCTAATTCCAGAATCTTTACCTGCACTTGTTTCTGGTATTACTGTAACTGCTATTGCTCTAGTAGGGTCAACTGCTATTGCTGGGGTAATTGGTGCAGGTGGTCTTGGTAACCTTGCTTATCAAGTTGGCTTTACTCGAAATATGCAAGATGTTATTTTTGTATCAACAGTTTGTATTTTGATATTGGTATTTATTATTCAAATTCTTGGTGACTTCGTTACTAAGAAAGTTGATAAACGTTAAGTTGGTATTGGAGAGCTCCATGCGGGGCTCTTTTTTATGCCATGATTTTATAAAAAGACTTGCACAATTAGATTAGGCTTGTTATAATAGCTAAAATCTTTTGAAACCAAGTGTTGGGAAAGTGAGGGTATGGCGGATGAAAGCTTATACAAATGTCAATCTGGTGACCTGTGATAGCGCATTTCATGTTTACCGGGACGGGCTGCTAGTGGTTGAGGACGACCGCATTGCCTACTGTGGTCCCTATGATGAAAACTGGCTAGGGAAGTGCAGTGAAAGAGTAGATTATGAAGGTGCTTGGATTATGCCAGGGCTGGTCAACTGTCATACTCACTCGGCCATGACCTTGCTGCGCGGGATTCGTGATGACAGCAATCTGCATGAATGGCTGGAGGATTATATTTGGCCAGCAGAAAGTCAATTCACAGCGGATTTAACGACCCAGGCTGTCCAGCTGGCTCTGGCTGAAATGCTGCTGTCAGGAACAACGACTTTTAACGACATGTATAATCCTCAGGGAGTGGATATTGACCGGATTTATCAGGCTGTGCGGCAGTCTGGTATGCGCTGCTATTTCTCACCAACCCTCTTTAGCTCAGCCGCGGAAACGGCAGAAGAGACTCTGGCTCGTACTCGGGCCATTATTGAGAAAATTCGCTCCTATGACGATGAAGATTTTCAGGTCATGGTGGCGTCTCATTCGCCTTATGCCTGTGACGAAGAACTGCTCAAGGGGAGTCTTGAGCTAGCGCGTGAGCTGGATTTGAAGCTTCATATCCATGTGGCTGAGACACAGGATGAAAATAAAATCATCCTTGAGCGTTATGGTAAACGGCCTCTGGCTTTCTTAAAAGGCCTGGGCTACTTGGAGCAGCCAGCCATTTTTGCTCACGGGGTTGAGCTGAATCCTTCAGAGATTGCGGACTTAGCGGCTTCACCAGTCAGCATCGCCCACAATCCTATCAGCAATCTCAAGCTGGCTTCTGGTGTAGCTCCGGTGACCGACTTACTAGCCGCTGGGGTGACCGTTGGCCTAGCGACGGACTCTGTCGCTTCCAATAATAATCTGGATATGTTTGAAGAAGGTCGGACAGCTGCCCTCCTTCAGAAGATGCGGGCAGGAGATGCGACTCAGTTTACAATTGAGCAGGCTTTAAAAGCTTTGACTATTGAGGGAGCCAAGGCGCTGGGCTTAGAGAAGAAAATTGGCAGTCTGGAAGCAGGCAAGCAAGCCGATTTCATTGTTATTCAACCTAAGGGGCGACTTCATCTCTATCCTTTGGAAAATATGCTGTCACACCTAGTGTACGCAGTCAAAGGCAGCGATGTTCAGGATGTCTACATTGCAGGACAGCAGGTCGTTCGAGACGGCCAAGTGCTGACCGTTGATGTAGGGAGTTTTGTGTAAGAATGAAAGCCGAGTTTCATCTCGGCAATCAGCTCTTAGAATTGAAAAAATAGAAAATGGAGCAGGAGAGTGGGAGAGATTGCGACAATTTCTAGATTGTAGCATGCCTCTCCCAGTTCCTGCTTTTTGCTTTTCTTTCTTTTTGGTGATAAAAATAGTACAATATAGTAAATGTTGATGCACTATTATCAAGCAAGAAAAAGCGGAGAGATGTGATGGATAAAAAATTTCTTTGGGAGAGAATTAAGACTTTTTTTCAGGAACTTTGGAAGAAGATATCTGATTTTGCTGCGGAGCATACTCTCCTGGCAGATGCTTACCATGCTTGGCGGGATTGGATTAAGAAGTTGCTGCTTCCTCGTTCTAAGTTCTTTCAAAAACAACTTAGCAATCGGCAGTTTGTCGGAGTACTTTTGACAGTTGTTGGGCTGTCAGCCGGCTTAATTCTGCTGTCAGAGCATATGCAGGATTTTACCTTTCTGTCTCCTAGTAAGAAAGAGCAGCAGTCAGGTTCTTCTCAGAATCAGACGGTTCGTATCATGGCGACTGGGGATTTGCTTTATCACGACGGACTTTATCTGAGCGCTCAGAAAGAAGATGGAACTTATGAATTTTCTGAGAATTTCCACTATGCCAAAGAATGGCTTCGGCAGGGAGACTTGGTCTTAGGGGACTTTGAAGGCACGATTCGGCCGGACTATCCCTTGAATGGCTATCCGCTCTTTAATGCTCCAGAAGCCGTAGTTCCAGCAATCAAGGATGCCGGCTATCAGGTGATGGACTTGGCTCATAACCATATTTTGGACTCCGGCTTGGAGGGTGTTTTTACTACAGCTCAGGCTTTTGAAAAAGAGGGAATCACTCCCATCGGTGTTTATCCTCATGAAAAACGCAGTCAGGCACCGCTATTAATAAAGGAAGTCAAAGGCATTAAGATTGCACTGCTGGCTTACTCCTATGGTTACAATGGCATGGAGGGGCTGCTCAGTCAGGAAGACTATGACAACCGCCTGTCCAATCTGGATGAAGAAAAGATGCGAGCCGAGATTGAGCGGGCAGAAAAGGAAGCAGATATTACAGTCGTCATGCCTCAGATGGGGATAGAGTACCAGCTGGAGCCAACAGAGGAGCAGATGACCCTCTACCATAAAATGGTTGACTGGGGAGCAGATATCGTCTTTGGAGGGCATCCGCATGTGGTTGAGCCGGCGGAGATTTTAGAGAAAGATGGCCAGAAGAAGCTGATCATGTATTCTATGGGAAATTTCATTTCCAATCAGCGCATCGAAACCATGGAGGAGATTGAAAATGCTCATTGGACCGAGCGCGGAGTGCTGATGGATGTTACCATTGAGAAGACAGCATCAGGCACGCAGATAAAAAGTGCTCAGGCTCATCCGAGCTGGGTCAGCCGAGTTGAAAAGGGCGCTACTTCAGCAGACGGTCTACCTTTATACACATATCAGACCTGGATTTTGGATGACTTTGTCGAAGGCGGCAAGTATCGAGACAAACTGGATCAAGAAACCAGAGCACGGATTGATACCGCCTATCAGGAAATGAATTCTCATGTTGGACTGAATTGGCCGGGGCAATAAATTGTTTGAATATGAGTTTAGCCAGATTGGATTTTCCAATCTGGTTTTTGTTGTTTTGAAATTTAGTTTTTGATAAAGATTTTAAAAGCATTGTTGGGGTTGCAGTTCAGGTCTATGCTTTTTTATTTTAAGATTGTCGTTATATAAAAAAGTTGCTATACTATGCATAACAAGCATTGATTTGGGGCTCAATGCTTAACTGAGAAAAAAGGGATGAAAAAGTTATGGAAGAAAATAAAAGTGCTGCTAAATTACGTGAGGAACGATTGTTAGAAAAGCAAAGGTTAGCTGAAAAAGCACGAATCGCCCTTTTAGAGGAAAAAATGGACGAACGTATTTTTGAGCTGAGAAAAACTTTAGCTCAGACAACAGATTTACTTATTCGGGGAGACTTGCAAGTTTTATTGAATGAGGAAGAGCAAAAGAGGGAGATTTATTATGAGAAAAAGCAGCTTGCAGAATCACAAGCACAGCAAATTCAGTTGGCAGTAGATAAAACATTAGAGGAACAGCTCGTATCGGTAAATCATGTACATGGAGATTCGTGGGCTAAAAAAGAATCAGAGGAAAACGAGCTTGCTGCCAAATTAAATAAACAAAATAGTCATTCAGCAGGAGTTGATTTAGAAGACAGATTGCGATGGCGACAGGAAAGCAAAAGAGATACTGTTTTTATCTCTACTTGTATGATTTTATCTTTACTCTGTCTTGTTTTTATCATCTATAAAAATGCTATTAATGCTTATCGTACTCAAATAGCAACTGTTCAAGCATCTAGTAGCCAGATTCGGGATACAAAAAATCAGGAAGAAGTTGTTGAAAAAGAATCATCAACTAATGTTCAAGAAAAACAAAATAGCCCTACTCTGTCTAGTAGCGTTGCTTCGGTACCAGTAAATTATCAAGTGCAAGTCGATATTGATAATTTGATTATTCGCGAGAAACCAGCATTAAATGGGAAAGATTTAGGTTTCATTGAGAAAGGGATTTACACGATTACTGAAACGGTCCAAATGGATGGACACCTTTGGGGGCGTGTGAAGTCTGGAAAAGGATGGATTGCTCTCGATTATACTACAAAGGTAACTAAACCGTCATCTGCTGATAGTTCGGAATCTTCAATTAGCAATAATTCATCGCTCTACAAAGAATGGGCAGGCTACTATGTTAACTGGACATCAAGTATTCGCTACGTAATTAAAGAAGATGGAACAGGAAGTATGATTACATCAGGAGGAGAAACGCTTTTCAAAGTAAAAATAGAAGAACCTAGTCAGGAAACAAAAGTTTGGGGTCTTGTTTTAGATGACAATGGAGCACCTCAAGAACCTAAGGAATACGTGGCAAATATAGTTATCACTTTGATATCAGATAATGATGGAATGACTCGGAAGCTTTATGGGGTACTATTGAAAAACAATCGTAGAGAACTTACTTTTGGAGAATATACTGAACATAAGAATTCAGTTTATAGAAAATAAGGAAATTAATTATGAAACAATCTCTAACTAATCTTATCTTTTTTATGCTTTATGCAATTCCTACCTATACAGTTATTTATTTGTTCTTTTTACCTCAAATAGCAGCTAGTATGTCTGTCGAATATGAGAATATTGTTTTAAGTGTTATTATTATTTTAATTGCTTTATTCACTTGGCTAGCTATTCTTCCAGCTTTGATTTGTCGAACAGGAAGTAAGTTGATTATTTTTCTTCTATGCTTTCTACTTAGTCCGACCCTACTAGGCTGGATTTTATTGATGGTATGGGCAGTTTCATCAAATATTAATGCAGATAGGCATGAAGATATTATGGATATTTTACAAAGCAGGAATTACTGATAAAAGACCTGTCCGATAATGTACTGACCCCAAAAAGTTAGACAATTA
>NZ_JAKUVC010000006.1 GCF_026781265.1 Streptococcus sanguinis
TTTTGTTTTAATTCAGGAGAGTAATAACGGTTTTTCCCTTTTTTGACATTTTCTATTCCGTAGCGATTAATCAATCGGATTAAGTACTTAAGATTTGAAAGGTTCATTCCATATTTTTCTGAAAGTCGCTTGAAGCTGATTCCTTGTTTTCTTAGTTCATAGATTCGAACTTTATCCTCATAAGTTAATTTCATTTAAAAACACCCCAAAAGTTAGATTTTTTTCTGTCTAACTTTTGGGGTGCAGTTCAGAACAGCGGGTCTTTTGTATTCTACAAGTAGGCCTCCGTCCATCATATCAATACGACCAGAAAATTCAAATCCAAAATCTTGTTGTGTAAATTCTTTTTTTTGTTTATCCTCAACACCTAATTTAGATTCAAGAAATAGATAGATTTCATTTTCGAATATAGAAGCGATAGTATCCTCATTGTCACTTTGATGAACACGTGATTTAATTTTTGATACTGAGATAGCTAAATCTTCTTTATATTTTTGAGATTCTAAATACTGATGTTGATTCCTAGATAATTTCATGGGCTAGTCCTTTCAGTTTACTATACTTTATATTATATCAAAAAATTGTGGACAGTATACAAATATTGAAAAAAATTGTGGACAGTATTTTTCAAAAAATCTTTTTTGGAAATAAGACAATAGACATTAACATACCTACTAGCCGTATATGGAAATAAATCTGATGACTACAACCAAATATAATAGTATAATTCCAGCTACTTCAACTTTAGTGGTTACATTGATACATCCCCACCAGAGCTAAAAAGCCACTGTTACCAGTGACTTGAAAAGCCTTTCGCTAAAAGGTTTCTAATCTTTCACGAGCAGAGCCACTACCTCCACGTGTGCTGACGTTATCTTCCTATACTATGAAACGAAATAAAGACCGTCCGAATATTTGAATTAAACCATTAAACGTAACTTATCAGTTTACTTAGTACATCTTCGACATACAAAATAGCAATGAAAATTTTGAGGAAATCGTTCTTACTATTATGCTGGTTTAGTTACTGGCCGCCATACTTCATAGATATACTTTTAAAAGTTTTTATGTGATCTAAAATCCCTTAATTTCGCATTCAAAAACTTGGCCACTTGAATATCGTGGGTATTAATTATTTTTGTTCGATTCGCAGTATCTCCACTCAATTTAGGTTTACGAAAAATATCCAAATTTTCGTATATTAGGTTTTTGACTATGAGTTTATCAAATTCTTCTTTTTCTTGCACTGATTCAAAAACAAGTATCAACTCAAGAAACCTTCTTTGAGCCGAACAAGCTTCTTGGTTTTTTTCGTCAAGAAGAAATTTGTGAATTAGCCATTCTGGACTTCCATCTATAAAATAATTGTAAGAAACATCATTTTTTTGTTCTTTATCAATTGAAAGAATCTCCCACCTAGGACTTGAAGTTGTATATCTACCTGAGTCCATCACAATCAACTCATCCTCATAAATAATTGTCTGATGATATTTGAATTGATAAGACATGAAATAGTGCCTACTGTTCATCATATTATGAGCGTAGTACACATCTTTACTTCTATCTTCAGAATCCTTATCCTCTACAAAAACAAATTCTGGAAATTGCTTATAATATCTTCCAACAGAATTACTCTCCCATCCATCCTTATCTTCTATGTAATGGAGTAATCTATCAAACGGTGATAAATCAATTCCAAATCGCTTTCTCCATAGATATTCAACTTCTTGTTGACTCGCAACGCTATCAATTGGGGTATTAGTATCCTGCCTTCGTGTATATATTGTCCCAGCTGGAATACATGTTTTCCCATCTTTATACTTCTTTTCTAAATAGAAAGGTGTATTATCGGAATTCTTTATGATTAACACATCAATTTCTTTTGAATTAAGAGTTATGGTTTCAATTGTTATAAACGGTACATTTCCACCAGCAAAACTAGTATTCCTAAGCATATCTACAATCATGGCTTGAGTTTTTCTGCCTTCATCATTGCTGACTCCCTTTATTTCCCCATGATCTGATACTCCAAAAATTAAATAGGAATCATTCCTAGAAGGTATGTTAGAAAGGCATAGAATATCATGGATAAATTTAGCCTTATTTTGATGGTATTTTTCTTTGAAATCCCAATACTCGCCTTCTCTTTTTAGACTAATCAGGTCCATAATAGCAGTCTTGGAAAAACTCATGACTAATTGCTCCTTAGTTTTCTATAAAAGATATGTACATACACAATTTACAAGTTTACAAAATCAACTACTCAGAACGATTATTTGTCTCAAATCTCATTGACCCTCTGGTTTTTCAACCAGTATAGTAATTAGCTTCCAGTCAATTGGGATTATCAATATCAATAATTACCGTGCCATTATCTATAGTACTTTGTAATTCATCCCTTGGATTAATTAAATAGGTATAAATTAACTTTGTCAACATTTCTAACCTTCCAAGTCATAAATTTATCAAAATCTTCATTTGAGACTTTTGGTATCAAATCTAGTTTTTATTTATTAATTTGAAAGTTTGCAGTAATGTGTAAGAGTAGCTTCTAAATGATTGACTTGATATAGGAAAAATGTTTAGTCTCGCAAATGCTAAAGACATAGACACTTTCAGTAGCTTTTGATACTCATTGTTATTTTGTAATTTTTTGTAAAGAGATTCAGTCATTATAATATTTTGAGATGCATCTAACAAAAAAAATTCAATGATTTTTATAAAGTCACTCTTATCGCTCTTGCTATATTCTGCTTCTATATTCTCAATTACAATTTTCATTGAATCCTTTGATTCGTTTGGAATTAAAATACAGAAATATGCTGTCTTTAAACTCTTTTCAGGAATTATTGCATAGATAGACTGAAGGGGACTCTCACTCCTAGTAGGATTGGCTGAGAAAAACATAGTTCCACTTGCAAAAAAGTTAGGAAGGAATCCTAAGTCATAATACTTCAATTCAAAATATTGACAAAAATCAGTATAATTTGGTGATTTCTTTTCAAGAAATATATTATCAAATCTATTTTTTAAAACATCAGAATTATGAAAATTTGCATTTTCGCTTATAATCTTGGTCGAGAGTTCCTGTTCAAATAAATATCGACTTTCGTCTTCTTTTGATATTTTTTTAGAGTAATCCCTTTCGATATTTATTTTTCTATTAACGATTGGATTGTGAACTTCGGATTCCAATTGATAATCATATATATAAGAACGATAGAGAAACAAACAAAGATAAGTCTTAAGGTCTGTGTTAAAATCTTTTACTTCGATTGCTTTAAATAGGTCAAAATCATGTTTTTTACAGAATAAAGGTTGAACACCAGAATATTTAATATTAGTATCTATTACCAAATCTAAGACACCTTTATCATAGATATTACCTACAATATGCTTTATATCAGTTGCAAAGACCTTGTTTCCATCGGCGATTCTTCTCAAAAAAGATTTTGGATAAGTATGAGATTCTATAGCTTTCTCACAACAACCAGGATAATGACATAACGTTCCAGATTTATTTTCTTCATAGTAATCAGTTTCGTTAAGCTTTAGAAATATATTGCTTTTCTGTTTATATTTGTTCTGAATAAAATCATTCATAAACTTATCGACTGTTCCAAACTCAAAATTCAAAATGATACCTCCATTTAAAATCCATTCATAAAGTTTGCACACTTTTCTAGCTTTCCCTTGTTTTCACGAAGAATCTCTACAGCTCTGAAGAAACCTTGCTGAAGCGTTTCCTTATCAATATGTCGATTAGTACAGCCTTGAACACTTTTCACCTTATAGTGGTTGTCACACTGCTAGACTAGCCGTTTCCCTCTGCTTGTGGTCAAGTTCTTTCAGCCAAACAGACCTCCACATTATTTACAAAAAAATTCTTGAATCTTGGCTTTTTTTCATCTATCCACCGGTACATATTATTGATGTACTCTCGATTTCTTATGCTACTCATTTTATATTGAAGATCACTGATTTGCCGTTCAAGATTTGAAATCTGTTCTATTTTGCGGTTGATAGCATCATATTCTATCAAAAATCCCTTCAGCGATAGTATCATACGCTGTTAAATTCATATTTTGTGGGGTAGTATCTAGAGTAGATGTATTTATTTTATAACTATTATTTTTTCCCCAATATTTTTATTCTCCATAAATTGAACCTACTATCTATCATTTAACAAACAAAATTCTTAATGAATCTCTAAAGGTATAAATTGACACTCTGAACTATACTAGACAGAAACTTCCGACTTAAATCATAAATTATTTAATTCTTCGATTTAAATCTTCCATGACAGGGTCGAAATCAAAGGTGCGTTGACAATCTGAACAACTATAAAAAGGTAAGTAGGTAGTTGAATTAATATTTAGATATAAGTCTCCCGAACAATCAGGACAGGCTGCTCTATATTCAGAGAATAAGCCAGATTGCTCACGTTGATTAATCGCAAAGACAAAAAAAGACACGTTTTCTGCTCCAGCTTGAAAAAGAGCTTCCGCGCAGGCTTTTAGTGTTGCACCAGTAGTGACAACATCATCAATGACCAGAATGTTTTTCCCGGTTAAATCCTTTGTTACTGTAAAGACGTTTTCTACATTCGTCAACCGTTCTCCAGTGCTTAGATATTTTTGTTTTTCAAAATCCCTTGTCGCAATTAAAAATGGTGAAATATCTTCTAGTTGTTGTAACCATTTATCAGTTCTCGAAAAAATATGGTCAAATATATCACTAAATCTACTTTCCTCTTTAGGACGAGGAGGAACATAACAGAGTGCATCAAGCTTAAAACTACCAGGAAAAGACCCTATTGTTTGGATAATAAGGTCCGAAAGTTTTGTATTAAATTTACCAAATAACTTGCTGCTAGAGCTTTTATTAGAAATAATCGCCTTAGAATATGGGTGTAATTCATGCATATAATGTTTAGAACCATAATATCTCCCCAACGAGAACAGTCGAACTCTCTTAGAATCCGAAATAGGATATAATGAATGAATATATCTACTAATGAATTGACTGGTCGACAATGGGATTTGATTTTCACCAAAATAATTTTTTCCCACAAGATTTTTCGCAATTACTTTTTCATAAAGTTCATCAAAGCTGTAGAGTATAACGTCTGGGGTATTGTCTAATTGCTCATATTTCAAAATATTCTCTGTTATCAAGACGACCCCGCATAATAACTTCATTGAACGTTTAGTAAATCGAGGCTCTTTAGAGACTAAAATAATTTCAGAGGTCCGTGCATTGAGGCGTTCCTTAAAAAGATCAAAAAGAGATAATGAGGGCCAAAGAACCATTTTTACTGTTTCAACTTTTATAATATCACTTTCATCAATAAAACCAGGCAGCCCTTCTAAGTCGGTTAAAAACAGACAATTAAACTCGGACTCATATATTTTCTGAATGTCTCTCCAATCATCGGTAGATAAAAGAGGAAGCTCAGAAATATGGAAAACGATACCTTTTATCTCACTAACATTTCTAAGCAAGTCTATTTCCCCCCTCCTCAGAGATAATATCTAACGAAAAGTCCAAAGGGATAAGCTCAAATTCTTCATCAATATCAAACTCCCCTTTAAAGAAACTACTCTCTGCCAAAATCTTTAGTGCATCGCTAGGATTATGCATCACTTTGGCTCCTTTTTTAACAAACTTCTCTGGCCAAGTTATATGTTTATTTTCTAATGCACTCTCAGGTAGAAGAACCAATCTCCCCTGTTTAAGAGCATAATCAGCTTGAATAAGAGAGCCAGATGTTTCCCCTGCTTCCATAACAATAGTCGCAAGAGACAGAGCACTCATAACCCGATTTCTCATTGGGAAGAACCACCGTTGAGTTTTAGATGCTGGAGAGAATTGAGAAACTACTAAGCCTTTCTTCTCTATCTCTAACTGCACTTCTTTGTTTTCTGCTGGATAGTACTGATTTAAATGAGTTCCTATTACAGCAATAGTATCTAAACTTAAATCAAGCGCTGCTTTATGAGCAGAAACATCAATTCCCTTTGCTAAGCCTGATACTATAGTAATTCCGTTTTTACCAAGTTTTTGAGCTAGCCTAGTTGTGTTGTATTTAGCCTTTTCAGTCGCATTTCTTGAACCAACAAGCGAAACCTTTCGTAATTCGTATAGAAGACTTTTTCTGCCTCTAATATATAAAAATCTAGGTGATTTTTCTGTTGATTCCAGCATATCTGGATAATCGCTGGTCCCCCGTTTTATTATCTCATCTGCTTCTTTCAATTTTGAAAACTGAGAAAAAGCAAACGCATACTCATGATTTAATTGATCTTGATTGATTTTGAAATAAGCGCTATACAAATCTAGATAATCTAAAATAGGAGATGACTCTTTACCTTTATATTCTTCTATAAATGAATCAAAAATTGGCTCAAATTTCCCTTCTGTCATTTTTAAACAGTTTTGCAAAGTTGAAAAATTCAAAGCTTCTTGTTTAATCTTATTATCTATTTTAAACATGTGCCCTCCTTTCCAAAAATCAATTTGTGCCTTATCATTATAACATATTCCATGTCAAATTAATTTATATATGTAAAATTGACTTTAAAAATTTAAAACTTATCTTTAATTATAACATTAAAATAGAAAAAAAGCTGTAGTGACAGTATCTCATTCTGTAACTACAGCCTTATAAATTTACTTCTGTTCCTTCTAAAAACTTAACGGTGATGTTACCGTCTTCTCCAAGACTAATCTTCTCGAGAACCTGGCACATTTTTCTTCCATTGAATTCTTCCTGATTACTATTAAGTGTCTCCTTTAATTTAGCCGCATGGTACCTCTCCAGCTTTTGTTCTTCTCTAAAGTTATCCCACTTATCTCGTAGCTTTTCTTTATTTTCTCGAAGAACCTCTACGGCTCTGAGGAAAGCTTGCTGCAGGGTTTCTTCATCAATATGGCGATTAGTGCACCCCTGGATTCCTTTTACCTTGTACCGGTTATTGCACTGCCAGACAGGACGTTTCCCTCTGCTCGTGGTCCAGTTCTTTCTGCCAAATAGACCTCCGCATTCTTTACAGAATACTTTGCAGGTGAATGGGTTTTGTTCGCACTGGATAATGTAAAAATTGATGTAATTGTCATGCCGAAACTGGTTTCTCCGTTCTATCTCAAGCTGAACCAACTCCCATTCTTCTTTATCAATAATAGCTTCATGGTTGCCTTCGATATAATATTGATTGACTTGTCCCTGATTCTCACTGCGCTTTTTGGTCAGAAAATCAACCGTATAGGTTTTCTGTAAGAGGGCATCTCCCATGTACTTCTCATTCTGAAGCATCCTTTGAACCGTAGTGGGATACCAGTTAGCTTTCCCATTCCATCCTGGAACCCCTTCTTCTTTTAGACTTCTCGCTATACTTTCTGGTGTTTCTCCTTGTAAAAAATCCCGAAAGATTCGTCTGACAATCTTGGCTTGCTCCTCATTGATGACTAGATTTCCATTCTCACCCTTATCGTAGCCTACAAACTTGGTTGTGTTAACTCTTATTTCGCCCCGTTCGAACTTCTTTCGAATCCCCCAGGTCGCATTCTCTGAAATAGAACGGGATTCATCTTGGGCCAAGGAAGAAAGAATAGTCAAGAGCACCTCTCCTTTGGCATCTAGACTGTCAATATTCTCCTTTTCAAAGATAACCCCAATTCCAAGTTCCTTTAATTCCCGGACATATTTCAAGCAGTCTAGCGTGTTTCTAGAAAAACGACTAATGGATTTCACAATGATTCTATCTACTTTGCCTTTTCGGCAGTCAGCTATCAACCGATTAAACTCTGTGCGTTTCTTGGTATTAGTTCCTGAAATCCCCTCATCCGCATAAATATCAACCAACTCGTAGAGAGGATTCTGCCTAATAAACTCTTTGTAATACCGAACCTGGTTCTCATAGCTTGATAGCTGTTCGTCTTGGTCGGTGGATACTCGGCAGTAGGCCGCCATTCGGATTTTCTGAATGTGTTGCTTCTGCTCGACTTGTATCGTTTTCTTTGCTGGAATAACTGTAATATTTTTTGCCACCGATGTTCTCCTCCTTTACCACTGTGGGTTCATGGATACTCCAATCCTGTACTGCACTGTCTGGCACGCGCATGCCGATGCAGGCGACCTTCCCTTCTAGGATGTACTTGCTACAGACCCATACAACCTTTCCTTTGTAGTACTTCTGCCGTTTTAAAGTAGAGCCACAATGCTCGCATTTCAATAAGCCACTCAAAGGATATCGCCGATTGTAATCGATGCTTAGGTTTGCCTTTCTATTCTGTTTCAGACGCTTTTGAACGGCTTCCCAATCTTCTCTGGATACAATAGCTTCATGGTTATCTGTAATCAGGTACTGCTGCACCTGACCTTTGTTGAGCCGTTGCTTGGCCTTGATTTCCGCAAAATAGTATTTTTGTAGGATTGCATCTCCCTTATACTTTTCGTTTTTTAGAATATTGGTAATGGTGCTTGAATACCATCGCCCACCGTCTACCGTAGGAACTTCCTCTTCATTGAATAGCTTTGCGATAACATGAACTCCCATACCAGATAAATAAAGGTTATAAATCCGTTTGACTATTTTAGCTTCTTCAGGATTGATGATTAACTCGCCATTCTCATCCTTGTCATAGCCTAAGAAGCGCTTAGTGTTAATCACTAGCTCTCCTCGCTGGAACTTCTTCTGAAAAGCCCACCGTTGGTTCTCACTCATGTTGCGCAGTTCTTCTTCTGCATAGCTAGCCAGAACCGTAAGCATGACCTCTCCTTCGTTTGATAAGGTATGGAGATTTTGTTCTTCAAAGAAGATATCCACTTGAATAGTTTTCAGTTCCCGGCTTACTGCAAGCAATAACTCAGTGTTTCTGGCAAAGCGAGAAATGGACTTAGTATGAATAACATCAATCTTTCCGGCCCTGCAATCTTCCAGCATCTGCTGAAAACCTGGACGCTTGGCCAGTTTGCCTGAAATCCCCTGATCATAATAAACCCCGATAAAGTCGACATCTTTTTTATTTTGATAGAGATGACTATAGTAGGCTTGCTGATTGGTGAGGGATTCCTGCTGTTTTTCTGTCATGGTTGAAACCCGCGCATAGGCACAAACTCTTATCTTTCCTGGCTTCATCCCATTCTCCTTTCTTCCTTACTATATATCACTCTAAAGGCCAAATTTATCAAGTATTCAGCCCACTCATTCAAGCTTTTTTCTAGTTGAAATGCTGTCTATGTAAAAGGCCTGCATAGACAACCACACAGACCTTGATGGATTATTCAATTCGTAACACTTGACCGGGATAAATCAAATCCGGATTTTCAATTCCATTAAGGGCAGCTAAGTGCTGGTAGTTCGTGCCATGCATGTCCGCAATGGCTGAAAGCGTATCGCCACTTTCAACTGTATAAGTGGTGCTACTAGGTGCTTGAGGATTTCCCGTAACCTGCAAAACTTGCCCCGGATAAATCAAGTCAGGATTGGCAATCCCATTGATTGCCGCTAATTCCTGATAACTTGTTCCATAGAGAGCCGCAATAGCTGATAGGGTATCCCCCTCTTGAACCGTGTAAGTCCCAGTCGACCCTGTGGCTGTTGCTTGTTGCGGCAGTTCTGATCGAGGCTCTGGTACCTGTCCGGTATAAACAGAACGCAAATCCCGATACATATAATTGGAATCTACTCGGCCACTGATACCACCAACAATTCCGTCACTGGTAAACTGCCAAATATCTGTTGGAACAGAACAAGTAGCCACCTGCCACTGAGCTACCCAATTCGTATAACGGGATAAGTCGCCCATATTCTGGAACCAGTACAGGCTCGCATACACACCAGCCCAGTAACCAGCTGCTTCTACATTGTCACAAAACAGTCGGCAGATAGCCGTAGAAGTTTCCCAACTCACACCCCCATTGTTAGCTTTCCAACCGTCTGCATCCTCCATATCAATGTAGAGCGGCATGCTGGGATGGAACTGTCCTGCAAAGTTCAAAAATGCATTGACCTCAGCTTGTGCTTCTCCCAAGTTTCGAGCATAACTGTAATGGTAAAAGCCATAAGGAATACCAACCCGTTCACATTCAGATGCATTTCGTCGTGCACGCAGGTCTTCCGCAAAGCTACCCCAAGACGAACGGATAATGACAAAGTCAACATTGTTTTTCAACTGATCAAAATCAATAAAACCATTGTGTTCACTGATATCTACTCCAAATAATGCCATCTTATTTTTCCTCCGATTTTAATTGTTTCAAAGTTTGTTTGAGTTTCTCTGGAACTGGCAGACCAATCCGTGCTGTATTTTCTATAATACTGAGCCCCTCGTTAGACAAGTAATAGAAAATAATAGCAGTTCGGATGATGCCTCCCTGTTTCAAGATATGAGTATCAATAATCTGCCCCATAGCCACTAGCATCAAAATAACAACTTTTTTAAACAGTCCTCGAAAACCAACTGCACTGGATAGCTTCTTTTCAACAACTGCTGCCATCAACCCACTGATATAATCAATAGATATAAAGACAATCAAGGCAAAAATAAAACCATCCCAATCACCAAAAACACTTCCTAAAAGTCCTCCTACTGTGGAAAACAAGACTTTATTCGCAAAAACTAACTGTTTCATGATGCATTTTCCTTTCTATGCGGTTCGCTCCAGTTGGGATTTCCCTTTTCGTCAAATTGCATGATATAAAAGTTTTTATGAAATAACTCAGACAAATTAATGGTTGGAACTGTCGCACCCCACTGAGTCAAAGCTCCCACTGTTTCGACTTCCATCAACTGACGTCGACCTTCCTTAATCACGGGACGCTTTTGTACTTCTCTGTACATATAAAAATCCTCCCCCTCACTCTTGCAGCGAATGAACTCACCATTCTCGCGCATATAAGTGAGTGCTGCCACCAAATCAAAAGGTTCTGTAATTCTACTTAGATCAGGTAGTAATTCCTTTTCTTCCATCTTTCTTTCCTCCATCTATTTTTAATGGTGTAGTTGCTTCTTTGAGATTAGCTTCCAATTCTTCTTTCTTCTGAAGGAGAACTTGGTAAGCTTCCTCTTTCTGCGTCAATTGAATGGCTAAGAGGTTCTTTGATGTCACCTCATCAGCCAGCTTTCTGGTCAGCTCTTCAATAGTCAAACGAAGAGCCTGATTAATTTCTTCTGGGTTCATTTGTTTCCTTTCTTATAAATGTCCCACTAAGTTTCTGGTATCCCACCAGGCTGGATGCCCTTCACTATGGCTAGCCCTGTATTCATAGAGCGCCCCAATGCTATTAGACATTCGTTGTAATACCTCGTGAAGTGAAACATAATTACCGCTTGTATCTAAATAGAGCCAAACATCGCCTGTATTAATGGTTGAATCCCTTCTGTCCTGTTTCCTGCTCGGACGCAGTTGAAGTTTTCCTGTTGTAGTCATGACCCAACCATCTTTATTATCATAGGCAGAACTGGCAAAGGACAATTCATCCCCAACCAGATCAAGTGAATCAATATTGTACCCATTCCAAGCACGAATACCGACAAAGCCACTATCATTGGAGCTTTCAGTGCCATAACGATTGGATCCAATAACAGTTACACCCGCTCTTCCTTTGCCATCGACATTCCCTGTCGCAAACTTAATAAACTGGGTTGGATAACCAGCTAGAACTCGTTTCAAGGCAGCTTGGTCTGTATAATACAAAATTTGACCCGCATTGAGACTGATTTCCATAGCTCGGTTAATGGCTGTTAGGATACCACCTGATATCTTGTTCGCAGATAAAGTTACCGACTGCACCTGGCTGATGAATGCCTGCTTTGAGAAAAGCTTCCTCAGATAAGCTTCGGTCGCAGATAGCTTGTTAAACAAGGCATCATCAACTTTCAATTTCTCAGCCGTTACTGCTTCTGCACTTAAGATTGCGGTTGTGACTGATCCCGATTCAAAGTTGGCTGTCTTTAACTTATCCACCATGGCAGACTTAATCACAGCATGGTCAATTAAAGTTTGTCCTGTGATATGAGTGAGTCTACCATGGATATGATTTACTCCATTCGCTAATAGATTCAAACTGTTTAGTACTGCCCCACTTGAAGTCAAATGCTGAACCGACCAACTGTTTGCGAGCTGAGTTTGAACAGTAGAAACTTTCTGGGTCAAATCCGTCACCTTGGTCACATAGGAAGAATCTGTCAGGACAATCTGAGCCAAGTTATGTTTGATACTATCTTCCTTTGAGCCAATGAGCCGTGAGTACAGATTAACTGTTTCCTGAACCTTTTGAAAGTCACTGCTGTTGGTCTTGCCATTGACTGCCTGCAAAATTTCTGAAATGCGTCCCTCCACTGTTTGAGAATAGGAGGCAATCTTGGTTTCTGTGTACTGCCGGTCATCCTCTGGAGCTGGACTCGGTGTCGTCGCAATTGTCCCATCTTCCAATTGTGGATCCCGAATATAAAGAACATCGCCAACAAGCCAGCCATTTGAATAACATACCAAGGACCAAAATCTCTCAAACTTCACGGTAAAAGGGTGAACAAACCGATGCCATTCAGTTTGAAGTGTCACGGTCGAAACACCACCTGTCTCAAAACCAAACCGAACAACTACCGACCGACTCGCTTTCATATCAGCTGCATAGACCATTTTCTTTCCTTGCCATTCAGCTCCCCTTAAATCAAAAATGGGCTTATGAAAGCCACCATTTCCTGCTTTGGTACAAGTAGCTTTGAGATAGTATCCACTTTTGGCATTCGTATCCGGTGCCCGTTCAAACTTCCATTCTGATACATTAGACGAGAGGGGCAACAGACCATCAAAATCATAATGACGGATGTAGTTGCGCCCACCAATTTGCAAACTCTCAAAGCGACGATTTAAGCCTTTCACATCTTCTGAATAGGAGGCTTTTGCGACATAGTCCTTGGCTACTTGTTCTCGGACAGTTCTGGCCTGATTGGCTGTTTCCGTCCGTACATACTGCTCCAGTCGTTCCCGTCGTTCACTATCTTTTGAAACATACCCCTGAACCTGTTGGAGAGTTGTTTCAAGACCGGATAGAGTTTGCTTGACTTCTGTCTTACTGACAAAAGTGCCCATTTTCTGAAGAGTTTCTGTTTGAAAAACTTTCAACTCTGCTATTGTTCGATTAGTTACTTCTTGGACTTTGTTCAGAGCTTGCTGAGTGGCTCCTACCTTCCCCAAGGCTTCTTCTGACTTTTGGGAAATCGCTTGAAGCGTGGATTCTGTCGTTTTCGTAAAAGCAGTAAACGAACTCTGAATCTGTTCACGAGTCTGAGCTGCAATTTCCTCTGCCTTTGCTTTTGCCTTTTCAATGCCATCTAATACAATACTCTCTTGCTTCTCAAAAGCTGCATCAAAGGCTCGATTGGCATTTTCTAAGGCTCGTTCAATCATCAACTCTTGACTGACTTTAACAAGATTCAAAATGGAATGTGCTGTAGCAGTTATATTTGAAGAGCTCCCATGGCTACTTACTTTTGCAGCATCATCAAAGGTCAATGAGATATATTCTTTAGTCAGCGCATCATATTCATAAGATACTGCTTGTTTGATGACATCTACATGGTGTTTTCTGCTCTTTAGAGTAATCCAGTCAGCTAAATGAACCGTTTGACCATCTAGCTCATAGGCTTCTATCACAATTGCATCTTGCTCTCGGTCAATCTTATCATGATAGAATTTACTCTCACCCCATTTTTGCAATTCCTCAAGGGTTTTAAGATTGTTATTCGTGAATTCTTTTTCGTTGATATAGGGATAAGCATCAAGCAAAGGACTATCAACAGTCACGGTTAACGTCTTCTCTTCTTTAGCTCCGTCTGGTTTAAAGGTCGAATGAACATGGATACGTGTCACTACAGTTTGCGAACTTCTATTCCGTTTGTATGATTTCAGGTTTTGATGAGTCGTAACAATGACACCACGATTCTCTCCTCTGTGCTCTTGAATGGAGAATGAGAAATTATCTCGAATAAGCTCTCCTTCCCAAGTTCCGACAATAGAATGAGCACCATCTAACAGGACGTTATAAAGCGTAGTTGTATCAGCCGTGTTAAAATCCCTGTGTTTGGTAATATCACTTGTGAAAGAAAAAGGCTCAAGACTTGTCTTAGCCGCCTGGACCATGCTAGACAAGGCCGTCATACAACCTACTTGAGAATTGCCAATTGGCTTGATGGAATGCTGCATGACATCATCCGTAATGTGGTAACACAGAACCTCCACATGGTCATCCATTTCAACTGGTTTCTTAATACGAAAAAGCTGTTCTCCTAATTCAGGGACAGGAGCCTTAATGAGTTTATCTACTTTCAATAGCCGATAAAGATGGCTGTCCGTGATGGGATACTTGAGGGTTAAGGTAAAATCTCCATTCAACGTTTCCTTTACCCTAGCAGATACTGCTTCATAAAGGGGGATACCGTTCCATTTAACGGTCTGTACTTCCTTATCCAATAAATAAAGCATTAAGCCCACCCCCAGACAATCTCAAAACGAATGGACTGAATCCCAGTTTCCAATACGACTCCCACTGTTGTATCTTTTGAAGGGTCAATCGTTAAAAAGTCACCAGACCACTTGATGCTTTTTCCCGATAAGGTTCTAAAACTTGGTTTGTCAGGGTTGTTATCCATCACCAGTGTTTCACCAGACTCTATTTTCTCCAAACGAATAACCTGACTGCCAATCGTAAAACTGGTTTCAGTTGAGGTGTTTCCAACTATTGTCAATTTGGGAAAAGCCAAAGCCGACCCCTTCGTTCGCAGAGCACCATTTTGAGTGAACGACTGACTATCTGTATCTTTAAAGAACTTTGTGGGATGGCATTGGAATGTCGCTTCCATCTCATAAACCTCATGCTTGTCCTTTATAACTTTTGAAACAAGGACCTTATAGCACCAGAGTTGGACTGTTTTCAACTGCTCGCTCTCCAGCCAAAACTGTTCTTTAGAAAAGAGAGTCAAAAACTGAAAAAGTTCTTCTTCACTTGGCTTGACCACATAAATCTTAAATGTCAACTCCATCACATTGCGATGCTTGTTGGTTTCCATGACGGCACCACTGATCCCTCTATGCTCAAGGAGCTGAGTCTTGCTGCTTTTCATGACAATCGGTGGACTGTTTTCTACAATCACCTTAAAAGGGAAAGAGGAAGTATGCACCCCATCAATCACCAACTCATTGTGTCGAATCATATTCCCAATCCTTTCAGTTGTTTTTGCCTAGTGAGTTCATCTGCCAATCTTCCTGCTACATGTTCTGCCAAGCGTTCTAAATCCGCTTCTTCTCTGATCACAACATCTGAAATCGTAATGGTAATCTGCGGCAGAGCATCCAAGGTAGAAGCAATTCCACGACCAATCTGACTCAATGTTTCTCTGTTTAAGGGAAGAACCGCCTCTCTGCCTGCCTCCCCTCCTACTAAGAGATTCGTACCATTTAGGCCAAAGATGGTTGGCTTGGTTAAAATCCCACCCTTGGCATACCATTCAATCCCAATCCGTGGAATATCCCCTTTTAGCCAATCAAGCGGATTGGCCGACCCACTGACACTAAAGTGTGGCAAAGGAATATGCGGCCAAGAGATATGAAAATTAAAGAGACTCTTTATGGCATTGATGGCAGAGGATACGGCATTTTTAGCCCCATCAATCGCTCCAGAAATGGCATTTTTAATTCCATCCCAAATATTTCGAACAGTTGAGAAGATGTTGTTTAGGATATTTGATATGGTCTGCAAGATACCATTCCAGATATTAGATAGTGTGCTTGCAATCCCCTGAACAATCCCTGTCACCGTGGATTGAATGGCATTCCAAATGGATGAAAATAAAGAAGAAAGGGCTGATAGAATATTTGAAACACTATCTCTGATACCGTTCCAGCTATTCACTATAAATTGCCAGATGGCATTAAGAATGGTGCCAATGATGGACTGAATCCCTTCCCATACGGTAGATACAATTTGCTTAATGGTTTCCCAGGCACCAGACCAATCCCCAGTAATTACCTGCATGACCAATGTGATAATGCTAAGAATAATATTTAGGACTGTTTCTATTATCGTCTTGATAATATCCCAGGCTGTTGTGACAACGAGCTTTATATTCTCCCAAACGGCTGTTAGATAAGGCCCAATTAAATCCATAATGGTGGTGATTACAGTCGAAATGGCATTCCAGACTGTCGTTGCAGTATCTTGAATCAACTGGTGATTTTCCTGCCACCAAGAAACCAAGATTCCCCAAATTTCCATCACAAAGTCTACGACTTGTTGAACGATGAAAGAAATAGCTGAATAGATAGCATTCCAAGCTTCAGTAACAGCCGTTCTGAAAGCTTCATTATGTTCCCATAGTTCCTTAATACCAATGACCAATAAAGCAACAGCCGCTATCACCGCAAGTACAATCCCTACAATCGGAGCAGCCGCAGCTAACATCCCTCCAATCGTCGTCCCAAGAGCTAAAGCTGCAGCTTGTAAGGCTACAATAATGGGTAAGAGAATACCCGCAACAGTCACCAGTCCACCCACAACCAGAATGAACTCGCGCACAGGTTCCGGAAGATTCAAGAACCATTCCGCAACACTTTTTAAAAGCGGAACAAGTTGTTGGAGAAACGGAGCTAGGGTTTCTGCAATCGCTCCTCCAACTTCGGCCATGGCCTCTTTAGCTGCATTTTGAGCTAAGGTGAACTGATCAATAGGGTCAAGTGTTGCTTCATAGGTGGAAGCAACCACTCCCTTTGCTTTTTCTGCGGTTCCCGCTAAATCATCAAAAGATAGAGCCCCCCGCTTAATGGCATCCACCATCCGTGGAGCAGCTTTAGTACCAAAGATACTGGATGCAAGCGTTAAGGCTTCCGTTTCACTAGTGCTGCTTCGGATTTGTTCGACCGTTTCTTTTAAGCCTTCACTCAGTGTCTTTCCTTTAGCTGCATAGTTGACTGCTGCTTTGGAGAGAGAAGAAAGAGCAGCCGAAGAATCGACCCCACTTTTTTCAAACTGCCCCATAAGAGCCACGCCCTCATCAAACGAAAGTCCTAAAGCCTTAATTTGTGGAGCACCTTGAATGGCTTTGGTCATCAAATCCTGAACGCTGACACCAGTCGCCTGGGCCGTATAAGTGACAGTATCTAAGACTCGATTTAAATCAATCGTCTCAAGTCCATAAGCTTCAATAGCTTGTTTTGCAGAAATAGCTGATTCCGTCACGTCCGAACCATTAATTTCCGCATACTTAATCAAAGTCGCAGAAGCGTCCTTTAAGGCATCACCAGTCAACCCAAATTGGGTATTAAGCTCACCAACAGCACTGCCCACTGTTTGAAAGTCCGTTGGAATTTCAGTCGCAAGACCTTTTGCAATATCTGTCATCTCATCCAGCGCTTTTCCACTGGCACCAGTTTTGGTGACGATGATATCCATCCCTTCGTCCACTTCCCGAAAAGCTTCCAGTGTTGCTTTTCCGAAGTCAATCAGTTTCTGACTGATTTCGCTCAGTTTTTCACTGAAGTTGGCTAGAATCTCAGACCTTAGTAGATTGTTAGTTTCTGCTAAGCTGTGGTTGGCATTATCACTTGCCCCACTCATGCTGCCCATCTCATTTTGCAAATGATGATAAGCCGTCTTGGTTTCATTGAGAGACTTCTCTAGCTTATTGGCTTCAACTGAGTTCTCACCGTATTCAGCCTTGGTCAACTCTAACTGTCGTTCTAAATTGGCAATCTGTTTCTCGACAATCTCTGACTGAGCCGCAACCTTTTTCTGAGCAAGGGCCAGTTTTTCAGATTCACTGGCATTACGACCTAGCTGACTTTCTTGCAACTTAAAGGAGGAAGCGACTTTCTCACTCTCTGATGCTAGTTGATTTTGTTCAGCTCCTAAAGCAGCTAGTTTACTTTTGTTGCTGGTGACACTGGAGCCATTTTGCTCCAAAGCTCGGTTGACACCCTCTAGCTTATTTTCATAGCTTTTGAGAGTGTTCTGAGTGATTTCGACCTCTCTTTGAAAAGCCCGATACTGATCAGCTCCGATTTTCCCGCTTTGAAACTGAGCTTCTACCTGAGATTGGGCTTGACGTAGTGTCTCTAGCTTCTCTTTGGTTGTTTGAACTTGCTTGGCTAAAACCTCTTGTTTCTGAGTTAAGAGAGTGACATTGCCTGTGTCAAATTTTAGTGCCTTATCAATTTGTCTCAGCTCTCGGCTTGCTTCTAAGGCTTCGTGGTTCACCCCTTTTAGAGCTTTTTGTAAGGGCTGGGTATCGCCTCCAATTTCAATTGTGATTCCTTTAATCGTTCCAGCCATACCGTCACCTCCTTACCACCACATCAAAAATTATCAAAGTCTACCTGCGTAGCCTTGCGAGTTCTATCTGCTTCTTTAGTACGCACTTCCACATAGTCTGTCTGATAGTCCAGTGCCATGCCAATCGTTATCTCTTTTAAATCTGACATGGATAGTCCTGTCTCTTTACAACAGTGAAGATAGGATTCTACCGTGAAGGTTTCGCTGCTCGCTTCTTCCGACGCATCGACTTTTTTCTGGTTGTCATCCCTTGATTTAACAATTCCATCAGAACCGGTCCTACTGTTTGAAGCGGAAATTCTTCTAAGCCCATAAAGAACTCTTCAAAAGGTTCAATAGATGGGTTAGCTGATTTGGCAAAAACCCAAAAGAGCCGGTGGAAAAACGTCATATCAAAATCCGCTAACATGCTCATATCCACATCAGATGCAGATAAAGTTTTGCCTTCTTCTAGCTGTTCAACTTTTTTTAGAATCGACTCAGCCTGCAACATTTGAAACAGGTCCTGGAAATAATCTTTTCCAAATTCTTTTTTATAGGCAATTGGTGTGTAAGCATTGGTCGCAAGCTCAATTTTCTTACCTGATAACTGAATCGTTTTCCGCATGATTAACCTCCCGGTTTCACAGTTGGCTCATAGACTTTTGTAAACCAAGTCTTTTTGACATCTTCTGGGGTATCCTCTGTGGTCCTGCGACGGACGATTTTATCCAGCGGCCGAGGACTGGCTTTGAATTTCAATTCTACTTCGTTGATGTCTGAACCGCTCTTTGTTTTAGAAGCAACGGTTGGCCGGCTTGCATAACAATAATAGAGCACATGAAGCGTTTCTTTCTTATCCCCTTCAAAGCGAAACATTAAAGCAAAGTTTTTCTTTTCGCTGCTTGCAATTTCTGAGATGACTTTACTCTGGGCATCGATAGTTTCTCCCAACACTCGGGTCAAAAATTCCTGTGTCAAAAGAGCCAGTTTCAGAGTTCCTTCATAGCCATCATTGGATTCTGTCGTATAAAAATTGATGTTGTCTGCTTTATATGAACCAGAATCGCCTTGTGGCTCCAAGGTCAGCTCTGCGGCACCCCTAAGTCGCTCCACTGCTCCGTAGGTCAGCGACCCATCATCTCCTTCTTTGGTCACTTCTGCCCAATGGACATCCTGCAAACCAAAGGTGACTTTATTTTTCTCCATCGGATTTTTCCTTTCTATTGACTTAAATGATAAATAACCTGATACAGCTTTTCTGTATCCAGATAGGTTTCTTCCTTGTCAAAAAAGAGAGAATGAATGTCGAGTGCCGCTTCTATTTTCTCTTCTAAACCAAGGTCTTTTTTCTCGGTATAAAGCTCCAGTCTGACTTGACTTCCTTTGTGATAAGCCAGATTATCTGCTCCATAATTCTGAGAAGCAGGAAACCAATACACCAAAAAGGGAGGAGCTGGACTATGCCCCTCCTCAAAATGGTGGTAAGCACAGGACAAACCTAGACTGCTTAAAAATGGAAACCACTCATCTTTTTTCATAACTTCTCCTTCAAGCGCTCTTCAAATTGTCGAATCATCTTTTCTTCAACAGGAGCAATATGCCGAATTCCTTCAACCCTACCACCGCCTCGTTTGGCATGACCATTTTCTAAGAGATGCGTCAGTCCTGGTGTTCGATTATGAATCGTTTTTGTCAAAGCTAGATTCGTTTCTTTAGTCGCGGTAGAGGTCCATCCTCGAGCATATTTTCCCCGATTTTTTGGAGAATGTTGCTTTAACTCATTGACGGCTTCCTGCGTACTGTCTTCCACCACTGCTTTCACTGTTTCAGTAGACCTTTCAACATAATCTTCTAACTCCTTTTGAACAACCCGAGCTAGGTCAGACGGGTCAATTGTTGGCATATTGTACCTCCTCTGTCGCATCTATCAGGATTATCTTCTGAGGATAAGTCAACGAATCAATGGCCTTGATATTATAAACCTTATTATCAAAGCGAAGACGAGTGGTTTTACTATCCAACTCTTGAATAGCTGGGTCATAGCGCAGCGTAAAGCGTAACTGATGAATATTCTTGACCATTACTGTTGCAGTGCCTTCCGTTTCAAGAAGTACCTTGCAGGAACACCACCTAGAAAACAATTGCTGCCACTGACTGCTTTCATTGCCAATAGCATCTTTCACAATGACTCGTTTTTCAAAGAAAACCCGTTTGCTTAATGGAGCTATCTTCATCAGAACACATCCCTTCTGTGAGCAGAAAGAAGAGCCTTGAGGAGTTCTACCAAACTCTCCTGCCCTCCTTCTTCTCGGTGCTCGTAAAGATAAGCTGTCCCAAACAAAACAATCGTCTGAAGGAAGTCAACTTCTTTCTCCTCCGTCACTTCCTCCAGATTCTTGCGTAGGATACTGGAACACAACTCTTCACTGGCAGAAATCATGACTTGAATCAAGTGGTCATCCTCTGAGTGTTCAACCCTTAGATAGTTCTTTGCTTCCTCCAAACTAATCTTCGTGAGAAGCCTCATTTCATGGTCAAAACTTTAACCGCTTCATTCAGAATTAACTTACCATCCACACGCTGACTAGCAAGGAAGCCAACTTGACCACTTTCTGCATAGAGCTCATTCAGACGCTTAAAGGAACGTCCTTGACGGTCCGCAATCCAGTAGTAAGAAAAGTCACCGAAAGCCAAAACTTTCTTACCTGTATCAATCGTTGGTACAAAGCTAGAGGTGAAATAAGGACGATTCAGAATCATATCTGGTACACCAGCTTGAACAGATGGCTGCCAGATATAGTTGCCATTATTGTCCTTGAGTTTCCGTAAGGCTTTGACAGTCGAATCGTTCAAAATCCATACTGCATTTTTCCGATAAGGTGATTTAAGCGAGTGATACAAATCCATGACATCGTCAAAGGTAATCGTCGCACCACCACTAGTCGCCCCTTCAGTGACCGTTTGAAAAATTCCAGTTGGCTTACCTGTTCCATCACCAATCAGAAAAGCTTCTTCTTCCTTCACACCAATACGACGAGCAAATTCATTAGCCATATAGCTTTCCAAATCAAAGACGGAATCATAGAGCAGCTCATCAGAAATCTTAATGGCTGTTCCAACCTTATGGGAACCAAGCGTTACTTGACTAAAGGTATCTTCTGATTCCTTAAACTTAGAGTTCTCATCCATCCAAGTGGCTTCACCGTTCCCTGACACAACTGGAATCTTCCGCTCCCCGCTTGAAGTCTGAATGACCGTTGCAAGACTCCGCATGAAGTTTTCTTCTTGAAGAGCCTGAATCAGGCGTTTCTCATATTCATCTGGAACCAAGTAACCGCCACGTGAGTCGTCTCCAATACTGAGGGTATTTTCGATATCATAGAAGTTTTTCTTGCGGATATTGTTCCAAAAAGCTGTGTTATAGGCTTTAGAGGAACGTCCGCCTTTTGGATTTCCTCCGCCTACAGTTGGATTGGCAACAATCGCTTGACTAACCGGACTGGCTAATTCCTTATCCAGTGCTTCCTGCCGCTCCAAGCGTTCAATCTCTTTACCAAGGCGAACAACCTCATCTTCCATTTCTTCATAACGGGCCGTATCTTCTACAGAAACCAGCCCCTTATCATCCCGACAGGTATCCAGAAAGCTTTTTGCTTTCTCCCATACCTGTGCTCGTTTTTCCCGCAATTGTAAAATTTTACTCATGGTTATTCCTTTCTTATTTCAAGAGTGACAACCGTTTCTCTAACTGAGAAACTGGTGTTTTGGGCTGAGGTTTTTTATCAGCCAATTTTAAAAGCAGCTGGTTGGTCACCGCTGCTCGACTAAACATCATACTTTGAACCATCCCATCTTCATGAGGTGCAGGCTCATACAAAATAGAATCCGCAAATCCAAGTTCAAGAGCCTTCTTAGCATTAAACCAAGACTCAGCATCCATCAAGTGGGATAGCTGTACCCGAGATAAACTAGTCTTAATTTCATAGGCATTGAGAATGGACTCTTTGACTTCCGATAACATAGCAATGGCCTTCTCCATTTCTTTAGAGTCGCCAATTGCGACCGTCATCGGATTGTGAATCATCATCATAGCTACCGGACTCATATTGACTGTGGTTCCCGCCATAGCAATGACACTGGCTGCCGAAGCTGCAATGCCATCAATATTGACGGTCACGTCATCTTTGTAGTCCATTAACATGTTGTAGATTTGGGCTGCCGCAAAGACATCTCCACCCGGTGAATTAATCCATAAGGTCAATGGACCACTGCCACTCATGAGTTCATTCTTAAAGATTTGTGGAGTCACATCATCATCCACCCAGGATTCACTGGCGATTGTGCCATTTAGATGCAGTACGCGCCCCATTTCATCCTCGCTGAAATTCCAAAATTTATTCATGACTCTCTCCTTCTTGATTTGTTTTCATAAATCCTCCTGCATCCTTTAACTTGGTCATATTTCCATTAATGAGATAAAGGTCACCACCTTCTTCTGACGGTATAGGGTTAAGTTCTTCTAACTTCCTGATGTCATTGGTTGATAGCCAACCGTTTTGTCGGCCAATCGCATAGCCATTCATCCGACTTTGGTAATCCCCACGAAGCAAGCCGTCCACATTAAATTTGATGAAATGGGTCTTCTTCTCTTCCGGCAGCAGCAAACTTTTCTTAAGAGCCTGTTCAAACCGAACCACCCAGGGGTCCAAGGTATACTTAACAAACTCAAGGGATTGCTGTTCAATATTAGAAAAACTGGACTTCTCTAAATCTCCTACCATATGCGGTGGAATCCGAAAGAGACGTGCAATCTCATTGATTTGAAACTTGCGGGTTTCCAAGAACTGTGCTTCTTCAGGCGGTATCCCAATTTGCTTATAGCTCATCCCTTCTTCCAGGACAGCTACCTTATGAGCATTTCGTGTCCCCTGATAGACTGCATTCCAAGAATCTCGCACCTTTCCAGGGTCTTTTAAGATACCCGGGTGTTCGAGAACTCCACCGGGGTTAGCACCGTTGCTAAAGAAACTAGCGCCATATTCTTCACAAGCAAGCGTCATCCCCACCGCATTCTTCGCCAGAGCAATCGGAGAATAACCAATCAGACCATCAAACCCTAAGCCTGGAATATGAAGTACCTCTTCTTGTGATAAAACAATGCTTCCTTTTTCCTGAAAATTAGGATTGTCTTCCTCATAACGATTGTAAACATAATAGAGCTTCCCCTTCTCACTTCGATGAACGCTCATCTGATCCGGTAGCAAAGGATACAGTCCAATCACCTGACCTGAACGGTCACGAAGAATCTGAGAATAGGCATTTCCCCAGATCAAGAGATGGCTCATCAAGGTTTCCCGAAAGACAAAAGATGTCATGTCAGGATTCGGCTCATCATGCAAAAGCGTGTAAAGGACATGTTCCGTATCCTTTGCTTTTCCTCCTTCGGTGTATCGATAAACATGAAGAGGTAAAGATGCAATGGTCTCTGACAGAATCCTTACGCAGGCATAGACCGCTGTCGTTTGTAATGCCGTCCGTTCATTGACCGTTTTCCCACTCGTGGTTCGACCAAAGAGTAGCGAAAAGTCATTCCCTTCATACTTATTTTTGGGCTCTCCCCTCTGTCGTTTTAGTCCTAATCGTTCCAATATTCCCATAGTCATCTCCTTTTCTAGGCATGAAAAAAAGCACCTCGCTTGAGATGCTTTACAATCACTCTTTCAATTGTGGAAAATTTAATAAATTTAAAAGTATAAGATTCCTCGCTCATCATAAATACTACCGTCATTCTTTTTATGTCGAATGCACCTGTCTAAAGCCATAATGGTCGCAATAATCCCGTCAATCTTTTCGACAGATTTTTCTTTATCAGGCTTAATATTTCCGGCTGGGTCCTGTCTCATGACTACGTTTTGGGCCATCCATTTTAGAACCGGATGACCTCCATGCTGGATTTTACCTTCCATCATAAGTTTATAGTACTCTTTGGAAGGTGGACTCATGTCCTTATAGCCCTGACCAAATGGAACCATTGTTAAGCCCATGCCTTCTAAGTTCTGAACCATCTGTGTCGCATTCCAGCGGTCATAGGCAATTTCTTTGATATGATAGATAGTGGACAGTTTTTCAATGTACCGTTCAATAAATCCATAATGAACAACATTCCCTTCCGTGGTAAGAAGAAATCCTTTCTTTTTCCAGACATCGTACAACACATGGTCTCGTCTAGATCTAAGAACCAAGGTTTCTTCAGGCAACCAAAAATATGGAAGAACTTGATAGTTCTCTGCTTCATTTCTTGGTGGGAAGATTAGGACAAAGGCTGTAATATCTGAAGTGGAAGATAAATCCAGACCAGCATAACAATCTCTTCCTTTGAGACTCTCAACATCAATCGGCTGTCTTCCTTTATCGTAGATATGTTCCGGAATCCAAGTCACAGCTGAATTGGTCCAGATATTGAGTCGCAATTGCTTGAATACATTTTCTTCTGCCGGGTTATCTAAGGCATTCAGATAAGCTTCTCGAACCCGGTCAATCCCAATTGTATGACCAAGGGAGGGATTAGCCTTTAGCCAATTCTCTTCATCGTTCCAATCATCTTCTTCTGAAAGGCCATAAACAACTGGATAAAAGGTACTATCTTTTTTTCGCCCCTTTAGTATATCTAAGGCCTTGGTATGCAGTTCATAGCAGATGGAGTTTTTGTCATTTCCTGCTGTCGTGATAATAAAAAAGAGGGGCTGCTCTCTGGCATCACCACTCCCTTTGGTTAAGACATCATACAAATGACGATTGGGCTGGGCATGGATTTCATCAAAGACCAAACCTGATACATTGAGTCCATGCTTGGTTCCAGTTTCAGCCGATAATACTTGATAGAAGCCTGCATTGGAATAATTGATGATACGTTTAGTGGCACCCATGACTTTGGAGCGTTTTTCTAAAGCCCTGCTCATCAAAACCATTTGCTTGGCCACATCAAAAACAATAGAAGCCTGATTTCGGTCACAAGCTGCTCCATACACTTCGGCACTGGCTTCCCCATCTGCGTATAAGAGATAAAGAGCAATTGCAGCAGCCAGTTCAGACTTCCCATTCTTTTTGGGAATCTCTACATAGGCCGTCAGGAACTGTCGATTCCCATCTTCCTTTACGATACCAAAAAGGTCACGTACAATTTGTTCCTGCCAGGGTAATAATAAGAATTTCTGTCCCGCCCAGCGCCCTTTGGTGTGGCAGAGATTCTGAATGAAGGTTACTGCCCGGTCTGCCTTTTTCTCATCATAATGAGAAGTTGGAAGCATGAAGGGAGAAGGGATATAGTGATACGTCATAAGCGCCCTCCAAGTAAATCTTCCATTTCATCTCCTGAACCCACTTCTGTATCCATTGAAGCCAGCCGTGTTCTGGCAGATGGCGTTAAGCCAAACTGCTCACAGAACTTGAGCATGATTTTGAGATTAGTCTGAGAAATGGAAACTTGTGGCACTTGTTGGAGATAGCCATTGGGAGTTTTGATGATAGAGCCGTGTTTTGAAAGAAACTCTTCTGCTTCCTTCCAGCGTGCATAAGCTTGGCAGTAACCCGCAAAAGCCATCATATCCATATCAGTTAAAAGTCCCAACCCTTCCAGGATTTTACCCATACGCTTCCATTCTTTTTTAGCATCTTCTTCAAGCCAGGAAGGGCATCTAGGGGCTTTCTTCTTAGGCTGAATTTCATTCTTTGGAAGGGGGCGCTTGCCAGGATTACCTTCCAAGATTTTCAAACTGGTTGGTTTGGGCTTTCTGCCCTTTTGTGCCATGCCCTCACCCCCTTCAGCCCACAAGAAAAAGCCCGAAGGCTTAATTTCTTATGAATCGATTTTCTCTACTTCATCAATACCATGTAACACATGGAGTTGTCGGCCATTGTCCCATTGAACAACCAAGGAACCAATATCATCTACATCTTCCACCGTTCCCAACATACCAATTGGCACTGGATTCGGGTCTTCCATTTTTAAGAGTCGCACCCTTGTTCCAGCAGGATACCGCTTTTTTAATAATTCTACAATCTTCGCATTCATCTTTGTTCTCCTTTGGGGTTCAATTTGTTCAGTGGTATAATAGCTCTATTATACATATTTATCCAGTCACAAGAGATAATTATTCGAATATTTTTTGACTTTCAAGAGTGGTCTCCACAATCAATTGCTCAATCATTTGATTGATATATTTCAATTCTAGATAACCAAACTGATTGGTCTTCAATGCCCTCTTAATATGCATAAGCAGTTCCTGAAGTTGTATTTTGGAAACTGGTGATATCGATGGAAACGACTCCAATTGAACAGCAATTTTTTCAAGATAATGCTTGGTTTCTGATTCAGGAAGATTATTCGTCATGATTTTCCTTTATCGCATTTAGAATGGCTTTCCCAATAGCAAATACAACTGATACTGTCACACCGTTACCTGCTTGTTTATACAACTGAGCATCCGAATTTACGGCACAAGCTTTTTCAAATAACTCATCAGGAAATCCTTGAAGCCTGAAGCATTCTTTAGGAGTCAATCTTCGAATCTTAACTGTTTTTCCCTTCCAGACAACAGCTCCCATTTGCCCTCCGCAAGAAAGGTTATAAGCCAATCCTTTTCCAACTCGTGCTCTTCTTGTTCTGGATCCTGGATAAGATAAATCAACTGAATCTCCAACATTCGCAACTTGATAACCTTTCTTAGTACCATTGCGAACCTTTATCCCCTCTTGATCAGCAACTTCTAAAACTGCTGTATTCATAGCTGTTCTTTTTGTCACCCCTGATGTATAGCGAGCAGTGATACAGCGTGCTGTATTTGTTACCTTAGGAGCTGTCAAAGATTGGTCAATCATATAAAGTCCTGTTTTAGCACCTACTCCGCCTCCCTCACCAACAAGAGTCGTTGAAATGCCAGAAGTATCATAAACTCTGTAACTTTGCATGCCACCTATAAGCTGCTTAAGATGGCTGCTGCTTTCTCTGCGGACAGGTAATACTTGTCGTCTACCTCTGCTTCTAAGATGTCCGAGAGTATAGACTCGTTCTCTGTTTTGTGCGACTCCGTAATCTTTGGAATTAAAAATCTGCCATTCGAGGTCATACCCTGCTTGCCCCAGACTAGAGAGATAGTCGAGATAATCTCGTCCCCGGCTGCTTGATAAAAGTCCCTTAACATTTTCAAGGAGTATCCACTCGGGTTTATCCTTTTCTTCTTGGCTTTCGAGCAAAGCAACAAATCTAAAAAAGAGTCCACTTCGTTCACCGTATAATCCGGCTCGCTTTCCTGCGATAGACAGATTTTGACAAGGGCTTCCCGCACACCATAAATCTGCTTTGGGAAGTTGTGCTGGGTTGATGCTTGTGATATCGTCATGGAACCATTCTCCTTTCGTTTCATACATGGCTTCATATGATTTTCTTGCAAACTTATCCTTCTCGCAATAGCCAATACATTTCATTCCCGTCAACTCTAATCCACAACGAAAGCCACCGATTCCTGCAAAGAAATCCAGAAAAGTTATTGTCATTGTGCTTCCTCCATTTCATTCACAGCCTCTTCAAAAAATAATGTCCTGCCTTCACGGATTAGTTTCACATCCGTCTTTTCTGTTGCTTCCATGTAGCGTTTGACAATAACATCCACAAACTTTTCATCCAGTTCTATGCCATAACAAATTCGACCTGTCTGATCAGCCGCAATTAAGGTAGAGCCACTGCCTAAAAATGGATCCAGTATAAGTGTCCCTCGCATGGAAGAATTCTGAATCGGATAAGCCATAAGCTGAACAGGCTTCATAGTCGGATGCTCTTTGCTGGATTTTGGACGGTCATATTCCCAAATGGTCGTCTGCTTTCTATCAGAAAACCATTGGTGTTTTCCTTTTTGTTTCCAGCCATAGAGCACAGGTTCATGTTGCCACTGGTAAGGGCTTCTACCTAATACCAGAGCATTCTTTTTCCAAACGCAACAACCGCTCAGATAAAAGCCAGCATCCTTAAAGGCCCTTCTGAAATTCAATCCTTCTGTATCTGCATGGAAAACATAGATGGAAGCATCATCCTCCATGGACTGTTCTACATTGACAAACATGTTAAAAAGGAACTGATAAAAATCCGCATCGGACATATCATCATTTTTGATTTTTCCCGCAGTTTCTTCCACATTAACATTGTAAGGAGGGTCAGTTACGACAAGGTTGGCCTTCTTATCTCCCAGGAGAAGCTGATAAGTTTCTAGCTTTGTAGAATCACCACAAATCACTCGGTGTTTCCCAAGATGCCAGATATCTCCTTGTTTTGAGATAGTCGGTTTTGTCAGCTCCCCATCTACATCAAAGTCATCTTCTTTCACTTCCTTGTTGTGAACCTTAGAAAATAGCTGATCGATTTCCGGGGCTTCAAAACCGGTTAGGTCTAAATTGAAATCCGCATCTTGCAAGTCCACCATCAGGTCTGCGAGAAGTTCTTCATTCCACGCGCCTGTGATTTTATTTAAAGCAACATTCAGAGCCTTCACCTTATTCTCATCATCAATCCGAACCTGAACACATTGAACTTCTTTATAGCCTAAGTCAGATAAGACGGTCAGTCGTTGATGGCCTCCAATTACAGTGCCATCGAAATTAACAATAATCGGGTCAACATAACCAAACTCCACAATGGATTTCTTGATTTTTTCGTATTCCTTATCACCCTTCTTGAGTTTCTTTCGTGGGTTATAAGCTGCTGGTTTTAAAGAGTCAACGGGTAAAGAAACCCATGTCATATCTTGTGTGACTTTCATACTACCTCCTTAGTAAAAACGAAATTGAATATAGCAGGCATGGCTACAAAACTTCCGGTTCGCATTGCCGTATGATAAAAAAGACTTACCGCAATGTTTGCAAGTCAATTCATAGTAAGCTGTATTTTGCTTCTGATGTAATTCTGGATGGTTCTGCCACCAGTATCTCCGACAGGCATCTGAACAAAACTTCTTAGGTCGCCCAGTTCCTTTGGGGATAAAGGTTTCTTTACAGTGAAGGCAACAAGGAAGGCCGCTGGCTTGGTCTTTCATCATCTTTGTGACGGCATTTCGATAGCCCAATAGTTCCGGATTGCGTTTGCAGTAATTGCGAACAGAATCCCTAGACAAACCGACTATCTTTCCAATTGATTGGTATCCCAAACCTTCAGAACGTAGTTTTCTAATCTGTTTTCGTTGAAAATCGTCCATTTCTGCCTCCTTTCTTTACTGAAATCTCTAACCTTTTAAACCATAAAACGAAAGAAAAATAAGCCATAACATCTTGTTACAGCTTGTTTCTCAGTTATTTATTTCTTCAAAAAATATACCCCTTTTGCATTTTGCGAAAATGCACGTTTGAGGGGGCCACGGTCTTGTGAGAGACAGCTCACAGAGATTTTATCCCCCCTCCCCTTCACTAAAAATCATATCCATAAATCGGAGTATGGTCTTCGATCACGGTTTTATGATCATGACAGGATTTACAAAGAGGTTGCCAGTTGCCCTCATCCCAGAACAATTTTTGATTTCCTCGGTGAGGAACGATATGGTCCACCACTGTTGCCTGCCTGTAGCGATTCCGCTTCAGGCATCGTACGCAGAAGGGATGAAGTTTCAAGAAACGAAGCCTAGCTTTGTTCCACCGTGAATCATATCCTTTAGCTTTCGTGGACTTTACTTCCAGTGAATGAAGCTGGCTGTGTTCCTCACAATACTTGGAACCGTAAGGCACTAGCCTTGGACAGTTTGGATGCTTGCAAGGCAGAGCGGGTCGTCTTGGCATGGCCTTCACCCCTCTCTATATTTTTTCACATCTTAATCATATCACAATATTTCGTGCAAAGCAGTACCGACTTAGTACAGTATTAGTTCCAGGGTAGTTCCGCACTAGTTCCACCCTAGTACCGGAGTAGTTCCGTCTTTTTGATTTTTGCAGTTTTTACTTGACAAATAAAAAAAGTTCTATCTCATAAATGATAGAACCTCAAAGTTTAATCTTATAAATAGTCATCCCAATCTAACCCATCTTTTAGGAAATGTTGCTTTAATTCCTCTCCCAATAAACTTTTAGAATATATGCAAGTTACAGGGTCACCCTTTGGAAATACTTCCTTTGACTTTAAATTTAGTAGTGACTGTGGAACTATTTTAGATTGTGTATCCTTGAGTGTCAGTGCCAGGATTTGCTTTCTTGTTCTTAAAGAATAGTCAAATTCTAAACGCAAATACTTACCAGAGCCAGTCAAACAAACAAATGTTCCAACCAATTCTTGAACAGCTCCTAATACTTGTAGCTTTTGCATTGTTGTTCCGTCTTTCTTTATGCTCACCTGGTCAATACTGATATGATTAGCTAAACAATCGTCAAAGAAACTCCCTGGTCCTTTTTGATAATATATTCCACATAAATGCATGAAGTTGGTTGGAGAAAAATAAACCTCAACTACATTAGATTCTGTATGGTAATACATTACTTTTCCCACAAAATTTTTCTTGAAAAAAACCGCCGCAAAATGTAACTGTATTAAAAAGCGTTGAAGCTTAATTCTTTCACCATAATTAGGTTTTTTATATTCTTCTTGTTTTGCCATACTCTCCTCACAAAAAAAGTGGCTTACAGAATCTGTAAGCCACTCAGTCAGTCGGTTTATTCTGGTGTCTGCCACCGCCTGGCCCTTACGTCCAAGATTAATATCGGATTTAGTTCTGGTGTCCGCCACCGCCTGGCCCTTACGTCCAAGATTAATATCAGATTGACCATGAGCCGACTACTCATCTATGATTATATTATACATCATATCAGAGAGCTATGCAAGTAAAATCTTTTTCCAAAGAACAACGAACCATATGCCTGTAATAGTTCTCCATCATGTATGTTGCCATATCTGAAATGGCTTCCTTTGTCACTGGCATAACCTGCATGCTGTAGGTTTGTTGATTATAAAGTGTTAAGAATTGAACCTTGATATGGTAGATATAAACTCCTGAAACAAATAAAGTAGATAGGATTTCAACTTCTAAGATTTTCAAGTGTAGCACCTCTTTCTGTTGATATTTCTAGTATAACTCAAAACAACTGATCAGGGATTGCTATCCTCTCAAATGTACAAAAAAATGCCTGAAATGATCATTTCTTGTATCTCAGACATTTTTAGGGAAGAAACTTCAAATATTTCTGCCCTCTATATTTAAGCTGGAAAACGTTCTAGAATCAGGTCCAAAATTTCTTCTAAGCTTTCATCTTCCGGGTACATTTCCCAACCCCTGTCGTAACTAATGACTTCCTCACCGTCTACGTCCACTCCCAATTTAAAGATTCGTCCGTTGTCTATTCCATCCTCGAAAGGTTCAGTGCTTACCTTTGCTAGGTAAACCACTTTTCGATTGCGGCTTGTAAATATTCCTTCTTGCCACATGTTTCTCCCTCCTTAGTCCAACCAAACGTAGTCGTCAACTTCCAACGTGGTAAAATCCGTATTTCTTAATTAAGTCCACTATTTTTTTCATGGCTTTTACTCCTTTTCTTTTTTGTATGTGTATGTTACCGAACGACTCTTTATTTATCAAGTCATTAGCGAAGATTATTCAAAATTTTTTAAACTCCTATCTGGACCCGTAAAGCCCGGTCAATCCGCACCAGCCAGGCTTCTTCTCGAATGGTCATGAGCTTATTTTTTAACTGAAATTTATCCACTGTAAGAACCTGCTCTGCCAAAACCAAGCTGGACCACTTAAGCCCTTTGAAAACTTTCTTAGGTAGATACACATGAGTAGGCAGGTGCTTTTTCTTTTGAACCTGCTTGGTTAGGGGAACAACCGTAACCAAATGAGAATGGTCATTAGCTTTATTATTGCTGACAACAATGGCTGGTCGAATTCCCTGCTGAATATGACTGTTTTTCTGATTTCCAAAATCTACGTAATAAATATCGCCTCGTTTGCACATATGGTTCTCCTCTAGCTAAGTAAAAAATCTTCTAACTGCTGGTTTCTAATGGCATAAATCAATCGCAGTTCCTTAATGGCTTTCTGCTTCCACCTGCTAATGGTACTCCGGCTGATATGGTGCTTGACCATGAGGTTATCCCAGCTTTCTGACATGATGACTAAGTCCGTCACAAATTCTGCCAAATCATCCGGAAGCTGACGAACTGCCACTTCAAAAAAATGCAATTCCTGAACTAAACGACAGTAGCGCTTTGACAAATATTGATAAAGCTCCCGATTGGCTTTCTCTGTTTCTTCCTTGTAGGATAAAGCAATGATCTCACTGCGATAAGGATTCTTACTGGTCTGCACCCTTGGTTCATCAGACCGACCATAGACCATGGTGTCCAGCATCTCATTTTCTGAGATGCCGACAAATTGGTCCAACTGGCTATGTAAGAGCTTCATCTCCTTTTCCATGTTCTTGTAATCATAGAAAAGGCTCTCTATTTTATCCATCCCCTTCCTCCTCTCTCAATTCATATTTGACGGCATCAATCAGGGATTGCTGAGAGATGTCCTTTTCCTTCAATCGTTTCATGACTTGTTCGTCCATTGTGCTTTTTGTAATGATGTGGTGAACAACAACCGTTTCTTTCTGCCCTTGACGCCAGAGTCTGGCGTTAAGTTGCTGGTACAGCTCCAAAGACCAAGTTAAGCCGAACCAACAAATGGTATGACCGCCATCTTGAAGATTCAGTCCATGACCACTGCTTGCTGGGTGAATCAAACCAAGGACTATCTTTCCCTTGTTCCATTCCTCAATATCCTGATTGCTTTGAATCACTCTAGCTTCTGAAAAACGTTCCTTGATGCGTTTCAAATCATGCTGGAACCAATAAGTGACTAACAAAGGCCGGCCATTCATACTCTCCACCATTTCTTCAAGAGCCACTAACTTCTGATCATGCAAGAGTACTGCCTTTCGATTCTCGTCATAAACCATGCCATTAGCCATCTGCAGTAATTTATTCGAAAGGCTGGCACTGTTCACGGCATCAAGTACCTGTCCCTTGAGAGAAACCACCATTTCTGCTTTGAACTCCTTATAAACTGCAAATTCTGGCTCCGACATCTCAACCAGGACTTCATTATCCACTCGCTCTGGCATATTAAGATAATCTACTGCTTTCATGGAAATGGTCATGTCCGCTATCTTATCGTAGATGGCTTCTTCTGCCCCAGCCTTGGGCTTATAGGAAAAGATAACCTGACCATTTCGTTTGTCGGGGTCAAAATATTGATTGCGAAATCCTGTGATAAAGCGCCCTAAACGCTCTCCGCCATCTAAAATCCCAATCTCAGAAAATAGATCCATGATGTTTCCAGGAGTTCCCGTCAGCCCAACCATGCGCTTGATTTTAAATCGAACTTTCTTTAAAGCTTTGAATCGTTTGGCTTGATAAGACTTGAAGCTAGATAGCTCATCAATCACCACCATATCAAAATCAAAGAGATGATTCTGAATCAACCAGACGATATTTTCTCGGTTAATGGTATAGATAAAGGCTGCACGTGATAAAGCTGCTCTCCGTTCTGATTCACTGCCAATGGCTATCGAAATATCAAGGCCCTTTAAATGTTCCCACTTATCCAGCTCACTCTTCCAAGTATGACTGGCTACTCGAAGCGGGGCAATGACCAAGACTTTTCTGACCTCAAATGAATCCAATATCAAATTCCACAATGCCGTTAAGGTAATCACGGTTTTGCCTAGTCCCATATCAAGAATCAAACAAGCTGTCTCGTGCTCCTCAATGAATCGAGTCGCCACCTCTTGATAAGGATGCGCCTTGTATGTCATCTAGTATTTCTCCAATCTTTTCTTTATCATCCAACACATAAACTAGAAAACCTAGCTTTCTTAACTGCTCCATGCGCCTAAGCTGAATCTTTCTGGGCTTTTCTCCTGGGGCTTTTAACTCCACAAAACCAAGCCGGCCTTGAGGTAAAACCACAATGCGATCAGGTACTCCCACCAAACCAGGTGAGACAAACTTCATGGAAAGGCCACCCCGCTTCTGACTTTCTACTCTTAGTTTTTCTTCAATTGCTCGTTCTCGCATCTTTCACCTCCCAGGGTTTCCGATAGGGGTTGCCAAAAGGGTTCAAACTCCTTACGCGCGTACGGGTGCCCATTACCCCTATTTTACTAGTAGTAACACTACTCTCTTAGAAAAGATAGGCAACTAAGGAAACTAGTACGAGAGAAACCACTATTGGCAACGGCTTTGAGAGGTTTCCCATTCGGTTGCTGAAAGGTAAAATCGAAAACCTGTGGAAACCAACTAACGGTTCCCAAGTTGCCTTACGACATCCGGACAAAAGCACGCTGAGTGCCATACAGGGAAAATTTCATCTTACCAGTCGTGTTTCCAGTGTACTTATTCCAGCCACCGATTTTATTTAGAATCCCTTCAATTTCATAGGAATCAGCCTTTTTGATATTCTGCCGTTCCTTACCAAAACACTCACACCAAATTTCCATAATGCAGACACGCTCACGCTGCTCCGTTCCCTTCAAAGTTTGACTGCCAAAGTCACTCCCAGCCAAGAAAGTCCGTCGCTCATATAAGTCCATCTTGGCCCAGTTATCTGGCAATAAGGTATCCAAATACTCTGCAACAATACCTTCTCGGTCGTCTGATTCCATGGCTTCCTGTCGCTCTTTATTTGCTTCATTTTCTGCTTTTCCTTTGAGAAACAGTTCCTCTCCAGCTTCATAATAGACCTTGGCTTCCGCCCACAATTGGTCTACATCGACTAGCTCCCAGGGCTTTAACTGACTGGCATCGGACACTCGAATCGGCCAAAAGCGCCGGTTCCCCGTCACATCTCGCAAGAAGCCACCTTCTGAATTGGTTGAACCCACAATGATACAAGTGCGTGGGTGACTTTCCACATTCACTCCATAGGCTTGACGGAATTTATCATCCTGGCGGGATATAAAGGATTTGACAGTCTCCACATCTGTTTTTCGGATTCCAGTCATCTCGGAAATCTCAAGAATCCAATAGCCTTGCAGCTTTTCTGCTGCAGTCTTATCCCGCATGTCTGAAATCGCCAGAGAATCCGAGAACCATTCTTTACCTAACTTAAGAAAAAAGGTTGATTTCCCTATTCCTTGCGGTCCATTTAATACCAAGATAGAATCAAATTTAATGCCGGGTTCATAAATTCTTGCTATCGCAGCCACCATGGTTTTTCTCATAACAGCTCGTGTATAAGCAGTGTCCTTTGCCCCAAGGTAAACGATAAGAAGCGAATCAATCCGCTCAACCCCATCCCAAACCAAAGGTTCTAGGTATTCCTTAATAGGATGGTAGAGCCGGTAAGATGTCACCACAGCTAAAAGAGCATCCTTGAACTTGGTTGGTGACCAAATACCATAGACACGCTCAAAGTAGAGTTTGGCATTAGCTAAGTCCGAATCATTCCAGCCTGGGCGTGACCGTCTCCAAGGGAGCTCACCAATCACATCAATGACATTCTTGAATTCGTTGTAGACAATATTTTGAAGGTTGGGGTCAAAATGGAGAATGGTCGCAATGTTGGATAAGGTATCCTTAACCCGGCCAGTCTTATCCAGCTCTAAGCTCGCCTGCCAATTCTCCGTATCAGCAAATTCCAAAGTCGCATCTGCTAAGCGCTCTTTTGCCAGTGTCTCCCTGGTCGCATCATCTTTTAGGACATAATCCTGCATAGCCTTATAAGACGGTTGCTTAGCTGAGTCTTTCTTTTCCTCATCATCCTGATCACCAAAGAGATGCAGGCGAACCAGGTCAAAAGCCGATAAAAGCCTGTGACCATAAGGGTCGGTCGCATGGTGGCTATAAGCAAATTTGTCATCATAAAGAACAACCCCAGCACTGGTTGTGGCATGAATATAATCAAAACGACCTGGAATGCTGGAAGGCTTGTAAACATCTCCTAGAAATTTTTCAATTGCTTCTGTAATGGTGTAGGTTCGGTTAAAAGCCCCAATCAAGCCAGATTTTCCAAGAGGATCTGCTTGTTTGACAATGGCCCGCTCCAGCAGCTTGTTCTGCCGGCTGGATACAGGCCACTCAGTCGTATCTTTCCAGTTTTGATAGCGTGCTAGAACCGTATCCGGATTTAGGAAGTCACCCTCTAATTTTTTGAAGACAAACTCTCCGTCTTGCGAGGTTGAAGGCCAATACATGAGTCGACTCGGTTCATAGGTCGTATCATCAAACAACTCCATACCAATGTCTTCAGCTACTTTTCTGGCAACAGCCTGGTATTCCTCAGCCGATACTTCCCGAGATAAGGGGAGTATCAAACGCAGCCTCGGATGCTCTTTGGTATGTTTATGCGTTGAATAGAAATAGGCAAAGAAAGAAAAGAAGAGCTCAACTTCATCCATAATGCCTGGTGTCGCAAAGTCCATGTCCAGAGTCAGGGCAGAACGAGACAGTACGGCATCTTTCTTTCGTCTTCCTTTGTCAAGCTTTCCTAAAACAAAGCCGCCGACATCTTTGATATTATCTTGTTTTGATTTCGCTAGTTTCTTATACTCTGCAACAGTCTCAGCCGTTCGGATAGTGGTTGAAATGCGGGCTTCAAACTGCTCGAAGCTATAACTGGTTTGCGTCCAAATCTTATCGGTTCGTTTGTTTCCTAATGAAATGGTAAGTTCCATTCTTTCCTCCTTAATCTTTCTTATAAAATTCACAGGCATAGCCGTCGGCTCGTAAAGGCAGACTTTCGGCCCAGTCCGGCTTTGTGGCAAGTAGCTGGCAGACTTTTGCCACACTCTCTTCTCTCACTTCTACCACCGCTTCATCATGCACATGAAGAACAATAGCTAATCCCTTTTGCTTGAGCTGCATCATGCCATAGGCCAATAAATCTCGGGCAATACCTTGAACAATATTTTCCACTAACTTTGGTCCATAGGTCTCAAGCCTTGTCCATTTCTTACTCTCTCCAATCCCTTCATAGGTCAAGCCGGGCTTGCCAAATGCGTTCATTCCTATGCGAGGTTTAACATAGGCTAATTTACGACCTGAAGGCAACGTAATAAAGAGCATTCCAGATTGATAACTAATGACTAGATTCTTAATCTTCTTCGGTTCTCTTGTTTCGTATACCTGCTTTGCGACCTTATCTATCTCCCACCAAAAAGCGACAATATGTGGATTGGCTGACCGCCACTGATTGACGAGCGGCTGCAACTCCTCTTCTTCCAGTCCCATATCCAGTGCTCCCATAGCGGTTAAAGCACCAACTGAACCACCATAGCCAAGAGCCAGCTCCGCAATCTTACCTTTTTGGCGAAGGTGGCTATTAACACCGTGTTTCTCAACCGGTACTCCAAACATAGAAGACGCAGATGCGCAATAGATATCCCCGCCCTGTTCAAAAACATCTAACCGCCAAGATTCCCCAGACAGCCAAGCCAACACCCGAGCTTCAATCGCAGCAAAGTCAGCAACGATAAACTGATGACCTGCTTTGGGGACAAAGGCAGTCCGAATAAGTTCAGAAAGGACACTCGGGACATTCTCATAGAGAGTATCCAAGGTTTCAAACTGCCCTTCTTTGACAAGCGTTCTAGCAAGGGACAAATCCTTGAGTTTGTTCTGAGGGAGATTTTGTACCTGGACCAACCGTCCAGCCCAGCGGCCGGTACGGTTTGCCCCATAAAATTGCAGAAGACCGTGTACCCGACCGTCAGAGCAAACACAACGTTCGATAGCCTGGTATTTCTTGACAGAGGTCTTTGACATCAAGAGACGCAGCTTTAACATTTCAAGCACTTCTCCATCTGCTTCTTTGAGATGCTTTGTCACCTCTTTCTTTCCCAGCGAATCCATGAAGACCCCTTGTTCTTCTAACCAACCCTTTAGTTGAGAGACAGAATTCGGATTCTCTAACCCACTCAATTCATAGGCGCGCTTCGTCACTTGCTCCTTATAAGAGAGATCACAAAGAATGGCCTGTTCAACCAACTCCTGGTCTACTTCTATGCCTCGGTCATTAATTTCCTGATCCAACTGATAGAGATGCTGCTCACTATCAAGCAAGGGATAATTTCTTAAACGCTCTCGAATAGCTTGTTCCACCTCTACATCTCGCTTGCAGTAACGTTTAAATAATTCCCAGTCCTCAGGCGCGTGATGGGGTAAATTTCGCTCGCGCATACCATTGGCTTTCGTTGCTTTACAGGGCAGACAGAAATAGCGAATAAGCCTGCTTCCCTCTTTCATCTTTTGTTCTTCTATGTTGAGAACTCGTCCTACTCCTTCAAGGGATAATGGTAGGCCTAGACTTGCTGCAAGCACTGCCGTACAGGACCAGGAATTAGCTGAAAGATGCTCTCCTAGAAGCTTGGAAAGACAGACCCTCTCAAAGTTGGCGTTGAAGGCCGTTTTTATAATGGCATCATCTAATAGAGCTAAACGAATCTCTTCAGGAATCTGTTCTCCCTGAGCTAAGTCTACCACCTGTGTTTCTTTCTCGTCCTCTTTATAGGCAAAGAGCAAAATCTCAAAGGCTAGACTATCCACATAGCGATAGACTCCGCATTTTGTTAAGTCTACATCTGAATAAGTTTCAATATCAATGCTTAGAGTTTTCATCCGTCCTCCAATAGGTAAAGAGATGGATACCCACCTCAAGCTAGAAAGTCGTCATCATCAACGGTACCGAATTCATCTTCTGCTCGAACTCGACCACCCAGTGGTTCTCCGTCTTTCAATTTTTGAATGTTTCCAAGGCCAGCTGCTACCCCACGATTGCCATTGGAATTAAAGCCGTAGAAGGTCACAGATACTCGACCATAACAGCCGGAATAAACTTCTGCCTGATCCAGGATTGGTTGAACCTGCTGGTCTACAACCTGCGGCTTTTGTTTGGAATTACAGTTAATGAAATAGCTATTGGCATAGGCTTCATCATCCGGCCGGTCAATATCTCCATCTCGGAGTGGCAGTTTCAGATTGGCTGGAATTTTCCCGCCAAATTTTGAAATAGCTTCTTGTTTCGCTTGCTCTACGGCTTGTTGGATTTTCTGAATGGTGGCCTTATCGCTCTTTGGAATAATGACCGATACAGAATATTTTGGTTCAGAACCATTAATGGATTGCGGTTCCCATACATTGGCATAGGATAGACGTCCAGGGACGATTACTTTTGTTTCTTTTGACATATTAGTTTCCTCCAAATTCAGCTGCTGCTGGAATATATTCTTTTCGTTTATCACTTTCAGGAACAAGGGTCAGCTTACCTTGAGGTTTGCGGACCAAATGCCCTAACACTCGGTTAAATTCTTTCTTGCCCATTCGTTTCTCCAGTTCAGTCAGAGAAACCAGACTTTGTTTATAGATATCGGTGAAGCCTTCTGCTTCTGCAAGTTTAGCCACTTCATCTTCATCAGTGAACTGACGGATAGAGCGACCTTCGACCAGTTTAAACCCATTCCATGATTTATGAGAATTAATGGCCACCTTGGTCGCAAAGTCTTTCACCTCTGTTGCCCATTTGACTAGGTCATCCACATGAAGAAGAATTTCTTCAATTTCCCTATCCGTCAAAAGATGAGGGGAAGCTAACTGGAATCGTTCAAGCTCTTTATGATAGTCCATCCGTGCCCTAAGAACGGCATTACAAGGAGAGAACTGACACCAAGGACCGTAGGTGATTTCTCCTTCTCCTTTAAAGGCCAATTCAGCCTTTGGTTTCAGCTCCGTCTCAGCCCACTCTACCAAATCTTCTCGCTGTAAAATGGCAGTTGAGATATTACCTTTTCGTGGCTGAAAAATGGTCATTTTGACATCCTCAATATCATAGAGAGCATCATAGAGTTCCAAGGCTCCCAGAGCATAGAGTTTCATCTGCGGATTGTTCTCGGCTTCAACTAGCACCCCTTTGCCATACTTAAAGTCCACGACATGAAGGGTGTCGTCTGCCACAATGACGCAATCAGCAGTCCCAAAACCTTCTGGAACATAACGGGAAAAGTCAACTTTCTGCTCAATGAGAATAATTGTATCACTCGTTCCTTGTTTCAGTTGTTCTAACTCATCTAAGATGAAGGCAACATAATCTTCCGTGGATTGTTCCATCTCAAGCGTCAACTCACCTTCCGGTTCTTCTGCTTCTATCTGAAGTGCTCTTCTCAGCTTATACTCAGCTAGAGCATGGGCCAGTGTCCCCTCTTCTGCTGCAGGATTAGTCTTGTGTTCAAAGAACTCCTCTAAGCGAGCAAGAGGCGGCACCGTCAGCCAGCGGTGGCTGGAGGATGCCGATAACATCGCGTGTTGTTTTTCTGCCATATCAGAGTCCTTTCGCATCTTCAAGAAGTGAAGAATAGCGCTTTTCTTCTACCGCAGAGAGCTTGTTTGCTCCATATTTTTGAAGGAGTTCTCGCACCTGTTCTGTTTTTCCAGCTCGAGACTTTTCAGCCAGAACTTTGCGGATATCTTCAATGGAGACAGTTGGTGATGAAACCTTTTCAGTTTTTTTAACAGGTGCTTCATCCGTTAAGTCGACTGCACCACACAGTTCTTCCAAACTATCTGCTAGCATCCGTAAGTTGGAGATAACGGTTTCTAGTTTTTTCATTTGTGCCATAGCTTTTCCTTTCTTATTCTAAGAACATGCTTGGAAACTTCGACCAAACAGAATCTTTAGTATTAGTAACTTTTGGATTCTTTTCTCCTGCGTAGCGAACCTTATGTCCGCTGCATTGGAGTGCAAACAAAGGCTCTACTCGGTCATCAATCTCCATAGTATCTGGATTAATAGGCTGGCCATTCTCATGGAAGAGTCGGAAAGGTTTCCCAAGCTCTTTCGCCGTTTCAATCTCATACTTCATACCTTGAGAGATATTGGGACCATAGACCCAAATCTCATCACATCGTTTTAAAAGCTCCTGCCCCATAGTCAGCCCTTGAATTCGCTCATCGGGATTTCGGTCATTTAAGAACTGAGTCAAAAGTAAATGCGGAGCGATGGGTACATAACCTGTCTTAGCAGCTTGCTTGGAATAAGCAAGTGCCTTCTTTTCATTTTCTGCAACATTCCCTCGATAGGGTGAACAAATAAATACTGTTTTCATTTGGAAAAATCCGTCCTTCATCATTTTTTTGGAGTTGCTGTCGATGGCCATCTCCAACTCACAAGACTAGTATAAAACCATTTGGCGAAAGTCAACAGAGCAAAAAATGAGAGATTCTAAGCCTAAAAATGCGGTTTTAGTAAGTGGACCTTTAACTAGAAAGACTGTCAAAACGCAAAAAAAGACCCCTCAAAAAATGAGGGGCAAAAATAAATTTTTTTAAATTGTTTCTATATTCATGGATTTTAGCTTTTCATTCACTTCTTCCACTGAAAGATGATAACAGTTTCTGAGAATCATTTTATAAGCACTATGATGTGGAATCATATCGCTTAAGCTATGAGTGCTCTTTCCTATCAAATCGAAACTGAAGTCCGGATACAGCTTCAGTCCAATACAGACAGCTATAATGTTCGTCAACTTACCATTCTCTCCGTGCTTCAATTCCATCCTTTCTATTGTAGAAACACTGACACCACTGTATTCTTCCAATTGTTCTCTGGAACAATCTTTTCGGTCTCGATGGTAACGTAATGTCCCACAAAAATGATTCGGAAGAGATTCCATAATGCGCTGAATCTCAGAAAAAATATGACCAGAGTATTCTGGGATTGAGTTGACTTCAATGATATGTTCTGAAAAATCAATCTCAATTTTTAGTTCGGGCAAATTTCCACGATACAAAATATAATCGTTGAAATCCTTATAACTAATACTTTTTCGGCCTGCATAGTGGATATCAAAAATAAGACAGCATTCATCCATATGGGAATAAGCGTAGTCAGTCATTTGATAAACTCCGTATTCTACCATTTGAACATACTTCTCAGAGTTTAAGCAGAAATGAGAATCTACATAAACATACTTTCCTGAATCCATTAGCTCTCTAAAACGTTCATTCTTGAAGTTCAAAAAACAAGCGTTATTAAAAGAGATGGTGAATGTCTGATTATTTTGAATCGCATCCGCTTCACAAGTATAGCTCTTGATGTATTCATGCCCCACATACTTGTAGATTCCTTCAAATTCCGTAAAACCTAGCTGCATCATGCGAATTTTAACAGCCCATCGGGACACTTGAAAGAAATAAGCTAAATCATCAATCACCTGTTCAAACATAGTGATCCGTTCATCTTCATCAAAAACTAATGAATATTTGAGAAACAGTTCTTGGACCATCATTTTCGTGGTTTTCCTTGGCATCAGAATCCTTGCTGCAATACCATTGGCCTGCCACTCCATCCAGTCATAAGTACTCCATTTATCTTCTTTGATAGCTGAGCGATTTAAACGGCTGGAAATTTTGGTATCTTTCGACCCTAGTAAGCTCTTATATTCATTGTGAGTACGGTGCAGAAGCCAGTGAACACATTCATGAATAATGGTATTATTAAAACTTCCCTGATTTCGAAGACCTTTGACCTGAGGGTCAACTAGAACGGTTCCAGACTTCACGGTACGTTCCTTTTCCTGATCACCATCAAAGAAAATTACAAGACTATCTTTAAAAACCATCTCGCCAAAAATAGAACCATCTGAGGAAAGAGTACCTTCTTCAACTTCAACTCCAATATTCCGCACAAAATCATAGATGGGCAGTGCCATAGGAGTTTGTAGCATCTCTGGATAATATTGTTCTAAAATGTCTTCTGCAATACTATCCATATTCTTCGCGCTAACATAGGGCACAAATTCTTTTGAGAAATAAGGAATAGGTCCTTTCTCACTTGAATGAACATAAGGCTTGACTTTTAAGACAGAAAATTGATGAAGGCCATCAGTCAATAAATACTTTACTTTTACTGAGAGCCAAATTTCAGCACTGTCTTTTTCATAGCCAAAACGACCATGGCCTCCAATATTTAAAAATCCAATTACAAGTAAATCCGAAACAATAAAGTCTCCACTTTTATTGCTTGCATGGATACTCTTTATAGAGAAATCATCTAGTTTGGCAAACTTAATGTCATCAATTGAATATGAGGATATATTTAAGGATTCTCTAGAGTTATAAACATACGAATTAATCTGAGTAAAAAGCTCATTATAAAATGTATTTTGGAATAAGGTTTTAAATGACATAGCAATCTCCCTTTTTAATAAATTTTCTACAAATTTGAGTCGTAGTTCCATATAAATCACAAAAGAAAATTTCTTAATCCATTTTTTCAATGTATTCAGTATACCAAAAAATACATTATTTCTTAAGTTTTATAGAATTATATTATATACACTTCCTTTTAAACTAATAGTAAACGAAACTCATCTAAAATATTTTTTGATAAAAATTATTGAAAACTAAATCTCTTTTTGATACAATGATGTTGTTTTATAAAACAACACAGGAGTATTATATCATGTTTTCGGGAAAAAGACTAAAACAAAAACGTATAGAAAAAGGAATGACGCAAGCTGAAATAGCAGATATCATCCGTATAAATCGCTCATCATACAACAGTTGGGAATCTGGACGAGCAAAACCTAACCAAAAAAATCTCTCAGCTCTTGCTTCTATCCTTGGGGTCTCAGATACTTATTTTGAGTCTGAATATGACATTATGAATCATTATCTTCAACTGAACCCTATGAATCAACAAAAGGCTGACACATATGTTGAAGACTTACTACAGTCACAGGAACAAAAGAAAACTATTCAGCTTTTTGCTGTCAAGGTATTGTCGGATATTGCTCTCTCAGCTGGAGCAGGTGAAGCATTCTTTGATGAACAAGAAACTGAAACCGTCTATTCAGATGAGGAACAATATGGATATGATTTCGCTGCTTGGATACAGGGGGATTCAATGAAACCTGTCTACGAAGATGGAGAAATTGCGTTAATTCGAGCAACTGGCTTTGACTATGATGGGGCAGTTTATGCTCTTTCCTGGAATGAGTCTGTTTATATAAAACGACTCTATCGGGAAGAAAATGGTTTTAGGATGGTTTCCTTAAATAAAAAGTATCCAGATCGTTTTATCCCATCTGAGGACGAACCAAGAATTGTTGGCTTGGTTGTTGGGCATTTTATGCCTGTGATCGGAGGATAACTATGGTCAAAAAACATACAGATATGATTTATCTAAGTGATAATCGAATTTATATTTCTTTGACTTTATTTGAATATGATATTACCAATTACCTAGATATTCTAATTGCAAAATTGGAAAGTATAAAATCGAGGTAAATTATGGCTTATATTGACTATTCAAAAGAACCTCATTCTGACATAGCTTTTTTTGATATAAAATCATTCTATGCTTCCGTTGAGTGTATTGACAGAGGTTTAAACCCACTAACTACTTCACTCTGTGTTATGAGTCGAGCGGATAATTCTGAAGGACTTATTTTAGCTTCGTCACCTATGTTTAAAAAAGTATTTGGAAAATCCAATGTAGGACGTTCTTATGATTTACCATTCGATATTCAATCTAGGCAATTTAATTATCTGAATGCTAGGCGGAAAGGAATTAAAATCTCATACGACTATATCTTTTATATTGAACATTGGGCAAAGAGAACCTTAATTGTTCCGCCTAGAATGGATTTATACATAAAGAAAAACATTAATATACAAAATATCCTTCAAAATTATGCCAGTCACAAAGATATACTACCTTATTCAATTGACGAAGGATTTATCGACTTGACATCCTCACTCAATTACTTTATTCCTGGAAATACATTAACTCGGAGAGAAAAACTGGATAATATTTCCGCAAAAATTCAGCACGATATTTGGAGAGAAACAGGTCTCTATTCGACTGTTGGTATGAGCAATGCTAATCCTCTACTTGCAAAACTAGCATTGGATAACGAAGCAAAAAAGACTCGAACTATGAGAGCAAATTGGTCTTATGAAGATGTTGAAACAAAAGTCTGGTCTATTCCCAAAATGACTGATTTCTGGGGGATTGGTTCAAGAACAGAAAAAAGATTAATCAAATTAGGCATTACTTCAATCAAAGAATTGGCAAATTGTGATCCTGCCATTTTAAAAAAAGAATTCGGTGTTATCGGACTTCAACATTGGTTTCACGCAAATGGAGTTGATGAAAGTAATGTTCATATAGCATATAAGCCAAAATCTAAGGGGCTTGGAAATTCACAAGTTCTACCAAAGGATTATATACAACAACGTGATATAGAGATTGTCTTAAGCGAGATGGCTGAACAAGTATCAATTAGGTTACGAAAAGCTCATAAAAAAGCTAGCACTGTTTCTATATTTGTGGGATATTCTCGTATCGAAAATAAAAAACCAATTAGCACTCAGAGAAAAATAGAGCCAACTAATAACACAAAAATACTAACAGAAACGGTCCTATCTCTCTTTCGTAGTAAATACTCAAGAGGGGCAGTTAGACAAATTGGGGTGAGATATGATGATTTTGTAGATGAATCATTTAGCTTACTTTCACTATTCGATGATTATGAGAGTATTGAAAAAGAAGACAAACTTCAACAATCCATTGATAGTATTCGAAACGAATTTGGATTCCTAGCAATCCAAAAAGCTACTTCTCTTCTAGAAAGCTCTCGAAGCATTGCTCGTAGTAAATTAATTGGTGGCCACTCTGCTGGTGGATTGGAGGGATTAAAATGATTGACCGCTCTTATTTACCCTTTCCAGATGCCCGACAATATCATGATAGAAAAATGGCAAAATGGATGGGATTTTTCTTGTCTGAACATACTTCTGCCTTGAAAGAGGATGGCAACAAGACTTCTTTCAAGTTCGAATTGTCTTTTGAAGAAAAATTACTTTTACTGAACCAGCTTTATGTAAATCAACTAACTGGTTGTATCCGCAGCAAATACTTAGAACAAACTATATCTTATTTTGGTACTGTCTCAACAGTTAATAATGAAAGAATACTCTTAAAAAGCACGGAAGGGTATGTACCTCTAAAATTAGCTGATATACTTACTATAGAATTAGTTGAGGAATTTGAGAATGAAACAGCTTGAATCTAATAGAAACGAATTGCAGATGGATTACTTCAGTGAAAGCTACAGAAAATTTGAAACTGACTTCTATCGCTATTCTGCTTTAAATACTCCGCTTACTTTTCTTACTGATGACATCATGCTAACCATGGCAAAATCCATGAAGAATTTTTTTAAGTTAAATAAAGAGAATTCAATAGACAATCGAGATCATTACTTTGTATTTAATATAGAAACAATAAATGATGGAAGGTTAATCAGGAAGTATAGTTATCAAAAAACAGTAACACATATAAAATAGCTCAGCACAATTATTGTGCTGAGCTGTTTTATTATCGAAATATAAATGTGAACTATTTACTGAATACAAAATTTGCAATTCGTTCTGCAGCTTTCTCTGTGGCTTTATCAATATCATTTTTCGTCCAAGTATCACTATCATAGTTTACAAGTGAATGAGCAATTGGAAACCTGCTGCCAATGTAGCCTCGGCCACTCGTTATATTATTCTCCTTTTTAGTTCTAAACCATGCATCCCCTATACCTCTATTAATAACCGATTCGAGAAGAATCTTATTCCCGAGTTTTTCAGCATATTCTTGAAATTCTTCTTGACTAGAACAACCAGCATCCGCCATTATGTTTTCCCTGTTTAAACCACTTTTAGGCATAATATGTTCAATATCAATACCGCCCTCAAGATTATATTCTTTGCCCTGTTCAAGAGCATAAAGATACTCATTCACATAAAGAATCGAATTCGGAACCCCACTTTCGGATAGAGTCTGTCTGATGCTATTATAATCAAAATTATTTTCAATATGGTCTTTTATATTAGCAATTAAGTCCTGAGTAGAAATTGTTGTAACTTGACTATACTTCAAATTTATTTCTTCAAGAAATCCCTTAAACAGTCTATGGCTATACGAGAGTTCTGAAAGTTCAATGAGAAGTCCAAGTTTTAACAACTCTTCAAGATAGCTGATATCATCTCGATAAAATAAGTAGCTACTAACAAACGGCTTCAAATTGCCATTGAGTCTGCTAATAACTTGACCTAGCATAGATTCAGAAAAAATATCAAAGTTTGTTAGTATTTTTTCTAGCTCACTAGTGAATAATGTATCTCGATTTAAAAGCTCCTTATTCTTAGCAAAGAAAGCACGAATCCCAGGATTTCTTCGATCAGAACCATTTTGTTCAGAAAGTTTCACAAAGATATAATGAGTAATAAGTGTATTTAAGTCTAGCCGTGATACATCCGTTCTAGCAACAATATTTTGCCAATTACTTTCAAAAATTTTTCTATCTTTTGCGTTCGCGGTGGTTTTAGACACAATTACTTCAATTGGTGTCAAAGGAACTCCTGTACCATTCAAAGAGTTAAAGATGTTTATAGCCTGATCAGTATTATAACTAGTAATCGTAATTACCTGACAATTGTTAATAAAATGATTTGCAAAATTTATGCAACTAAGTACACTAAGATTACTACACCAGTTATAAAAATAACGAAAATTTTTAAAAAAATTGGTATACCTATTATCTTTCTGTCGACGATATATTTGGAAAGCTGAATTCTTGATACCATCGAAATCGTTCCCAAGAAGTACAACATTCATATCATTTGCATACTTCTCAGAAATCGAACCGTTCAAATATTTAATCTTACCCTTAGTAGGGAAATAAACTCCCTCAACAAAATCATCCTTTTCATCTTCAGATAAATTGAACAACATAACTGAAATCTGTTCCTTAAGTCCGTTCAACCGCTTGATGATTCTTTTTCCATCGGCATCCGTTGATGGTTGGACAATTAGCTCATTCTCTATTTTCAAAAGCAATGCCTTTAATAAAAGCATAAACGTTGTAGTTCTTTGTTGACCATCAATCAAGGCAACCTCATGCTCCTCACCTGACTCTTGCGCGATTAGTATCGCTCCAAAAAAATAATTATCTTGAACAGAATCATCAAAATTTTCCATATGTACATTAATATCTTCAATCAGCTGTTCACATTGTGCCACCTGCCAAGCATATGGACGTTGATAGGTTGGAATATAAAATTCTGACTTTGTGAAATACTCCTTTATTGTTTGTAAATTGGGCTGAATGTCATTTCTCATACCACTATCTCCTAAAACTTCTTAGTTTAAGCTATTATACCACGAAACTGTTACCAATCAAACTGAAATTGAGTTCTATTTAAAAAATCCAAACTCTACAATTAGCTAAAGTAATACCATTTTTAGTGATCAATTAGACTTTAATTGATAGTTTTTATAACACACATAAAATATAAAAAAGGTAGAGCCAATATCGACTCTACCATAAACCTAGTAAGAATCAACTTTCTTTGCGATAAGGTTTAAGAACCTCATAGCCTTTTAACTCAAAGACAAAGGCCCTATCCTCAGCAATGTATATACCTGGTACTTTATAGCGTTTCCCACTCTCCCAGTCTGGCATAATTGTCAAGATGGCTTCTTTCAGATTCTTATTCATCATCTGAACCACACCTTTTCTAATCTTTTTTGACTTGCAGAACTCATAAGACCCCTTGGTATTAGCATGGCATACCTGAATCCCCATGACTTTTGTGTCTTTGTTAAATGCCACAATGACATGACTAGGATAGTTCAGCTCAGCAGCTATAGCCTTGCTGAATGTTACGAAATTCTTATTGACAGTCATGCTGTAATCACTAGCAGTTTTCTCTATAGTAATAACCTGTAAATCGTAGTCTGAAAATCTCATGGTTTTTCTCCTTTAAATACAGTTTGAATCTCCTTCTTCTTCCAAGAAGAATCGAGTACAATAAAATCCTTCAGTATTCCTGACTTCACCCTTTTTACATAGAGTTTTGGCACAAGAGCTACTTTGGCAGATTTCGTTCTTCTTCTCGGTTGAGAGAGCAGCTCTTGAACCAAACTCCAGTCAGAGTCAGATATAATTGAAGGAATTCCATTTCTCAGTCGGTATTTCGGACGCTCACCATTATTCTTCCGCGTCTTATGACTAAAGCAGTCTACCGTATAGGTCTTCTGCATGATAATCTCACCCTTATACTTCTCATTCCTAAGTATGTTATTAACAGCAAGGGTAGACCAATTTTCAAGTCCAGTGACCGTTGGAATATGATGTTCCATTAGCGCATCAGCAATCTCACGCACAGTTCTGCCATTCATATATGAATCGTAGATATACCTTACTACCTTGGCTTCCGAATCATCAATTATTATTTGACCATACTTGTCCTTAGTATAGCCAAGTAGATTATGCGTTGGGATGATTGGGATACCGCGTTTGAAACGCTCGATAATAGACCAAGTAATCGAAGCACTCTTCTGCTCACTCTCGCCTTGAGCTACTATAGACATAACTCCTAACACCAGCTCACCTTTGGTATCCAGCGTGTTTAGATTAATGTCTTCGATTAAAATACCTACTGGATGAGGTAAAGCTTTCAGCTCTCGGTAGATGCTTATGAAGTCCAGCTGGTTTCGAGCAAAACGACTGATACTCTTGACCAGTATCAAATCAATTTTCCCTTTCCTGCAATCTTCTAGCATTTGTTGGAACTGCTCACGCTTCCTAATGGTAGTACCAGATGCTCCCTGATCAGCATAAATACCAGCCAGCTCCCAATTCGGTGTATTCTGAATCCGTTCCAGGTAGGATTGTTTTTGAAGTTCAAAACTGCCTGACTGGGATTCATCAAAGGTACTGACCCTGCAATAAGCTGCCACACGAGTCTTCTGCTGTCCTAAGCTAGCATTCTGCACAACTGCTGGAATGACCTCTACGGTTCTCTCATACTCAAAGGCATTACGAATACGCTCTTGCTTCTTCGTTAATTTCTTAGAACTCCTTCTAACCATTTTTCCTCCTTTCCAGAAATCTGCATCTTTATTATAAGAAAAGAGAAAGCTAATCAGAAGAGTATTAACAAAAATGTAAAAAAATAGCTCAAAATCCATTGAGCTATTTAGGTTCCACTACCTAAAATTTATTCAACTTCCTCTCAATAATTTCTATTGCTATTTTTAACAACTTATTAATCTCGTTAAATGAGTAAAATAAGTATCTATTTTGAGATAGATAGTTTTGATACTTTGTAAGCTGACTTAAATAATTTTTAGTTAAATGAATTATTTCTTTGTTTACTCTGTTTGAGTTCATAGATACCATCCTTTCAGTGATGGTATCTTAACTCTAATAGAAAATTATAGCAAGTAATTAGGAATCTTCTTCGCAAATTGCTAAGTACAATTCATTCAACTTACTCAAGAACGTATCAGATACCTTACCTAGTGAAATCGTAGATTTTACTATTTCCGATATTTCTCTGTGAAGCGGATTGTTTTCGTCATAAAGTGGGAGTTTAATTTTTAAATCAATAGAAATACTTCTATGACTGAACGTGCTTAGCATATAGTTTTCAACAACTGGTGAATTTAGTATGCCACATATATAATAAGCTTCATTTTCAGAAATATATAATTCTTCTTGATTTTTAACCTTCTCATTCGGGAATGGTTTTCTTTGTGAAATATAAGGAGCATGTTTAGCAGGAATAGGATTTACAACTTCTCCCCATGAAGTAACTTTCGGACCTAATACTGCAGCAGCCCACTTACTATTATCTCTAAATACTACCTTGAAGGGTGCATATGTATACGCCCCTATTTTACTAAGTGAGTAAAAATCATCTCCTTTAGCAATCGCCTTAGATCTTTCACTTTGTGCTCCGATTACTGACTCTTGATTTAATAAATACTGAGTTAGTTTTGGTGATCTTTTTAATAAATCATGCAACGCAACTGAATTGTTTTGATTTTCCCTATATGGATATATAACATATTCATTTGACCAATCTATACAGAATTTTCCAATCATTGGGCCTTTAATTAGAGGGCGGACAAACTCCGTCTCTATTTTTAGTGGACCGATCTGATTTACTTTATGAATAGTTCCTCTTGCCACATCATTGTTAAAGGTCCATCCTAGTGTGTTTGAAGAAGAATCATTTCCTCCATCTTTTAGCATATAGACTTCTTTAGGAGTGAATTCAACGCCTGATCTCCCTTTATAAGCACAGTAACCTATAATCTTGGAAAAATTCTCTACTTGCCTTGTATCCCTGACAAATGTAAAACCTGACCTAGAATTATCCACTTGAACTAATTTACCTTGAGTAAACTCAAAATTATTCTTTACTTTTTCAAAAGAATGTTCTAAGTTAATTATTCTCATGTTCTTACTTTGCTTACCCCTCTTTTTCGTAACAAATTCAAGAGGTAGGCCTTTACTGTAATCAACATAATCACGTTTATATATGTATGATAGAAATGATTCTTTCATAGCAATAAACGGATGACCTGATTTTTCCCAATCTACACATTTTTGAAGATAGAATCTTTCATCAGTAGCCTCATCAATAATAAAGTTCCTGAAACCTTCATATGAATCCTGCGTCAGAATGGTTTTAGGCATTAAAAATGCAAGTACCCCAGTTGTTTTTAACCAAGTAGTTGCTACAACATGAGCAATCAGTGCACAAATATTTAAAGAAATAGCACCCATATAAGTCTGACCACTAAATAAATGTCTACTAATTGAGATTGCTTTTATTCTTTCTGCATAAGTACTTGGTAAGAATTCCCATTTTACCCAAGGTGGATTTCCAATGATTACATCAATATCGTTGATAGTAGCCATTTTGATAAAGTTGCCAATCACTTTCACCCATAAACCATTCCAACCATTTTCATTCAATGCTATAATTTGGTCAATCATATCACGCATACGTAACTCTAATTGAGTGTTGGTTTTTCCAACATTACGAATAACTGACTCATTAAGATATTCAAAGAGTAACTCCTCATTACCTTTTTTAGCTAGTTTAGCTAAGAAAGTAATTAGTCGTGAAAATTCTTCTTTGTTCTCCACAACTTTAACTGGAAAAATTGCATTAATATCACTTTGAATACTTGCCATATCATATTTAAAACACTCAACATCCTCAACTAATTCCTTTTTAGGAGTTACAGCGGAGTCACCAAGATAAACTGGTATTTCAAAAACGTTATTTCCTGTTAGCAACGGAGAAATAGCTAACATATATCCCACTCTGGCAGTCAATACACTTAATGGATTTATATCTACTCCTTTAACTCTTTCAAGTATTTGAAAAAGAAGTTTTTCTTTCTGCTCATCAGTATAATCCTTAATATTATGCTTTGCAATAATATTTTGAATTATAGCAATTAAAAATATACCTGAACCACAGGTAGGGTCTACAGCAACAAAATCATCAGGCTGATTATGAGAAATAGCTTCTTTTATTAAAGAATCAGCAAGCCAAGCGGGTGTAAAGTATTCACCTAGTGAATGTCTGACCGCTTTAGGCATAATTTCAATATACAAATCTTTAAAGACATCAGCAGATTTCAAGTGATTCTCAGAACCATAGATTGTATAATCCTCAATCATTGAAACAAGCTCTTTTATATGTGAATACAATTCAAAATCCCATTTTTCCTCCCAGACATACCAAGAGAAAAAATCCCCTTCAAGAAGATTTCTAATTCCCTCATCAGCGAATGAATATCCATCTTCCATTTTAGATAAAAATTGATGCATCTGCTCCTCTGTTACAGATGTTAAATCACTAAAGTATTGAATATCCTCAGTTGTAGTCACTCTATGAACAATTTTACAAGCCATTAATTTTACAATAATAGCATAGGTAGTTTGTAAGGCAAATAAACCCTTATATTCAAGTTTTGGGCTATTTATTATGGTGTTAAATAATTCTCCCAATTCTTCTCTTCTTTTAATAATGTCCTGATTTTTTCCAGTATCAGCTTCAGATAAATGAAATAATTCTTGCCATTCCCTTTGAATCATATTGGTTCTATCATTATTATCTGAATCATTTAAAAATAGAAATAACTTATTGGCAATTCTTTTTGTGATACTATTTTCCATGTCGAGAGAGAAGTCTCTAACAATATTATACGAATTTAAGCGTTTAGAGTCTGAAGCGATAATTGCTTTAATAATTCTATCAAAAGAATGGACATCGAGTTCTTTAAATGGAGTTGACTTAATTCCGTCTATATTCTCAACAACCTCGGATACTTTTTTTCCGTCAGTTACCAACATCAATGAGATATCGATATCTGTCTCTTTTAGTTGCTGATAATAGGCTAAGACCTGTTCAGTCGCTTTGACTTGACTACTTTTTGATGTCAGAATGTACTGACCCCAAAAAGTTAGACAATTA
>NZ_JAKUVC010000007.1 GCF_026781265.1 Streptococcus sanguinis
TCGCGACAACTATATTAGTATATCACCTATACCCTCACCCTGTCAATACCTTTTTCTAATTTTTTTGAAAAAATTATTGTTTTTAAGTTAGTGGATGATATTACATATCTTTGAGGCTGCTAAATTGGCCTACATTCTATCTTGTTTTAAAGGCGCAAAAAAAATGCCCTTTCGGACATTTTTTCTATTCTTGTTCTTGTTTATACTTTTCGAGTTCTGCTTTATTAGCCCAGACATAATGTCCTAGACGAATCTCTGCCATTTCTGGTTTATCAACTGAATAATCGTGCTGTTCAGGATCATAGACCTTCAACACTTTTTTACGCTCCAAGATTGGGTCTGGAATTGGTACAGCTGAGAGTAGGGATTGTGTGTAAGGATGGACAGGATGGTTGAATAGCTCCTCTGTCTCTGCCACCTCTACAATGACACCTTTGTAAATCACGGCGATACGATCAGAAATAAAACGAACTACCGAAAGGTCATGGGCAATAAAGAGATATGTCAAGCCTAATTCTTTTTGGAATTTTTTTAAAAGATTCAGAACCTGAGCCCGGACAGACACATCCAAGGCGGAGATTGGCTCATCCGCAATTACGAAATCTGGTTGCATGACCAAAGCACGAGCAATCCCAATCCGCTGACGCTGTCCACCAGAGAATTCATGAGGATAGCGAGTTAAATGCTCAGCCAACAAACCAACTTCATTGATGATATTTTTGACTTTTCTTTGACGATCTTCTTCGCTATCAAATAAATGATAATTGTAGAGCCCCTCAGATATGATATAGTCAACCGTTGCACGCTCATTCAGACTAGCAGCTGGATCTTGGAAAATCATCTGAATCTTGCGGATCAAGTCTGCTTCTTCTGCTTTAGACTTTTTCCCGTTAATCTTTTTACCTTCATAGAAGATATCGCCTGCACTGGTATCATTAAGTCCGATAATAGCTCGACCAATCGTAGTCTTACCAGAACCTGATTCTCCTACAAGAGAGAAAGTTTCCCCCTTATTGATGAAGAAATTTGCGTTTTTTACTGCTACAAATTTCTTACTTCCTTCACCGAAGGAAATTTCTAAATCTTTAATTTCAACTAATTTTTCAGTCATTTCCTTCCTCCTAAGCTTCTAATTGATTGAAACCCATTTTTGAACGAATTTTTTCATGCAGGTTTTCGATAATTTCTGGTTTATGAACCTTAGGCGCATCTTCATGGAGCAACCAAGTCTTAGCCCAATGAGTATCTGACACATTGAAAGCCGGCGCTGCTTCTTCAAAGTCAATTGACATGGCATAGTCAGAACGCAAAGCAAAGGCATCCCCTTTGATTGGTGAATAAAGAGACGGTGGCGTTCCAGGAATCGAGTAGAGGGCACCATTCGCATCTGCCAACTGAGGCAAGCTTGACAGCAGACTCCATGTATAAGGATGTTTTGGCTCATAGAAGATTTCTTCAACTGTACCGTATTCGATAATCTCACCAGCATACATGACTGCAACCTTATCTGCAATACTAGCTACAACTCCAAGGTCGTGCGTAATAAAGATGGTTGTGAAATGATATTCTTGCTGCAAGGATTTGAGCAAGTCAATGATCTGCGCTTGAATGGTTACATCGAGGGCTGTTGTCGGCTCATCACAGATAAGAATATCAGGACGGCAAGCCAAGGCAATAGCAATAACAATCCGCTGCCGCATACCACCTGAGTATTGGAAAGGATACTCTTCGAAACGTTTTTCCGCATCTGGAATTCCGACTTTACTCATGTAATCAATGGCCATTTTTTTAGCTTCTTTGCTTGACTTCCCTTGGTGTTTGATAATGACTTCTGTAATCTGGCTTCCAATGGTGTTAATCGGATCCAAGCTCGTCATAGGATCTTGGAAGATAGTCGCAATTTTCGCACCACGAATCGGCTCCCAATCTTTGTTAGTCCGAAGAGTCATCAAATCTTTGCCTCGGTAATCAATGGTTCCTTGAGCTACACGGCCGTTTTCTTCTAACATACCAGTAAAAGTCTTGGTTAAGACAGACTTTCCTGAACCTGATTCACCAACAATAGCCAGGACTTCGCCTTCAATTAAGTCCAATGAGACACCTCGAATGGCGGTTAAGACACGATCGCGAACATCGAATTCCACGACAATATCGCGAGCAGTCAATATTACATTTTCATTCTTTGTCATATTTACTCCTATCTATGTGTACGTGGATCGCTGGCGTCGGCTAAGTTTTGACCAACTACGAAGAAAGTAAGGGATACCAAAATCAGAGTTGTAAGCGGAATCCAAAAGAGGTAGGCATTGGTCGTCACGTTTTGAGAATAATCTGAAATCAAGCGTCCCAAACTTGGCACTGTTACAGGAAGCCCTAAGCCAAAGAAGGACAGAAAGGCTTCGTAAGAGATAAAGCTTGGCAACATTTGTGAAGTGGTGGTCACGATAACAGATACCAACTGCGGCATAATGTTCTTCGTTACAATCTTGAGAGTCGGTGTACCAAGAGTACGAGAGGCAAGGTTGTACTCCAAATCCCGATAGCGTATAATCTGCACACGGATAGTGTAAGCAATACCGACCCAACCAGTAATCGTCATAGCAAAAATAAGATTCCAGAAACCAGCACCGATAGAGTAGGTCAAGACGATGACAATCAAGAGGGCTGGGATGTTTGAAATGATATTGTAGACTTCCATCATGACGCGGTCAACTGTTTTGGAAATTCCCCAGATACCGCCGATGATAACTCCGATAGTCAGATTAATAACCGTCGCAATAATCGAAATAAGAATAGAGTTACGAGCACCAAACCAAACACCATCAAAGAGAGACTTACCATTACTATCCGTTCCAAACCAGTACTGGCCACTTGGCTTGATATAACGCATACTAAAGTCATTTACCTTACTCACGTCATTAAAGTCGAAGTCTGAAAACATAGGATAAATGAAGCTCATGAGAATAATGGCAATCAGAATTCCCAGCATAGTAATGGTTGATTTCTTTTTAAGGAATTGGCGCATGACTGATTTCCAGTAAGAGTAGGCTGGAGCATCAATCGTTTCAGAGGCAAAATCGTCACGTTTGACAAATTGGAATTTGCTTTTATCAATTGTAGCCATTATTTACCTCCTTTTGATGTTAACTTGATACGTGGGTCCAGTACAGTCATCAGAATGTCACCCAGCAAGAGGGCAAAGATAGACAGACATGTGAAGATGAATACAAGACCGACAACCATAGAGTTATTAGATGCCTTAACGGAATCAATCAACATCTTACCCATACCAGGGAAAGCAAAGACTGTTTCTGTCAAGGTTGCACCCGCAATAACTCCGACGATTGAAGCTGGAATACTAGATACCAGCGGCACCATAGCGTTTTTAAAGATGTGCTTGTTAGAAATTTCTTTTTCTGAGAGACCCTTAGCACGCGCAAAGCGGACAAAATCCTGAGACTGAAGGTCAATCATATACCGGCGAATCCAAACAGCTGTCCAAGGAGCACTCAAAAGCCCTAGAATAACAGCTGGCAGGACATAAGAGCGCCAATCTCCCGCTCCCAAGATTGGGAAGGAATCTGGAAGACCAACGGCAGACCCCGCCAAACGGACAATGTAGACCAAGGCGATGGTTGGCAGTGACATCATGAAGGTCAAACCTGCTGTGGAAATGCTATCAAACCATGTATTCTTAAGTCGAGCCATGTAGGAACCGAGCGGAATAGCAATCAGATAAGACAGAGCCACACCAATCAAACCAATAATGGCTGAGCTGGTAATCATGGATGGATTTTGATAGTTGCTTTGAGTCGCTGTATAGGCATCTCCCTTACCAAACTTAGCAATGTCCTGTGAATCGGCTTTGCTTGGCGTCTTGTAAGTACGAGAATAAATATTAACAGACGATGTCTTTTTACCTGTCGGGAATTGAACTTCAGAAGACTTAGTTTGCCCTTGTCCCTGTGTAATAACCTGCAGAACAGGAATATTAGCATAGGTTGGATAAGAATTACCTAAATTAAAGGTGATAAAGTTCTGGTGGACAAATGGGAACTGACCATTAAAGTACAGCAGATACTTATGCTTGGTACCAGAACCCACAAGAGACCAGCCAACAGAAGGATCATTTTCAAACCGGATATAACGCTCTAGGTTTGGATTTTCCTCATCTTGGATAACATTTGGATGGTCAATTTGAATCAAATTAGCATAGAACTCAAATACACGCTCATAAACAGGCACTTCACGTACAGCATAGAATTCTCCGCTCAGTGGGAATTTCTGCAATTTCCAGCCATTGCCAAGTTTATCAATATACTTCTGATAAATCTTCTTGTTTGCTTCTGTAGCTTCTGTTGTAACAGAGGACTCTTCCTTGCTGGCTTTCTCCTGTAGTTCCTTAGTATCATAATAGTCAATGTAACCCATCCGCTCAAAGATGGTGTTTTCATAGTTAGCTTTTTTATCTTTATTGGTCGCTATTTTATTATAGTTAGGATCCTGCTTGAAAATCAACCTTCTTGGCACCATGGTATAGATAATGGCATAAGTCAGGGTCGTCACCAAGAAAATCGACACAATTGAGCGTAAAATACGCATAAAAATATATTTTTTCATTTATCGTTTCCTTTAAATTCCAAAAGAACTTTCTCCTCTATTAGAGAAAGTTCTCTTAGCAAGCTTATTTCACGTGGTCTGCTAATTCTTCTTGAGCTTTTTTATTAGATTCCACACGTTCTTTATTCCATTTTTCCTGAGCGCTATTATAATCTTTTGTCGTTACAGTCTCATCCTGCAATTTCATGTACTTATAACTTGCTGCTTCACGCGCCTTAGCACCAGACCAAGCAAACGGTGCTGAGAATGGTACTACCTTAGTCAAGGTTGGACGGCCAGTTCTAGAAGTTACCGGAATCAACAAAGCACTATCAGTCAGCCAAGCCTGAGCAGCCGCATATTTTTCGTAGCGCTTGTTGAGATCCATCTTCTCTGCTCCAGCTTCTTCAACTAGTTTGGTATATTCATCCAAACCAACTTGTTTTGCTGCAGCATTATCGGTGCCGTCAAATCCTAAGAAGGTCTTAGTATTCTCACCACCAGGTTTGATAACATCCAGATAGGTAGATGGGTCTTGATAGTCAGGAGACCAGCCGACATTATCTGAAATATCCCAGTCCTCTTCAGCAGCAGAAGGTGCGAACAAGGTAATGTTGGTCACTTCATCTTTAGACAATTGGTGAACATCAATCACAACATTATCTGTTCCCAAAGTCTTTTCAATAGACTGCTTGAGGGATTGAACGCGCTGTACTTTAGAAGTAGCTGTTTGATCAACCGGAATGTCCAGATGGATCGGGAATTCTACGCCATCGGCTTTCAAAGCTTCTTTTGCTTTTTCAAATTCAGCCTTAGCTTTGTTCTCGTTATAGAATCCATCTTGGCCATCTGAGAAGTCCACATCTTTCCATTCGTCACCATAGGTTACGACTTTTTCCTTAACTAAGTCACCGAAGGACTTGTCACCAGCTTGCACAAATGTAGGTGGGATGTAAAGATTGCGAAGAAGTTTGTCTGCTCCGTCCTTACCATTAATCTGAGATGCATAGGATTCACGATTGAAAGCAAAGGTCAAAGCCTGACGGAAGTCCTTGTTAAGCAAGGCTTTCTTAGTTGAAGTCTTTTGAGCTTCTGACGTCTTAGCAGTATGGTTGTAAGACTGACGATCAATGTTTGTACCTACTAAGAATGTTGAGGCATCTTGAGGTGTATAGACGATATTATCTTTAAAGTCTTTTTCAACCTTTTCATAAGTCGCACTAGTTGGGAAGAGTCTAGCTGTTGTCAAAGCCCCTTGACTGAACTGATCAGCTAGTTTCCCTTGATCTTGTCCATCATAGAAAGAGAGTTTAACTGCATCTACATGAACATTTTCTTTGTCCCAATAATTAGGATTCTTCTCAAATTGAATTTCAGATTTTGAAGTCAATGATTTGAGCAAGAAAGGTCCATTATAAAGCAAGCTTGTTGGATCAGTTGCTTGGGCAAACTTATCACCTTGGTTTTTCAAGAACTCTTTGTTTACTGGATAGAGAATACCCATTGTAGTCTTAGAATTCCAGAAACTTTCTGGCTCATTAAGAGTATACTCAACGGTATGATCATCGACTGCTTTAATCCCTACTTCTGAGAAATCAATCTTCCCAGAAATATAGTCCTTAAGCCCTTTGACAGAATCCTGAACCAAGTAGATTGTTTCAGATTTATTGTCTGCTGCATACTTAAGTCCTGTAACAAAGTCTTCTGCTGTCACATCTGCGTACTCTTCACCTTCGGAAGTATACCACTTAGCATCTTTGCGAAGTTTGTAAGTATAAGTTTTTCCATCTGGCGATACAGTCCATTCCTCTGCCATTGAAGGAACTAAGTTTCCATATTGGTCGTTTTCTAAAAGACCGTCAATGACATTGGCTGTCAAATCTGTTGTAGCAGCCTTACTTGAAGTGAGATAGTTCAAGTTTTCAGGATCTGTCTCGTAGATATAATTAAAGGTGTTAGAAGAGTCTGAGCTGCCTGAGTTTGTGTTTGGCTTAGAGCCTGAGCAAGCTGCAAGAAAGCCAGCTGCAAGAAGAGTAACTCCTGCTAATGCAAGGACTTTGCTTTGTTTCATATAGGTTTCTCCATCTTTTAGATTTTTAGATTTAATTAAGATTATAGCATAGATAGTACTAAAAGTAAAATAAATTTTCAGAATATTAAGTTAGCTCACTAACACCCTAAGATTTTTATGCAAATGGTTTTCTCGGATGTTTATTATCTAGGACTAGACAAGCTCAACCTCGTCCATTTCGTCTTCAAAATCATCAAAAATCCCACTGTTGCTACAATGGGATTTTCTTGCTCTATTTGATATGTTCTGCGAGTTCTTCTTGAGCTTTTTTATTGGATTCTTCCTTTTCTTTTGCCCATTTTTCACGCGCTTTTTCATATTCTTTAGTCGTTATTGGTTTATCTTGGATTTCAACATATTTAAAGCTGTATTCACCCTTGTTTCCAGTCCAAGCAAATGGTCCCGAGAATGGAACAACCTTACGGACACTTGGTGTTGCACCAGATGACCAAGCTGGCATCAACAGGGCACTATCAGTTAGCCAAGCCTGAGCTGCAGCATACTTTTCGTAACGTTTGTTAATATCCTCGTTTTCCGCAGCTGCATCTTCCAAGAGCTTGTCATACTCTTCAAAGCCGGCCTCTTTAGCCGCTGCGTTATCTGTTCCAGGGTCAAAACCAAAGTAGCCGTCAACATTCTCACCAGTCTTAGAGCCAGTGATTTCCAGATAAGAAGATGGATCGTTATAATCTGGGCTCCAGCCGAGATTATTATTCAAGTCCCAGTCTTCTTGAGATGCAGAGTTCGCAAAGTAGGTGATGTTATTCAACTCATCATCTGTCATCTGCTGAATGTCAATCACTACATTATCAGAGCCAAGATTGGATTCAATAGACTGCTTCAGTGACTGAACACTCTTAACGCCATTGGTATCTGCTGAGCTGACCGGAATATCCAGATGAATAGGGAATTCTACTCCTTCTGCTTGCAGCGCTTCCTTAGCTTTGGCAAATTCTGCCTTGGCTTTTTCTGGATTATAAAGACCATCCTGAGCGTCGTCTAATTTGACTCCCTTCCACTCATCACCGTAGTTAGCTAGATTTTCTTCTACAATGCTGCCGAACTCTTTACCATTAGCTTGAACAAAGGTTGGCGGAACAAAAATATTACGAAGCTGCTTGTCTGCCGCTTCTTCGCCATTGGTTTGTGCAGAATAGGCAGTTCGGTCAAAGGCAAAAAGCAGAGCCTGACGGAAATCTTTATTGAGCAGTGCTTTCTTAGTGGAAGATTTCTGTGCATCCGTTGTCTTAGAAGTATGCTCGTAAGACTGACGGTCTATATTAGTTGTGACAACGAAGGTTCCTGAACCTTGAGGAGTGTAGACGATATTGTCGCCATACTGTTTCTTCACACTGGCAAAGTTGGAACTATTTGGGAAAAGACGAGCAATGGTGTAATTACCGTCAGAGAAGCCACGTACCAGAGATTCTGTATCTTGACCATCGTAGTAAGAGAACTTGACGGTGTCGATTTTCACCTTTTCCTTATCCCAATAGTTTGGATTCTTCTCTAAACTAATTTGAGATTTCGAAGTGATAGATTTCAAGATAAACGGACCGTTATAGAGGACACTGGTCGGATCCGTTCCCTGAGCAAACTTGTCACCTTTTGATTTCAGAAATTCTTCGTTAATTGGGAAAAGAATCCCCATGGTTGTCTTAGAATTCCAGAAACTTTCTGGCTGATTCAACGTGTATTGAACGGTAGAATCATCTACCGCCTTAACACCAACTTGGGAGAAGTCAGTTATTTTACCATTAACATAGTCGTCCAAGCCTTTAATGGATTTTTGAACGATATAGAGACCATCAGACTTGCTGTCTGCAGCATGCTTCAGACTGGTCACAAAGTCCTTAGCAGTCACATCTGCATACTCTTCACCATCAGAAGTATACCATTTCACTCCCTCACGAAGCTTATAAGTATAGGTCAGACCATCTTTTGAAACGGTCCAATCTTCCGCTAGAGAAGGCACTAAGTTACCATACTTATCGCTTTCCAGCAAACCATCCACTACATTAGCCATAATCTCATTGGTTGCCCGCTTATTGGACACAGTGTAATCCAGCGTATCTGGATCTGCGGTATAAACATAGCTATAGTTTTTCCCAGATGAATTGGAGCCGCCAAACGAACAGGCAGCCAAAATTCCTGTAGAGAGAATGACAAGCCCAGCAGCTGCAGCTAACTTAGATGTTTTCATAAACTTCCTCCAGTTTTCATTAAGATTACTTTCATTATAGCACTTCTGCGACAGGATGTAAACGTTTCAATGCAATAGAGAGTCATATAAAAAAGAGAGAACAAAAATGTTCTCTCCATTAAATCACTTATTTCAACACTGTCAGCAAAGAGCCGAGCTCTTGCTGTTCTGGATTTTATTTAATGTGTTTTTCTAGCTCTTCTTGGGCTTTTTTGTTGGATGCTTCCTTTTCTTTTTCCCATTTCTTAAGAGCTGCTTCATAGTCTTTAGCTGTCACAATATCATTTTGGAGCTCCATGTTCTTAAAGACATAGACATCTCCTTTGATTCCGACATAAGAGTAAGACTTGGTAAATGGCACGACCTTCTGAACAACTGGTGAACCACCCGCAGAAACACTAGGAATAACAATGGAGCTATCTGTCAGCCAAGCTTGAGCTGCTGCGTATTTGGTATAACGAGCGTCGGTATCTTGTTTTTCCTTATCTGCCTCATCCAATAACTCTTTGTATTCGTTCAAGCCGACTTTATTGACGATATCTTGATTTTTCCCTTTTTCTAAGCCTATATTATCCAGAATATCACCAGTTTCTGGGTTGAAAATATTCAGATAAGTTGATGGATCTTGATAATCCGCTGACCAGCCAGACATATTGAGGTCGTAGTCTTTCTGAGCTGCTGTTTCTGCAAAGTAGGCTGAATTATCGTAGTCATCTGTGGACATTTGCTGAACATCAATAACAACATTTTCTTGACCAAGCGCCGCTTCAACAGACTGCTTGAAAGAGTTGGTTCGCTGTACTAAGACTTTGTCAGTCTGATCCACAGGAACATCAATATGGATAGGGAATTCAACACCTTCTGCTTGTAAGGTTTCTTTAGCCTTAGCAAACTCTGCCTTAGCTTTATCAGCATTGTAGATGCTGTCTTGGGCATCTGTCAGTTTAACACCACTCCACTCATCGCCGTATGTAGGAAGTTTGCTCTCTACTTCATCTGAAAAGTCTTTGCCATCAATCTGCACGAAGCTAGGAGGAACTAGCAAGCTACGGATGAGTTTAGTTGCTCCATCTTTACCATTCATCTGAGCTCCAAAAGATGTCCTGTCAAAGGCAAAGTTAATCGCCTGACGGAAGTCTTTATTTTGAATAGCCGCTGTAGTCGATGTCTTCTGAGCATCTGTAGTCTTAGACGAATGATTATAAGCCTTACGATTCAGATTGAAGCCAAAGAAATAGCTGGTTGAGTTCTGTGGTGTGTAGATAATATTGTCTTTGTACTGCTTTTCTACAGAAGCGTAGTTAGAGCTTGTTGGGTAAAGCCGTGCTTGAGAATAGGCTCCGTCTGAGAAGTTGCGGATCAAGGATTCCTGATCTGAACCATCAAAATAAGTCAGCTTTATATTTTCAACCTTGACATTGTCCTTATCCCAGTAGTTCTGGTTTTTAGCATATTCAATGACAGACTTAGAAGTAAAAGCCTTCAGAATATAAGGGCCATTATAAAGAATGGAAGAAGGTTTTACAGTACCAAAATCTTTTCCTTTTGATTCCAAGAATTCTTTGTTAATCGGAAAGAGAATCCCCATAGTCGTTTTAGAATTCCAATAACTTTCTGGCTGGTTAAGAGTATACTCGACCGTATAGTCATCGACAGCCTTGACGCCAACCGTTGAAAAGTCATTTGACTCACCCTTGACATAGGCATCCAAGCCTTTGATAGAGCTTTGGACAATTGGAAGGGCTTCTGATTTTTCATCTGCTGCGTGCTTCAAACCAGTGACAAAGTCTTGGGCTTTGACACTTTCATATTCCTCTCCATCTGAAGTGTACCATTTAGCATCTTTACGAAGCTTGTAGGTGTAAGTCAGACCATCCTTTGAAACAGTCCAGTCTTCCGCAATAGATGGAACCAGATTACCATACTTGTCATTTTCCAAAAGACCATCGACCAGATTTGAAGCCACATCAGAAGTCGTTGCCCGATTGGAATTTACATAGTCCAGGGTATCAGGATCAGCAATATAAACATAAGAATAAGTATTGCTGGCACTAGAACTTCCACAAGCGGCTAAAATCAGTGCTGACACGACTGTCAGTCCAGTAATGGCAAACCATTTAGATTTTTTCATGAGCATTCTCCTTCGCAATTCAGTATATTGTATTATTATACAATATTTTTTTGAAAAAGCAAACACTTTATGTAAAAAAATAATAATTTTCTATTTTTCAGCCCTATAAGCTGTGTTTTTTCAAATATTTTTTAATTATTGTCATATTTTTCTATGCTAAACTTTATAAAAATGCGTTAAAAGTCAATATCGGCGCCTTTTTACATCTATTCTGTAATATTTTTATTATCCTTCATTTGTGAAAGAAAAGAGCTTTTTATGATACAATGGTTATATCTTGTTTTAGGGGAAAGAAATGAAACGATTATTCCTATGTTTACTAGTTTTGGTCGGAATGACCGCCAGCAAGGTTGCAGCAGATGATTACAACATTGCCGCTAAAAGTGCAATGGCTGTGGATGCTACTTCTGGAAAGATTCTCTACGAAAAAAACGCAACTACACCAATTGAAGTTGGCTCTATTACCAATCTTTTGACCGTCTATCTGGTCTATGAAGCCATTGACAGAGGAGATCTGACTGCCGATACCTATGTTGATATTTCAGACTACGCCTACAATCTGACAGCTAATCCAAATATCAGTAATGTCCCTTTGGAAGCCAGACGTTACAAAGTCAAGGACTTGATTGCCGCGTCCTTGATGTCCAGCGCCAACAGTGCCACGATTGCTTTGGCTGAGAAGGTTGGGGGCAGCGAAGAAAATTTCGTCCAAATGATGAAAGCTAAGCTCAAAGAATGGGGAATCAAAGATGCAACTATTGTGAACTCCACCGGGCTGAATACTCTTCTTCTGGAATACGCAACCGAAGAAACAGACTATACTGCCTCAGCTAGCACATCTAAAAAAAGCAAGGACACTGAAAACAAATTCAGCGCCTACGACTTGGCTGTTATCAGCCAACATCTGATTATGGACTTTCCTCAAGTGACAGACGTCACGTCCAAGTCCACAGCCAAATTTGCAGGGACGAGTCTGGAAAACTATAACTTCATGCTGGAAAACCAGTCCAACTTCCGATCAGGTGTGGACGGACTTAAAGCCGGCAGTTCGGATAAGGGAGGATCTTCCTTTGTTGCAACAACTACTGAAAATGGTATCCGCATGATTACAGTTGTGCTGGACGTTGAGCAAACTGACGGCGACCCTTATGCGCGCTTTGTAGCCACAGCGTCTTTGATGAACTACGTTTCGCAAAACTTCACTCAGACGACCATTGTGGCTGAGGGGGAAGCCTACAATAAAAGCCATTCAACCGTTATTGATGGCAAGCAAAAGACCGTTCCAGCCGTCGCCAGCAAGGATTTCACCATCATTGAGCGCATCGCCAATCAGGCTGAGCACAAGGTGGAATTTTCTACCAACGAAAAAGGCTTTCAAGCTCCGCTGAAAAAAAATACTGAACTCGGAACCTTGACCTATACCGACCCTGAACCGATCGGCCAAGGCTATCTGGAAAACAAAGCACCTTCTGTCACAATGGTGGCAGGCCAAGAGGTGGAAAAAAGTATTTTCTTCAAGGTCTGGTGGAATGACTTCGTCCGCTATGTCAACGAGAAACTATAAAGAAAAGCCGCGAATCAAATGATTCGCGGTTGTTTTTGTATACATTGTAAATGTTGGACTAGAACTAGCAAACTTCTTTGAATATTAACTCGCAATGCGGTTCTTCAAGCAGTGATTTAAAGTTTTACCCAACTGATCCTTCCATTTCATAGCTAATAAGGCGGTTAAGCTCAACAGCATATTCCATAGGCAGTTCTTTGGTGAATGGCTCGACAAAGCCCATGACAATCATTTCGGTGGCTTCGGATTCGGACAACCCCCGGCTCATGAGATAGTAGAGCTGCTCTTCTGAAATCTTAGAAACCTTAGCCTCATGCTCCAGAGCCACCTGAGAATTATGAATTTCATTAAAGGGAATGGTATCTGACGCAGAAATATCATCCATGATAATCGTATCACACTCAATATGGCTGACGGATTTCTGTGAATTCTTTCCAAAGGTCACTTGCCCGCGGTAGTCCACTTTACCTCCGCCCTTAGCAATAGACTTAGACACGATAGACGAGCTGGTATGCGGAGCATTGTGAATCATCTTAGCCCCTGTATCTTGGTGCTGATTGGTATTGGCAAAGGCAATAGACAACATTGTTCCACGCGCTCCAGGCCCATCTAGATAGACAGACGGATATTTCATAGTCGTTTTCGCACCTAGGTTCCCGTCAATCCACTCAACCGTTGCATCTTTCATAGCCCGCGCCCGCTTGGTCACGAGGTTGTAGACATTATCGGACCAGTTTTGAATAGTGGTGTAGCGCATATAGGCACCATCGAGGGCAAAAATTTCGACAATTGCCGCATGCAAGCTATTGCTGGAGTATGTCGGAGCAGTACATCCTTCTACATAATGGACGCTAGCACCCTCATCAACGATAATCAAAGTCCGCTCAAACTGACCCGAATTTTCATTGTTAATCCGGAAATAAGTCTGCAAAGGAACATCTACCTTGACACCTTTTGGCACATAGATGAAGGTACCACCAGACCAGACGGCGGAGTTGAGAGCTGCTAGCTTGTTATCTGTTGGAGGAACCAGCTTAGCAAAATACTGCTTGAAAAGCTCTGGGTATTCCTTAAGAGCTGAGTCGGTATCCGTAAAGACGATGCCTAGCTTTTGGAACTCTTCCTTCATATTGTGGTAGACCACTTCGGACTCATACTGGGCAGCTGCACCAGCCAGGTAAGCTCGCTCTGCTTCTGGAATCCCAATCCGCTCAAAGGTTTCCTTAATCTTCTCAGGTACTTCATCCCAGCTTCTAGCTGGCTTATCAGAGGCCTTTTGGTAATAAATCAAGTCATCAAAATTAATCTCAGACAAATCCGGACCCCAAGTCTGCATTGGCATCTTCTTGAAAGTCTCGTAGGATTTGAGACGGAAATCCAGCATCCACTCTGGTTCATCCTTGGCTGCAGAAAGCTCACGAATGACCGCTTCATTCAACCCTTTTCCTGTCGAGATAACAGGCTCAACATCGTCATGGAAACCAAACTTGTACTCACCGAGATCAATCGGTTTTGGTTCTACTCTTTCTTCTGACATAATTTCCTTTCATGTTCTTACTTTTTATCTTCTTCAATTGCTCGCTTGAGGGCATTCCAACCCAAGGTCGCACACTTAATTCGCTGCGGGAATTTGGCAACACCTGCTAAAAAGGCTCCATCTCCTAATTCTTTCTGGCGACTGTCTTCTTGGCCCTGAACCATCTGTGAGAAGACCTCTGCTAATTCCAGTGCCTGCTCTTTTGTCTTGCCCAGAACCGCATCCGTCATCATGCTGGCTGAAGCCGTTGAAATGGTACAGCCAGAATTTACAAAGGCAATATCCTCAATCTGATTTTCAGCATTAAACTTGACAGACAGGCTAATGACATCGCCACAGGTCGGGTTATTGAGGACTACCTGCTCCACATCTTCCAGTTTCCCATGATGATGGGGGTGAGCCGAGTGGTCGTTCACAACCGCCTTGTAAAGACTGTCTAACTTAGAAAGTGCCATTGAAAAACTCCTTTGTCTTTTCTAAAGCATCTACCAGCTTGTCGCAATCCGCATAGGTATTGTAAACATAAAAGCTGGCTCGCACAGTCGCTGGCACCTGCAGATAAGTGAGTAAAGGCTGAGCACAATGGTGACCCGCCCGAACAGCTACTCCTTCGTAGTCCAGAGCCGTCGCGACATCATGCGGATGGAGACCATCCAAGTTAAAGGCAATCACACCTGAGCGCTGGGCCAAATCCTGAGAGCCATAAATGGTCAACCCTTCTACTGCCTGCAGCTTAGGAAATACGTAGGCAATCAGGTCCTGCTCATGCTGGGCAATGGCATCCATACCCAAGTCTTCCAAATAATCAATGGCCGCCGCAAGACCGATTGCTCCAGCCATATTTGGCGTTCCAGCCTCAGACTTCCAAGGAAGCTCCTTCCAAGTCGCTTCCTGCTCATAGACGAAATCAATCATTTCGCCGCCGAACTCGACTGGCGACATCTGATCTAGCAGTTCTTCCTTGCCATAGAGAACCCCGATACCGGTCGGCCCAGCCATCTTATGCCCCGAAAAGGCGAAGAAGTCCGCATCCAAATCCTGCACATCAATTTTCATGTGCGGAATGGATTGAGCCCCATCCACCACCAAAAGCGCTCCTTGCTGATGAACCAGCTGGGCAATCTCCTTGATGGGATTGATGACACCGAGGACATTAGAAGCATGAGCCAGAGAAACAAACTTGGTTCGCTCACTGAGCTTGGCACGGAAATCATCCATATCCAGAGCACCATCTTTGAGATAGACATAAACCAACTTGGCTCCGGTCTTCCTACAAGCTTCCTGCCAGGGAATGACATTAGAATGGTGCTCCATGATAGAAATCATCACTTCATCACCAGACTGCAGCCTTTCAGCTGCAAAGCGAGCCACCCAATTAAGACTCGTCGTGGTTCCTCGTGTAAAGAGAATTTCTCTGCTAGAAGCCGCATTGATAAAAGAGCGAATTCTTTCTCTGGCTGCTTCATAAGCTGCCGTCGCCCGCTCGGCTAGCGTATGCACACCGCGGTGGACGTTGGCATTGTCTCTAAGATAGTATTCCTCAATGGCATCTAGCACCTGCTTAGGTTTCTGAGTTGTCGCTGCATTGTCCAAATAAACCAAAGGCTCATCATTGACAATTTGGTCCAAAATGGGAAAATCTTTCTTGATTGCTTCTGCATTAAATCCAGACATGAAGACTCCTATCTACTTACACGGGACAAGGCCCAGCTTTTTATCTTTTTGCGAGAATAATATCGATATTTTCAATCATTTCATCACGGACTTCCTTAACAGGGATTTCCACAATCACTGAACCTAAGAAGCCACGCACGACCAAGCGCTCTGCCGTCGCCTTATCAAGACCCCGACTCATGAGGTAGTACATATCTTCTGGATCTACCTGACCGATAGAAGCCGCGTGACCAGCTGTCACATCGTTTTCATCAATCAAGAGGATGGGATTAGCATCTGAGCGAGCTTGGTCAGATAGCATGAGAACCCGGCTTTCCTGCTGGGCATCTGCTCCCTTAGCCCCTTTGATAATATGACCGATACCATTGAAGGTCAAGATCCCTTTTTCCAGGATAACCCCGTGCTGCAGGATATTTCCGATAGAGTTGCAGCCATAGTTAGTTACGCGGGTATCAATTCCCTGAACCTGCTTACCGCTGGAAAGAGCCACCACTTTCATATCCGCATGGCTACCCTTGCCATAGAGGTCGCTATCAAAGTCAGCCACGACATTGCCTTCGTTCATAACGCCAATAGCCCAGTCAATCATAGCATCATTGTCCAGCTTACCGCGACGGCTGATATAAGCCGTTACATTTTCGCCCAAGCGGTCAATAGCTGAAAACTTAATCTGAGCTCCAGCCTGAGCAATAACTTCGACAGTGATATTGGCTGTTACTGGAACAGAGCACTCACCGTAAGTTTCCAAGCGTTCCAAGTAGTTAACCTTGGAATGCTTGCCTGCGATAATCAAAATATGCTTGTTAAAAGGAACATCGCTTTCGCTGTCCTGATAAAAAATTCCTTCAATCGGCTGGTCAATCTCAACATTGTCCGGCACATAAAGAACTGCACCGCTGTTGAAATAGGCAGTGTGATAAGCCGCCAATTTGTCCTCGTCGTACTTGACCGCGGACATAAAATGCTTCTCTACCAACTCTGGAATTTCTTCCAAAGCTGTGTGGAAATCAGTGAAGACCACACCTTGGGCTGCCAAATCAGCCGGCAATTGCTCCAGAACAGTATGAGTTCCCACTTGGACAAGCTTGAGATTGTCATCTAGAGCTGTAAAGTCTGGAACACTTGTCAGCGGCTCACTCTCTGAAATACGGCCGTCCCCCAGATTCCAGCGATGAAATTTAACCCGCTCAATACGCGGCAAATCTAACTGGTCAATCTTATCAAAGGCTTGCTGGCGCAGTTGAAAGAGCCAATCCGGCTCCGCATGTAGCTGTGAAAATTCTTGAATTAATTCTTTAGTCATGTCATTCTCCTATCTTTTATCAAAGTCAAAAGAATGTTTGACTAGGCTTCTTCGGTATAGGTGAAGCCCAACTCTTCAGCCAGCTTGGCATAGCCTTCTTTCTCCAAGCGGACTGCCAATTCAGGACCGCCAGAAAGAACGACTTTACCATCCATCATGACATGAACCACATCTGGAGTGATATAGTTGAGCAGGCGTTGGTAGTGGGTGATAATCATAGCACCAAAGCCTTCACCGCGCATAGCATTAACCCCTTTGGACACAACCTTAAGAGCATCGATATCCAGACCTGAGTCAATCTCATCCAAGAGTGCAAAAGTCGGCTCAAGCATGAGCAACTGCAGGATTTCATTGCGCTTCTTTTCACCACCGGAGAAACCTTCATTAAGATAACGCTCAGCCATTTCTTCTTTCATGTTGAGCAGTTCCATCTTTTCATCCAGCTTCATGATAAAGTCGCGGACGGAGATTTTTTCCTCGTCTTCCTTGCCAGCATTCATGGCTGCACGGAGAAACTCTGCATTAGTAATACCAGGAATTTCACTAGGGTACTGCATAGCAAGGAAGAGTCCCATGCGAGCACGCTCATCCACTTCCAATTCTAAGATATTGACTCCATCAAAAAGCACTTCTCCTTGAGTCACTTCGTAGTTAGGATTGCCCATGATGGCTGCAGACAAGGTGGACTTCCCTGTTCCATTCGGGCCCATAATAGCTGCAACCTCTCCCGTTTTCAGAGTGAGATTCACCCCTTTGAGAATTTTTTTCTCTTCAATTTCAACATGAAGATCTTTGATTTCTAAGACAGACATTTCTTTTTCCTTTCTTTGCTTAGCTAATTTACACACTTTAGTATACCAAAAAAAAGCCCAAAAGGCTTTTATTTTGTTTAGAGCTATTCTTATTTATTCCTCTTTTGACGCCATTTCCGCCGAACTTCCTCTCGGTAGGAGGAATTCCCAATAAAGCGGAGAATATTGAGCAAAGGAGTACGATTAGGCCCCAAAACTCCGACCAGCTCAGCAAAGAGCTCAACACCCAGAAGTAAGCCAATCATCAAGAGCACGCCACCAATTCGACTGGAAACATTCAACAAGAGAGAAATCATGGCAAAGACCAGTGAAATCCCATAGATAACCAGCACCGTTCCTCGGTGAGTCAATCCCAAGGACAAGAGTCTATGGTGGAGATGGTGCTTGTCAGGCGTGTAGAACTTCTGACCAGACAGAGTACGGCGGATAATCGCCAGAAAAGTATCCGTAATCGGCACCCCTAGGATAATCATAGGGGTCACCACTGCAACAGCCGTCGCATTTTTCAGCCCTTGCAAGGACAGAACAGCAATCATAAAGCCGATGAAAAGGGCCCCCGTATCACCAAGATAGATGATAGCTGGGTGGTAATTGTAAGGGAAAAAACCCGCAATTGACAAGACCAAGACGAAAATAGTCAGGGTCAAAAAGAGATTGTGCTGGGGCAAAAAGAAGTAAGAAACAATCCCCATCGTCACCAAGGAGATAATGGACACTCCGCTCACCAGACCATCCAGACCGTCAATCAAATTAACCGCATTGGTAATAGAAATAATCCACACTACTGTCAAAATATAGGACAGCCAAGGCTCAAAATGCAGGAAAGGTCCGCCAAAAGGAATCTTAAAATCATCCAATCGGAAATCTGTCAGCCACCAGATTAGGCTGGCTGCTAGAACAATTCCCCCCATTTTCAGCAGAGGCGATAGTTCTTTGATATCATCAACCAGGCCTGTAAAGGCAATAATCAAACCACCTAGAACGACTGGCCAAACATAATCAAAATAAGTCTGTCCAAAAAAATCTACAGCAACAATCTGCGGCATCAAGAGCAGAGTAGAGATAGAAAAGGCCGCTACAATCGCCAGCCCCCCACTGCTAGGCATGGGCTTTTTATTGATGCGGCGAGCATTGGGATAATCTACCGCTCCAATCTTAAAGGCTAAGAGCCGAACCAAGGGTGTCAGAATCACCCCGATAAAAAAAGTTCCCAGCAATACCAAGATAAACTTTAAAGGAAAAGTAATCATAGGCATTCAACCTTCTGCAGGCCAGAGACCGCATCTGTCACCAAAAGCAGATGACCGTGCTCCTGCAGCACCGCCCGAGTGATATCTGAATCATCTGCAAATTCACGCATCTTAGCCAAAAGCCAAGCTGGATAGCGCTCTGGGAAGCTCTCAACATCTACCAAAATCGTCAAATAATAAGCTGAATCATACTTATAAAGCTCTGATAAGTCAATCTTATAGTCCACCGTCTGGGCAAAAGCCGCAGCAGCCTTAATATCTTCAAATCGTAGGATGTAGTAAATGTAACGCTCTGCATTTTCTGTCAACTGCTCATCGGCCGCCTCCTGAGAAAATTTCGCCCCTTCCTCTGCTTCAGCTGTTTCCAAAGATTGGACTGCTTCTATGTCTTCCTTACTCTTTTCAAAAATGCTCTTTTCCAATGTCTTGAGGAATTCATCTGGAGACATATGAGACAGCTCGTCCATGTCTGGCAGATCTGCCAAATCCTCAAAGCTCAGATTCTTATCCAATTTAGACTTGGTAACAAAAACATCCACCTTATCCGGCTTAGGCGTCACACGGAAACTCAGCATACCGCTGTCCAAAAAATTATCCGGCATTTCCAACTCATCTAAGATGGTATAGAAAAACTCTTCCGTCTTTTCTTGGGGAACTAAGAAATCGGCCATTTCCATGCCGCGCTCTTCCAAATCTTCCAGCTGAATCGTGATTTTTATGGTCGAATCACTAATCTGTTTCATTTCCATATCTCTACCTCATACACTTCTAGTCCTACTATTATACTAAAAAATCCCCCGTATTTCAAAAAATAGCTAGTATTGCTCTGAAAATGGAAGTTGTTGGAAAGAAAAGATTCCTTACAAGAAAAAACTCTCAGAAAATTCCGAGAGCTTCTTATTTCACTAGATGAGATAGTCAGAGAAACATTAAAATTAACTCTTTTATCCCATCAAGGCTTTGATTGCCGCATAAACCAGAAGCACACCGCCTAGGCCGATCCGATATTTGCCAAAAGCCGTAAAGTCATGCTTTTTGACGTAGTCTGTCAGGAAACGAATCACGACTAGACTGACACCAAAAGCCACCCCCATGGCAACTAAGAGCAAGAAGATTTGCCCAAATCCCAGACTGTTCCCATTCTTGATGAACTTAAGAATTTTCCAGCCACTAGCGCCAAACATAATGGGAATACCCAGATAGAAAGTGAACTCTGTCACGACAGAACGACTGACACCATTTAGGAGACCGCCGACAATCGTGGCACCAGAACGGCTAGTCCCAGGAAAGAGAGCTAGAACCTGAAAGAGACCAATCTGCAATGCAGTCTTGTAAGGCAAATAGGCTAAATCTGTCACAGCAGGCTCCTCTTGTTCGCGTCTTTCCAGATAGATAAAGGCAGCCCCATAAACAATCAACATCACTGACACAGAGACCAGATTGTAGAAATGTGCTTCAAACCAATCATCCAAGAATAAACCGATAACAGCAGCCGGCAAGGCTGCCACAACCACCTTGGCCCAAAGCTGCCAGGTCTTTTGAACCTGACGGGCTGACTTGCCTGATTTAAAAGGATTGAGCTTGTCAAAATAGATGACGACAACCGCCAAAATTGCTCCCAGCTGGATAACGACATTAAACATTTCCATAAAGGCTGGACTTTGATTCTTATACTGGATAAAATCTTGAATTAAAATCAGGTGCCCTGTACTAGAAATCGGCAGCCATTCTGTGATTCCTTCGATGATTCCGTAAATAATAGAGATGAAAATTTCAATGATAAACATAGAATACTCCTGAAACAAGGGTCTACTCAAGGAAAGTCACAGTTAAATTCCCAAAGAGTATTAGGTTTTATTATATCACAATTTAAAGGCTAGGAAAAGCCAGTATAATAACTTTTCTGGCTAGGAGAGAGCTTGTCTATCAGAAAGCCCCACCGCCTCCGCCGCCTCCGCCTCCGGAGAAACCACCCCCCGAACTTCCGCCAGATGAGACAGAGAAATTGCTGGCTGTGGCGGCTACATGGCCGTAGTTTGAGAAACTGTGCATACTGCTATAGAAGGCATAGTGCAAGTTAGCCTGAACATAGCTGTCCATAGATGGATTTTCCAAGCGAATCTGACGCAGAGCCATGACACGGCTGACACGATCTGCATAGCCAAAGAGGGTCGCATAGACCAAGAGACGGTTCCAAAGGATAATACCTTCAATTTCTGTATTGTCCAGATGAGCAATATCTCGCAGCATATTGGAAAAACTTCGCCACAGATAGAAGTCGTGCGCGCCTTTGTCATTCAGGACGCCATCTCGCCAATAAAGCTGTGCCTTACTAGCAAAAATGAGAATCAAAACAAGCCCCATAAGTGCTAAGGGAATATATATCCAGATAAAGCCTCCAAAAGCGGCCGAATAGACAAATAAAAATCCAAGAGAAAATAGTAAAACAGCACTAGCTAGAACGATGGCAGTAATCAGCAATCTCTTTTCCTGAACTTTAAGAGGCCGGTAGTGACCAAAGAGACCCAAACGCTTGCCTTCCGAACGCACTTCTTTAGATAAGGAGCGCAAACTGTTAGTAAATAAGGACTTGATATTGCTACCGATGTTACGGATATAGGACTCATCCGCAGAAGACTTGTGCTTATAAATATCTTCTGAAATTTGATAGGCTGAAAAGAGATCTTTCACCCTAGCCTGGGATTGCTTGTTAAAAGCCATGCCCAGAAAACGTCTCTCAAAGTCTGCCAGCCCATCATAAGTCGCTATTTGCAGAACAGGATTTTCAGCATCCCCCTGCAGGAGGAGATTGCCCCTATCCAGCAAGTCTAACAAAGTCGCCTGGACCATGTTTTCAAAGTTCAGCACTGCCTTTCCGCCCCTAGTCGGATCGACATCCTCCATGTCTACTGCGTAAATATTTTCCGCCAAGACAAGGGGAGCCAAGTCCTGAGGAGCTTCGTATAGACGGGCATTCTTGGGATAAGACTGCTTAGGCTTGATCTTCTGAGCAAAGACAAAATAAAGAATAGCCGCTACAAGGATGGCACATAAGAGCAGCAAGGGCATATAAATCTCTCCTAGCTGCCGATAAAAGACCGTCATGCGGGCAATCTTTTCTTCCTGAGCTTTAAAGGTTGGCAAGTAGTCACTCTCGTCTTCATTCTGGGACACAAGAGAGACCGCCTGTCGATCCCAATAGCCGTGGAGCTCGACATTATCGCCCGAGCCAATTCCATTGAGTTTGACCAGATAGTCGGTGCCATCCTTATCCACGAAAGGCTGAGTACCAAAGTAGCCACTATGAGCAAAGAGCTCGCTCTTATCTGGATTACTCAAGCCAGAAACCGTCAAAACGACCTCTCCTATCCCCTGGTCCCAGTCGCTGATAGGAGTCCAGTTAAGCTCAGCAATATCCCTGTGAAGAAAAAGGAGATTTCTCAACTGCCAGGTCACAGTGACTATGACTCGGTCACCATCGTAGCCTGAATTATAGATTTTGACTTCAAAGCCATCTCCCAAATCTTTGATTTCTGGTCTAAAGTCCACATCAGTCTCACCATTGGTCTGAATCGAGACCGTCGGATTCCCATCAATGGCAAAGCCATTAGGCATCTTTCCAGCAGAGCCCAGCGAAACAATCTGACCATTATAGTCGTCATTAAACTTGTAGGTCACTTTCTCTGTGTAGGTAGCTGTATTGTCCTCACGCAGGGCCAGATCGCCTTGATAGGATTCAATATCATAGTCAACAGCCGAGACAACCTGACCAAAACAAAGGCAGGAAAATAAAACCAACAGAAGATAAAAATATCGCTTCATATTCAACCTCTCTTTACAGATACTTGGCTCTATTATATCATTTTTATCAAGTAAGGGCTTACTAGGATTGAAAAGAGTAGCAATTTTCGATAGAATAGGAAGAACTATTATTAGATAAGCAGGAGAAACCCATGAAGAAATTATTACTCACTTTATTTACAGCCCTCCTGGTCACCTTAGGAACGGTCCATGTTATTCAGGCCGATGACTACCTGAGAATCGGTATGGAGGCAGCCTACGCTCCCTTCAACTGGACTCAGGATGATGATTCCAACGGTGCTGTAAAAATTGAAGGCACCAACCAATATGCCAACGGATACGATGTGCAGATTGCCAAAAAAATTGCTCAAGAGATGGGTAAGGAACCTCTGGTTGTCAAGACTTCCTGGAACGGCTTGATTCCTGCTCTAACCTCTGGCAAGATTGACATGATTATTGCAGGTATGAGTCCAACTGCCGAGCGGAAAAAGGAAATCGCCTTTTCCAACAGTTACTACACCAGCGAGCCAGTTCTCCTAGTTCGTAAAGATGGAAAATATGCATCCGCTAAGACTCTAGAAGACTTCAAAGACGCTAAAATTACTTCCCAGCAAGGAGTTTACCTCTACAATCTCATTGACCAACTGCCTGGCGCAAAAAAAGAAACAGCTATGGGCGATTTTGCCCAGATGCGTCAAGCCTTGGAATCCGGGGTTATTGATGGCTATATCTCTGAGCGGCCAGAAGCCTTGACTGCCGAGACTGCCAACTCCAACTTCAAAATGATTCAATTCGAGAAAGGCTTTGAAGTCGGCGAAGAAGATGCTTCCATTGCTATTGGGATGCGCAAGGACGACAGTCGTATCGAGCAGGCCAATGTTGCTATCGCTAAGATTACCACCAATGACCAAGTCAAGCTGATGGATGAGATGATTCAGAAACAGCCTGTTGATACGGATAGTGAAGCAGCTAAGGAATCATTCTTCAGCCAAGTTGCTAAGATTCTGGCTGAAAACTGGCCGCAATTCCTACGCGGAGCTGGTTTGACTCTACTCATTTCGATTACAGGGACCATCGCAGGTCTCATCATCGGACTGCTGATTGGCGTTTTTCGGACGGCACCAGCTTCTAAGAATAAATTATTAGCATCACTGCAAAAAATCTTCGGCTGGTTCTTAAATGTCTATATTGAGATTTTCCGCGGAACTCCAATGATTGTTCAGTCCATGGTTATCTACTACGGAACAGCCCAGGCATTCGGAATTTCTATCGACCGGACTATCGCTGCTATTTTCATCGTCTCTATCAACACCGGAGCTTATATGAGCGAGATTGTCCGCGGTGGTATCTTTGCCGTTGATAAAGGGCAATTCGAGGCTGCAACAGCACTGGGTATGACCCATGGCCAGACCATGCGCAAGATTGTACTGCCTCAGGTCGTCCGCAATATTCTGCCCGCAACTGGTAACGAATTTGTCATCAACATCAAGGATACATCCGTGTTGAACGTTATCTCGGTAGTTGAGCTTTATTTCTCTGGAAATACCATTGCTACCCAGACCTACCAATACTTCCAAACCTTTACTATCATCGCTGTAATCTACTTTGTCCTGACATTCAGCGTGACACGCATCCTGCGCTATGTTGAAAAACGCTTCGACACAGACAACTACACGACAGGTGCCAATCAAATGCAGACAGGAGAAGTAAAATCATGACAGAAACCATTTTAGAAATTAAAAACCTCAAAAAGTCATACGGTGAAAACCAAGTCCTCAAGGACATCTCCCTCACCGTTCATAAAGGAGAAGTAATTTCCATCATCGGCAGTTCTGGCAGCGGAAAGTCAACTTTCCTGCGCTCCATTAACCTTCTGGAAACACCAACTGGCGGACAGATTTTCTATCGCGGCAAGAATGTCCTGGACGAGAATTACGACCTGACCCATTACCGTGAAAAGCTGGGCATGGTCTTTCAGTCTTTCAATCTCTTTGAAAATCTTAATGTTCTGGAAAATACCATCGTCGCTCAGACAACAGTTCTGAAAAAAGAACGGTCAGAAGCCGAAAAAATTGCCAAAGAAAACCTCAACAAGGTTGGAATGGGCGAGCAATACTGGCAGGCCAAGCCTAAGCAACTCTCAGGCGGTCAGAAGCAGCGAGTCGCTATTGCCCGCGCCCTCTCCATGAATCCTGATGCTATCCTCTTTGACGAGCCGACTTCAGCCCTCGACCCTGAAATGGTTGGTGAAGTTCTGAAAATCATGAAAGAACTGGCTCAGGAAGGGCTGACTATGATAGTCGTAACCCACGAGATGGAATTTGCCCGTGATGTCTCCAGCCGTGTCATCTTTATGGATAAAGGCGTCATTGCTGAATCTGGCAGTCCGCAGGATATCTTCACAAATCCAAAAGAAGAAAGAACCAAAGAATTCTTGCAACGCTTCCTCAGCTAAATTACTTCTATTTTCAAAAGCAAAAAGGAATCTGGATTTAGTTCCAGATTCCTTTTTTTATTTAATGAGCAATATCAGTTGCACGATTTTGAAGTTTAGTCTTCAAATTTTTCATGGTTTTTGTCGTAGAAATCAATCAAGCCAAGAGCTGTTTCAAAAGAGATATTTTTCACTTTTGCACGTCCTTGAGCAAGAGCAATGATAGACATTTCACGTGCATTTGTTTCTTTACTAATACGGTAACCAGTGATCTTCTTATCACGTACCCAACTAACAACAGATTCTACTTTCTCGAAATTAGATTTAGCCATTTCTTACTCCTCTCTATTCTAGCTACATCAACTACTATAATTGTTTTTATACAGTTTGTCAACTTAAACAAACCAAATTCGAACAAATTAAATAATTCTGAATTTTCTTTACTTAGCTTTGAGGGCTGAAAGTATCTGAGTCCGAATACTTTCGAAACCTTCTGGATTTGCTGGAAGGAAGATGGTATTATTACCCGAACTATCTGCAAAATTATTCAGCGTATCCAGGTACTGGTTGGTCAAAAGAATAGACATAATCTGCTCTTCTGTCAACTCAATATTGGCCCCCTTCAATTCCTTAATAGAGTCTGCCAAACCATCCACAATGGCCTTCCGTTGCTCGGCAATACCAACCCCATGAAGACGGTCTTTCTCAGCTTCTGCAGAAGCAGCTGTCACAATCTTAATCTTATCCGCTTCAGCCAATTCCTGAGCAGCCACGCGTTTACGCTGCGCCGCATTGATTTCGTTCATAGACTGTTTGACTTCCGCATCAGGCTCAACCTTGGTAATCAAGGTTTTGACGATGATATAACCATAGGTCGACATTTCTTCTGCCACTTGCTTTTGGACTTCTAGGGCAATTTCGTCCTTCTTTTCAAAGAGCTCATCCAAGGTCAGTTTTGGAACGGAGGAACGAAGGGCATCTTCAATATAGGACTTAATCTGTGCTTCTGGCCGCATAAGTTTGTAATAAGCGTCAATTACGTTGTTCTCATTTACGCGATACTGGGTCGCAACATTCATGGTTACGAAAACATTATCCTGTGTCTTAGTCTCAACGATAATCTCGCTCTGCAACAAACGCAGCTGAACGCGAGCCGCTATCTTGTCAATCCCTAAAGGAAGACGGAAATTGATACCGCTGCTGCTGGTTTTGTGATAGCGTCCAAAACGCTCAATGATTGCCACAGATTGCTGACGAACCACATAGACTGCACTAAGCAGCAAGAATATAAAGATTATGATCAATATGATAAAGAAAAATGGAATAAAAAACATGTTCAAGCCTCCTTGATTCACTATAGTATATTCTAACATATTTAATTTGCAGTTTCAAACGAAAACATACAAATTAGGCTAAAATATATTTACAATCAGACAAGCATATTGTAGAGTGTTTCATTCCCGTTCAGATTGATAAAGGACGGATCAAACTGCTCAATACGATTAATCAAAGAAGCATAATCATGCTTATCTGCCAGAGAAATACCAATCAAAACCGGCCCCGTTCCCTTGCTTGCCCGTTTGATATATTCAAAACGAGTGATGTCGTCATTAGGCCCTAAAATATCATTCACAAATTCCCTCAGGGCACCAGGACGCTGTGGGAAGTTAACCACGAAATAGTGCTTGATACCATCATAAATAAGTGCCCGTTCTTCCATCTCTGGCATACGGTTGATGTCATTATTACCACCTGAGATAATGCAACAGATAGTCCTCCCTTTAATATACTCGCTCAGAATTTCCAAAGCAGCAACACTTGCAGCACCGGCTGGCTCTGCGACAATCCCTTGCTTAGAGTATAGGTCAATGATTGTCTCTGAAATAAGCCCTTCGTCTACACCGATAAGATTTTGAACATTCTTTTGTGTAACCTCATAAGTTGATGCACCGACTTTCTGGACTGCGATGCCGTCGGCAAATTTATCGATTTCTTTAAGCTTGACCGGACCTCCAGCTTCAAAGGCTGCTTTCATACTGCGGGCACCGTTGGCTTCCACACCAATAACTTCGATAGCTGGCTGACTTTCTTTGATATAGGTTGAGACTCCTGATATCAGGCCGCCGCCGCCAACTGGTACCAAAACAGCATCAAAAGTGATAGCTTCTCTCCTAGCCTCATCTAAGATTTCGTAGGCCACTGTTCCTTGACCAGCTTGGACATCATCATTGTCAAAAGGATCGATAAAGGTGAGATTTTCAGCCTTAGTATAGTCAAGCGCTGCTTTAGCCGAAGCATCAAAAGTATCTCCAACCAATTTAATTTCCACAAATTCACCGCCAAAGAAGCGAACCTGACCAATCTTCTGCTGAGGGGTCGTGATGGGCATAAAAATGGTTGCTGGAATTTTCATTTCCTTACAAGTATAGGCCACTCCTTGGGCGTGATTGCCCGCAGAAGCACAGACAACCCCACGCCGGCGCTCCTCTTCGCTAAGTTGAGAAATAGCGTAATAAGCCCCGCGGAGTTTAAAAGAGCGCACCCGCTGCATATTTTCTTTCTTTAGGTAAATCTTAGCCTGGTACTTCTCTGATAAATAGTGGTCGTAGTCAAGCGGTGTATTGACAACCACATCTTTTAACACTTTATGAGCATGCGTGATATCTTTTGCTCTGAGCATGTTTCTTCCTTCCCTGTTTTTTCAGTTTATTCTCTATCAAGCAAAACAAGGGGCTGGGAATTCGCATTCCAACCCCTAATGTCTTATCTGCTCTTTATCTTAATTATAAATCTTGAAGGCATCGTCGTCGTTTTTACCAACGAATGGCATTGCTTTACGCAATTCTGCACCGACTTTTTCAATCTCTAGATTAGCAGCTTGCTCGCGGTAAGCAGTCAGTTTCGGACGACCAGCTTTATAGTCGTCAACGAAGTCATTAGCAAATTTACCGTTTTGGATATCAGCCAAGACCGCCTTCATGTTTTCTTTGACTTGCTCAGTAATCACGCGCGGACCAGAGACATAGTCACCATATTCAGCTGTATTTGAGATAGATTGACGCATCTTCTTGAAGCCACCTTCATAGATCAAGTCGACAATCAGTTTCATTTCGTGCAGCACTTCAAAGTAAGCCAATTCTGGTGCATAGCCAGCTTCCGTCAGAACTTCAAATCCTGCTTCAATCAGGGCAGTCAAACCACCACAAAGCACAGCTTGTTCACCAAAGAGATCTTCTTCTGTTTCTTCTTTATAAGTTGTTTCAAGAAGTCCAACACGAGCTGAACCAACACCTTTACACCAGTCCATTGCGATGTCTTTGGCATTTCCAGTAGCGTCTTGGTAAACTGCATAGAGAGCTGGTACACCAAAACCTTCTTCGAAAGTACGGCGAACCAAGTGACCAGGACCTTTCGGCGCACACATGAAGACATCTACATCAGCAGGAACTTTGATAAATTCAAAATGGATGTTGAAACCATGAGCAAACCCAACAGCATTTCCAGCTTCCAAGTTTGGAGCGATTTCTGCTTCATAGAGATCTCTTTGGATTTCATCTGGAGCCATAATCATGATGACATCAGCCAACTTAGCAGCTTCTGCTACTGTATAAGTATCAAAGCCATCTTCTTTAGCCTTGTCAAATGACTTACCAGGTCGAACACCGATAATCACATCGTGGCCTGTATCACGCAAGTTTTGCGCATGGGCATGACCTTGTGATCCATAGCCGATTACGGCAATTTTCTTACCGTCAAGTGCTGCTACTTTTACATCTTTTTCGTATTCCATTGTTACTGCCATAAGTTTTACTCTCTTTTCTATTTTTCTTGCCTGTTAGGCGGTTTTAACAAATTAAAGGTTTGATTTAATCTCGGGTAAAGCCTGTCGCTCCAGTCCGAGCAATATTTTTGATACCATAAGGGCGAATGACCCGAAGCAGGGCTTCGCTCTTCTCGGCATCACCAGTCATCTGAACGGTAATGGAGCTAGGTGCTACATCTACAACTGTCGCCCGGAAGGGTTGGATAATAGACAGAATCTCTGCCCGCTTATCAGCTGGAGCCGAGACCTTAACCAGAATCACTTCACGCTCCAAGTGAGGGCGGTCCGTGATATCTCGAACCCGAATCACATCAATCTGACGGTTCAGCTGCTTGATAATCTGCTCAACCTCTGCCAATGAAGCCACATCAATGATGATGGTGATACGGGAGACCTCCGGATTTTCCGTCGTTCCAACTGAGATACTCTCAATATTAACCTGACGTCTGGAAAGGACACCCGTGAAGCGGTTTAGAACACCCGAACGGTTTTGGAGTTTAGCTGTCAACATTCTACGCATGGAACTTCACCCCCAACATTTCATGATTGCTCTTGCCGGCCGGCACCATTGGAAGAACATGCTCCTTGCGAGAGATATCCACCTCGATAAACATTGGTATATCTTCCTTCAGCACTTCCAAATCCTGGACAATAGTCTCCGGATCGTCAAATTTATAGGATTTAACACCATAGGCCTGAGCCATGAGCTGGAAATCTGGCAAAGTTTCAAAGACTGACTCAGAGGTACGACCATCATAGAAAGCTTCCTGCCACTGGCGCACCATGCCTAGCGAATGATTGTTAAGCATGATGACCTTAATTGGAATCTTATAGATATTGAGAATAGCCATCTCTTGGTTTGTCATTTGATAGCCACCATCTCCGACAAAGAGCACCACTTCCTTATCCGGATTGGCAATTTTAGCTCCAATCGCTGCAGGCACACCAAAGCCCATGGTTCCTAGACCACCAGACGTTACCAGTTGACGCTCGTTTTTATAAGGATAATATTGGGCGGCCCACATTTGGTGCTGACCGACGTCTGTTACAACGATGGCATCACCCTTGGTTAGCTCACCCACGCGCTCAATGACAGCCTGAGGCTGTACGACACGTTCTTTCTTATCATATGAGCGGACCCGCTCCTTATCCTGCGTTACTTTTTCAATCCACTTGCTGGTATTGTTATGCACTTGCTCTTCATTGAGCAGCATCTTCAAGGCTTTCTTGGCATCCCCTACGATAGGGATGTCCACACTGATAATCTTTCCAATTTCCGCTGGATCGATATCAATATGTGCTACTTTAGCGTTCTTGGCAAAGGTTTTGGGATTACCGGTCAGACGGTCATCAAAGCGGCAACCGATACTAATCATAAAGTCGGCCTCAGTCATGGCAATATTGGCCGCAAAAGAACCGTGCATCCCACCCATACCTAAGAACAAAGGATGATCTGTCGCAATAGTTCCCTGACCCAACAAGGTAGTGACTACTGGAATCTGATACCGCTCCGCCAAAGCAACCAGCTCCTCTGCTGCCTCGGCATAACTAATACCGCCTCCTGAAAGCAGAACCGGCTTTTTAGCCTTAGAAATCTGCTTGATAATCTTCTTAATCTGCAATTCATTAGGCTCAATAGTTGGCTGATAGCTCGGCAAATGCAACTTGCTGTCATAGATAAAGTCCGTTTCCAAAGCCGAGACATCCTTAGGCAAATCAATAACGACCGGTCCAGGACGACCTGTCGTCGCAATGTGAATAGCTTCTGTAATAATACGCGGAATTTCCGCCGTCTCCCGAACCTGATAATTATACTTGGTAATAGGAGTTGTAATACCGACAATATCCGCTTCCTGAAAAGCATCTTTACCGATTCCAGCCTTGGCCACCTGACCAGTAAAGACTAAAAGGGGGACGCTATCACTCATGGCATCGGCAATACCGGTAATGGCATTAGTCGCTCCCGGACCGCTGGTCACAACTGCAACTCCGATTTCCCCAGTAGACTTCGCATAGCCTTCTGCTTCGTGAACGCAGCCTTGCTCATGGCGGCCTAGAATATGACGGATGCCTTCAAAACTATAAATAGCATCATAAAGCGGCAGTACAGCGCCGCCGGGATAGCCAAAAATCGTATCAACACCAAGATTTTTCAAGGTTTCCAAAACAAGCTCTGAACCTGTCTTAGAAGTTTCTAATTTGATTTTCTCCATTCTTCCCCTTTCATTTATTTACAATTTTCTAAAAATTCAAAAAGCTTTCTACTATGATAACATTTTTGAAAAAAATTGCAAGCCGCTAGTTAATTTTTTTCTTGATTTTTTATCTAAATCCGAATGTTTTTCAAACAAAAGACAAAAAGCCAGAACTATATTTATAGTCCCGACACTTCATTGGAATGTTCTTCACACAAATGTTCACTTTAGATAAAAACTACCTTCTTCCACCTTTTCTCCAAAGCTGATTCTTCTGGCTATAACCAGCCTTTCTCTTGCCCTATTCGGACTGCTTCTGTTCGATTTTCAGCATCTAGTTTGGTCAAAATAGCAGACATGTAGTTACGAACCGTTCCATTTGATAGGAAGAGTTTTTCAGAGATTTCTTTATTGGACAGGCCAGCCGCTGCAGCCTGTAGGACTAGCCTCTCCTGCTGAGAGAGAGGGTTCCTGCTGGTCATCAGTACCTCCATCAATTCCGGCGAATATTCCTTTTGCCCATCTAGAACGGTGTGGATGGTCTTCATCAAATCCGCAATGCTACGCTCTTTGAGCACATAAGCATCTACATCCGTCTTAACAGCTCGCTCAAAGTAGCCCGGTCGCTTGAAGGTTGTGACGATGATGACCTTGATGTTGGGTCGATTGGCCTTGACCCATTCGAGAACGTCTAGGCCGGTTTGATGGGGCATTTCCACGTCCAAAATAGCTACATCAACAGTTTCTGAGCTAAGACAGTCAATAGCCTTCTGCCCATCTGCGGCCTGATAGACTTCTTCGACATCTGGCTGCAGCTGCAAGAGCTGAGCTAAGGCATCTCTCAGCATACTTTGATCTTCTGCTAACAAAAGTTTCATGCTTCCTTCCCTCCGTATGGCAACTCAATCCGAATCCACGTCGGATCTTGGCTGCTAAGAATCTCAAGCCTTCCTGACAAGGCAGACAGTCGCTCTCGAATACTATGCAACTCCCGACCAGTCAGCTTTTGAAAACCACAACCATCATCCTGAATGTCTAAAACAAGTTTTTCCTCATTCTTTACCAAAGAAAAATTGCTCTTTTTAGCCTTGGCATGCTTGATGATATTAGTCGCCGCCTCCAGCAAAATCATACTAATCGTTGACTGCTGACTCGGTGGGATACTGGCAACATTGAGCTGGTTATCTATTTTTACCTGAACGCCACTCATCTCTAGCATAGCTCGAATGGTCACTAGTTCCTCGTCCAGAGTCCGATTCTTTAGATCGTTAATAATCCGCCGAACATCAGCCATTGATTTCTTACTAATTTCTTGCACTTCCTGCAGTTCTTTTGCTGCCTTGTCATAGGCTTCCATCTGCAAAAACTGCTGAGCCAGCTCCGCCTTAACACTGAGCATAGCAAAGGTGTGTCCTAGACTATCATGTAAGTCTCGACCAATCCGATTGCGCTCATTTTCCGCCAGGAAAAGATTCAGCTGGGCATTTTGCTTGACCTTTTCTTCCTTGATTCGCTCTGTCGTTTGAATCCGATAAAGACCAAAAGTCAAACCATCCGAAAAGAGAAAGATTACAATATAGGAAAGCAGCTCTGCTGGACCAACATTGCCCATCAAATAATTAGTCAGCACAATAGCAGGCTGCAAGGCGATAAAGGTCAAAAAGCGCCAGGATTTAAAAGAGATATCATCTAGTTCGTAAATCAGCAGATTAGACAGATAAAAAATATACCAGGTAAAACCTGTATTTAGCCAGACAGAACCATAGTATATGTAAACAACTAAGAACCACCAAGAAAAAAATTGAATAAGGCGATGGTTACTTAGCAAGACCGCATAGTAAGCCACAACAAAAATAGCTGTCCAGAGCAAGAGGAAAAGCGGGTATTCCCCGCTGATTACTCCCGCCACTGGAAAGATGATAAAGACCAGCGCAATATGAAACATATAGTGGACTTGTTTAAGTTTTTCCCACATGAATTTATTTTACCTCAATTCGCTTTTTGAGCTGCAGCACAAGAATGCTAACCAAAACCGTATAAATCAGAACAATCAAAGCGGCCTTGCCATTAAACTGATGGTGTTCTAGATAAGAAGACACGACCTGCATTAGTTGATAACTTGGCGTCAGCTTACCGATTGGCTGGAGCCATTTTGGAAACATAGTCAGAGGAAACCATAGACCGCCCAGAACAGCCAGTGCCATATAGACGATATTTCCCACAACAGACATGAGCTGAGCACTTGGTAAGAGACTGACCAATACCCCCATGGCAATAAAGACCACACTTCCTACCAGAAGTATCAAGGCAATAAGAAGCCAGTCCACCATTGGCAGATGAACCCCACGAACAAAATGCCCAATCGAGAAGACTACGATAATAGAAAGCATAAAAGTCAACAAAGTACTGCAAAGTTTTGATATATAATATTTTACCATAGAAATCGGCGAGTGCTGAATCATTTTTTGCCAGTTATTATTTTTATCAGACTGCAAAGTGCTTGGAATGCTAAAGAAGGCACTAGACATGATACTAAAAAGAGTCATAGAGAAGAGGTAGCCTCGAAGCACAAGTTCAGACGTATCACTTCCAGACATCATTCCTGAGAAAATCAGGTAAAAGACGCTGGGCAGACCAATAGACAAGAGATAATAAGCAGCCTGCCGCTTCATTAAAATCAACTCAATCTTCATAAGACTTGCCATATTTTTCATGATTACTCTCCTATTCTTGTGTCGTTTCAAAAATACTATCCAAGAGGGTACGGTTACGTACTTCAATCTCTTCGATTGTACAGCCGTTTTCCTGAAGAACCTGCCAGACCTGTCCAGTATCTCTAGTAGCAAAAGATAAAGCCTTTTGCTTGATTTCTAAATCAGTCACATTATCCAGTTTTTCCAGCACAGACTGATAAGTCAGCGGCAAGGTAAAGTGTTTTTCCTGCTCCTCACTGCGCATGGCATAAGGCGTCGTGTCCCGAATCAACTCGCCCTTGTGCAGCACCAAAATCCGGTCTGCCGTATGCTCAACTTCTTCGATATAGTGAGAGGAGTAGACGATGGTCACTCCCTGCTGCTTGAGCTGATTAACAATTTCCCAGAAATGCTGACGAGTGGAGGTGTCCATAGCTGAAGTCGGTTCGTCCAAGAACAGAATCTTAGGACGGCCAACCAGGCTTAATACAAAAGAGAAGAGACGTTTTTGTCCACCAGACAGCTTGCTGGCCAACTGATTCTTTTGCTTGTCTGTAAATTGTAATAAATCATCAATTTCTTGATTGGATAAACTATTTGGATAAATAGCTTGGAAGAACGCCAAGAGTTCCTTGACCTTCAAATCCTCCACCACTGTATTTTCCTGTGGTAAAATCGCTACCGACTGCTTGAGATGATTGTCAGTTGGTTTGAGCCCCTGAATCCTTGCCTGACCTGCTGTCAGAAACTTATCACCCAACAAACAGTCCATGAGAGTCGTTTTCCCTGCTCCGTTGGGACCAATCAAGGCCACACAGTCACCTTGGGAGATTTCAAAGGAAATATCCTTTAAAATCTCCTTACCATGAATGCTTTTTGAAAGCTTCTTTACTTCAATCAGTTCCATTTTACTCCTCCTTTAATCTGATAACCGCATCTGCTTCTGCCCTTTGTTTTTTTATAATCATCCAAGCCTAGGGCCGGAAGAAAAACAAAGACCAAATGCTTTTTGAATTCTTACAGCAACCTTTTATCATTTTGTTAACTATATTATAAGGCAAAGAAATTTTTCCTACTAGTTGATTTTGTCACCGACTGACATGACAAATGTCACTATTCTGCATTTAGAGACCAAAGCTAGCAAATATTGGAATAATCTGATTATTTCCCTTCTGCATGAAGACACAAAAAAGCCGGCTCCCTCATTGAGAGGAACCGACTAGTTGTATGTCTGTTGCAATTTAGATAGAAGCTGGAAGCAAAACTGCCTAATCTAAAAATTGTTTTCAATAAACTAGCTACTCAATCTTGTAAGATGAGAGACCAACGCTTTTTAAACTTTAGCTCTGTCCCTCTTCTTTGAGACCGTTGAGCTTCAAACTCAGAATAAACATCTCAGGTGTAATATCCTTAATGTCCTTCAGTCCAAAACCTTGGAAGAAACTGTTCTTTTCCACTTCTTCGACATTGACCTTTTGCAAATCAATTTCAATCAAGGTCTGCAGTTTCTTCTCTGCTGTAACTGAATAGTCAATATTGACACCTTCCAGACTCTTAGCTGCTACATAGTTTGAATCAGACTGCATTCCTTCACGAATGATAGTCGTCATCTCCTCTGGAGTCAAAGTAGCTGATGCCGCACTGGCTTCTTCTGGCAAGGAAGTGAGCAGTTCCATCCGAAGATTCAAGATTTTCTTACCCTGATAGGTAATGGTATCACGATGATGAATTTCTTGAATGTCTCCGACTAAAGTTTTAGAGACAATCTCTGTACTTTCAGAGGAAGAACTGGATGACTCGCTGGAGCTAGATTTAGCCCGCCTAGAAGAAGCTGCTGATTCAGAAGAATGTCTAGGACGATGCTTGCTGAAGTTAGGAAACACACAGCCCGTCAAGAGTACCGAAGCAGAAATAACAAGAATGAAAAATTTTTTCATAGTTCACCTTTTTTACTTTTTATTTGTTACAGTATAACATAATACCAGTTTCTTGTCTAAGTGTTTTCTATAAAATGACAAAAGGCAACCTTTCGATTGCCTTTTGATGCTATTCTACACTAAAAATATATGGATAAACCGGCTGACTGCCCTGATGAATTTCTACTTCGACATCCTCGAATTGTTCCATCAAATCTTGAGCAAGACTGCTAGCCAACTCTTCGCTGCCGTCTTCACCGATATAGATAGAGACTATCTCGCTGTCTTCATTGAGCATCTTGCTGAACGTTTCTTTCAAAGCTGTCAGCATATCTGGATTAGAAACAACAATCTTACCATCCACCATACCGAGGTTGTCATTCTCATGAATTTCCAAGCCATCAATCGTCGTATCGCGAACCGCAGTCGTCACGCTGCCGCTGACTACTTCTGCCAAGGCTGCAGTCATACGCTCTTGGTTTTCCTCGATAGTCTTGCTGCCATCAAAAGCTAGGAGACTGGTCAGACCTTGAGGGATTGTGCGAGTCTCAATAACAGCCGCTGGCTGTTCAATCACTTCTGCTGCTGATTGGGCTGCCATGAAGATGTTTTTATTATTTGGCAAGATAATAATATTACGAGCATTGACTTGCTCCACAGCTTTGATGAAGTCTTCTGTCGATGGGTTCATGGTTTGGCCGCCAGAGATGATGTAGTCAACTCCCTGAGCCTTAAAGATTTCAGCCAGACCATCACCAGCCACTACAGCGATAATCGCAAACTCTTTCTCTTGAGCCGGCTTAGCTGAGCGCTCTTCCTTTTCAACCTGCGCTTCGTGTTGGTTGCGCATATTGTCAACCTTGACCTTGACCAGACTACCATACTTGAGACCTTCCTGCATAACCAGTCCTGGATCTTCAGTATGGACATGGACTTTGACGATTTCATCATCGTTGACTACCAACAAGGAATCCCCCAAATCGTTGAGGTAGTTGCGGAATTCATCATAATCAAAATCTTTTACATAGGTTGGCCCTGTCTTGAGAGCCACCATGATTTCTGTACAGTAGCCGTAAGTGATATCTTCTGTCGCCACATGACCAGCTACAGACTTATGATGCTCAGCATTAATCATCTCAGACATGGTCGCAGGTGTCGCCACAAAGTCCTCAGACGCAATATATTCGCCTGTAAGAGCAGACAAGAAACCTTCGTAGATAAAGACCAGCCCTTGACCGCCAGAGTCCACAACACCGACTTCTTTCAGAACCGGCAGCATATCCGGTGTCTTAGCCAGAGCGGCCTTGGCTCCTTCCAGAGCCGCTTTCATAACTTCTACAGCGTCATTAGTGACTTCAGCTTTCTTCTTGGCTCCGATCGCCGCACCGCGGGAAACCGTCAAAATCGTTCCCTCAACCGGCTTCATAACAGCCTTGTAAGCCACTTCTACACCAGACTGAAAGGCCAGAGCTAGGTCTTCACCAGTCAGCTCTTCATGCTCTTTCACACTTTGAGAAAAACCGCGGAAAAGCTGAGAAGTGATAACTCCTGAGTTACCACGCGCGCCCATCAAAAGGCCTTTCGCAAAGATACCCGCCGCTTCGCCAACTGTTGAAGCAGACTTGTCCGCCACTTCCTTGGCGCCATTTTCAATGGTCATACCCATGTTGGTCCCTGTATCGCCATCTGGAACTGGGAAGACATTCAAAGAGTTTACATATTCAGCCTGTTTATTTAAGCGAGTTGATGCTGCCTGCACCATTTCTTGAAATAAACTAGTAGTAATATTTGCCACAATTATTCTCCTACGACTTTAATATTTTGGATATAAACATTCACTGCATGGGCAGTAATTCCAAGCTTGTTTTCCAAACTGAATTTAACACGCTCTTGGATGTTTTTGGAAACTTCGCTGATTTTGACTCCATAGCTTAACACAGTGTAGACATCAACTGCGATATCACCTTCATCAGTCGCTTTCACAACCACGCCCTTAGCATAGTTTTCTTTTCCTAAAAGGGCTTGAAAATTATCCTTGATTGCATTTTTGCTGGCCATGCCAACTACACCAAAAATTTCAGTCGCTGCACCTCCGACGATTGTCGCAATAACGTCATCAGTCAGCTCAATTTGACCATCTTTTGTATTAATTTTCACAGTCATAATTTGTACCTCAAAAGTATTTTATAGTTTATTCTACCATATTTTATACAGGGTGTAAAAGAGGAAGGGTCTAATTCAACTGTCTAGGCGGAAATTCCCAAGCAAAAAAAGGACGGAAAATTTCCATCCTTTTTAAATAAAGATTAAACGCGTTCAACTTTACCTGATTTAAGGGCACGAGCTGAAGCCCAAACTTTTTTAGGTTTACCGTCAATCAAAACAGTAACTTTTTGAAGATTTGGTTTAACAGCGCGTTTTGTTTGGTTCATCGCGTGAGAGCGGTTGTTTCCTGATACAGTCTTACGACCAGTAAAGTAACATACTTTAGCCATTATCGTGTTTCCTCCTATTAGATCTAATATTACGGATGTGCTAGCACCACATACCTCCCTATATTACCAAAAAACTTGACGTTTGACAAGTACATTTCTCCAAACTTTCGAAATTAATCCGTTTTCTTAAACATAGCTAATCTTCAAAGAGCCGAAAGCCACGTTGCCTTTGACATAGAGAGTTTTTCTCTTTTCATTGACATTGCGAGGATTGTAGACAGAGCCAAAGGCATTATCTACATCCAGCTCTACACGCCAGTCACTGGGCACATAAAGCATCACACTGCCAAAAGACAGGTCTACTTCAAAAGTTGCTGAATACCCTTCGATAGTCGCATTATCAAAATAAACCGATGCACTGCCAAAAGCACAGTCTAGCTTTTCGTAGGTGAAGTTATCTGAGTTGATATAGCGCGTGCCGCTGCCAAAAGCAATATCATCTTTTGAGGAAGAAGAGGCAGTTGAGAAGATACGCCCCTTAAAAATGCGCTGGGGCTTAAAAATCATATTGAGACCGATGCAAGCCAGAATACCACCCAAAACCAAAGTCCCTGTTGAAATAGCTAAAAAGTGGTAAACGGCATTGGCAATAATCAGCGCAATAACTGCCATGATTAACCCAGTGCCAAAGTCTCTTTCTAAGAAATTTTCCAAGGCGAAATAGGCAAACATTGCAACTACTAGCGTGGGCCAAATATTGAAATTGAAAGCAGGAATCCCAAAATTCCCCTGCAGCAAGACCCAAGCTGCCAAGACTAGAAAGCCGATTCCAAAAATTGTTTTTTTCATGATAATTACCTCACTTCACTTAACTTTTCTTTTACTAACTGATAATAATGCCTAGATACATGCACCTTCTTATGGGTATTGTAAAACTGAACGGTACTCGTTCCTGAAAAAGACTTGTCCAGAGCATAGATGGCCTTGATATTGGCAATGGTGGACTTAGAAATCCGACAGAAATAGCGGGGCAGAATCTCTTCTAACTCATAGAGTTTCAGTTTAACCTCATAAGCATCATTGCGGGCATGGGCAAAAATCTTGCTGCCGTCCGTCTCAAAAAAGAGAATGTCCGCTAAATCAAGAAAGTACTCACTGCTTTCCTTATAGAAAAGAATGGACGGAGTCACCGTTTCTTCCAGAGCTTCCTGGATACGCTGAATCCGCTCATCCAGCCGCGAAACTTTTATCACCATTTCTGTTTCATCCAAACTCTGATCTAATTCAATCCGAATGTTCATACGCTCTCCTTTCCATCTGCTTATCTTTATTATAACAAGAAACTCCCGAGAAACAAGGCCTTTTCAGTAAGTGGTCAATTTTGACCGGTAAGTGGTTTATAAGAGATGATAGCAAGCAAACTTATCCTATACAAGTAAAAAAATAGTAAGAACAAAGAAAAAAAGAAGCCTTTAAGCTTCCATATTAAGATGCCGATTGCAGGGATCGAACCTGTGACCTACGCGTTACGAGTGCGTTGCTCTACCAACTGAGCTAAATCGGCGTCTTTTCCCCTTTATTTTAGCATCTTGAGTTTTTTTGTCAAGTTAGAATTTCACAATTTCTTAACCCAAATCAAACAAGGGTTGCTTTTATCCCAAAGTTCAGGAAAAATTTCTAACTTTTTAAAGCCCTGAGCCTGATAAAAAGCGTTAGTTCTGTCATAGGTAGGATAATAACCTGGTGCTACCGTTTTTACTTGCAGATAGGATGCTTTTTGACGAGCAGATTTTTCTAAAACTTCTAGAAGTTGACTACCAATTCCCGCTCTATGATAGAATTTCTTAACAGCTAAGCAGTCAATCTCTGCACAATCTTCACTAGAATAAGATAAGCTTACAAAGCCAGCCAATTTACTCTCCTGATAAGCAACCCAAACTTGTAAATCCCTAGCTCCTTCAATGTAAGCTTGTGTACTTTCAGGTATTCCAAACCATTCTGGTAGATCCTTTAAAACTTCACTGACTGCTATCATCTTTTGTTTTTCTTCCTTCACTTCTTCAATCGCTACCATCTTTAAATCCTTTCATGTTTTAAGCTTTAGGACTAAACATATTTTCCATCTTACGAACCCGCACTTTCGTAGGCATCCAATCCCCTATCCCAGAGTTTGAGCGAAATGAAAAAGAAAACAAGGGAAATCAGAATCAAACCACCAATGTTAAAGAGCCCATTTTTGTCCTGCAAGAAATAGCTAGCAGGATAGTAGGCTGTAAAAGCAAAAGGAACGATAAAACTAATCAACCAACGAAGGAGCGAATTGTAAATGGAAATCGGGTACTTGGCAAAATCATTAAACATATAGAAAATGTAAATCATAGCACCTGACTGCTTGGTCCAAAAAGCGATACTGGCTGTCGCGATTTTCAAAGAAGTATAAATCAGGGTCGCAAAAGGAATGCAGACTAGGAAAAGCAAGAACTTGGGAATAGTCCAAGTAATGCTAGAGAACGTTGTCGCTAGTAAAATTCCACCGACCAAGAGCTCACCCAAGGCATCAATCTGAAAAGTCTCGACTAGGATGTGAAAGAGAGGATTGATAGGACGAGTCAGATACTTGTCAAACTCTCCCTTTCTCACCAATCGTTGCCCCAGTGCCCAGAGATTGTCAAAAAAGAGATGGTCCAGTCCCTTGGGAATCAAGGAAAAACCATAGATAAAGGCAATCTCTTGAAAGGTCCAGCCTTCTAGCGAGGGGATGTGTTGAAAGATGACATTGAGAAACAAGAGGTTCAAGCCTTGGGTCAGGAAGACACCTAAAACACCAACCACAAAATCAACCTTGTATTCCATGATTTGCTTGATGTACTGTCTGATAAAAATCAGATGCATGCGCTGATATTTTTTCATACTAACCTCCTTGAATGGTGATAAATGACTGGACTCTTTTCCAAATCAACTGAGACAAGCCCACCATCACTAAGAGCCAGAAAAACTGTAGCAAAAGCGCTTGATGAATCTGACTGGCATCGTATTTCCCAACGATAATCATAACCGGAGTGTAAATCAAGGATGAAAAAGGCAAAAAGGAAAGAATATTTGAAACAATTTTAGGAAAGAAAGCCAAGGGAATCAAACTCCCCGACATAAAGGCCACTATAGAAGTCTTGAGTAGATTAGAACCCCATAGATTTTTAAATACAAAGGCTGAAAATCCAAAGCAGATATTAAAGAAAAAGTTAATCAGGTAGGCCAGCGTTAAGCTAAAGAGATAAAGGACAGTTAATCCCAGCACTTCTACAATCCCTTGCCCAGAAAGGATTTTTACCAATACAATGACACATAGAAATGGAACTCCAACAGAAATAAAAATCAACCACTTGGAACCAAGTTCGGTGAAGAGATAGGAGGCCGCAAAATGAACTGGTCTCAGCAAGCGCATGATAATGGAACCATCCTTGACCTCCTCCCCGATCATAAAGGAGCTATCCGACCTGGTCAGAAGATTAGTCACAAAACTCATGATGATGTAGAGGGTGATATCTGCCATACTAAAGCCTTGAATCAAGGACTCTTGCGAGGAATCAAAGACCGCCTTCCAAAGATAGAAAGCGACAAAAGCTCCCATGACATCACCAATCCGATAAAGAAGAAAATTGACTCGATAGGTAATCAACTCCTGAATCCCTGCATTGATAAAGGGTTTATAACGTCTCCACAATTTGACCATCTTAGAGCTCCTTTCGGTAGAAGCGACGGATAATATCCTCAATATCCGTATCCACCATCTTCAAATCGCGAATCTCAAAATCAGACAAGGTTTGCTTGATAATATCAGCTGACTGGTAGCGGGAACTATCGTATTGAATGTTGAGGCTATTTCCTTGTCTATCAATGGTCATATCAGGCAAGCCTTCAAACTGAGAGACGAGATGACTTTGGCCTGGCACCAGTTCAAAAGAAAGAGTCTTCATCTTTCCAAAGGTCTCTTTAAGCTGGCTCACCGTTCCATCAAAAATCTCCTGCCCCTTGTCAATCATAAAAATTCGATCACAGAGTTGCTCAATATCACTCAAATCGTGAGTAGTCAATAGAATGGTTGTTTCTTCTTCCTGATTGATCTGGGTAATGGCCCGGCGAATGTTATCCTTGACCGAAACATCCAAACCAATGGTCGGCTCATCTAAAAAGAGAACCTTAGGATTATGGAGCAAGGAAGCAGCAATGTCCGCACGCATCCGTTGACCCAGTGAAAGAGTCCGCACGGGGTCTTTGATAAATTCCTTCAAATCCAAGACTTCATTCAAAAAGTCCATGCGCTTATGGAAAAGTGAGTCTGGCACATCATAAATCTCCTTTAAGACCGTGTAGGTCTCTTGCAGAGCCAAATCCCACCACAGCTGGGTTCTTTGTCCAAAGACAACTCCAATGTCCTTGACATAATCTTGACGATTGTCCTGCGGAATTTTACCGTTAATCCGACACAAACCAGAAGTGGGCTTCAAAATCCCGGTCAGCATTTTAATGGTTGTCGACTTCCCAGCACCATTAGCCCCGATAAAGCCTAAAATCTGTCCCTTAGGAACCTCAAAGGTCAAATCCTTGACCGCCTCAAAGGTCTGCTTTTCAGGATGAATAAAGGAGCGCAAAGCCCCCTTCAAGCCTGGTTCCTTAACCGTCTTCACAAAATTTTTCTGAAGATGCTCTACTTCTATCATTGCCATACGTTTCTCAATATCCTATCATTCATTCATCTTACAAACCATTTCCCTACCAAACTCAGGAAAATAGAATCTTATCTCCTCACTATACTACCACTTTTACTTCCAAACTAACATAGGAAATTCAAAAATAATTATCATATTTTATCACACACCAAAAAACCCACCCTTACGGGCAGGTTTCTGTTTTGTAGTCTTCAGCTAGATTATGCTTTACCTTCTCATTTCAATTCTTTAGCCAAGATACTCATGTTTTCTTCTAGATTCTCTAGGTAGTTTTTATCATTTTGAGGATCTGCTTCCAAAGGATTGAGAGTTTTTAGCCTGACACCTGTTGACTTTACGAGCGTTTCTGCCACTTTCGACGATGCATTACTTTCGGTAAAAATCGTCTTAACTTTATAGGTTTTCACAAATTCTTGAATTTCAGTAAGCTGCCTTGCATTTGGCTCTTGTTCAGGAGAAATCCCTGCAATACCTAGCTGCTGCAAACCAAACCGCTTTGCTAAATACGAGAACGCAGTATGTTGAGTGACGAAAGTCTTTTGCTTAGCCTTTTCAAAGATTGGTTGGTATTTTTTGGTCAATTCTTGAGCTTTAGCAATGAATTTCTTAGCATTTTTTTGATATATTTCCTTATGTTCTTTATCGAGTTCAGATAGCTTATCCGCAATAATCTGCGCTTCTTCACCAGCTTTTTCAGGATCTAGCCATGTATGAGGATCGTAGAGAGTTTTTTCATCGATTCCTTCGCCAGCTTCCACGTCTTCCAAACCCGGTACACGCTCCAAGGTCATTCCTTCGGATGCTTCCAGCACTTTCACCTTAGATTTTTGCAAATTTGGATCTAGGCTCCCCGCCCATGACTCTAAGGTATGTGAATGATAGACAAAAACATCCGCATCATAGATAGACGCTATATCATTAGCTGATGGTTCAAAAGAATGGATCCCTGTACTAGATTGAATCATGCGAACATCATTCAAATCACCAGATACTTCTTTAACCATGGCATAAACCGGATAAAAACTGGTCACAATCTTCAAACCTTTAGCTTGTTGTTCTTCTTTCTGAGTACACGCTCCCAGCATCAGAGCTAGTATACTCAGCGTTATTAATACTGCAGTTCTTTTCTTCATATTAACTCCAAAATTGTTGGTTCATCTTTTATTTATCAATAAAACATTCATATCTAAAAACAGATAAAAATCAAGGTGTTGTTTCTGTATTAGTAGCAGGTGTTGAAACAGCTGATTTCAACAAGGTTAACAGTTTTTCTACTTCTGCCATGATGTTATTATTATCCATAGTCCCTAAATTAAGATTATTTCGCAATCCTGTTAAGGTCTCAGTTGCATTGGATTTCAAACTTGGATCCGTCGTCTTTTCAAGTAAGTCTTCCGCCTCTTGCAGCTTAGCTTCTACTTTAGCAGTTTCAACTTGAGGTACTTCTGGCTCAGTTGGTGTTTCCTCTTCAACTTCTTCTTGAGGTTTCTCTGGGCTAACAGCATCCTCCTTGTCATCTTTTTTACCTAAAACATGATCACTTGCATTCCCCCATCCATCGCTAGACTGTGGTCGCTCATCTGGATGTTCAACATAATACTTGATAGTTGCAAATAAATCCTCTAATGTATAGCCATTAGGAGCTCGGTAAGTCTTATCATCGAACCAAGCAAATTTGATGTTGTGGTAGTGATCCTTATGAGGGATAATCAGATTACCATTTTTTACTGCTACAGTATGCTCAACATTGTAAGGCAGACGAACGAGCGGTATCCGTTTCTCTCCTTGAACACGTTCGTAGATAGCAGCCGCACTTTCTCCACTTGGATTGGCTTTGGAATCATCTGTTGGTGCAGGTGGAAGCAGACCTTTTTCTTTAGTATAGGTCTGAGCAGCTGCTTTTTCTTTAGCTGAAAGACTATCTTTTCCTATCCAGTGACTGTGTCCCATATGAGGGGTTACATAAGCATCTCCTTCGTCGCTGATAATATCGCGCGCATCAAAGATATATCCATCAGATGTCGTATATTTGTCAGCTAGCTGGGCTACTCGAACTTCGGTTTCAGTATACTCAATCTGTGAATTTGCTTTGCCGAGACGTTCTGGATGATTGATAGGCGCAAGAAATGCTAATAAGTCATCAATTAATTGCACCTTATCACTTGTTTCATCATTCAAACGCTTGACTAAATCATCCAAGGCTTGAAAATCTGACAAACGTCCCTTATTTTCTAGCAATTGCTGATGAGCCTGAGTCAGAAGACCATATACCTTATCATAAAACTCTTGATCTTTCGGTTCAACTGATTCTTTCTTAGCTTGCAGGACATGAGGTATGCTTTTCTGCTTCGCCAATTTATTTTCAATCGCTGTAATAATCTCTTTAGGCAAGTCTTTAGCTAAAAGATAGCGGGACACTCCTTTATCCTCTAGCACATAACCGTCAGCTATTTTCCTAACGACCTGCTGGATTAAATCCTTATCCAATGAATCCGCATGTTCCAAATTTAACTTTGGAGGAAGAATCGGTTTTAAAGCTGGTTGAGATGGAGTTAGTATCGGAGTTGGTATAGGTCTATAAGGTGTCAATCCTAACATAGGTTTATTAGGCTGACTTATAAGAGGAATTGTCCGAGCAAGCTTTTCTTCCAATGCCGACATTTGTGTATAAGGAATAAAGTGATAATGATTACCATGCGGCACTGCTACTCCATTTTGTGTTCGACTAGTAATTTGTGCTGGATCAAAGATCAAGCCATCTGATTCAACATGACGCTGACTAAGTGGAAGATTATAAAGTTGCTGAAGGAGACCCTTAACATCTTCTCCTTGACTCGGTTGATAGTTGTTTGAAATTTGAGTAAAAGTAGGTTGTGTCTGTATCCAGCCACTGCTTCCATTATTATACGAACGGCTGACTACAGTACTAGCTACTTTTCCTCTACCTGATAGGTAAGCTTGAGCTGCAGCTAGCTCACTAGGCGACAAATCACTCTTTGGGATATAGTGAAAATGATCACCATGAGGTACGATATAGGCATCTCCCGTATCCTCAATAATGTCTGAAGCATTAAAAACATAGCCATCATCTGTTGTATAACGGCCTTGAGCTCTAGCTGTTGCTACTTCATTGCTTATTTTCGTAACATTATGACCATGTTCCTGCTTTTGACGAGTAATCTCTTCCTTACTGCGAATATTATCCGCACGAGCTATATCTTTCAGATAAACATAATATTGTCCATTAACCTTGATAACATATCCACCCTTGACTTCATTGACAATATCCTCAGTCCTAAGTTGATAGTTGGGATCTTTCATCAAAAGATCTTCGCTGAAAATAGCATCATATGGAACTTTCCCATTATAATAATGATAGTGATCACCATGAGAAGTGACATAACCCTGATCAGTAATCTTGATAACAATCTGCTCCGCGTTAATCCCTTCTTTTTTGCTTACTTCGTCAGGCGTTAACTCCTCAGACTTTTGAACAGCTTGCTTACCATCAATATAGCTAACACGATTGGATTTTTTAATCGAACTGTTTGCCTGATAATAACCTAGCTGATGAGCAAAAAGACCCACAGTAGCAATGACAACAATTCCTTTTAAGTATTTCTTATTTTTTTCCATTGGATATCACTTTCTTTTTTGATTATACAGAATTCGCTAAAACTTATCACAATTTACAATTAACTCATAATATACCCCCAAAGAAATCATCTAAATATTTTTTTCTATAAAATATAGCAGAAACTCAATTTTTAACAACTTATTAAACTCGTTAACTAGTTAATTAACTGGTTAATATTTTACTCCTCATCATCTAGTCTGTCAAGATTTTTTTATTAGATTGTAAGAAAAATATTATTTGTTCTTTATTTGTCCAATTGTCATAATACAAAAAAAGCTTATCCTTTCGGATAAACTTTTTTAAAAATATATCAAACTTTTTAAGCTTTACCTTCTGAACCGAATACATCGATACGTTCTTCAACTGATGCTTGGATAGCTTTTACACCGTCAGCCAAGAATTTACGTGGGTCGAAGAGTTTCTTCTTGTCGTATTCTGCTTCGTTTGCTTCGTAGTCACGAGCGAATGCACGAGTTGCGTTAGCGAATGCGATTTGGCATTCAGTGTTAACGTTAACTTTCGCAACACCAAGTTTGATAGCTGCTTGGATTTGGTCATCAGGAATACCTGAACCACCGTGCAATACGATTGGGAAACCTGGAAGAGCTTCTGTCAATTTCTTCAAGTGGTCAAGGTCAAGACCTTCCCAGTTTGCTGGGTAAGGGCCGTGGATGTTACCGATACCTGCAGCCAAGAAGTCGATTCCAGTTTCAACCATTGCTTTAGCGTCTTCGATTGGAGCCAATTCACCTTTACCGATGATACCATCTTCTTCACCACCGATAGTACCAACTTCAGCTTCTACTGAGATACCTTTAGCATGTGCTTTTTCAACGACTTCCTTAGCCAATTTAAGGTTTTCTTCTACTGGAAGGTGTGAACCATCAAACATGATAGAAGTGTAACCAACTTCGATACACTCAAGTGCATCTTCGTAGTGACCATGGTCCAAGTGAATCGCAACTGGTACAGTGATGCCCATTGATTCTACAAGGTTAGCGATCAAGTTGCGAGCAACTTTGTAGCCACCCATGTATTTAGCAGCACCCATTGAAGTTTGGATAAGCACTGGTGCTTTCTTAGCTTCTGCCGCACGCAGGATAGCTTGAGTCCACTCAAGGTTGTTTGTGTTGAATCCACCAACTGCGTAACCATTGTCACGAGCTGCTTGGACAAATTTTTCTGCTGAAACGATTGCCATTCTTATCAGGCCTCCTCTTATTTTTTGTGGTTAAACCACTTACATTGTTTATTTTATCACTTTTTCACTGAAATTGCTAGTTTTTCCTGAAATTTTAAAGAATTACAGGTAGACCCTTAGCCTTTTTAAGCGTCTCTATCGCAAAAAGAAAAAGCTGGCCGAAGCCAGCTTACTTGATGCGGAGAGAGGGACTTGAACCCTCACGACCTAAAGCGGTCACAGGATCCTTAGTCCTGCGCGTCTGCCAATTCCGCCATCCCCGCGATTGAGTACCTTACTAGTATAACAGGACAGCTAAGGCTTGTCAAGAAAATTTTTGACTTTATTTCAAAAAATCAACTTTCTACTCAATCAGCAAATCTAAGAAATCTAAGCGAAAATGAAGCTAAGGCAGGAACATAGAAAACTCAAGGTTGCTGAGTCGCAATAAAGACAGCCACCGTTTGGTCGGGATCGTATTTTTCAAAGTCAATAGTGTAGTCCCGATGAAGCTCACCTGATTCTTCTGCCTGCCAAATCCTCTGCCAAGCATGAAGAATCGCTTGCGGATCCTCCTTATCCGCTTCAAAGACTTGATAGGTCTGCTCGGATGTGTCAAAATCATAGACTTCCCCATCTGTCAAACGGCAGATAGAGAGGCTGTAGTCTCCTTTGTAATCATTGGCATAGTCATGATAGACGGCATAAACCGGCTCCCCCTCAGCAAAAGCTTCTTTCACAGCTCCCTCTTGTTGCTGCCAGAGAGCTTGGATTTTTTCTATACAATGCTCATCTTGAAAATTATTAGTACGAATACTAGCTAAAATGTTTAGAAACATCTTCTTCCCTCCTTTTATTTTTCATTATAACATTTCTCTAGAAAAATCGCTTATCCTAGAAAAAGCAAGTCTATCTCTCCTGGCTCTTTTCTACCGCTGCTGTGACAAATGCCCTATAAAGACCTTCAGGTCGGTTCGGTCGGCTGGAAAGCTCTGGGTGATACTGACAAGCAACGAAGAATTTGTTTTCTGGGATTTCTACTATTTCGACCAAGCGATTGTCTGGTGAAACTCCTGAAAATACAAATCCGGCCGCCTCAAACTGCTCGCGGAAAGCATTGTTAAACTCATAGCGATGGCGGTGACGGCGCTGCACGACTTCTTGATGGTCGTAAGCTGCTGCTGCCTTAGAGCCAGGCTTAAGCTTAGAAGGATAGAGCCCCAGTCTCAGCGTCCCACCCAAGTCTTCGACATCAATCTGATCACGCATGAGATCAATAATCGGAAATGCTGTGTCTGGATTGAGCTCCGCTGAGTTAGCATCTGCCAATCCCAGGACGTGACGGGCGAATTCGACACAGGTTAACTGCATACCCAAGCAAATACCCAACATAGGCACATCCTGCTCACGCGCATAGCGGATTGCCTGAATCTTACCCTCAGTTCCTCTCTGACCAAAGCCGCCCGGAACGATAATCCCATCCGCACTTCCAAGAAGCTCTGCAGCGTTTTCGACCGTTACCTGATTCGCATCAATCCAGTTAATCTTAACTTCCGCATCATTGTCATAACCTGCATGCTTGAGCGCTTCAACAACTGAAATATAGGCATCTGGCAACTCGACATACTTGCCGACCAGAGCAATACGTACCTGCTTTTCCAGACTCATTACTTTCTCTACCATGGCTGACCACTCTGTCATATCTGCTGCCGGCACATCCAGTTTCAGATGGTCACAGACGATTTGGTCCATATTTTGAGCCTGCAAATTGAGAGGAATTTGGTAGAGATGCTCTACATCCAGCGACTCAATGACCGCCTCCGGCGCCACATCACAGAATTGAGCCAGCTTATTTTTGATATTTTGCCCAGCTGGATCTTCTGTGCGGATGACCAGCATATTAGGCTGAATCCCCAGACCGCGCAACTCTTTGACAGAATGCTGAGTCGGCTTGGTCTTCATTTCTCCAGCTGCCTTGAGATAGGGCAGGAGAGTCGTATGGATATACATGACATTGTCTGCTCCGACATCCGCCTTCATCTGGCGCAGAGCTTCTAAGAAAGGAAGAGACTCGATGTCGCCCACTGTACCTCCGACCTCGGTGATAATCACATCCGAGTCAGTCGTCCGTGCAGCCCTCTTGATCTTGTCCTTGAGAGCATCCGTAATATGCGGAATGACTTGGACCGTTGCCCCCAGATACTCGCCTTTACGCTCCTTGCGCAGGACTTCGCTATAGATTTTACCAGTGGTAACATTGGAGTATTTATTGAGATTGATGTCAATAAAACGCTCATAATGTCCCAGATCCAAATCTGTCTCGGCTCCATCATCTGTCACAAACACCTCCCCATGTTGATAAGGGCTCATGGTACCAGGATCAATGTTGATATAAGGATCAAACTTCTGAATCGTAACCTTGAGGCCTCGATTCTTCAAAAGTCGACCCAAGCTAGCTGCCACAATCCCTTTCCCGATAGAAGAAACTACACCGCCAGTGACAAAAATATATTTAGTTGACATACGTGCTCCTTTTCATAAAACAATTCATTCCAGCAACCACGTCGTTGCTGGAAACTTATCTAGAGGAGGATTTTCCATAATCTGTCTGAAAAAGAAAAATAGCTCCCTGAAAACAGGAAGCTCTGACCTCTAAAAGAGGTGCCCGAACAGTATGATATCGCAAACCTAAAAAACTGTCAAATGTCTTCAGTCGGTTTTCATCCATTTTCCTCAATACTAATGACATGTGTTTCAAATTCTACATCGGGCATGCACTCCGCTAAATCGTGTCGGATTCGTTCCAAGGCTTCCAGACGCATTTCGACAGAGGTATTGGCATTCCCCTGAATGATGAAAATAGCATCCTTGGTCTCCTCATCAAACTTATAATAATCGCTGTCACGAACATCCAGCCAAGCCAAAATGCCTTTGGCATCCCGATAAACATAGTCTGTCTCGGCAACATGCTTCTCCTTGGACAAAATAGGCAGAAAGACATCTTCCTTTTGGCTTACGGTGAATTCTATCTGGCCATCAATCTTATCAAAATCATGCCCTCCAATAGCCAGTAGAGAATGCAGGGCTTCGACATTATAAATATCAATAATGCTATTAATATGAGGGAGCGAGCCTCGGTGCTGGATATTGCGAATCAGAGCGGGAACAGTCGGAGGATTCTTCTTGACACTGCGGCCTACACGCTGGAGTATTTCTACATAACCTTGAACCACTGGCGACTCAAGCACCTCATCCAAGTCACATTCCAGAGCCCAGTCTTCCATTTCCTTTTTCTTTTTTAGAAATGAGGGAGACAGTTCTGCATGAGGATTGACATTCTTGGCAATCCCAATAACGACACTCTTAATGCCTAAATCACCCAGGCTCTTATTAATGACAAATTTCATAGCAGCTTACCTCCGTCTTTTCTTTATTAAATTTTATTAGTATTCTACACCTTCCGAACTTATATTTCAAGGAACATTAAAAGAAACAAAGGATTTCGTCCCTTGTTTCTTTTGGTTGTTCTATTCTTCCTCTTCGGTCTCCGTGTCTTCGTCAGAGTAGTCGTCATCTTCTTCGTTGAGTTCGACTTCTTCACCTAGATCATCTGGAGCGATTTCGTTGATTTCAGCATCGTAAGCTTCCACTTCGTTCTTCTCATCGTCCGGATTTTCCTCGTCGTATGAGAGAGCTGGGTCTGCTTCGTAGCCGTCCTCATCTTCTGGATCGTCATCACTGTAGTCAATAGCATCCTCGTCGCCATCCATAAAGGCATTAACGCGTTTTTTCTTACGTTTCTTAGGTGCGTCATCCTCATCAGTTTCTTCCAAGGCGATGATTTCTTCATCCACTTCGTCGATAGCATACCATGAACGCAGACCCCATTTATTATCTCCCAGCGGGATAAAGCTGCCGTCTACATTGAGTTCTGTGTAGAATAAAGGCAGGGCATCGCGAATCTCACTGTTTGATTTTTCCAGATAGTTTTGAATTTCATTGACCAGATCATTAAAATACATCTCATGGTCGCGGCCGCGGGCTTCCAAAATGGCACGCGCCACTTCAATCATAGAAAGCTCACTTTTTTCCTGTCCAGCAAATACTTCTAATTCCAAGGCTTTTCTCCTTTTTTGTCTTTCCTTACTATTTTACGCTAATTTCCAAAAATAGTCAAAGGGTTACCATTTATATTTTAAGTTAAAATTTTTCAAATTTCTAAAAAAACGAATCTGAGCAAATCAACTACAGTATGAGCTGTTATAGCGCTGTAGAGCCACTGTTTCCGAAGCAAAAAAGCAAAAGGCAAGCCGAAAACAAGACTAAGAATAACGACACTTCCTATATCAAACTTTTCCAAACCAAAGTGAATCAGAGTATGAGGCAAGGTCAGAATACCATAAACCAGCATATTCTCCATTTTTGAAAAAGTATCTTTTTTAGTCAGGTAAATGATAATAGCAAAGAAAAATAGTCTAAAAGCTACTTCTTCAAATACACCTGCGCGAAGAGCATCTAGGACAGGCTGAATAGGAAAAGAGTCTGGTAGACTCATAGGCTTGTGGGCCAAAACGAGATTGAAGAACCCCAGCACAAGTCCCACAAGAAGCCCCGAAACCAAAGCAAGAGCTGCTTGTTTCAGACTATCAAGTTTTAAAAGGGTTCTGTATTTTTCATTTTCCTTCAATAAAAGACTGCTAGCCAGATAAGTCAGGACAGTCAAAGCAGCAAAAATAGGATTCGAAAAGATGGCCAAAAAACCTAGAATAATAGCTGTTATCCAGTCACTTTTTGAAAGTTTGCGGTAGTTCTCAGCAATTACGGTCAGGGCCATACCAGCTAATAAAAGGAGACAAAAAAGCGCTGCATTATGAAATAAAAGATTGACTATTAGCCAATAGAAAATAAAAAAGAGAAGAAGCAAGCCTAGCTTTAGATAAGATTTTTTACTGCTTTTCATGCTCGACCTCCTTCACGCGTTCTATGGACTAGCGACAGAGCAGGATTTCCTTTTAACTATACTATTATTATAGCAGAATCCCCTCTTGTTTTCTAAAAAAAGGAGGCAAGAATGATATCTTGCCTCTTTCATCTTTATTTCACTTTCGCAGTGCTTGTAATCACTTCAACAGCTTTCTTGATAGCAATGTCATGTTTCAGCATGTCTTCTGACAGCAATTGACGAACACGTTCCACTTCCATGTTGTAGTCTGTAGCCAGTGAAGTTACTTCTGCTTCGATTTCTTCTGCGCTAGCTTCAAAACCTTCTGCCTTAGCAACAGCTTCTACGACAAGGTTTGTCTTAGTGCGTGACTCAGCATCTGCTTCGTATTGCTTGTGCAGGTCTTCCTGACTAGTTCCAGTGATTTGGAAGTACATGTCAGGTGAGATTCCTTGGCGTTGCATGTTGCCCAAGAATTCATTAACAGCGCGGTGTACTTCTTCGTGGACCATTTCTGCTGGCAAGTCAACGATTTCAGCGTTTGCTACTGCTTGATCAATAGCTGCTGCTTCTACCGCATCATTATAAGCTGTTTCCTTAGCTTCTGACAATTCTTTGCGGTACTTTTCTTTCAGCTCGTCAAGAGTTTCCACTTCTTCGTCGATATCTTTTGCAAGTTCATCGTCCAATGCTGGAACTTCTTTTTCTTTAACTTCGTGAATAGTTGTCACAAACTTAGCTTCCTTGCCTGCCAAGTCTTCTGCTTGATAGTCTTCTGGGAAAGTTACGACAACATCCACTGTTTCGCCTGCACTGTGACCAACCAACTGCTCTTCAAATCCTGGAATAAATTGGCCGCTGCCTAGTCCAAGTGAGAAGTTGTCACCCTTGCCGCCGTCAAATTCAACGCCGTCAACAGATCCAACAAAGTCAATCACAACTGTATCACCGTCAGCTGCTGGACCTTCTTTGAGAACCAACTCAGCCAAGTTGTTGCGCTCACGCTCAATGCGCTCATCTACTTCAGCGTCAGTCACTTCTTTAGTCGCTTCAACAGTTACTTCCAAGTCTTTGTAAGCACCCAGCTTAACTTCTGGCTTAGTGACTACTTCAGCTTTGATGACCCAGTCTTGGCCTTTTTCCATAGACTCGACATCAAACTGAGGTTGAGCAACTACTTCGATACCTGCTTCTTTGACAGCCGCTTCGTATGCTTCTGGAAGAAGAGCGTTCAAAGCATCTTGGTAGAGGGCTTCTTCACCAAAACGTTGGTTGAAGATAGCACGTGGAAGGCGACCTTTACGGAAACCTGGTACAGCAATATCTTTTTTTACTGAGTTAAATACGCGATCCAAGGCTGGCTTGATTTTCTCTTGACTGATGCTAAAAGTCAAAAGACCGCGATTTGTTTCTTTGTTTTCAAATGATACAGACATTCTGTCATTTCTCCTTAAAATTTATTGAATACAACCCATTATAGCATAATTAGAGTTTTTTTCAAAATTATTTTTCCTTTTATCCCTTCCTGATCTTATCCTCTGTATAGGCCGCTCTGGCGCCGCCAATTAGCTTGGGACGGCTGGCTAAAGCCGTGACATGGGCAGCTCCCAATTCCTTGAGAATCGGTCGGATAGGAATCTGCACGTGCTTGACATGCATGCCGATAGCAGTATCGCCAATATCCAGCCCCGCCTGAGCGACAATGAACTCTACCTCAACAGGATCCTTCATGTATTGGAAAGCTGCTAGCTGACCGCTGCCCCCTGCATGAAGAGTAGGCAGAACATTGACAATTTCCAAATCCTTCTTGTTTGCCAAGGCTCTTTCGACTACGAGGGCGCGGTTGAGATGCTCACATCCCTGAACTGCTAGAAAGATACCCTTCTCTTCTAAGATATCCCGTATGGTTTTGACAATGACCTGTCCAACTTCCAGACTGGAATTCTGACCGATATGGCCTCCGACAACCTCACTAGAGGATAGACCCAGAACAAAAATATCTCCTTCGACCAAGACAGCCTTGTCCAAAACATCTAAAACAATCTGACGAGTTTCCGCTCCAATCTTAGCTAAGTCCATGTCTCACCTCGTTTATTTCACTGTGACTGTCTTTTTCAAACTCTCTGGGAAGGCTTTGTAGAGGGCAAAACCGACTGCTAAACCAAAAGCATTCTGCATAAAATTGCCCAAGATTCCAGCCAGGCCTGCTCCGACACCATTCATGATGCTGTCAAAGAGAGCGTAGCCACCTACCATAGCTACTGCGGCCAAGACCAGCCCAAGGTAGCGTTTCTTGCCCTCAAAGCCAGCAAAGAAGCCTTGAAGTCCGTGGCAAATCAGACTGAAAATCATCCACTGAGGATAGCCAGCAATCATATCAATCAAAAAGCCTGAGAGTCCTCCGACAATAGCTGCTTCCTTGCGGCCAAAATAGAAGGCTGTAAAATAAATCCCTGCATCCAATAGGGTCAAAAATCCTGTCGGAGTTGGAATTTTCATAAAATTTCCCAAAACCACAGACAGTGCTGTGATGAAAGCTAAGATAACTAATTTTTTAACTTGATTATTTCTCATACTGAACTACCCCATATTGATCTGAGCGCTGAATCGCTCGGTAAACAAAATCTTTAGAAAATTGAACTGCTGCAAGCGGAGACTTGCCTAGTAGCAGCTGACTGGCAATGCTGGAAGCAAACGTACAGCCCGCCCCTGTATTGTTGCTGGCCAGCACTGGCGATTCCATGACCTCAAACTCTCGACCATCATAGTAAACATCCACCGCCCGCTCCTTGCTTAAGCGATTGCCGCCCTTAATCACCACATGCTTGGCTCCCAAATCATAGAGCTCCTTAGCAACAGCCTGCATATCCTCCAGACTTTTGATTTCTTTTTCGGTCAATAGCTGAGCTTCTGCCAGATTTGGTGTGATGATGCTGACATAAGGGAAAAACTTGATAATTTCTTCTCTCAGTGCACTGACTTCCAAGTCATGATTTTCCTTGCAGACCAGAACAGGATCCAGCACTACGGGTATATCCGCATGCTGCTTGACAAAAGCCAATGCCTGCTCTGCTATTTCCAGATTGGGTAAAAGTCCTATCTTAATAGCAGAAAAAGGAACATCCTTGAGACTGGCCAACTGCTGGGCAAAAACCTCTTCCTCAACTGGAATAACCTCAAATCCCTTGTCAGTCATCGCGGTCAAGCAAGTCACAGCTACAAAACCATGCAGACCATTGACTGTATAGGTAGCCAGATCAGCATGGAGCCCGCCGCCGCTAAAAATATCATTGCCCGAAAGGGCTAGAATCAGTTTATTCTTCATAACGAATCTCCTTTAGATAGAGGCCGTTTGGACCAGCTGTTGGTCCTGCCAGATGGCGATTTTTTTCCGCTAGTATCCTCTGAATCTGCTCCACCGGCATGCGCTTATTGCCAATCTTGAGCAGGGTCCCGACCATATTGCGGATCTGCTTGTAGAGAAAGCCATTGCCCGAAAAAGTAAAGACCAGAAAATTCCGCTCTGCATCAAAGCGAACCTTGGCCTCGGTAATGGTCCGAACCTTGTCTTCCACGCTGGTTCCCGAAGCCGTAAAACCAGTAAAATCATGCGTTCCCTCTAACTGAGCAATCGCTTCTTCTATCAGACCCAGCTCCAAAGGATAAGGGTAGTGCGTTGCATAATGGCGCATCATAGGATTTTTGGGCCGGCCGATGTCCACCAAAAATTCATAGGTCTTGCTATGCTTATTGTAGCGAGAATGAAAATCATCCAATACCCGCTCCACCCTGATAAAATCAATATCTTCCGGCGTCTGGGTATCCAAGGCAAAACGCAATTTCTCTTCATCCCGCTCTTCTGGTAAATCAAAATGGAGCACCTGGCCCAGAGCATGGACGCCGCTGTCGGTTCGGCCCGCTCCATGAATCACCACAGGCTGGCCTTTATTGATACGGGTCAGGGTCTTTTCAATCTCTTCCTGAACGCTTCTGGCATGGGGCTGTCGCTGAAAACCAGCAAAGCCATAGCCATCATAGGAAATAATCGCTTTATAACGTGTCATGTGTTTATTTTAGCAGGAAAAAAAGCCCCCAGCAAGCCCTAAAAGCAGGAACTGTCTGGGGACAGTTTTTTTGAAAAATATCGTTTAAGAATCAGGAATTTTTTCTGTTCCGACTTGCCATTATGCAACAAAACAATCTATCTGAATCAGACTGTCAGTGACGACACAAACAGAGTAAATTCAAATGGGTTATTGATTACATATTGTTAAAAATCATTATTTGCAGTGATATAAACTACAAATCTGACACTTTTTCTTAGGAACCCCAAATGGAGTTTTCATCCAGGAAGCTATTGGTGTTCTTCAGCAACTGCGTAAAGACAGCATACTTGAAGTCCTTGGTTGCGCGTTCATCGACACGCGACTTCTTCAGATCCTTGTCAACAGCTTCTGCAAAGCCAGCTTTCAGCTCTTCATAAGTAGTATAGACTTTTCCGTTGACAGTCACTGGCTTAATACCTGAGGTTTGTGCTTTATCCACAACTTTTCTGAAGTAAGCTTTCTTGAAGGCTTCCATGGTTTCAAATTCGCCTTCAGAAATTTGCTTGATGATAAAGTTATCGCTCAAACCAGCCACACCTTGCTCATTGGCTGTCTTGCGGTGTTTATTGGAAGCATAGCTTACAAAGCCTTTTTCATAGCCATAGTAACCCCAGATTCTGAAGGTATTATGCTTGAACATCAAGGCTCCTGGCGCCCCAGTATTGTTTTGACCACCACCATAGATACCCGTCATGAAGTCGATAGCAATGTAACTAGAGTCGTAATCAGCAGGATTATAAGTTCTATTGTCAACTGCACGGTTAGACAGCAAGCCTTGATCAACCAAGTCCTCTACAGATGAGACTGACATGGCCGCTTTCTCCTCTGCCGTCAAGTCTCTTACGACGTCGTATTGGGTTCGAGGATCCACAACTTTCGGTTCAACCTTCTTGAACCATTTAGCTGCTGCTTCATTTCCTTTATCCACAACCGCTTGGCCTTCAAGGTAATCCAGTAGCATGAGAGTATCATTATATCCTTTCATATAATGGTCGATGTCTGCTCGGTTCTTGAAGAGGCTTGGCGAGCTATTGAAAATGAGACTGCCATTATTTGGACGATCAAAGGCCATATTGAGACCCAGAGCACCCCAGCCCGGCTGATCAGGAACAGGTGACTGGAGCATACCTTGGGCATAGCCTTCTGGTCCAATACCTTGTCGTCTGCCATGTCCGCCCAGATAAATATAGCCGTCATTGACGTGGGTAAGCTCGTGCGTGAAGACGGACACACCGTATTCCGTCAAGAGGTCAAAGGCCTCGAAGTTCACACGGATTGAACCAGCAGCATGGGCACCATAGCCATTTGACTTGTACCAGCCACCAGCTCTGCCGCCAACTAGGTTAAAGAACTCGCGGGATGGTGCATAAGGATTGCCCTTATTATCATTTCCGTTGACATCAATCCAGCCACGCCCTTCTACATCGAAACCATCCCATACAGCCGTTACATTTTCCTTGACCATTCTGGACTTGATATCATCTGAGAGTAGTTTGTACCAAGTGTCTACGTGATTTCTATGCTGGGTCGCTACTTCCTTGATGCGCGCATTAAATCGTTCATCAGACCATGACCGGCGCTTGTCTCTGTTGACAAAGGCCATCGTGCTATAGTTTGACAGAATGGCTAAGCGCGTATTCTTCAAGGTTAGCAGCGGAAGGATATAGTTGCTGAAATATTCAGAATTGAGGTTATCAAAGACGCGATACTTAGCAGACTTGATCTCCTCGACTTCTGACTGGCGTTCTTCAAACTGAATAAAGCCTCGGGTCGCATCCTTGAACCAAGTATCCATGTCTGCAAAGTCAGTCAGCAGGCGACGGTTGTAATCCAAGTAAGCCACCAAATCACTAGACCTGGACTCGGCCTTCAACTGACGTGCAAACATGTTGACATTATCTGCCCCTTTCAGTTGATTTTCTGTCGAACGTCCAATCTTAATCAAGCGATCCAGCAATGGTACTTTTTCACCATAGAAGTCTGGTTTGAAGAGCACCAGCTCCTTGAGGTTGTAGTCGCCAAACTTGAGATCGTAATAACGGTTGAGGTAGGTCAGACCGAGCATGATAGCCGTCTTATTCTCTTCGATTTTAGCTTTCAGAGCTTCGTTGGCTGCTGGATTGTCAGCATGGAATCTTGTCCATTCATTAGCCAAGAGCTTACCAAGCATATCCTGCAAGTTGGCTTTCACTTCAGCTAGAGATTCATCCAAGAAGAGGCGCTTCACTTTGTTGACCCTATCATTATCATTAGGTAGGCCAACAGAACGATAGACTTCATCACTGTACAGGTCAAAGCTCTTCAAGCTCTCAGTCAGCTGAGTCAGCAAGTCTTCTTTGACAGCCGTTGAGTGATTTGGAGTATAGACTGTGCCAAGCTCTGCAATCTGATATTCCGGCAGAGTCGTCTGTTCAAATCGTGCTTGATTTTGAAGATTGTAGATGATCTTGCTTCCGTCTGCAAAATGGACTAAGATCTTATCTGCATCCGTTCCACCAGCAACAAACTGGTTGCCCTTCAGTGCTTGAACAGATAGAACTTTCTTAGTCAACAGGTCGCCCGCCTTACCAGCGTCCACCAGCTTGTTGGCCTCATGAATCAAGAATTCTTGATTGTAGAAAGGCATAAAGCGTTCTAGGTTCTGATAAAGTTGTTCATTTTCTGCCTTGTACTCTGGCTTATCTTGATAAGTACTTGTTCTCAGGATAGCAGCATTTAGCTTCTCAGTTGTTACTTCATTTGCGCTGGTTTGCTCAAGAGCCGTAATCTGATAGCTCTTGACTTTTTGCTCCGCTTCAGCTTCTGTCAAGCGACGGAACTTGGCATCTTTTCCTGTCTTGGTTCCAGAGCTTTGTCCCTGAACACCAAAGAGATTTTGGAGTTTTTGCCCCATCCAAGCATCGGTGATTTCATTATCTGAGCTAAAGAGCTCTTTTCCGTTCACTACGGTGGCATAGCTGACAGTGTCATTGATAGTTCCATACGGCCAAATGGAAGCAGCGATACCAGCTGAATTTCTTGAGCTCGCATCCTCTAACTTACCTTTGGCAACTGATTGCATCAATCTGCCCCAGTTACCCCAGCCTGAACCTGAATAGTCAGTGAAGTTTTGAGCGACCAGCATACCTGCATTTTGACCACTTTTGACCCAAATATCGGCTTCGACATAAGCGCGTTTCACCAAGGACATAGCATTAGTTCCCGCGATACCGGCTGTAACAGAGTTTCCACCCTTGGACTTAATCCGACCCTTAAAGGAAACATTTTCAACGCGAGATTGGCCTTCTATATTGTTAACCAGACCGGCAATATGGTCTCTTCCTTCCAAGTAGCCTTGGACATTGACATTTTCGATTACTCCTTTATTCTTCAAACGAGCAGCAATTGTCGCAATTGTATCGCCCGCTTGCGAATCTGGATAAACCATATTGACCCGCTTAAAGTCAATATCCTTGACCGTTCCGCCAGTAATCGTATCAAATAGAGGATGCGCTAAGTCTAAAATCGCATGGCGCTCACCATTTTGCCCACCAATCAGCTGACCTTTGAATTCACCTTGCAGGTATGACTTGCTGTTGGCTGGTTTGTCAATCAGTTTGGCACTGATACTGCGGCCCAGAATAAAGGTTCCAGAAGGATCTTCCTTGATGCCGTCCAAGAGGTCTTGGAAGTCATAGTAGACATTTCCTTCACGCTTCTTGGCCTTTTCCAGATAGAAATCAAAGCTGTTTTGAAGACCAGTTGCGCTTCTTTGCAGCAAGTCTGGTAACTGAGCTTGAATCTTGAAGACAGGCTGGTTATCAACGACCACTTCCTCAATAGAGGTAACCGGCAATACAGTGTCCTTGAACTGGTCTGATGTAAAGTGCAAGTAATATTGGTCCAGATTTGCTGGCTTTTCAGCCAAAGTAGGCATCAATTTTGTCTGGCCATTCTCAACTTTCATCAAGGAGACGTTAGTGATGGACTTGAGCTCCACCTTCTTCAGGTCAAGCTGGACTGTCTCTTGAGCTAATTCCTGACTTTCAGGACCATTTCCTAAGTCATAGGACAGAGTCGTCTCAATCTTATACGGTGTATAGTAGTGCAAACCACTGAAGCTAGCAGTCAACTGGCCTGCCGTCAAGTTCTGCTCTGCTATTAGCTGACTATCCTTCTTCAGACGAACATGAGCACTAGTAAAGGCTTGATCCCTGTCCATCAGCTGGTATTGGACCTGAACTGATTTCTGCAATTCATCCTTCTTAACCGCTGAAACAGTCAGAGTCGGCGCTGCTTTAAGGGCCAATAAGTCAGCTAAAGCCTGCTTGAGTTGGTTGACACCCGCATCTACTTCATCTTGACTTGACGAAGTTTGATACACCGTCGCAGCCATATTCTTAATTGCCTGCAGCTGCTGATAGGATTGATTGGTGTAAACTGCTGGATCCACAGCCGCTGCTAAAGCTAGCTGCTTGCTCAATTCTTCTTTATTGATACGAGCCTTGCTACCTCGAGTGACCACTGTATCAACTGCTTCATGCAAGATTCTTTCAGTAGTTTGTGGCTCCGATATGCGATTACCGTCCAAGACTTCATAGCTGGTTACAATTTCTTTTTGTCCTGGAGTTCCATCAACAGTGGTCTCTTCATCAAGATACTTGCTATCATTAGTTTTGTGAACAACCTTTGGTTCAATTGTTTCTAGCTTGACATCTGTATGCAGACTAGGTAGTTCTGTCTGAACTGTCGACTCGCCGTTAACACCGCCAGTGAATTCTGGGAGGGCGGGCTCGACCGGAGCTGTATCTCCTGCTGTGCCTACTGGATCTGTGTAGACTGGATAGTCCGCTTGAACTAGCGATTCGCCGTTAACACCGCCCGTGTACTCTGGCAAAGCTGGCTCAACTGGAGCTGTGTCGCCAGCTGTACCTACTTGAGCATCATAGACTGGATTGTCTGCTTGAACTGTCGACTCGCCGTTAACACCGCCTGTATATTCTGGCAAAGTTGGCTCAACCGGGGCTGTATCTCCTGCCGTGCCTTCCGAAATTGTATAGCTAGGATTGTCCGCTTGAACTAGCGATTCGCCATTAACGCCGCCCGTGTACTCTGGCAAAGCTGGCTCTTGTAAGCTTTCCCCTTTTGCCGTCTCTATAGTTGGATTGGATGGCTGAGGAGCTGGAAGCTTCCCTGACTGCCCTGAATCATTTCCAGCAGGGTTCAGCTGATACAGCAACCCTGCCCGAGCAGCTCGATCAATAGAGTCAGAGTCCTCTTTTGCAACTTCTGATAATTCTGCTTGTCCTTGAGCTTCTTGACCAGCTGGCAGGGAGGCCGGCTTGGTTCCTGTCAAAGCCAGCAAATCAGAAGCGGTAAAGTAACCGATATAGTTATAGCCAGCAATGGTCACATCCGCTTCAGAAACTGTTGACGAAACCGCAACTTGACGGTTATATGAAAGCAATGCCCGATTTTCTAGCGCAAACGCTTGAGGAGACTGTAATACAGTCTGTCCCAAGCTGCCTAGCAAAAGCACTCCTAGCAATTTGCCAGATTTCTTCCGTGAGAATACCAAGACAGCCAAAATAGCCGTTCCCGCAAATAAGCCGAGAAGCGGCTGACCGTTATTTCCTGTACTCGGCAAGACAGTTTGCCTATCTTGCTTCCGATAAATCAGGTAATAATTTTCCCCTGTTTGCAGATTTTCAGGCAGACCTTTCTTAATCAGACCTTTTTCCTGCTCTGTTAGCTCTTGCTCTTCAACATAAGTATAGTGAGCAGTCGCACCGCCTCCTACTTCATCTGCAGCAACTGGCGAACTGGACAAAGAGCTCCCAAAAATCAGAGCTGCAATGGCAACTGAGCCCACACCGACAGACAATTTGCGAATCGAATATTTCTGAATTCGCTCCTGCACTTTTTCAAAACGTTTCACTTTATAAATCCCCTTTTTCCTAAAATGTATAAAGCTAATCTCCCATTATCTCCCTAGCCAACTCCCCAGCAGGCCAAAAAGACGCGTTTTATACATATAGTATTATCATATATCTTTTAGGAAATTTTTACAATAGATTTTGCTTAAAAAATCATTTATTTTTGTAAAAAGGAGATTGAAAATTCGCTTCACCTTTTCTAGCGAATTTATTTTAAAGAAAAGGCATTTAGACGGACTGGCTTCTTCAGCTAAATTATGTTTTTTATCCGAGTAAACATAAAAAGAGCAGCATTAGACTGCTCCTTCTTATATTATTGCAAGTCTTCCAAAGCATCTTTCATTTTGTCGAAGAAGCCTTTTTTCTTAGGATTGACCGAGATATTGCCAGCTTCCGCAAATTCTTTGAGGGCTGCTTTTTGACGATCGTTGAGGCCAGTCGGCGTCACAACATTGACAGTAACATACTGGTCACCCATGCTTCCACCGCGCAGACTCGGTGCTCCCTTACCACGCAGACGGAAACGCTTGCCAGTCTGTGTTCCTTCTGGAATATTCAGCTCCACATCCCCGTGAACAGTTGGAATATCCACACTGTCACCAAGAGCTGCTTGGACAAAGTTGAGATTGAGCTTGTAGTAAATGGTAGAGCCATCTCGCTCAAACTTGTCACTCGGTTCAACTTGGACCACAACATAAAGGTCACCATAAGGGCCGCCATTAAAGCCTGCTTCACCTTGACCAGACAGACGAACTTGCTGACCAGTTTCCACACCAGCAGGGATTTTCACCTTGACGCTGTGAGCTTGTTTTTCATGACCCGTTCCGTGACAGGTTTCACAAGGATTTTTGATTTCTTTTCCTCGGCCGTGACAGACATCACAGGTCACTTGGCGACGCATCATGCCAAGCGGTGTCTGGGTATCAACATTGATGACACCTGAGCCATGACAGCGACCACAGGTAACAGGACTAGTCCCTGGCTTAGCACCGGACCCAGCACAGGTATGACAAGTCGCTTCACGGTTATACTTGATTTCCTTCTCAGCTCCGAAAATGGCTTCTTCAAAGCGGAGATTCACACGATACTGGAGATCATCCCCTTGGCGCGGAGCATTAGGATTACGCGAAGCACCGCCACCAAAGAAGCTAGAGAAGATGTCTTCGAAGCCGCCAAAGCCAGAGCCATCAAAGCCACCGAAGCCGCCTGCACCGCCGCCAAAGCCACCATTAGCTCCCGCTGCACCGTATTGATCATAGGCTGCCCGCTTTTGCTCGTCGCTCAGCGTTTCATAAGCCTCTTGGACTTCTTTATATTTGTCCTCCGCCCCAGCTTCCTTATTAATGTCGGGGTGGTACTTTTTAGATAATTTCCGATAGGCTCTCTTAATCTCATCCTGAGAAGCATTCTTAGAGACACCTAGACGGTCATAATATTCTGTATTGTTCATGTAAGATACCAAGACCGTAAAATTCGACTGAAAAATAGAAAATCAGGCGACGGAGCGATGCTCCTAGGCTGATTTCTCTTTTTTCCAAGAATTTAGGTCGGGTTCAGTTCCTTTCTTTAAATTTTAGAAAATATTGATCAGATTGTATTTTCAAATTCATGCTTCATTTCAGCAAACTCTTCATCGGATAAAGTGAATATCAAGTCCTCTTCCGAATACTGATTCCGTTCTTTAAAATAGTTGTCAGCATTATCTACCAAACCTAGACTAAGAAACACTTTTCTCGCAAACGCTTGATGTGCAAAGCCAACAGCTGTAATGATGTTCTTATCTTGCAGAACAGCTTGAGCTTTGAAATTTCTCCTAGGAAGAAATTCAAAATAGTCAAAGAAGTTTTGCCAAATCCCACCAGTAAATTTAGTATCCTTCAATAAACCTACTTTCGCCAATAAAATCGGCGCTGAGGAAATAGCTGCAATTAAAACTTCTTGCTGCTTCAAACTCCTTAGGAAAGAAATCAATTTTTCATCATGCAAAGCAGGGATAATATTTATCATTCCTGGCAAAATGACACAAGAATAGTCTTCGATGACTACTTCATCCAGTGTTCTAGTAGGTTGACAGGCTAATCCATCTTCCGATCTTATAACATTTCTATCTGAACCAGCATAATCAACCTCAATACCAAAAGATAGAGCTAAAGTACTGGTCAGGTCAACTACTTCATAAAGTGAAAAATTAGGATAAATTAAACAGAGCACTTTCTTCATAAGCGTCACCCTCTAGTTTACCGAAAAACAGAGGCTGGGTTGCAACCTCTGGATTTCTTCCTATCATTACGACGTGAAATTTTCAAAATAATATTTTTCGAAAAATTTTTGACGTGGTAGCTGATTGGATTTTAGGTTCGTCTTTCAGACTCCCAAAAATCCTAATCATCCTCGCGGGGGTTAGACTGCGAACTAAAAACTTTCAATTTTTAGTTCTGTCTCACCGCCTATTTCTCAGTAAACTCTCCGTCTACGACATCGTCGTCTGCTTTAGTTGAGCCTGCGTTTTCAGCGCCTTCTGCTCCCGCTTGGGCTTGCTGAGCTGCAGCAGCTTGTTCGTAGAGTTTCACTGCCAGTGCTTGAGCTTTTTCGTTAAGAGCTTCCAATTTCGCTTTCATGTCGTCCAAGTTATTATCTTCTTGCGCTTTCTTAAGCTCATCAAGAGCAGCTTGGGCAGCGTCACGCTCTGCATCAAAGCCTTTGCCTTCAGTTTCCTTGATAGTTTTTTCAGTCGCAAAGATAGCTTGGTCAACTTCGTTACGAAGGTCAACTTCTTCTTTACGTTTCTTATCTGCTTCAGCATTCGCTTCTGCATCCTTCATCATGCGGTCGATTTCTTCATCAGTCAGGCCGCTGTTAGATTGGATGACAATATGTTGTTCTTTTTGAGTTCCAAGGTCTTTAGCCTTAACAGATACGATACCGTTCTTGTCGATGTCAAATGTTACTTCGATTTGAGGGATTCCACGAGGAGCAGCTGGGATATCTGTCAATTGGAAGCGTCCCAGAGTCTTGTTATCCGCTGCCATTGGGCGTTCACCTTGAAGAACATGGATATCAACGGCTGGTTGGTTGTCCGCTGCTGTAGAGAAGACTTGTGATTTAGAAGTTGGAATCGTTGTGTTGCGGTCAATCAGCTTAGTGAAGACGCCACCCATTGTTTCGATACCAAGTGACAATGGTGTTACGTCAAGAAGGACAACATCTTTGACATCACCAGTGATAACACCACCTTGGATAGCAGCACCCATAGCAACGACTTCGTCAGGATTCACAGATTTGTTTGGTTCTTTACCAGTTTCAGCTTTAACAGCTTCCACAACTGCCGGAATACGAGTTGAACCACCAACCAAGATTACTTCGTCGATTTCTGACAAGCTCAAACCTGCGTCAGAAAGAGCACGACGAACTGGTTCTTTAGTGCTCTCTACCAAGTCACGAGTCAAATCGTCGAATTTAGCACGAGTCAGGGTCATTTCCAAGTGGAGAGGTCCAGCGTCGCCAGCTGTGATAAACGGCAAGCTGATTTGAGTAGAAGTCACACCTGAAAGGTCTTTCTTAGCCTTTTCAGCTGCATCTTTCAAACGTTGAAGCGCCATCTTGTCATTTGACAAGTCGATGCCGTTCTCTTTCTTGAACTCAGCCACCATGTGGTCGATAATCTTTTGGTCAAAGTCGTCACCACCAAGTTTGTTGTCACCTGCAGTTGCCAGTACATCAAAGACGCCATCACCCAACTCAAGGATTGAAACGTCGAAGGTACCGCCACCCAAGTCAAATACCAAGATCTTTTCTTCTTTATCTTGTTTGTCAAGGCCGTAAGCAAGGGCTGCTGCAGTTGGTTCGTTGACGATACGTTCTACTTCAAGACCAGCGATTTTACCAGCGTCTTTAGTCGCTTGACGTTGTGCATCGTTAAAGTAAGCTGGTACTGTGATAACTGCTTTGCTTACTTTTTCACCAAGGTATTCTTCTGCATAGCCTTTCAAGTATTGCAGAATCATAGCTGAGATTTCTTGCGGAGTGTATTCTTTGCCGTTAGCAGCTACTTTTTCAGATGTTCCCATTTTTGACTTGATGGAAATGATTGTATCTGGGTTTGTCACTGCTTGACGTTTTGCCGCATCACCAACGATGATTTCACCATTTTTGAATGACACTACAGATGGTGTTGTACGATTCCCTTCTGGATTTGCGATGATTTTGCTTTCAGTTCCTTCAAGAACTGCAACTGCTGAGTTTGTTGTACCTAAGTCAATACCAATAATTTTAGACATGTGTTTTTCTCCTTAAATTTTATATTCTATTTTCTTTTTGATACTCTTCTTAGGTGGCGGCGCCGTCAGAGCTTGACTTTATCAATCTCTTTGACTAAACTTTGAGCCTAAGGTCTCAAAGTTTGCGCGAATAGCGCCACGGCGAAGAGTATCGTCTTTGGTTCGCTTCGCTCACTATTGCAAAACTAAACCAATTTTAATCTTTCTTTCATAGTTTATTGTCGTTTCGGACAAGTTTTCTATTATGTAAGTTATGACACGAGAAGTCGAAATTATACTCAGTAGCTGATTGGCAGTTCACTTCGCAAACGCTCGTGACCAGCCTAATCACCCTTGCGGGGGTGCGTCAACGAAATCAAAGATTTCTGACTTACCTCCTAGTTATAAACTACCACCATAGCCGGTCTAAGGATACGGTCATGAAGTTTGTAGCCTTTTTGGAAGACTTGTGCGATGGTGTCAGCTGGGTGCTCATCGTCAGCTGGAACGGTTTGAATGGCCATGTGATAGTTATGGTCAAAAGCTCCGTCAGCTGAGATTTCTTCGATACCCTCTTCTTTGAGAGCATGAATCAAGCTTTCCTGCACCATTTCCAGTCCTTTTTTGACATCATCTGTCAGACCTTCAACGGCAAGCGCGCGCTCCAGATTATCTATCGAAGGCAAAATAGCTTTTGCCAGATCCTGACTGCGGTATCTTTGCAGCTGCTGGCGTTCTTCATTTGCTCGGCGCTGGATGTTTTGCATTTCTGCATGAGCACGGAGATATTTGTTTTCGAAATCTTCTGCTCGCTCATTGGCTAATTCTAATTCTGATTTTTCAGGGCTAGCTGATTCAGCTTGCTCAGCTGTTTCTACAACTTCCTCTTTTACTTCTACATCTTCTGGATGTTCTTCTTGTTTATGCTTTGCCACAAGGCACCTCCTCTTTAGGAATATTTATACTATATTTAATGGACTTCGTAGTGATTGCTGCTCAGATAGCGATAGAAGTCGGTCAGTTTCATGGTCAGCACGCGGTTGACAACATTCATCTGACTGATCAGCCGTTGATAGTCAAGATTGACCGGACCGACAACTGCCAGCACTCCAAATCCTCGATAAGGAATCAAGAATTTGCTGGAAATCAGCGTCAAATCAGCCAAACAGCTTTCTCTACTGTCTGCCACGCGCACGCTTTGCATCTGATCCTCGGTCAAACTATCGCGAATTTCAAAGGCTACTTTCTGCGGGTCATCAAAAAACTGATAAGCAGACAGATCTGAAAATTCCAAGAGCTGAACCTTGCCAGACAGAATCACATTTTCCTTGAAAATATCACCAAAGATATGCTCAAAGAGCTGGATGACATTGTCTGTCGTGGTGAAATAGCGCTGGATAATCTGCGGAATTTCCGTCCGAATCTTGTAATGGATGTCCAGCACTGTCTGTCCCAAGAACCGCTCCCTTACCAAGCCTTTAAGCCTGTCCAAGTCTTCTCTTAGGAAGTTGCGCGGAATCATAAACTGACTGGTGATGGTATTGGACTCATCCAGAGTGAAGACTGCCAGAGCCGTGTGCTGACTGAGCACAACGATATCAAAAGCTGTCAAGCGCTGCCGACTGGGTTCTACATCCAGTGCAACAACCGTGCATCCACTGAGCTTGGTCAAAAGATCCGCTGCCTGTTGAAGAATGTCCTCCAAGTTGAAAAACTCATGATCAAAGGCTTTGATAACCTCATAGAGTTCATTCTCAGCGAGACGATCAAAGGACAGAGAATGCTTGACAAAGTATTGAAAACCAGCCACACTAGGCTTACGGCCGCTGGACGTATGCGCCTTTTCCAGAAGCCCCTGCTTTTCCAAAGCCGCCATATCATTTCGGATAGTGGCACTGCTGGAATTGATGGAATCCTGCAGGGCTTTGGATCCGACCGGCTCGTGAGTCTTGGTAAAGATATCAATAATCAAATTCAAAATCTCATTTTGACGCTCCGTGACCACGGCATCACCTCCAATCAAGATTCTGCTGTCGATTAGCACTCAATCATCTCGAGTGCTAACTCATGATTCTATTATACACTCTTCCACACCAAAGTCAAGACAAAAACTCAAAAAATTAGCACTCTTTTTACAAGAGTGCTAAAAATCAGTCTAGCGACCTAGATTAATCCTCCAGGGTTTGCAAATAGCGCATCAAATAGAAAGAAATTCCTGCAAAAAGAAACAACCAAACTAGCAGAGCCAAAAATTCTCCGCTCCATAAATGGAAATGAGACCAATCTCTCATATAGCTAGTAAAGAGGCCCATAAAACTATAACGCAGCACCTTAAATAAATCCTCGCTCATATTTGAAAACATAGGAATAAATGCCGCCAAGAGCATGGCTGGAACACTAAGAGATTGTGCCATGACCTGATTTTTACAAAAAAGACCAACCATTAAAAAGAAGAAAATTAAGACCAGCATGGTCAACAAGAGAACCAAACCATAGCTAAATACATGATTAGAAAGCTTAGCTCCTACCAAAATTGGGGTAATAACGATATAAAAAATCCCAATAATCGCAGGCCAGATTAAAGCAGAGAGAATGTATTGACCAGCTGTCACACCAGCCAAGCGCAAACTTTGCAAATTATGTTTCTCTCTTTCCTCAGCTAAGATGATAATAATGGGTGTCCCAACTGACATGGCTAGAGAAAAAGGTAAAGAAATATTCAGTAACAAAATAGCTAGCTTTTCTCCTCCAATTTCCTGCTCCGCTCCATTCAGAGAAAAAATAAATTTATAGAGAAAAATGAGGAAAATCGGCATAAAAACCTGCAATAGAATACTTTTATTAGCTAGCGTCACTTGACCTCTCAGCCAAATCATACCTTTTAATTTATTAGACATTTAAGGTACCTCCTGTCAACGTGATGAAAACATCTTCTAAAGTTGGTTCGCAGGAATGAATACTGATAACATTGGACAAATCCAAGCCTCCTTGCAATTCCTCAAAGGCTACCGTCTTCGTTGTCAAATCTACATATTCTAAACGAACCTTCTTATCTGTATTGTACTTTTGGATTATCTCATGCGGACTGCCCACTTCGACTAATTTTCCTTTACTGAGCAAGGCCAGGCGATCACACAAAAGAGTAGCTTCCTGCATATCATGCGTCGTCAGAAAAATAGTTGTCCCCTGCGCTTTTAGTTCCAGCAGCAGTTCATGAATGGTGCGAGAGGTTGACGGATCCAAACCACTGGTTGGCTCATCCAAGAAGAGCAGTTTAGGTCGATTAATCAAGGCTCGTACCAGTAACATGCGCTGCTTCATACCGGTAGATAGTTTTTCCGCCACCTTGTTGCGGCTATCATAGAGTCCCACTTTTCGGAGAAGTTCATCGACTTCTGTCATCTTAACCCCAAAGAGCATGGCATAGGCTTTGAGATTTTTATAAAGTGACATCTTTTCATAAAAACCACTACCATCGCTGACAATCCCAATCTGCTCTAGGACTTCTGTCTTTAAATCCTCAACCGGTGCAGACAGCACCTGAGCTGTCCCAGCACCTGCAGACAACTGACCAGTCAAGATATTGATAGTCGTCGTTTTACCAGATCCAGATGGTCCTAGGAAGCCAAAAATTTCTCCCTCTCGGATGGAAAAATCGATTCCTGCCAAGGCTTCTTGTTCCTTGAATTTCTTTTTCAAGCCTTGCACTTCAATAATGGTCTTTTTCATTGTTTTTCCTCGCTTTCACAACAGTATTTAACAAAACTGCAATCAGTCTTTCAGTTCCTGCCTCATTTTCCAAAAACGCAAGGCAATATGAACCAGTTGGCAAAATAGAATGAGCAATATGACACAGTCTATTGCTAAGATTGATTTGAATAATAGACTTGCTTTCAAACTCTTCTTGAAAATATCTAGAAGGAGATAGGTAGTGACACACAAAACCATGATGGCTGGTAAAAACCGCCATACAAGTAAACGCTTGACCATTTCTAGCTTAGACCATGCGTCATTATAGATTTCAAGATCGCTGTCTGCATCAAGCTGAGAAAACGGCTTGCGGAAATAAGAAAATTGATTAAAGTTTGCAATATGCTCCCAGCCACAATCCTCAAACAGTTGATAATAGGATTCTTGCTCCGCCTTCTTTATGGGGCGAAAATCTAATTGATAGGCCACGTCCTGAGGCGGACAGGATTCAAATGTATAACGAACCGCAACAAGAAAGGGAGAATAACTTACTTTTTTCAATTTCCAGCCTTGGCTGTGCATTTGTTTAAAATAAGCTGCTTCTCTGTCATAGTCTGCAATGGTAAAGATTTTATAGACAATTTTCTTTTCCATCAAACTTCCTCCTTACTATTGCGGTAAAGGCGCTCAATCCGCTGGATTTCCAACTCTAAAATCTGCTTCCCAAGCTCCGTGATAGAATAGAGCTTTCTCTTTTCTTCCTCACGAACAAAGGCAATCAGACCATCTTTTCCCATCTTTGCCAAGGTTCCGTACATGGTTCCAGGGCTGATAGATAGCTGTCCTTCTGTCAGATCCTTGACTTTTTGAGTAATACTGTAGCCATGCCTTTCTTTCTGAAGACAGAAGAGGATATAAAAACCTGTCTCTGTCATTGGCACATAGACTCTCCTAAGCTTTTCTGTCAGTCCACTCATCTTTTTATCTCACTTTCACCTCGATATATCGAACCTTGATATAAAAATTATATCGCAGTTCGATATAGTTGTCAAGGATTTATAAATATTTTTTTACAAAAAGTAATTCATTTTTATCTATCAATACTTGCAGCTGATTTGATCAGAAGCTAAAAGGATTAGAGACCTGCATCCTGATAAATCAGCATAAAAAAAGCCAGGAACACCTGACTTACTTATTTATTTTCCTGCTTCCTTGAGCAGGGCGATGTATTCTTCCAGAACCAGATTGTGCTTCTGCATATACTGGGCATTCTCCACACCGACATAGCGGTAATGCCAATTCTCAAAGTCAACTCCGGTAATATCACTCTTGCCATCCGGATAGCGAAGGACAAAACCATACTGGGGAGCTAGCTCCGCAATCTTGGCAGCCAATTCATCCTCCTGACCTTCTGGTGCGCTCATATCAATAGCCAAGCCCGTTTGATGCTCGCTGGCTCCTGGAAGCTGCACCTGCTTCAGCACGATGCTGACTGCTTCTTCATTTGACAAGCCTTTGGCGACTTCCCCAGCAACTTTTTCGTTATAGAGCTCCTCCTGCTCCGCTCGGCTGCGATAGCCAGAGATTAGAGTTTCTTCAGGAGCTATCGCCTGGGCTGCTGCTAGGAATTGCCGAGTATTTTCAGCAATGCGGCTGTCCACCTGCACCTCTCCAATCTGAGTCAGTTCAGGTGTCTTTTCTTCTTGCTGGTTGTCTCGATTGACCAATATCAAATTCCAATCAGTAGAAGAAACCTTGGGCAAATCAGACTGCGAGCTCTCTGAGCCAGAAGAGCCTTTCGTAGCAGAACTGCTAGATGAACCCGAAAACTGAATCTTTGCAAGCAGATCTTGTAACAAGGACGGACGGAAATAAATCACCGTCCCTCCAGCTACTAGACACAAGACGATTAACAATAAAAACGTTAACCCAATCTTCTTAGACTTCGATTTTCTCTTTTCTTTGCGATGTTTAGCGCGCTTCAACTTCTTCCTCCATTACTTTGGCACCGGCCTCTCGATAAGACATGTCTCCGACGCAAGCTACTGTGAATTTACCGTCTTCATAGTCTACAACCGTCACACTGCCATTGTCCAAACCATGAGGCCGAGTTCGATTGATTAGATAGACAAAGGTTCCGATGGTCATGCCGTGGCTGACTACAAGAGCATTGCCACCACCAGTAGCTTCCAACTCCTCAGCTATGGCTGAAAAGCCTTCCCAAATTCGGCCGCTAAGCTTTTCCCAATTTTCTGCCCAGCCTGCTGTATCGACTTCTACAAGGCCTTCTGCCAACTCAGCATAGCTAAGCTGATGAACATGCTCAATATTGAAAACCCGGGGCATCACACCCATAAAGAGCTCTCCATCATAACCACCATCAAAACTGCCAAAGCACCATTCGCGAATCCGTTTGTCAAAGGTATAAGGAATCTGATCTGTCAGGCCCAGTTCCTCTAGAATAATGCCCATGGTCTGAATAGTCCGGCCGCTGTCGCTGGAGCGGGCCAATTTGAAATCAAGTCCAGCTTCTCTCAAGCCAATGCCCAACTCATGAATGCCACGTTCCCCAACTTCAGTCAAAGGGGTATCAGACCAGCCTTGAGCTCGACCGATAGTATTAAACATGGTTTTGCCATGACGAACCAAGTATAATCTTGTTTTTGCCATTTCATTTCCTCCGTTGTTCTTTTCACATTATACCATTTTATGAAGAAATTGGCGCCATCTGGCTTTCAAAGCAAAAAGCAGGAGTCTCAAAACTCCCGCTCATTCTTGATTTTCTCGGTCCAATATAGCTGCGCCGATCTGACGGTAAGACACATCGCCCAGAGCTTGAATGCTGAAGCGACCATTTTCATACTCCAACACTGTGACACTGCCATTGTCGACATTAGGATTTTTCGTGATATTCTCATCAACCAGATAAGCCAAAGTACCAATGGTCATGCTGTGGCTGACGACCAGAGCATTGCCACCGCCAGAGGACTCCACCTCTCTAGCAATGGCTTCAAATCCTTCTAAAATCCGACCGCTAAGCTTGTCCCAAGGCTCAGCCCAGCCAGCCGAATCCACTTCTACCAGACCATTCGCCAAATCCGGCCAACTGAGCTCTTTGTAATTATCTGTCTCAAGAACTCGTGGGATAACGCCATGAAAGAGCTCACCCCCATAGGCACCATCAAAACTTCCGAAACACCACTCCCGGATGCGCTTGTCATAGCGATAGGGAATCTGGCCAGTCAAACCCAGCTCCTCTAGGATAATCCCCATGGTCTGAATGGTCCTGCCGCTATCACTGGAAAAAGCCTTGATAAAAGGCAAGCCAGACTCTCGCAATCCGATACCCAGCTCACGAATACCGCGCTCGCCTTCGGCAGTCAGCGGCGTATCAGACCAGCCCTGTGCCCGGCCGATAGTATTAAACATGGTCTTGCCATGACGGATAACATAGAGTCTTGTTTTGGACATAGTTTACCTCTTTTATTTTTGTTTGTTGTAGTAAATTTTGAAAAAGGCCTTCGAATTCTTTAGGATAAAGAAGAGGGAGAAGTCAGTTCTCCGCTATGATGGACAGCGGCTCACCGTGAAGCCGGCATCTAATCAACTATAGAGACTTAATATGAACTTTGACGGCACTGACACACCCAAGAATAATGTACAGATAATGGAGCCAATAATTAAGACCAAACTGTCCGGATAAAGCGGCTTTATTAATAGCGATAACGGCTTGCAAAATATGGCCTTCCCCCTGATAAAAAGAATTAGCATAACCGATTTGAACAGCTAAAAAGCTCATCGTTAAAGTAAAAAAGAAACTTGCCACAATGCCTAAAACAGAAATTCCTTTGACAAACTTTTCATAGCAAGCAATGCTAAATAGCAGTGTAAAACCTGATATGAAGCCCATAGCCAAGGAGGCACCTGTCAGGAAGAAGACGAGGCATGCACCAACCAAGCTAGTCAAAAATGCTCCGAAAATCCCCAGAAAATAATGTATTTTCTGCGGACTTTGATGAGGAAGGGAGCGCTTTGTCACCTTATCCTGTGAGATGGAAATCATTCGCTCATAGCTAGATGGCGTGAGAAAGAGCCAGTCTCCTTTGAACTGATACAAGTCCACATCTCCGGTTTCACCAGTTTTCTCACAGGCGCTAACCAGCCCTTGCTCCTCAAAGTAGCGGGTGCAGTCCTCGATAGCCTCCTCCAAAATATCCGGCAGCAGATCCCGATCCTGATCAGCCAAAATCTGACAGGCCAGACTATAGCCAGCTCTCTCAAAATCAATCAAGACCTCGGAATCGTTGATCAGAGCTTCCAAGGTATCTCGACCGATATAACCCTGCTCACATCTGACTGAAAAGAAAATCGCAAATTCATCGCCATCCGTTATGGTCTCTAGATAAAAAGCATAATCCCTTCTACGACCATATATAATGCCGCTCTCTTTATCAAAATCCAAACCTAAATCAAGGGCCAGCTCAGCTAGCTCTCTTTTATTCATAACCTAAACAATCTCCTTATAATCCCCTACATTTCAAGCATCCAGCTAGATTCAATCCCACAAACTCCTACTCGGAAACTGAATAGCTGTCCTTTATAATGCTTTCTTAAAAGCTGTTTCAAATCTAGCTTTTTAATTTTTAAAGCTGTGAATGGGCGCTGGAATTTGACCACCCCGCGCGATAAAGGCGGCTGACGAAGCCTGATTGACCTTCATGACCGGAGCTGTTCCCAAGAGCCCGCCAAATTCAATCATATCACCTTCCTTGCCCTTTGGAATAATCCGCACAGCTGTCGTCTTTTGATTGATAACGCCAATCGCTGCTTCATCCGCAATCATGGCTGCGATGGTTTCAGCCGGTGTCGCCTCTGGAATGGCAATCATATCCAAACCTACCGAGCAGATAGCTGTCATAGCTTCTAACTTTTCTAGATTGAGCGAGCCATTTTGCACAGCCGCAATCATACCCTCATCTTCTGACACAGGAATGAAAGCACCAGACAGTCCGCCAACCTGATTGCAAGCCATGACACCGCCTTTTTTAACTTGGTCATTGAGCAGGGCAAGTGCCGCTGTCGTGCCATGAGTGCCAACTGTTTCCAATCCCATTTCTTCCAAGACACGGGCTACTGAGTCTCCGACTGCCGGTGTTGGAGCCAGACTCAAGTCAACAATCCCGAACTTGACTCCCAGACGCTCGCTGGCCATCTGACCGACCAACTGACCGATACGAGTGATTTTGAAGGCTGTTTTCTTGACCGTTTCAGCCACCACGTCAAAGCTCTCACCACGTACCTTTTCTAAGGCTCGCTTGACAACCCCAGGCCCAGAAACACCAACATTGATGACCACATCTGTTTCACCAACACCATGGAAGGCGCCTGCCATGAAAGGATTGTCCTCTACCGCATTGGCAAAGACGACCAGCTTGGCCGCACCCATGTCAGAAAGCTGGGCAGTTTCCTTAATAATACGCCCCATATCCGCAACCGCCGTCATATTGATACCGGTCTTGGTTGAGCCGATATTGACAGAGGAACAGACCTTGTCCGTCTCTGCCAAAGCGCGTGGAATGGAATTAATGAGGATTTCATCCCCTTTTTGATAGCCCTTTTGGACCAAGGCAGAGAAACCGCCGATAAAGTCAACACCGATTTCCTTAGCTGCCTTGTCTAAAGCCTTGGCCAGAGGCACGTAGTCACTGCTGTCTGTCGCTGCCCCAATCAGAGAAATAGGAGTCACGGAGACCCGCTTATTGACGATGGGAATTCCCAGCTCAGCAGAAATTTCATCCCCAACCGCCACCAGGTCTTTCGCTTTGGTCGTGATTTTTTGGTAAATCTTCTCCGCCGCCCGATCAATATCTGTGTCGATACAGTCCAAGAGTGAAATGCCCATGGTGATGGTCCGAATATCAAAATTCTGCTCCTCAATCATGGCAATGGTTTCTGTTACTTGTCTAATATCCATCCTTCACTCCTTAGATATTGTACATGGCATCAAAAATGGCTGCGCTTTGAATATTGATTTTAACGTTGAGCTCTTGGCCGAAAGCTTCAAACTCGTTGCGAAGGGCCGTAAAATCTTGCTTTTCATCGCTTGAGACCAAGGCCATCATGGTAAAATATTCCTCCAAAACGGTTTGGGAAATATCGTCAATATTCAGCCCCAGTTCCGCAATCTTGGTGGAAACTCCGGCTACAATCCCTGTTTTATCTTTTCCGACAACGGTAATAATTGCTTTCATGCTTGGCTCCAATCATTTTTAGTTTGTCTCATTGTAGCATAAATTCGAGGATTTTGTATACTATTTCAGAAAATAAAGGCAGAAGATTCGGATATTGCAAATAGCACTTGAAACAAGGAAGATCCCCCTATGCTCAGCGATTCATCTGATAGACTATTTGGGGCATCTTTGTATGTTTTTTCTATTTTTGTTTGAAAGCGCTTTCGATATTTGTTATACTAAATATAGAATATTTTACACAAAGGAGATTTCCTAATGAACGATTCATACAAGAAGCGTCTCTATACTCAGGCTTTGAGTTTATCAGCCGCTGTGTTGATGGCTGTTTTGGCTCAGGGCAAGGCTGCGGCTGACCAGCAGAACAATACTGAGTCACAGCCAACCGCCAATCAGGTAGAGGCTGTTACTCCTGCGACAGAAGCCGCGCAGGTCGCTGATCCTAATCCGACAGCTGAAAAAGAGCAGGCTCCTGCTGCTGTAGCGGACAATCCAGCTGTCTCTGCAGCAGCTCAAACAAGAGCAGCTGCTTCTGAAGAAGCCAAGACACAGCTGGCTGACAGCACTGTGTATATGTCCGAGCCTGCAGAGCTCAAGGAAACAGTCCAAGGACAGGGCTCTCAGGCGGGCAAGCTGACCTGGACTCTGGATAATAAACCGATTGCTGACTGGAAAACCTGGAACATGGACACTGGCACTTTTACTGGCCAACCCTTTCTCACTATCGAGGAAAAAGCCGACGGAAATGACCTTCATCTGAATCTGCAGTTTCAAAAACTTTTCGGAGACGATCTCAGTCTGCGCTCTCCCCACAATATCCGCCGGGCTTATCGAAACTTTATCGGGAGCCATGAATTGGTCGGTACGAGTCAGGACTTAGGACTGACCATTCGTAAAAATATCATCTTGCGCCCTTACGAAGACTTCCACAGCCATGAGGAAATGCTGGCGTCTATCGAAAAGAGCAGACAGGATGCTAAAACGGACCGCTTGGTACAGATTGAGAACATTGGAAAGAGCGCTCAGGGTCGTGATATCAAGCTGGGTATCATCAGTTCCGACCAAAAGAGCATTGACGACTACCTCAGTAAAACCAATCCTCAGGCCTTGACAAAACCAGCTGAAATGCTGGCGGCCCTCAAAAATGGCAACCTAGACTACAAACTTCCTGTCCTCATCAACAATACCCACGCTGATGAACAGCCTGGGATTGATATTATCACAGGGCTATTTAAGACCTTTGCGACCAAAGACCAAGTCAGCTTCAAAACAACCGCTGCCGATGGCTCCGAAAAGATGGTCACTCTCAACATCCAAGACTTGCTGAAGAAGTTTATCTTCCTCTTTGACTTTACGGAGAACCCTGACGGCGATGTCCTCAACACTCGGGCTCTTGCCAATGGCCTTGACCCTAACCGTGATACTGGCTACCAAGCCAATCCTGAAACCCGCACCGTTGCTGGATTGATTAATAAATGGAATCCGATTGCTCTCTACGATGTCCACGGCTTTGTCAAGGAATTCCTGATTGAGCCAGCGACACCGCCGCATGATCCTAACTTTGAATATGACCTTTTAGCTGATCTCATGCTGGACAATGCCCATCATATGGGGCGGGCCGGCGTTGCCAACTCTGGCTACTACAAATACATCATTCCTAAACTCGACTGGGGAGACGGATGGGACGATTCCTTCTCCGGCTACACAGCGGTTTATTCTATGTACCATGGCATTCTGGGACATACCATTGAAATTCCCGAGGGCAATCAAGAGTCCTACAAGGCTGGATACTATGCAGTCCTAGGCGGTCTGGACTATCTCGCTAAGAACCCAGATAAGCTCATGGAAATGCGCCTCAACTTCTACCTGCGTGGTATTAATAAGATCGAAGATCCTAAGGCAGAAAATGAGCTCGTCGGACCAGATGGCCAGGTTGTAGGCCGGATTAAAAAAGGCCAGGAAAAATTCTTCCCAGACTACTATGTCATCCCGATGGGGCTAGATAAAGATAACGATAGCCAAGAAGCCTTTAATATGATTGACTATTTCAAGCGCAACGGTGTGCTTGTCAAAGAACTCAAAGAAGACAGCGGCAACTATAAAAAAGGTGATTTGGTTGTCGATATGGCGCAAGCTAAGCGTGGCTATGCCAATCATGTCCTCTACAAGGGCTCAGATGAATCTAAGTGGGCAGCTATGTATGCAGAGTTAGTCGTCAATTTCCCTGATATGAAAGGCTTCAAAGCTCAACCAGTTTTTGGTGATAAGCTCTTTGAAGGCAAGCTAGGAGAGGTGACAGCCCTCCGTGCTGCCCGTACCAGCCAGGTTGACAATAAAGCGCCTTATTACGTCATTGCCAATACGTCTGAAAGTGCCGTTAAGGCCGTCAATCAAGCGCTTGCAGAAGGCAAAAAGGTCTATCTGACAGACGACGGCTATATCGTTGATACTCCGACCTTTACTAGCCTTCTGGATCGCTATGCCATTTACGGTGATGCCCTCTATAAGATTCCACAGGGACCAACTCTGAAGCCTCTCAAGGTCTACGCACCACCGCATCAATTTTCATGGGCAGGTGTGGACGCACCAGCTCATACTGCCTTAGCTCTGAAGAATATGGGCTTTGAAATCGTCGAACGCCCAGAAGATGCTGACGTCATCGTCCTTGAAAGCAACAACTATGACAAGTCTCTTGTCGGACTCAAGCCAACCATCGTCGTCGGAGGCTCTGCTATGCAGCGCTTGGAAAAACTAGGAATCTTAGATGGATTTGACGCTGAGAGCTTCAAGAACGGCAGTGACTACGAAGGCTTGATGAAGGCTGTCATCCAAGACCAAGACCCGCTGACCAGCGGCTACAAGAAGGATGGACTCTTTTACTCCAACTCTGGTAACTGGATTGCCAAGACTCCTGCCAACTTTAGGACTCTTGCCAGCATTGCTGGCAGCGACTTCTATATAGCTGGCTGGTGGCCTAGCAATGAACAGCTGGCCAACAAAGTCGTAGCCATTGCTGGTACCTATAACGAGAAGCCTCTCTTTGTCTACGCCGGCAATCCGACTAACCGCCTTCACCCTGTTCACTTCTACCGCTGGATCTCCAATGCTATCTTTGGCAGCCAGTTGGCTGAGCTGACAGACCTCCCAAGTCCTGCGGCACCTGACCCAACCTACCAAGCGCCAAGTCAGACTGTCCTTGACTGGACACCTGCCACTGTCAATCCGCCGGCTCAGACAGTAGCTCTGACCTACAAGAGTCAGACTCTTCCGCAGACCGGAAGCCAAGAAACAAGTGCTAGCTTCGCTCTAGCTGGACTTCTGGTTGCAGGAGCAGCTGGACTCTTCCTCTTAAAGAAAAAGGAAGACTAATACTTAAAAACACACCTCCCAATGAATGCGGGAGGTGTATTTTTAGTTATAAGCTCTGCTATTTTTCCACATAGGTATGAAGCGGATAGGTCGGATAGGCCAAGTCACGTGCCAACTCTGAAGTCACATAACCTGCCGGTGCGTCTAACACAGAAGGGATTCGATTGACGATAGTAGCACAGGTCAAGGCTACAGTATCAGGCTTGCTGACTGAGAAAACTAGATTTGGATCGCCGGTAATTTCCCAATCACACATATCCCCGTCATTTTCACGATAGACCTTACCGATACATTCTACTTCCAACTCAATTCCTTGATGGGTATGAATGGTCGTCACAGCTGACATACCCGTTACTTGCCCCGCCGGGACTGTGCGTCCCAGCGTTTCAGAATAAACATCTTCATCCAAAATGTAAGGCACGCTCTTTTGTGAAATATCCTGAATGGTCCAGTTCATCTTAGAGCAGATAGCTTCAGCAGCATTCCACATATAGGACGGCAGGCTCTCAGCACTGGCAATTTCCTTTTCAAATCGCTCTGAATCGTAACCAGCACCATGCGCTTCTGCTAAAGCCAGACCATAATCGTCCACATTATAGCTGACAATCCCTTTCACCTTTTGGATACGGTTGAGACCAGACATAGCCAAGCAAGGCATATTAATCCAGTAAATATCCTGCATGCCAGATCCCATGATAGTGACACCATATTCTTTAGCCAGCTTGTCCAAGCGATTTGTTTCGGATGGCGAGGTCGTCCAAGGATAGATTGCTTCCTCGCAGGTCGTGATGATATTCACCCCATGCTTGATAGCTGTTTCAAAAAAGTCATACATTTCCGGCATATAGGAAGCAATGGTGACAATGGCAATGTCTGCGTCACACTGGTCAAACACACTGTCAGCCTTATCAGAAATCAGGACACCAGTCTTATAGCCTAGCTCTGCAAAGTCACCGACATCTTGCCCTACAACAGCTGGATTGTTATCAATAGCTCCGACGATTTCTACACCGTGATCCAGTAGGTACTTGAAAATCACTTTAGACATCTTGCCGCAGCCATATTGGACAGCACGAATTTTTGTATTTCTCATGGCAAACCCTCCATTTATTGTTATTTCTTTCACAATTATAGTATAATATCTCTAGTAACTAGAGAGTCAATAGAGGGTTTGAAAAAATGAAAAAAATTTTGCGCATCGGAGAATTTTCCCAAATAAATCAGATTTCTATCCAGACTCTACGATTCTATGACCAAATCGGTCTTTTAAAACCCTATAAAGTCGATCCAGAAACCAACTATCGCTACTACCATATCAATCAGTCTTCTCTGGTTGACTCCATTCAGTACCTGCGTCAACTGAATTTTTCTCTAGAAGACATCAAAGAAATCCTATCTGACAAAGACCATTTTCAACTGCACCAGCTTATCGAGGAGCGCTATCAGCGTCTTCTAGAGGAAAAAGAGAATTTAGAAAAACAAATCCAAGAAATCGAAATCTTTCGGTCTGGTGCCCGTATCTATAGCGAAAAGCAGAGCGAGCAAGAACTGGAAATCCTAACTTTTCCTGAACGGCAACTGCTTACTTTTGAAATTGATCAAAATATTTATCAAATGAAAAGTGAAGAATACGAACTCGCTCTACGCTGCTTCAAGCAAGAAATTATGCGTTACAGTCCTTTTTTCACTCATTTCAGCCGTGTCGGCTCTATTATGAAACAAGAAGATTTCCAAAAAGAAAGATGGATTTCCAAGCAACTCTGTCTCTTCCATCATACTCCCAATGAACTCCCTCACTTAAATCGAATATTGCTGCCGGCAGGAAATTATGCTGTTGCTTACTGCCCTTCCTTCGCAGATGAACTTAAAGCTCTGCCGTATTTTCACCAAGCTCTGAACCAAGCTGGATATACTCCTGTGGGTGATTATATCTGCGAGGTCATCCATGAACAGCCACAACTCCAGGAGCAGCACCGCGATATGTTCATCCGGATGCAAGTTCAGATAGAGAATTAAAAAGCAAGCAGATGGATGTATCGAAATTCTTGCCAGATACTGGAGCAAGCTCAGCCAAAAACGAATCACTTCACAAGCCGTAATTATATCAAAAAAGGACGGGAAAACACCCATCCTTTTTATGTGCAAATAACCATTGCTTAGCATCTTAGTCTTCTTGTTTCTTCCTTCCAGCTAGAAGACCCATTCCCAGAAAAGCTAAACCAGCCAGAGGCAGAAACTTATCTTCTTGAGTGCCAGTCTTAGGCAGGGCCGAGTCGGGAGCTGGCTGCAATCTTGGCGACGGAATAACTTTTCCTTCCTCACCTTGTTTCAAAGCTTGAGCCTGGGTCCTTGTCAAAGGCTGTTTAGCACTTTCAGCCACCACCTTGCTGCCAACTTCTACTAGTTCGTCAACTGCTAGAGAGAGCACTTCCTGACCGAGGATGGTTCGCTGACCGTTCAAGACTTCTACAAAGACTCGTTTTTGACCTTTTTGGCCGGCTACAAGTATCCGCCGCTGCCCTCTTTCCAGTTCTGGATTTTCCTGTTCTTGAGTCTGATATGCAATCTCTTCCATTACGACTTCTAAGAACGGCTTTTCTTCCACTAGGTCCTTTATCCCTTCTTCCGGAGTGACCCGATGACTTGGTTTCAGAGCTAGGGCTGCAAGAGCTGTCTTCAGATCCTGCTCTGCTCTATCTAAATCCGCCTGCTCCGCTCTTTCATTTGCCAAGAGAGACTGGGCTCGAGCCAAGGCTGACTGGTAAGCCTGAACTGTCTCATCTGTGTAGAGGCTCGGATCTAGACTAGCTGTACTGTCTACCACTTTCTGCAGAGAAGCCTTATTAACTGCTGGGGCATGAAGATTGGTCACAAAGAAATTGCGCGCTTCCAAATCCCCATCCCAGAGTCCCAGACCGACGTAGGCATCATTATAATAAGGTTCAACCATATCAAATTGGTGGTTCAGGTATTCTACACCGTCCACAGATACACTGACACCATTTTTAGTTTTCACTAGCTTAACATGGTGGAACTGGCCGTCATTAAGATGCTTGCCATTCATGCTACTTTCTGCAATCGTCTCTCCCATAAAGCGGTAAAGTCGAATCTTATCATTATCGCCAAATTGAATAGAATAAGCATTGCGAGGATTAACATTTTCAGACGCATAGAAAATGTTAATCAAGCCTTTTTGATACTTGAGATCCACATCCAAGTTATACTCAGGGAAAGGAATCTTCTGACCTCCCATATAATAATCATTGGCGCTGGTATTCTGATTATAGAGACTTTCACCGTCGACATACCACTTACCGGAAACAGCTTTTAGATCTGGAACATTGGTCTTAAAGTCATTACGGCTGATATTGATGGTGAAGACCTTGGAAAGGCTTGGATTTTCCTTAGAGGTCGCCGTTACCTTGACCACACCCCTTTGCAGAGCAGTCACTCGCAGCTTCTTATTGCCATCTTCCGTGACAGAGACCAAGTCTGGCTGATCCACACTCCAGCTGACCGCTTGAGAGACACTTGCTGGCATGATATATGCTTTCAAATCTAAACTATCACCGACATAAATATTATTTGTTACAGGAGAAGCCTGCACTAGTTCCAGTGGTTTGGTCACTGCCTGTTTGTCTTTCCAGATGCCCTTCAGCGGATAAAGAGCAATGTCAGCCTTAGCTGCACCACCTTCTACAAACACACTAGCGGCAAGACTATTTGGCGCAGGGAAAATCTGATTGGCACCCGCCACAGTATATCCTTTTGCAAAGACTTCTAGGCTGGAGCGATCCACATAGAGATGCAGATCTATGCTGCCATCCGCATTGCGCTTGACAGACTGACTATCCACCTGAGCAAATTTATTACTGAGAAGAATGCCGGACTGGCTGCGGTCAATAGAGAGAGTTTCCTTTTCTAAATCATAGGTAACTCTAGTCACTTCTCCATCTCCAACCCGCAGGTTAAAACCGACTTTCTTGGTCGTTTCACTCGGACGGAAAGTAGAGACAATTTCATACTGATCATCGGAAAAATCTTTCAACAGCCCATTCTTCTCACTAACTTCCACGTCTTTATACAACACAGCCTTGTCTTCCTGACGCAGAGACTGATAAGCTGTAATTGGCGTCTGAGTCAGCCGATAGCTGCCGTCTTGCTTGATAAGGCCTAGTTTGAGGTTAAGATTGAAGGTGCCGTTGAACTTCTGACCGACGGTATCGGCTACCAGATTACAGTAATCTTCCCAGGTATTCATCCAGTTAGACTCGATAATGTCGGGTAGGGTTGGATTAGCCTTGCTGCCAAAGTCCTGAACATAGTATGTCATGGCCGCATAAGAGTCTTTACCAAAGTTCATAACCTGATCAGCCTGAGCAAACTCAGCATCTGGGACGAAGGTCCACTTGCCCTCCACCTGTCTAAAATCACCGACCTTATAGGAGCGCCCGCCACGAGACAGGACCCACTTAAGGCTGCCATCGTCTGCCAGTAAAGGATAGAGATCTGGGCACTCCGTATGGAGATCCGCATAAGTTGACTCGACCTTCCAATTACGCAGATTATCAGACGAATAAATTCTCAGCGGTCCGCCTGCAACGACCATAAACCATTTGCCCTCCCAACGGAAGACCTTGGGGTCACGAAAATCTTGAGACTGCAGTGGATCATCCGTCCAGTCAGCTGCAATTTGATCAAGCTTCGTCCAAGTCCGGCCCTCATCTTTACTATAGGCCAATTTGATGCGCTGACCGTTTCCATCGGCAGTAATCAGCGCGACTAAACCGCCCTGGTCATTGTCAAACAAACCAGAGGAATTGGTGGTATCTGCGACGATAGAGCCTGAGAACATAGCTCCATTAGCATCCGGATAAAAGGCAATCGGCTGTTCTTCCCAATGAATCAAATCCTTGCTGGTCGCATGACCCCAGTGCATAGGCCCCCACTTGGTATCGTCATAAAACTGATAGAAGAAATGATAGACTCCCTTGTAATAAACCAGCCCGTTGGGATCATTAGCCCAACCGTCCTTGACCGAATAATGATACTGACCGCGATAGAGCTCATTGTAGTATACCTCATCTGCCTGCCGACGATGGACATTGAGCCGATAAGTCAGACTGACCCCCTGCCCATCCTCATCCGTCACAGTGCTGGTCACCGTCAGATAGTTTGCCCCCACTACCAGCGGAATATTCTTCAAATCACTATAAAACCTACCTGCAGCATCAGTCACGCTTACTTTAGCAGCGGGATTTTTCGCTACGACAGTCAAGTCTACAGTCTCAGCATCATGTTTGACATACTGTATGGTAATAGGAGCACTAAACTGACCTTTCTGCTCCACTTTCCCAACCGAAGAAGTCACCCTTATATCCTCCAACTCGGGATTAGACTGAGGAGTGATTTCTTTATAAAAGGTATTTTGAAAAAGTAGCTCGCTATTCCAGTTTAGTAAGCCAAAATAGCCTTTTGACAGATAAGTATTCTGCCCCTTGTCATCTCTCTGAAGCGTGTAATCTCCTGAGCTGGCCACTAGAATATCATTGACATAGTAGGATACCCAAGAGCCAATTGAAACGACCTTGAGCCGATATTTATTATCATCCGTTGGCTCGATATGTTTTTCATTGATAAACTGATAGTCACGCCCGCCTTGCCAACGCCAGAACTTCACATTATTGCTGCCACCATCAATATTAACTGCATAGCTACTCTTGTCATCCGGATTATTATTACTGCGGAAAATGAGGGCAGCCGCTCCTTCCTTACTGAGGAAAGTTACATCCGTCGAGTAAACAAAATCCTTGCCCTGACTTTGAGAGTAAAGGAAACTATCACCTTTGCCTCTGGCATCACTATAAATTCCTTGCTCCCGAACTTCCCAAACTCCATTTTTATCTCCCTTGGCTTCTGCCAAATTAGTATTGAAGCCTGACTGCTTATCTACAGTCTCTGCGGCAGGGAGTTTTTCCGAAGCAACTTCCTTCGCTGCTGGCTGTTCGTCTTCTTTCTGTTTGGTCTCTTTAGCATTTGCTGTGACTTGATTTTCCTTATCAGTCTTTTGATTGGCTGACTCTACTGCTGCATCCTGACTACCTGCTTCCGTCGCAGCAGTCTCCCCAGCTACAGGGTTATCTGTCTTATCGGCATTCCTTGTAGGAGCAGCTGTTTGCCCGCTCTCAGGCTCCGAGACAGCTGATGAATCAGCCTGCAAGACCTGAGCAGGAGCTGGATTAGCCTTACCCTCATCTGCATAAACAACTCCACCGCCATCTAACAAGAAAGCTCCAAAAGTCAGCAAGGCACATCCAAAAACCCAACGCTTTCCGCTTTTTCTCATAAACCAATTTTTACACACTTTTTCCTGATGATTTTTCATGACACACCTCAATATTCTAAAAATAAAATCAGACTCCTCACAACCAAATTACTTCTACATAAAGCACTCCTTTCACCTTTTCTTGTTCAAAATGAACACCTTGTTTAGCACCTAACTCCTTTATAAAAAAGAAGCAATCTCAATAATCTAAATATAACAAATTTTTGTAAGCGCTTCACCTAACGTTTGTCACAAAAACAAAATGACAGATGTCATATTTTAGAAATGAAGAAAAAACAAAAAGCCTCCAAAACGGAAAGCTTTTGTTTGTTTTAAATTTGTTCTGGATAGGACGCTGCTAACTCGTTCTTTAGATATTCTGCCAGATACTGATGAGCAAAAATTCCTGCTTTTTCTTCTGCTGTCGGATTATAGTTGGTATTGGTGTTCACATCATAGACATAGATTTGACCTGTCTCCGACTCTACCCACTCAATAGCTGCCACATCAATTCCAGCCTGAGTTAGAAATGTCTCGTAAGCCTGTCTTTGACTAGCAGGCAGCGGCTCCGTAATTTGAAACTTATCTGATGTCTCTAACTGAGCAGGCTTTTGCCCAATCTGACACCCATCTGCCGGACAAAGCTGAAAACCGTCTGATGAATCAATCGACACTGTATAAAGAAACTTCTGATTGATGAATTCCGAACGACGAATCCGACCATCCGCAGGCTTTATATAGGCCTGAAGCAGAGTAATCCCATCCACAGAAGGTTCAAAAGCAGGACTGTCTACATAGGATTTCAACTCCGCCTCACTATTGAAGAGCTGCACTCCCAAACCTTTCCCAGCCCGATTATGCTTGGTAATCAGAGGATAAATATTAAGCTTTCTAGCTGCCTCCAGAATATTCTCCTGTCCCAAAACAGCTACCGTCTCTGGATAAGCAATTCCAACCTCAGAAAGCTTCAAATACTGTTTAATTTTGCTGATTTCCAAATTAATAGCTCCGCTGCCGTTGATGACCTTGCGACCGTGAGCTTCCAGCCAAGCTAGAACCTGCTCTGTAAATTCTGGTGCATAGCGGTGTCCACGCGTATGAGAAGATGCAGACATCCGATTATAGAAAATTCCTGTTAGAGGTGGACTCTGCAGATCTAGGATCCCACTTGACAAATCCCAAAGTTCATAGGGCACATCTTTTTTCTCCAGCCACTTGACCAAGTGCTGCGTCCACTCCAAATTTTCATGAATAACGTATACTTTTGCTTGACTCATAAGTCTCCTCTCCATTATGAATACCGAACAGCCAGCTTGCTACTTTTCGATTCTTCTACTACATTGCCCTCCGTCTTTTCAATAACACTGACGGCCAAGACCTGACCTAGAACATTGAGGGCAGTTCGACCAGCATTGACAAAGAAATCAACCGCAAAAATCAGGGCAACGCCTTCCACCGGTAGGCCTAGCTGAGGCGCAGCTGCCAGCAAGACAACAATCGCTCCTGAAGGCACCGTTGCAGCTGTTTTACCAATCAAAGTCAAAAGCAAAACAGTAAAGAAAAGCCCTGATACAGAAAAAGCAATCCCATAAGCATGAGCAATAAAAATAGTTGCTACAGAGAAATACACAGCGGCCCCCTCAAGATTAAAAGTGTAACCCAAAGGCACAACCAGATCTATGACATGCTCATCATAGCCCTGCTGCTTTAAATCTTTTAATAGAGGTGGCAGGACAACACTGGAACTACCAGAGACAAAAGCCAAAGTCAGAAGACTCCAAATCCGTTGCAAGCTTGTCAGATAAGGAATTCTGAAAGCAAAAGCAATCAAAGGAAAAATCACTAAAGCCAGAACCGCATAAGCCAGATAAGTTCCTGCTACAAATTGCCCCAAACCGATCAACTTGTCAACTCCTGTCGTAGCCACATCCTTAGCAATAAAGCCAAAAATACCTATCGGGGACAACTTCACAATCACACCGACAATTTTATAAATAGCCTCAATCCAAATCTGCAGCATTTCAACAGCTTTCTGAGTCTTTTCTTCCTTGAGACTTCCAAGCCCAAATCCTAAAAATATAGCAAAAACAATAATAGGAAGCAGAGCTCCTTCCGAAAGCGACTTGATGATATTGGAGGGAATGAAGCTAAGAAAAAACTCATCCAGTTGAATACTTTTAGCAATCCCATCAATGCTGGCTCCCGCCTGACCGATATTGACTCCCTGACCAAAGCCCAGATAATAAGATACAAAGACAAAAATAAAGGTAATCGCCGTCGTGACCGCAAAGAAATAGAGCAGACTCTTTGTCAAGAGCTTTCCAAAAGATTTCTTACCGATCACACCAGCTACTGCTACGACCACAACAGGAAAGACCAGCGGAATAATCACCATATTAATCAAACTGATAAAAGCTTGACCCAAAAACTGGTAAAAAGCCGAAAACTGCGGCCAGATAAGAGCAACAAGAACACACAAAATTAAAGCAATCAAGAGTTGTAAGCCCAGAGAAACCTTTGACCATAAAGAAACGATTTTCATTCCAAACTCCTTTAGTCTATTTTGATAGTTATTTTACTATGATTGCCCCTATCTGGCTAATATATATTTTCTATGAAAGCAATAGAAGAATTTTATAGGTGAGTTGAATAGCGTAAAAAAGCCATCCAAGAAATAACTCCTGAATGTCTATTAGTTTTATCCCTATAGAATGATTCCTCTAACGAAGCATATATTATTAAAACTTTTCAAATTCCAATTAGTCCATCGGTTCACCTCCGACACTTATGTAATTACCTATAATCATTTCTTCAAGATTTACACTTTCATCATTATTAATCGGTATATCCACTCCCCACCCCGATTCTTCAATATTATTGATACGCCCAAAAACATTAATATAATACTCGGGATTTGTAAGACCGCCATCACTCCATTGCGTCTCTTCCCAATCAATCTGAACTGATTCGACTTTTGGACTTTGAGCTTTTACCAAATCTATAATTTCTTGCTCATGATTTTTTAGATAAGCGAGCTGTTTTTGCTTGATAGCTTCTTTATCATCTTTGATAGCCTTTTTTGAAGAAGCAACTTTCTTATCTTGTTTATTACTTTCTTTTTGAGTTACAGCGCATCCTCCTAGGCTTGCTAGTGCTACGATTGATGCAAAAGCTACATTTATGATTTTCTTTCGTTTACCCATAGCTTCTCCTTGATTTTTTTGATCCCCTACTTGCTTTCTAATGCCACTGAGAGATTCACATTATTTTATAAGCAGCAATAGTTCAATAATACACATCTAGTTTACTATAACAATTTTTAAAAATACATAAATTACTAAATCTTATCAAGCTATTATTTAGCCTTGTTTTTCAAAGATATTGTGTGTATAAAATCACTAAAATTAATCTGCCCCCCACTTCTAGTATTCCTTCAATGCCTCTCGAAGGACTTGAGCTCAATTCATTATTCTAATATCCTAAACAATATCCGTAAAATGATTTTTAGAATTATTCTTTTTTAATTTCATATGATATAATTATCTAAAAATATCATGTTTGTGAGAAATATTATGTCAAAGACAAAAGGTAATAAAAAAAGAAATTCTTCTAAAGTAAAATATATCCTAGGAAGCGGAGCTTTAATTTTAGCCTCTACAGTTCTTCTGCCTAGAGTATTGAAAAAAACTAGAAATTATGTATATAAAAAACAAGTAACACTAACCAATCATCTAAAAACTAGTTTTGATGGGAAGGACACGTTAGTTAAAAGATCTGACTATAACAAAGGTAGAAGATAATGCAAATCAATACAGATAATATTGCGCAGCAATGTCTCAACGCGATTAATGATAAAATTAATAATTTAAAAAGATTAAACATCATCGTCATTGGCAAATCAGGTGTTGGCAAAAGCACACTAATTAATAGTTTGTTTAGAGGGAATTTTGCTGATACTGGACTAGGCCGACCAGTAACTCAGGAAATTCGCAAAATTGAAAAAACCGGATATCCTTTGGCTATTTACGATACACCTGGCTTTGAATTGTCATATACCCAACAGGAGAGTGTCAAAGATGAAGTCATTAAACTAATCAACAACGGTTACGCTTCTAATGATATCAATGAGGTCATTCACTGCATTTGGTATTGTATTAATGTCGGTTCAAACCGTACTTTCGATAGTTCGGAAGTGGAATGGCTCAGAGAGTTTTCCGAGAAGAATAAACAGTCTAAGGTCCCAATTATCGTTGTCCTTACTCAATCTGTACCTAAGAAGAAAGCACTAGAAATGAAAGCTCATGTTGAGCAGGAAAACTTAGATGTTTGTAAAGTTGTGCCAATTTTAGCTCAGGATATGGATTTTGATGAGGAATATGTCGCTAAATCTTTTGGATTAGATACTTTGATTGATGTAATGTCTGAAGTCTTGCCAACTGAACTACAGGATACTCTCCAAAATATCCAAAAAGTATCTCTAGAATCTAAAAAAAAACATGCTAGGGCAGTCATTGCAACTGCAGTAGCAGCAAGTTTTGGTGAAGGTTTCGCACCAGTTCCATTCGCCGATGCATTCATGCTTGTTCCAACCCAAATAAGCATGATTACTGGCATTACTGTAATTTTTGGGCTTGATATAAATAAAACTTTTCTAACCGCCTTTGTATCCTCAACTTTAGGATCTGGGGGAGCAACATTCCTTGGAAAAACAATTGTCTCTAATATACTCAAATTTATCCCAGGAGTAGGCACAGCAGTTGGCGGAACGATTTCTGGAACTACTGCTGGATTAATTACAACTGCTTTAGGTGAAGCTTACCTGTTTTTAATGGAACAAATATTTAAAGGAGAAATAAGCAAAGAAGCATTATCTACTCCTGCTGGACAAAAACAAATGACAAAACTTTTTAAAGAACAATTATCTAAAAAAAGATAATACCCCAAGATTTTGAAATCTTGGGGTATTTTTAGCTTAAATTCCTTTTTACATCAAAAAAGATATCCAAGAGAAAACTCTTGAATGTCTGTAGAGGTTGAAAGTATCGTATTGATTAACGTTTTAAGAATTGTGATGCTTTACGAGCTTTCTTAAGACCTGGTTTGGAAAGTATGGGTTTCAGTTGGACTAAAAACAGCGTAATATCAAGGATTTTCAAAACGATATCTACTGATTAATTTCATAAAATTGGAATCAATATTTTTTAAATAGGGGAATTTCTTAACTCAAAACTTTCAATCCTATCCTCTTCCTTCTTATCCTAATAAAGTTTGTAATATTGGAATAACAACGATAAATAGAACCGTACTTAGAGTCACTACATTCGTAGAGAATTCCACATCTCCTTTTCCCTGATTAGCAAGGATCGGGAGAACGGCTAGAGCTGGTGTCGCGGACTGAATCATAAAGGTCTTAAATTCTACTGTCGCCATATTTGGTGCAAGGAACTTCAATACAAGAAGCATGATCAGAGGAGCTAGGATAAAGCGTCCAACCAAGGTGACAATTGTATCTTTATCAAAAGCAATAGTATTCAAGCCTGCCTTAGCAAGAACAATACCAATATAAATCAGAGATAAGGGAGTGACGATATTCCCAACATAGGTTAAGGTGTTCGTTGCGAAATCTGGAATAGGAATTCGGAGAATCAAAAATAGTAGGGCGACAAGAAAACCTACAAGTGGAGCTGGTAGCAATTTCTTCCAGTCAAATTTAGTTGTCTCCTTGCTTTGACCCGATTTACTGTCGCTCGTCATCAAATACACGCCCAATGTCCAGGTGGAAATCGTATTGGTGATATAGTAAATTAAGAAATAAGGAAGAGCCTGATCCCCAAAAAGAGCAACGTTTAAAGGTAAACCGATAAAAATAGTATTGGCATTAACAAAGGTATTAATCATGGTTCCTCGTCGTCCTGGACGGCTCTTGAAAAGCATAACTGCAATATAAGCTACCATATATCCTAAGATAAATGCCACAAAAGTATAAAGGAGGCCTCCAGAAAGACTGATTAGTTTATCTAGTGTTAGGTATTTCATCACCGACACAAAGATTGACGCTGGCAAGGCTACATTCATGATCAAACGAGACAGGTTGGGACCAAAGCTATCTCCAAACCATCCCCTAACCTGAAGAATATACCCCAAAACAATAATAGCGATAATTGGAATGATACTCGTAATCGAGGTTAAAAAGAGTGACATAGGTATCCTTTCTAAATTTCTTAAGTCCACAGCCTATATAAATCTGTCGGTATAGAAGGATAGCAGCAGAAATGAATTATTTATACTCGGGATACCACTTCAAATCACGAACTGCTTTGGCCATATCTGTTTCCTTAGCGCGTGCAAGACCTTGCTCTTGCGCTTTTTTAGCGACTGCTTCCGCTACTTTAATAGAAACATCTGCTACATACTTGAATGGCGGCAAAACTGGAGCTCCTGGTTGGCCTGGATTGACAATACCACTCAATGAATGAGCCGCTGCTCCAATCATTTCATCAGTTAAAAGACTTGCTTCAGAAGCCAGCATACCTAGACCAAGACCTGGGTAAATCAAGGCATTATTGGCTTGACCAATCACATAGTCTACACCTTTATAAGAAACCGTATCAGCAGGAATTCCCGTTGCAACAAAAGCTTTACCATCTGACCATTCGATCAAATCTTTGGCACTTGCTTCTGCCAATTTGGTTGGATTTGACAAGGGGAAGATCATTGGACGTTCTGTATTTTCACACATAGCTTCTACTACTTCTTTAGTGAAGGTATTAGGTTGAGTTGACGTTCCTACAAGAATGGTTGGCTTCACAGTCTTCACTACTTCAAGCAGGTCAGTCAACTTGTCTGCGTCAGTAAAGTCAGCACGTTTCTTAGCAAACGGTTTTTGCTCAGGAGTTAGGTCATCCATGTCATCAAAGAGAAGACCTTGCTTATCAACCATAAAGAATCGCTTATAGGCTTCTTCTTCAGAAAGACCTTCACTAACCATTTCACGAAGAACACGAGAAGCAATCCCTGCACCAGCTGTTCCCCCACCATAGCAGAGATAAACTTGATCTGTTAATTTTTCGCCACTAATATCTAGTGAACCAAAGATGCCACCTAAGGTAACGATTCCTGTACCTTGAATATCATCATTAAAAGTTGGAATTTGTTTTCGGTATTTCTCAAGAATATTGGCAGCATTCAAGCGACCGAAGTCTTCCCAGTGAAGGTAGAGTTTAGGAAAGAGACGTTCTGCTGTTTGAACAAATTGGTCAACGAAGTCGTAGTAACGATCTCCGCGAACCCGTTCGTGACGATTCCCTAAGTAATTAGGACTATTCCGAAGTTCTTCACGGTTAGTCCCTGCATCAATAACTAAAGGAAGGACCATAGAAGGATCGATTCCAGCAGCACCCGTGTAGACCATCAATTTCCCGACAGAAATATCGACACCATTTGTTCCCCAGTCTCCAATTCCAAGGATTCCTTCTGCATCTGTTACAACAATGAGACGAATCTCGCGATTCCCAGCAGCATTTTTCAAAGTGGCTTCAATATTTTCAGGATGATTAATATCAAGATACCCCGCATATTGCGGATCTACAAAGAGGTCACTGTAGCCTTCAATGGTATCTGCAATGGTTGGGTCATATACAATTGGATTGAATTCTTCCAAATGTTGAGAAAATAGATAATAGAAAAGAGTACGGTTGGTATTAAAAATTTCCATTAGGAAAAGACGTTTTTCCAAATCATTTACTTTTGTTTGCATTTGCTCATAAGTTTGTGTCGCTTGTTCTTCAATGGTTTGAACATAAGGTGGCAATAAACCAATAAGACCTAGTTCCTTCCGTTCCTCTAAGGTAAAGGCAGTCCCTTTATTAAGGAAAGGGTTGTTTAAAATATCATGTGCAGTCATAGTGCAACCTCCTTTTTGATAATATTATACCATTTAATATGTATTTTTAGGCGAACTTTGTTATTTAAAAAATACAATCGTTAGTGTATATGTTATAATAAGTCTAGAAGTAAAGCGTTATTGAAAACTCTTTATTCTGTAGATTATTACTCAAAGCACCATTTTGTGATTCTTTAACCTCTTTATGTTATAAATTTCTATACTCATAAGATTTTCGGTAATCGCTCTTTACCATCGGACAAATAAAGCCATACTAAAATATAAATTTATAAGGCAAATTACAATAGATAAATATCATTTAAGTTTTTTATACAATACTTCGTATCTTTTAAGGTGTTTTTTTGTCATACAAAACTTGTATTCTATTTATATGACAACTAAAAACTATTTACAACAATATATTTCCAAAAAAGTGAAATATTTTCGAACACAAAACAAAATGAGCCAGGAAGAACTTTCGGAACAAGCGGGGCTTGGGCTTAAGTATATCAACCAACTCGAAAACCAAAATGTGAATCTGACCATTCACAGTCTTGAAAAAGTGATTGACGCCCTAGAGATGACCCCAGAGGAATTTTTCAATTTTGATAGCCTTGAATCAACCTCTGATAAGACTGACAATCTTTCACTCAAAAGAATCAACATGAAGATTAAACAGCTCCCTATTGATAAACGAGAAAAGATCTTGGTCATTTTTGAAAGTATCTTAGATAATCTTTGATATCCCTGACTCACTTACATTTTAACTGGTGAATACTCGTATAGTCAAATTGTAGGATACGGATAAAAATTATTTATCTGGTGATTTCCACTTATTTTCCTTCTCCAACTATTGAAAGTGAGCTCATATGAATTTAAAAGATCTGCAATATTTTTATGACCTCTGCCAGCTTCAATCCTATACGGAAGTGGCAAAACAACACAATGTCAGCCAACCATCTATTTCTTATGCAATCAAGCGCTTAGAGGACTCCTTTAATTGCAAATTGATTCACCATGATCCCTCACATCGCTCCTTTAAATTAACTAATCAAGGACAAATCCTTCTGAAGCATACAGAACTGATTTTACCTGAGGTCATTTCTACTCGCAAAGAAATTAATCGCTCTTTGGCGCATTGCTCTACTGTAGGATTCCCTCCTATTATCATTCAGTATCTTTTCTCTGTCTTACATAAAGAAACTGAATTTGATTTTTTAAAAAAGGTACGTCCTATTCGTGGTGGATCCGTAGAATTATTAAACCTTCTCCTTAAGGGAGAACTAGACGCGAGCTTACTCGGATTGATTGAACCACTCAATCATCCTTCAATAGAGACGCATGAACTCTTTCATAAAGAACTTTCTGTCGTTTTATCTAAGAACCATCCTCTTGCTACTGCCCCTTCCCTAACTTTTGAAGAATTAGTAGATCAATCCTTTATACTCTTAGACGAACACTTTGTTCACCTGAAAGCTTTTGAACTACTTAATCAGAAGTATCAAAACAAGGCAGAAATATTCTTTAAGAGTGACGACATTATCATTATTAAAGAACTTTTAACGAAAGGGATTGGCGTAAGTTTACTGGCTGATATCGCACTTTCTGATGAAGATGATGATTTAATAAAAATCCCTCTAATACCGGAGGACCAGATAACATTTACAGTTTATTACGCTTATCTCAAATCAGCTACACCGTCATCAGAAGTAGAGGACTTATTTAATCTCATTAAATCATATGAATAGAAAAAACTCTAACTATCAACTACCTGATAGCTAGAGTTTTTTACATTATAGGTATTAGACTAAAGTACGAAGAAATAGGATATTATCAACGAATCTTTTCATTTACCTGATACCATTCAACGAGATTCCCAATTATAAATCTACAAGGTGTCGATAAAAAAGAACACCCCGAAAGGTGCTCTTTGTATGTATTGTAATTCTCTCGAATTAACGTTTACTAAATTGTGACGCTTTACGGGCCTTTTTCAAGCCTGGTTTCTTACGTTCTACCATGCGGGCATCACGAGTAAGAAGTCCTGCGCGTTTCAATGAATCGCGGAAGTCTGGATCTACTTGAAGAAGGGCACGAGCGATACCGTGACGGATAGCTCCTGATTGACCAGCATAGCCACCACCATCAACGTTTACGAAAACGTCGTATTGACCAACAGTTGAAGTAACTGCGAATGGTTGGTTGATAACCAAGCGAAGGTCAGCGTGTGGGATGTACTCTTCAACATCTTTTTTGTTTACAGTGATTTTACCAGTTCCTGGAACAAGGCGAACGCGTGCAACAGCGTTTTTACGACGTCCAGTACCTGCATATTGTGCTTGTGACATAGCTTATTTGTTCCTTTCCTTAGATAAGTCCTGAAATATCAAGAACTTCTGGTTGTTGTGCAGCGTGAGTGTGCTCAGCGCCTACAAATACTTTCAGCTTCATACCTTGAGCGCGACCAAGAGTATTGTGCGGAAGCATACCTTTAACTGATTTTTCGATCAAACGAACAGCGTTCTTAGAGCGAAGCTCACCTGCTGAGATTTGTTTCAATCCACCTGGGTACATAGAGTGAGTGTAGTAGATCTTATCAGTCGCTTTTTTACCAGTCAATTTTACTTTTTCAGCGTTGATAACGATTACGAAGTCACCTGTATCAGTGTGCGGTGTAAAGGTTGGTTTGTTTTTTCCGCGAAGTACGCTTGCTACAACAGCAGAAAGGCGTCCAAGAGGGACATCAGTAGCGTCCACTACATACCATTTGCGTTCAACTTCACCTGGCTTAGCCATGTATGTTGTTTTGTTCATGATTTCTCCTATGAATATCGTTTTTGTTTACAGGGCGGATGTTCCGGTCCGCGAGTTATTTGAAAGGTTCCGGGGCCTTACAAATGGGGTAAACAATACCGCCTACTATCATATCAAAAATAGTAGGCAAAAGCAATAGATTTGAAGCAATTATTTATGAAATAGCGATTTCATGTTTTCTTAGTCTTGAATGTCTTGGGCAATACTAAAGAGTCCCAAAGTTCCAGGACCAGTATGAGTAGAAATGACAGGTCCCAGAGGCATGAGGAGAACTTCCTCTACTTGGTCACTTTCCAGCAGCTGGGCTTTTAAACTCTCAGCAACCTCTTTGGCACCTGCATAGGCGATGACCACCCGCGGATCAGCCACTCCCTCCAGAGTCATGCGGACCACTTCGGCCTGTGCCTTCTTCTTGCCGCGAACCTTGGCGACCGAGTCCAGAGTTCCATCTCCCTTGACAGCGATAATCGGCTTGATATTGACCAAGCTCCCCATAAGCGCAGCAGTTTTGGAAATCCGACCGCCCCGCATGAGGTGATTGAGGTCATCAACCAGAAAATATGTCTTGACCTTAGGCACCAAGCTCTCAATCAAGTCTGCTGTCTGCTCCAAGGTTTGGCCTGCCGCTCTAGCTTCTGCTGCTTTCATGACTAAAAGTCCCTCTCCCATAGAAGCAGCCTTGGTATCAATGATGCGAATCAGTGCATCTGGAAAATCTTCCATGACTATCTCCCGTGCCATGACTGCGCTCTGATAAGTACCTGATAGAGCCGAAGCAAAGGCTACATAGAGAACTGGTACCCCTTCCTTAGCATAGCCGCGAAAGACATCTTCAAACTGGCCGACATTGATTTGACTAGTAGTTGGCTTACTGCCGGACTCCATCTTATCCAGAAGTTCTTGGCTGGTCAGCTTGTCCGCACCAACTGTCTCATAGGTTTGACCATCCAGCTGAATGGTCAGGCCTAGGACCTGCACATCATTTTCCTGGGTCCAGTTTTCTGGCAGGTCTGCTGTTGAATCGGTTAAAATTTTAAAGGTCATCTTTTTTCTCCATCATTTTTTGTAAATCGCGCAAAGATTGGCTGTCCATCGGTCGCAAGGGTGGTCTTTGCAGGTTGATTTGTCCGCTCAGCTTATTGAGGTCTGATTTGGTAACAGCCACTCTCTTCTCTAGCTCTCTAGCGGGAACTCTTAAAGCCCCTTGGGCAAAGACAGTCCACTGCTCATTGAGATCGCTGGTCGCAACCGACACCTGATTTTTTGGTGTATTAAGTTCAGCTGCCAAGCGCTCAATATAGTCATCCGCCGTTTCCTCCTCCTCGGTGAAAACGACCGTTACATTAAACTCCTCATAAGTTTGCCGAACTCCCGGCATATACTGGGCATCAAAGACGCAGATAACTTCCAGTCCTTCAAAGCTGGCATAATTGCTAAGTTTCTGGAGCAGAATCGTTCGCGCTGCATCTAGCTCTCCACGGTGAAAGAAAGGACGGGTCTCCCGCCAAAAGGCCGTCATATTGTAGCCGTCTACCAATAAGATTTTTCTTTTCATAGGCGATTGCGAAAGACCTCATACATGAGAATAGCCGCTGCGACACTGGCATTGAGGCTCTGGACATGCCCATTCATGGGAATGGAAATCATCTCGTCCACCTGTTTTTTAATATTGCTGGAGATTCCCTTACCTTCGTTACCAATGATGAGGGCTAGCTTGCCTGCTGTATTCCACTTATGAGAAGGCGTACCCTGCATATCTGTCCCGAAAATCCAGAAACCAGCTTCCTTGAGCTTGTCCAGAGTCTGGCTGAGATTGGTCACACGGGCAATGGGAATATGCTCAATGGCACCCGTTGAGGTCTTGGCTACGACTGGTGTTACACCGACGGCCCGGTGCTTGAGAATGATAACTCCAGCTACATTGGTCGCGTCAGCCGTCCGCAAGATAGAGCCCAGATTGTGCGGATCAGTCAGCCCGTCCAAAATTAGCAAGAGAGGATTGTCTTCCTGCTCTGCTTTTTTCAACAGCACTTCGAAGTCAGTATAGGCGAACTCCGCCACTCGCAGAACAAAGCCCTGGTGAACAGCTCCGTCAGTCATCTCCTGCAAGGTCTTCTTAGGCGTCCATGAGATGGAGACCTTCTTTTCCGCTGCTAAATCTTTGATTTTATCGACCTTTTTACCACGCAGGTCGTCTTGAATGTAGAGTTTATTTCCAGTGTTAGCCGCGAGAGCCTCTGTCACCGCATGCACACCGTAGACAATATCGTTTTTTTCCATAGGACTAGTATAACACAAAGGCGAAAAAATGGCGGCAGGATTTACTCGGGCGAGACAGAGTTCTGCTCTGATAAAAAGCAATCAGCAGCCCTAAGATTCCCCGCTAGTCATGCTATAATAGAAAGAAATCTAAAAAAGGAAACTCTTACTCATGTCTCTCCTCCAACGCACCATCAAGCTAGTTTTAGCTACCTGTCTCGCAGCTTGGCTGGCTGACTTTTTAGGTCTGACCTATTCAACTTCAGCTGGAATTATTGCCATTCTCAGTGTGACTGATACCCGCCGCAGCACTGCAAAGCTAGCTGGCAATCGCTTTTTATCTACCCTGCTGGCTCTGGCTATCGGAAGTCTGGCCTTTCACTTTCTAGGTTTTCATCTCGGAGCATTGGCCATCTATATCGCGATCTATGTGCCTCTGGCCTTTCGCCTTGGCTGGGAAATCGGCATTACCCCCAGCACCGTCCTCGTCACCCATCTGCTCTTAGAAAAATCCACTTCCTGGTCTCTGCTTGGAAATGAGCTAGCTCTATTTCTTATTGGAACTGGCTCTGCTCTGCTAGCCAATCTCTACATGCCCTCGCGCCAGCAAGAGATTGACAGCTACCACGAGCAAGTGGAGGAACAGCTGAAAAAGATTCTCCTGCGCTTTGAATATTTCTTAAAAGCTGGAGACGGTCGAAATGATGCAGCACTGATCAAGGAGCTGGACAAGATTTTGCAGCAGGCCTTGCAGCTGGTCTATCTGGATCACTCCAACCACCTCTTTCACCAGACCAACTACCATATCCACTATTTCGAAATGCGGCAGACCCAAAACCGTATCCTGCAAGACATGGCCAGCAATATCAATAACTGCCATCTAGCAGCCAGTGAAAGCTTGATTTTAGCTCGTCTCTTCTCCCAGACCGCTAAGCAACTGAGCCAAGAAAATCCCGCCCGAGACCTCTTGGACGAGATTGACAACTATTTGACCGTATTTCGCGAGCGACCGCTCCCTAAGACGCGTCAGGAATTTGAAACCCGCGCCATGCTCCTGCAGCTCCTGCGAGACTTGGAAACCTTTATTAGAATTAAGGTAGAATTTTACGAGAATTATAAAGAGGACTAAAAACTTCATTCAGCGTATAAAACATTAGCACTAAAAAAAGAGATAAAGATTTTTAGTCCCTTTATCTCTAAATTGAAACAACTCGTTTACATTTAAGACATCAACTATAAAGTTGATGCTTTTTATTTAGGTTCTATGAAATTTCACACCAATTATCAAGAAGAAAACTAGCCCTCAAAGGGGCTAGTTTTGAATTTTAATAAACTGTTTTTTCAATTTCTACGTCAAAGAAGTGCGCTTTGTTCAAGTCAAATCCAAGTTCAACTGTTGCCCCAGTGTGCAAGTAGTCACGAGCGTCAACTTTAGCAACGAATTCATCTTTACCAACTTGGCAGTATAGGTGAGATTCTGAACCGAGCAATTCAGAAACCGAGATTGTAGCTTTTACAACTGACTCAGGGAAAGCTTCAAGGAAAGCTGGTTCTGCATTCACATCTTCTGGACGGATACCGAAGATCAATTCTTTCCCTTCGTAACCTTTTTCACGAAGAACTTTCAAAGCACCTCCTGGAACTTTCAAGCGGAGTCCATCTGATACGATTTCTTCACCTTGCAATTTAACATTGATAAAGTTCATAGCTGGACTTCCGATAAATCCTGCAACGAATTTGTTGACTGGGTTTTTGTAAACTTCTTGAGGTGTACCGATTTGCTCTACACGTCCGATAGTACCTGTACCAGCAGGGTTTTTAGTCGCAGACATGATAACGATACGGTCAGCAAGGGTCATCGCCTCTGTTTGGTCGTGGGTTACATAGATTGTTGTAGCTCCGATACGACGGTGAATTTTCGCGATTTCAGCACGCATGGACACACGAAGTTTTGCATCCAAGTTTGACAAAGGTTCGTCCATTAGGAATACTTTTGCATCACGGACAATAGCACGTCCCATGGCAACACGTTGACGTTGACCACCTGAAAGGTCAGCTGGTTTACGATTCAAAAATTCTTTCAAACCAAGGATTTCAGCCGCTTCTTGTACACGTTTATCGATATCATCCTTGCTGTATTTACGCAATTTCAAACCGAAGGCCATGTTGTCATATACCGTCATGTGTGGGTAAAGAGCGTAGTTTTGGAAGACCATAGCAATGTCACGGTCTTTTGGAGCTACGTCATTGACAACCACACCATCGATAGATGCAGTACCTTCTGTGATGTCTTCAAGACCAGCAATCATACGAAGAGTTGTTGATTTACCACATCCTGAAGGTCCTACGAAAACAATAAATTCTTTGTCTTTGATGTCCAAGTTGAAATCTTCAACTGAGTAGTGCTCGCTATTTGGATATTTTTTGTAAATATTTTTAAGATTTAATTCTACCATGATAGGCTCCTTTTTTTTCTAGTCCTATTTTATTTGAAAACGTTTTAAAACACTATGGCAAGCTGCCTAAAATTTAAAAAATGTTTTGTGCAGTCTGCACAAAACATCAAAATAGGTCTTTTAAAATAATATGATAGCAAAGTGATAAATCCGTCAATTCTTTCAACTGCAAGCCAGTCAGCTCTTCCCACTTATCCAAGCGGTATTGGAGGGTATTGCGGTGAATATAAAGCTGCTGAGCGGCTTTGGTCACCACTGCTCCATTTTCCCACAAGGCTAGTATAATCTCAGCTAACTGTTCCTGACCATCTATAAGCTGGTGCAATTTTCTCTTCAAGGGAAGGAGCGACTCTTTTGACTCGCCCAAGCCCCATAAAAAAAGCTGGGAGAAAGGCAAGACAAGAGATTGATGGTATTGGTTCAGCCACTGAGCAAAGAGGCTACTTTCCGCTTGGTATAGCTCTGGCAATTGTTCTTTTGTCCCCTTGGGCCATACTTGACCAATCAAAACAGCCAAGCGCAAGTTGAAGTCATATTCGACAGCTGACAAGACATCTCTCAGCAAATCTTTAACAGCCAATTCTTGCCCCTGATTAAGAATAAAGACATAGTCTTGCGGGCTGGTCTGAAAATAAGCGACTTTATTGGTCAAAAGAGTTCGCATCATGTCCAGCCAGGCCGAAATAGACTCCGTCTCATAATGAAAAAGATGACAATGTATAAACTGTATAGCTTTGGAGTCGTGCGACAACTCTTCTTCGGAGTGGGCCACTAAATATCTATACCAAGGATTTTGTGAAAAAACCGACTCTTTTTCCGTCAAAAGAGCAAGCAGATGCTGTTCTCGATCAGTCAGGTCTTCAGCTGCTAAAACTAACCAATGTTGCTGGTCAATTGGCAGTGAGATTTTCTGACTCTCTTGACTTGGTTTCTTTTCGAGGCTAGCTTTTGGAAACAAAGCTAGCAGTTCATTTGTTTTCATGAGTAGCTTCCTCCACCTGCCGAATGCACCAGTCAATCAGCTCTTCCAGTCGCTCAATAGCTTCGGTCATATGCAGGTAGCCCATGACTGCCTCAAAGCCAGTCGACATCCGGTAGGTGACGATGTCTGTATTCTTAGCCTTGGTGTGACTATTAGCATTGCGGCCGCGCTTGTAGATATCCTCTTCCTTTTCCGTCAGAATCCCTTCTTCTAGCATGAGAGAGATGAGATTAGCCTGAGCCTTGGCAGAAACGTACTTGGTCGCTTCCCTGTGCAGCTGATTGGGCTTGGTCAGACCTTGAAAAATCAGGTGCCTCCGGATATACATGGAGTAGACAGCATCTCCCTCAAAGGCGAGGGCAATGCCGTTAATCAGGTTGACATCAGTCACGGGTCCACCTCACTCCGTCCTTTGTATCCAAAAGCTTGATGCCCTGAGCAGCCAATTCATCCCGAATACGGTCGGCAGTTGCAAAGTCTCGATTAGCACGCGCTTCTTGGCGTTCCTCAATCAAGCGCTCAATGTCCGCTTCCAAGACTTCTTCTACAAAGACGATGCCAAAAACTTCTAAGAGCTTGGCAAAGGCTTCCTTGACTTGAGCTGTGTAGTTGCCAGAGTTGATCCACTTGGCTAGCTCGAAGACAACCGTGATGCCGTTGGCTGCATTGAAATCTTCGTCCATAGCGGCGGTGAACTTATCCAGAAAGGCCTGAAGCTGAGCAGAGTCTGCCTGACCGGTGAAAGGCTGCTCATAGGTATTCTTCAAATACTTGAGATTAGTCGCTGCATCATGAACAGCTTTTTCCGTGAAATTAATAGGCTTACGATAATGCTGGGTAGCAAAGAAGAAACGCAGCACCTGACCATCAATGGTCTTGAGGGCATCGTGAACAGTGATAAAATTGCCTAGAGATTTAGACATCTTGACGTCATCAATGTTGACAAAGCCATTGTGCATCCAATAGTTGGCAAAAATCTGACCAGTCTTGGCCTCTGACTGAGCGATTTCATTGGTGTGGTGAGGAAATTCTAAGTCTGCTCCTCCGCCGTGGATATCAATAGTATCACCCAAGATCTCCGTCGACATGACCGAACACTCGATGTGCCAGCCTGGGCGACCTGCTCCCCAAGGACTGTCCCAAGAAATCTCACCCAGCTTAGCCGCCTTCCAGAGAGCAAAGTCCACTGGATTTTCCTTACGAGCAGTCTCCTCATCTGTCCGACCAGAAGCACCCAACTCCAAGTCTGCCAAAGTTTTGTTGGCTAGTTTGGCATAATTGTGAGACTTTTCGACGCGGAAGTAGACATCGCCCTCTGACTCATAGGCGTAGCCTTTGTCAACCAAGTCCTCAACAAAACGGATGATATCAGCCATAAAGTCAATCACGCGTGGATGGCGGGTCGCAGGCTTGACACCCAAAGCCGTCACATCCTCACGAAAGGCAGCGATATACTTGTCAGCCACTTCTTGAGGCGTGATGCCTTCTTCCTTGGCCCGATTGATAATTTTATCATCTACATCTGTAAAATTGGAAATATAGTTGACCTCAAAGCCCCGATACTCAAAATAGCGACGAACCGTGTCAAAAGCTACTGTTGAGCGGGCATTGCCGACATGGATATAGTTATAAACCGTCGGACCGCAGACATACATGCGAACCTTGCCCTCTTCAATGGGCACAAATTCACGTAGGCTGCGGGTCATGGTATTGTAAATTTTAATCATGCGGTCCACTCCCTTCTCTATTTCTGACTTTTTCGGCTGAAAACCAGCTCTGCAAAAGGCCCAAATTGTCTGAGGCTATCCAGTTGGTAAAAGCGCTGCCCTTCCTCTTGGGTAAAGAGGGGAACCCCCTTTCCTAGGATAAGGGGCGCTATCTGAATAATGAGGTGGTCGAAAAGATCCGCATCCAAGAGCGGTCCTACCAAGGAATTACCACCAATCACAAAGACATTTTTGCCTTTGTCAATCTGGTGAACAAAGTCCACCACATCCCCAGCTACTGGCTGGTAATTGCTAACAGGCAGGTGCCTATCATGCGTAAAGACATAATTTTCCGTAGCTTGATAAAAACTTTCTACATCTTGCAAATCTTGGATTTCCTCAAAGGTCCGCTTGCCCATGATGGTGATATCCATTTGCCTGTAAAAGTCATCATAGCCTGTATCCTCTACAGAACCAAGCTGATGCAGCCAGTCTATCCTGTGCTGGCTGTCTGCCAAGTAGCCATCCATGGTGATACAGCCGTAAAAATATACTGCCATTCTTGTAGTTACCTTTCTAGTTCCTTTGCTATTGTCAAAGCGATAGTGAAAAAAGTCATGGCACAGCTGTCCGCTCTTCATGGCGGGCATCCCAGATTCGGTTATGATGATCCACATAGTCAGCTGTGTAGAAGAACTGATAGACTTTACTCTTGCGAAATTGACTCCAAGCCATGATAGCTGAAGCTTCCATGTCCACCACTTTGGCTCCAGCAGACAAGCGACGCTTGACCTTATCAGGCGTTTCCCGATAAAAGGCATCAGTCGTCCAAGACTTAGTACGGATATGCTCGATATCGTGCTTGTCAAAGATAGCTTCCAGCTCGACCAGCAGAGACTCGTTATAGGCGACTTCATCACCCGGTGGGGCATAGTGATAGCTAGTCCCTTCATCTCGCAATGCGGCCGCAGGCAGGATGATTTTATCCGCCTCAATTGAGTGATCCAAAACGCCACAGGAACCTAAAATGATGAAATTCTTGAAGCCTCTGGCTGCCAACTCCTCCAGCTGGCCGACTATCATGGGAGCTCCAATCGGAGCCAACATAACTGCTAGATTGCTAGGACCTTGGCGGTAAATATACCATGGATGCTGCCCATTTATGCTTTTCAAATAGCCTCCTGGATAGACTTCTTCTGACTCAATCAAACGTTTCAGAATTTCGCCGTTAAAGGATAGGATGATGGTTTCACACACTTCACCCTTATCAATAATCTGCCTATCTGTTGGCTCAATAACTCCAGCTACATCTTCAAATTCCTCTAATAGCATAAGTTCTCTTTCTTTAAGGCTTCAGCAAATCCACCTTCATCTTTTCTATGCGGCGCAGCTTGGTCTCATCTTTTTTGGCTTCACTGATATAGCGAGCCCATTCGCGCTGGTGGCTAGGCGGTAGTTTGGTAAAGCGCTCCTTGGCGGGACCGTCTAAGCCTTCTTTCAGCTCGAGGATTACCTGGTTCAAAATAGCATCTGATAAATCTGACATGTCGGTTCCTCCTGTCATATTTTACTTAGATAACCTTGCCAACCTTTTCTAAAGACTTGATGAATGGTGGCTGGCTTCACGAGCATGCTCTAGCTTGTCTAGATAGTATTCCCGTTTCTCCTCTACCTCGTGAATGGTTGGCTCGTCTTTCTCACCGTGAACACGGACAATCTTAGCTGGTACACCAACAACTGTCACATCACTTGGAACATCCGCCACTACAACTGCACCAGCTCCAACCTTGGCTTTCTCGCCAATCTCAATTGGTCCAATGACTTGAGCATGGGCAGAGACCAAGGCACCTCGACGCACGGTCGGATGGCGTTTACCTGTATCCTTGCCCGTCCCGCCTAGGGTCACACCGTGGTAAAGCATGGCTCCCTTCTCCACAATGGCTGTTTCACCAATCACCAGGCCACTGCCATGGTCAATGAAGACACCCGACTCAATCTGAGCGCCAGGATGAATCTCAATCTGGGTCCAAAAACGCCAGAATTGACTGTGCATGCGCGCTAACAGCTTGAAGCCGTGCCGCCATAAAAAATGCGAGAGGCGGTGGGCCGCCAAAGCTTTAATGCCCGGATAGGTTAGCAAGACTTCCAGCGACGTTCGTGCCGCCGGGTCATTTTCTTTTACAATATCAATGGATTCCTTCCACCAACCCATACTAGCCTCCTTCCTTCTCTAAACAAGGAGAGACGAAAACTAGGCTCGCCTCTGCCGATTTTTGATGAGGTCTACAGGGATAAGCGACCTCTTATTCTTCTGTTTTAGGACTTTCTTGATGGTCTTTGTGACCTTTGTGCTCCTTGCGCGGATGGTGCCCCTTGTCATGATGATGTTTTGGCTTATCAGACTTTGGTGGACGCGGCAGCAATACTTTCATGGAAGCATCTACCCGGCCTTTGGCATCAATCTTGATCACCTTGACATCCACTTCATCACCGATTTGTACGACATCTTCGACATTGTTGGTCCGAGTCCAAGCTAACTCTGAGATGTGAACCAGTGCATCTGTCTTGTCAAAGAGATTGACAAAAGCACCGAATTTCTCAATCCGAACAACCTTGGCATGGTAAACTTCATCCACTTTTGCTTCGCGGACCAAGCCAGCAATGATTTCCTTAGCACGATTGATTGCATCTTGGTCGCTGGAGTAGATGGATACATTTCCTTCTTCATCAATATCAATCTTAACACCGGTCTCAGCGATAATCTTGTCGATGGTTTCCCCACCTTTACCGATGACAATCTTAATCTTGTCCACATCAATCTTGATAGTGTCGATTTTCGGAGCAGTTGGAGCCAACTCAGGACGTGGAGCCGGAATCGTCGATTCAATCAAGTCCAAAATTTCAAAGCGGGCTTTCTTAGCCTGAGCAAGAGCTTCTGTCAGGATTTCCGCTGTAATTCCTTCAATCTTGATATCCATCTGCAGGGCGGTAATCCCTTCGCGAGTACCAGCCACCTTAAAGTCCATGTCACCAAAATGGTCTTCCAAACCTTGAATGTCCGTCAGAACCGTATAGTTGCTGCCATCTGAAATCAAGCCCATCGCAATTCCGGCAACCGGTGCCTTAATCGGCACACCACCAGCCATCAGAGCCAGAGTGCCCGCACAGATAGAGGCTTGAGAGGAAGAACCGTTTGACTCCAATACTTCTGCTACCAGACGGATAGCGTAAGGAAACTCTTCCAAGCTAGGCAAGACTTGCTCCAAAGCACGCTCCCCAAGAGCACCGTGACCAATTTCACGACGGCCAGGAGCCCCATAACGACCTGTCTCACCGACGGAGTATTGCGGGAAATTATAGTGGTGCATGAAGCGTTTCTTGTATTCTGGATCCAAACCGTCCACAATTTGCGTTTCGCCCATTGGTGCCAAGGTCAGGACAGACAAGGCTTGGGTTTGCCCGCGAGTAAAGAGACCAGAACCATGCACGCGTGGCAGGTAATCCACTTCCGCATCCAGCGGACGGATTTCATCAACCTTACGACCGTCAGGACGGACCTTATCTTCTGTAATCAAACGACGCACTTCCGCGTGCTCCATTTGCTCCAAGATTTCAGCCACATCACGCATGATACGGTCGAATTCTTCGTGGTCCGCGTATTTCTCTTCATAAACTGCTGTGACTTGGTCTTTGACGGCCTGAGTTGCGGCTTCACGCGCCAGCTTTTCTTCTACCTGAACAGCCTTTTGCAAGTCGCTGTTGTAGGCTGCGACAATCTCTGCCTGCAACTCTTCATCAACATGCAGCAATTCTACTTCTGCTTTTTCCTTGCCGACTGCTGCGACAATTTCTTCTTGGAAGGCAATTAATTCTTTGACCGCTTCGTGCCCTTTGAGAAGAGCTTCCAGCATGATATCTTCAGACAGTTCCTTAGCTCCGGATTCTACCATGTTGATGGCATCTTTAGTGCCAGCCACTGTCAGTTCCAAAAGTGAAACTTCTTTTTGTTCCTTGCTAGGGTTGATGATAAATTCACCATCTACATAGCCGACCTGAACTCCTGCGATAGGGCCGTTAAAAGGAATATCTGAGATAGAAAGAGCCAGAGAGCTACCGAACATAGCAGCCATTTGAGGCGAAGCATCTTCGTCATAAGAAAGAACTGTATTGATAACCTGAACTTCATTGCGGAAGCCTTCCGCAAACATAGGACGAATTGGGCGGTCAATCAAGCGGGCAGTCAAAGTCGCATCTGTTGACGGACGGCCTTCGCGCTTGTTAAAGCCACCAGGATATTTCCCAGCCGCATACATTTTTTCCTCATAGTTGACCTGCAATGGGAAAAAGTCTCCCGTAGCCATCTTTTTGGACATGGTTGCCGCAGTTAAAACTGTACTTTCTCCATATCGAACAACGGCGCTGCCATTTGCCTGCTTTGCAACCTGACCTGTTTCAACTACCAGCTCACGACCTGCAAAAACGGTTTTAAAAACTTGTTTTGTCATAAAGACTCCTTGCCGAGCATATGCTCAAATTTTTTAATACGCCTTGGCTACAAAGATCAAGATACTAAGACCGTTAAGCAACTCTAAGAAAAATAGGAAAGCAAACGACGGAGCGACTGCTCCTAGATAGATTTATCTTTTTTTACAAAAAGCCTAGGACGTGTTTAGTTAGCACTGTGACTTTAAAATCATGGCCTTAGTAGCTTATTATATCCTCATCTTTGTATCAAGCACGTACAGACCTTATTTTACCACAATTTCAGGCAAAAGAAAAAGACTGGAAATGGCTTTTTTCTATAAAAGTACTGAAAATCTATTTTTCTTTTCTATAGCTGATTATAGTTGGCTGTCAGAGTTCGTTTTTCCCTTTCGATTCGTCAAATAGGATGGAGGTATAGCCACTATTCACTTTTCAAAGAGAACTTCTTGCTTTATAATAAATACAATGACTCATTTCAAACATGTAAAGGAGACAATCGTGCCAGAACATCAAACAGTTGAAAAGAAAGATTTTTTCTCGCTCCTTGCGACAGCCTTAGTCAGCTTTGCAGGCATCTTATCTGAAACCAGTATGAATGTAACCTTCCCGCATCTAAGTAAGGTCTTTGGGTTAGGATTGGGAACGCTGCAATGGATTACGACAGGGTATTTACTAGCAGTGGCTATTACAATTACTTTAGGAGCAACCTTAGCCCACAATTGGAAAGAGAGAACCATCCTCTTTACTGCTTTGGCCAACTTTTGCTTGGGCACACTGATTGCCATGTTGGCTTCAAGCTTTCCCATCTTGATGATAGGGAGAATCCTGCAAGGAGGCGCTACTGGATTAGCCATTCCTTTGCTCTTTAACTTAATTGTTGAGCGTGTTCCTAAGCAAAAAATCGGAACCTACATGGGCTTATCTGGGATGGTGGTCAGCCTAGCACCAGCAATTGGGCCGACTTACGGTGGTTTTATGATTAGTCGTTTTGACTGGCATATGATTTATACCTTTATTCTTCCTATCCCAATCATTTCCTTTATTCTTGGCTTTTTCTTTTTAAGAAATTCCGAGAAGTCTAGGAAACGAGCCTTTGATCTTCTCTCATTTCTCCTCTTAGCAAGCTCACTCGTCTTTGCCATTGTAGCCATCTCTAGCTTAGAAGAAGGACATATTAATTGGCTCTATCTTGTTCTCTACCTACTTCCACTAGCTTGCTTTATCTATCGGAGCTTGAAAATCGATCATCCATTCTTAGATATTCGGATTTTAAAGCAACCAACGGTCTTATTGGCTATTTTACCCTTCTTTATTTTTCAATTTATAAACCTATCGGCTAATTTTCTGATTCCCAACTTCCTGGTCATAGAAAAAGACATTTCAACAGCTCAGGCAGGCTTTTCACTGCTTCCAGGAACCATGATCGGAGCCTTTCTTTCTCCTCTCTTTGGCAAACTCTATGATAGAAAAGGCCCTAAACCAACCCTTTTTACAGGAAATTCTCTTCTTTTCCTTGCTGTATTCTTGCTCCTTATCTTCACAAAAGAACTCACCTTAACAGCTGTTATTGCGATTTATATTTGCTTTACCTTGGGGCGAAACATGGCCTTCAATAACACACTTGCTCTAGCCACGACTCAAGTTGATAAAGGAAAAACTGCAGATACGACCGCGCTGTTTCAACTGGCCCAGACCTTTGCGGGCGCTATAGGTACTGCAGTCACAACTGTCATCGCCAATCAAGCTCCCAATATGACAAAAGGAACTCAAAACGTCTTCACTCTTTTATTAGGCTTGGTTATCTTCGTATTCTTATCTTATCTACTGCTTTTTAAAAAGATTGCCACAAAGGAACTTTGACTTTTATCCTTGACCTGATAAACATCTAAAAAATACTGACTTATCTTTCTCTCCCAAAGACATTTTGCGGGATTTTTTGCTATACTATTTCTATATACGACAAAAGGAGTAGACTATGGAACAAAAACATCGTTCTGATTTTCCGGAAAATGAACTCTGGGACCTAACGGCCCTTTACCAAGACCAAGAGGACTTCCTGCGAGCCATCGAAAAGGCCAGAGAGGATATCCAGAAATTCGTCCGTGATTACCAAGGCAAGCTTAGCACTTTCGAAGATTTTGAGCAGGCTTTTGCTGAGTTAGAGCAGATTTATATCCAAATCAGCCACATTGGCAACTACGGCTTTATGCCACAGACCACTGACTTTGGTGATGAGAGCTTTGCGCAGATTGCCCAAGCAGCCATGGAGTTTGAGACCGAGGCCAATGTCGCACTCAGCTTCTTTGATGATGCCCTGGTCGGTGCAGACGAGGCTGTCTTGGAAAAACTAGGCCAAGAGCCCCATTTGACCTCAGCCATTCGCCAAGCTAAAATCAAAAAAGCCCACTATCTGGGAGCGGATGTCGAAAAAGCCTTGACCAATCTAGGCGAAGTCTTTTACAGTCCACAGGATATTTACACCAAGATGCGGGCCGGTGACTTTGCCATGGCTGACTTTGAAGTAGACGGCAAAGTTTACAAAAATAGCTTTGTCACCTATGAGAATTTCTATCAAAACCATGAAAATGCAGAAATCCGCGAAAAAGCTTTCCGCTCTTTCTCTGAAGGCCTTCGTCAGCACCAAAACACTGCTGCAGCTGCCTATCTGGCCCAAGTCAAGTCTGAAAAATTGCTGGCTGACATGAAGGGCTATGACTCTGTCTTTGACTACTTACTGGCAGAGCAAGAAGTAGATCGCTCTATGTTTGACCGGCAGATTGACTTAATTATGAACGAATTTGCCCCAGTAGCTCAGAAATACCTCAAGCATGTCGCTAAGGTAAATGGACTTGAAAAAATGACCTTTGCCGACTGGAAGCTGGACTTGGACAGCGAGCTCAATCCCGAAGTCAGCATTGATGATGCCTATGACCTCGTCATGAAGTCAGTCGAGCCACTCGGACAAGAGTATTGTCAAGAAGTTGCCCGCTACAAGGAAGAACGCTGGGTCGACTTTGCGGCCAATGCCGGAAAGGACTCTGGAGGCTATGCTGCTGATCCTTATCGGGTCCACCCTTACGTTCTCATGAGCTGGACTGGTCGCATGAGCGATGTATATACTCTGATTCACGAGATCGGCCACTCTGGTCAGTTTATCTTCTCTGACAATCACCAGAGCTACTTTAACGCCCACATGTCCACCTACTATGTGGAAGCACCGTCTACCTTTAATGAGCTCCTGCTCAGTGATTATCTGGAAGGCCAGTTTAATAATCCTCGCCAGAAACGCTTTGCCCTGGCTCACCGTCTGACGGATACCTACTTCCACAACTTCATCACTCACTTGCTGGAAGCTGCCTTCCAACGCAAGGTCTATACTTTGATTGAAGAAGGCGGAACCTTCGGTGCAAGCAAACTCAACGCTATCATGAAAGAAGTCTTGACGGACTTCTGGGGCGATGCCGTTGAAATCGACGACAATGCTGCCCTGACTTGGATGCGCCAAGCCCACTACTACATGGGACTTTACAGCTATACTTACTCCGCAGGCTTGGTCATCTCTACCGCCGGCTACCTACATTTGAAAAATGACGAAAATGGTGCCCGTGACTGGCTTGAACTGCTCAAATCTGGCGGCAGCAAAACTCCGCTTGAGTCAGCCATGATTATCGGAGCAGATATTTCGACAGATAAACCACTCCGCGACACCATTCAGTTCTTGTCAGACACAGTTGATCAGATTATTGCTTACAGCGAGGAGTTAGGGCAATAAAGAATAAACAAAATCAGCTTGAAGATTTGCTTCAAGCTGATTTTTAAACAGTTTAATAAAAATAAAGAGACCCAAAAAAGTGGAAATAAAGTAAAATATAGGCACTAAAACAAGCGATAAATATAAGCCATCTTGTCCAGTACTGTGATTTAGTATAATTCTTCATTCGCAGCAGCCCGATGAAAAACCAAATCAGACTCCAAAAAACCAGTCCTAAAATCTGAGGAGCACAATAGGAAATCAAGAGCAAAATTGGAATCAACAAGGCTAATACTAGTATGATTCTTTTTTGCGTGATCTGCTCTCTAGGAATCATCCACCCTACAAAGAAACACAAAACTGCTGGAGCGATGAATGGTGTAAAAATCATAAAGACAAATAAAAGATGTTTTAGAAACTCAATCATTAACATTACTTCATTCCCATCATGTTTTAAATAACCCGGCTCCCTAACGAGACCCATTGAAAAAAATACTTCTACTTATTATACCTTAAAAAGTGAATTTTCGAACAAATTTTTTAAATTGACTCCTTATTGTTACAATCGCAATAAAAAAGACTGCTCCAAAACAAGAGCAATCTCATTTTAAAACAGGCCTATATAACCGTAATCTTACTTTATCCCAAGTCTGCCACAATGGCTTTAATCTGCTGGGCTGTATGGACACCCGCTAACTGCTTGACGACCTGACCGTCTTTTTTAAAGATCAAGGTCGGGATAGACATGATGCCAAAGGCGCGTGCTGTAGCTGGATTTTCATCCACATCCATCTTGACAATCTTGAGCTCATCTTCTGATAACTCTTCAGACAGTTTGTCAAGGATTGGCCCTTGCATCCGACAAGGTCCGCACCAAGTCGCCCAAAAATCAATCAGCACCAAGCCGTCTTTCGTTTCTTGCTCAAATGTTGCATCTGTGATTGCTTTTACCATTATTTTTCTCCTTTATTCTTAGTCAAACTTTGTCAAATCCTGCTTCATCAGGAAAAAGAAGACATCACCGTAAGTACCCTGGTAGTTCAAATCATGGCCTTTATAGGTCAACTTTTTAACTGAGTAATAATCTGCCACTCCAATCAAGCAGGCCTGCTGAGACTGCTCAAACTCCTGATAAGACTCAAAAGTCATCTTCCGCTCCTGCTTGACAGCATCCAAATATGTGATTTCAATCATAACTTCTCCTTTTCAAAACTACTCTTGTAATTTTTATTTTATGATTATATTGTAATCCCTTTTGTTACATCTGTCAAATAAAACGACTTGGAGAAATCAATTCACTTTTCAACCAACTCACCAATTTCCTAACAAACAAAAAAGCCTCCCATCGGAAGACTTTCCCATATAAATAAGAAAAACCAGGCTCAATGCCCCTTGTGCTTATCCAACCGTTTTTGCTGTTTGAGTTCGAATTTCCTTTTCTTAGCCAGTTCTTTCTGCTGCTTGCGCTTGACTCGAGCAATTTTCTTTTGCTCTTCAAACTGCAACTTCAGCGCTTCCTGAGACTTTGAAGACCGTGAAGCCATCTGCTCCTTTTTAGCCTGTCTCTGCAGGCGTTTAGGACTGACTGACTTAGTCTTCTCCTTCACCCTGATGCTAGGACTAAACTTCAACCGATGATAATAACGGTTTAGAAAATCCAACAATTCCTGCGTACTAGGCTCTGCACCAAAGGTGACTCGGCAAACTCTATACGATTGAGCATATTCCTGCTCGAAAAGACCGTGCCAAAATCCCTCTTCAAAATAAACTGTCAGCGTCATTGAAATCTTATCCATGACAGCACCTCCTTTAAAAATCCCTAAGAATGGACAACCAAGGAGGAAGGTTACTGACAAAAAATGGATTTTTTGCGTCTGGACTACCAACCAGAACTGTGTTTTTATCTTAGTAGCTACAGTTTAGCAAGATTTTCTAAAAAACTCAAGGTTATCGGAATCTCGCTTAGATGACTGAATTGGATTTTCTTGTATGAAAGGTAGAAAAATCAAAAAACAAGAAAGCTCTCTTCTTGTAAAATACATTCATTTCCGCTATAATACTACAAATACTGAAAGGAGAGAACTATGAAGTATATTTGGGCTTTCTTAGCAGCCTTGTGCTTGGCTGGACTAGGTCTTTTCTTCTGGCACTCCCAGATCGAACCGAATCCTACCCCTTCTACGCCAGAAATCACACAGACAGCTTCTAGCGAGAAGAGCGACAAGCAGCCAACTCCAACAGAAGATATCGTGTCTGAAGAGTACAGTGTTTCATACGATGACAAGCAACTCTACGGAAAGATTACTGCTCCTCGTGACTACAAGAGTAAAAAATTGCCGACTATTGTTATCGCACATGGATTCAACAACACCCTTGAGCAATATGAAATGTACAGCCAGCTGCTGGCAAAGCAAGGTTATCTGGTTTACAGCTTTGATTTCTACGGTGGCAGCCGCCAATCGAAAAGCGGTGGACAAGATATGCTGAATATGTCAGTCAAGACCGAACTCACAGACTTGACTCAAGTCATGGAAAAGCTTCGTTCTGAGGCCTTTGTAGATAAGAGCAAAATGAGTTTATTCGGTGCCAGCCAAGGCGGTGTCGTTGCCAGTCTCTATGCTGCTGCTTATCCGGACCGCGTGCATAAACTCATGCTTATCTTTCCAGCTTTCGTTCTTTTTGACGTTGCCAAGGAGACTTATCATGAGCTAGGGAGCCCTGACTTCGATCAACTTCCAAACAGCCTGACACACCACAATACTACTCTGGGCAAGATTTATCTGATCGATGCCTTAAACATTGACATCCAAGCAGAGCAGGCCAAAATCACGGCTCAGACCCTCATTATCCACGGCACTGATGATTCAGTCGTGCCCTACCAGTATGCGGTCGAAGCGAGTCAGATTATTCCAAATGCAAAGCTGGTCACTGTGGAAGGTGGGGAGCATCGCATCGACGAAAGATTTGCTATCACTGCCGCTCCTGCCATCCAAAAATTCCTGAAAGAGTAAATTTGCTGATAGAAAAAGTTCTTCTAAAATAATAGAAGGGCTTTTTTGGACAACAAAAAGAGTCTGACTGAGTTAGAATCATGACTAAGGAAAAGCCCTCTGAATCCAGAGGGGGTGATTTGTGCTCGGACTAAGATCCCAGTGAAAAAGAAAAAGCACTCTACAAATAAGAGTGCTCCATTCTTGCAGGATAAAATGTTTCTAGACAAGGCGACGAGCCGAAGATTGTACTAAAATTCTCTTGAAAAATCAAAAATCTCCCCTAAGGGAGAAGATCTGGTTTATTTTACCTTGCAGTGCTAGGAACCGTAACCGAAGATAATACTTGAGTATATCGAGGTAAGGTGACGAGGCAATGTAAGTGGAAAATAAAGCAGATTAGCGACGAAGTCCAAGAGAGTTAATCAACTCACGGTAACGGTTAACGTCGTTCTTACGAAGGTAAGCCAAGAGGTTACGACGGCGACCGATTTTCTTCATCAAGCCACGGTAAGTAGCGTGGTCTTTTTTATGTTGTTTGATGTGGTCGTTGAGGTGGTTAATTTCCCAAGTAAGGACAGCAACTTGTACCTCTACTGAACCAGTGTCACCTTCGTGACGTGCGTATTGTGCAATGATTTCATTTTTTTTCTCTTTTGAGATTGCCATGATATACTCCTTTTCTTTACGCTTCATCCGAGTGACAGGTTTGGCATGGCCTGCAACCAAGAAGAAGTTATTTGTCTTTACGACATACTTATTCTACCAAGAAGGTCTACCTTTGTCAAATGATTCTGTTTTATCTCTCTTGTATAAGAAATTCAGAATCTTTCAATCACAATTCAACTCCGAAGATTTCTAAAGAAAGCATTTCTATCTCGGTCAGTCTCCGCCATTCTCCAAGAGCCAATGCTGGATCCAAATGTAGGGGCCCCATCGTGTGGCGCTGAAGATCTGTAACTTCTTTTCCACAGGCGGCCACCATGCGCTTGACCTGGTGGAACTTGCCCTCAGCTAGGGTAATTTCTACGAGAGAGGTCTCTTTTTCCTCATCCAGCTCTAGAATCTTGAGCTGAGCTGGCTGACAGGTGAAGTCTTTCAGTTCTATTCCTGCAGCAAAGCGCTCCTCATCTGCTTGGTTCATCAGGCCTGCCACTTGAGCTTGGTAGATTTTTTCTACGTGCTTTTGGGGTGACAGCATGGCATGGGCTAGCTTGCCATTATTGGTCAGAAGGAGCAGGCCGTGGGTATCAATATCCAAACGGCCGACAGGAAAGACTTCTTTCTGACGGGCAGTCTCGTCCAGCAAGTCCAGAACCGTCTTATGACGGTCATCCTCTGTCGCCGAAATGACTCCCTGCGGCTTGTTGAGAAGGTAGTAAACGAATTTTTCATAGGTCAACCTTTGGCCAGAAACAATAATCTCATCTGCTGTCTCATCAATCTGAGTCTTAGGTAATTTCTCTGCTCTGCCATTGACCAAAACTAACCCTTTCTTTAGGAGCTGCTTAACCTGGGCGCGTGAGCCCAGACCATTTTCTGCTAAAAATTTATCCAGACGCATCGTATAACCTCCTAGATTCTTGGAGCTATTCCGCTCTTTTCTTTGCTAAATCTTAGAACAAAGAGCGAGGTCAGAATCATAGCCAGCCCCAAAACGCTGAAAATAAAGGCTGGAGCGTTGGAGAATCTCCCAATGAAGCTGAGGACAAAAGTAGTGGCCGTTGCTCCGATACTGCAGCCTAAAATCACGATAGAAGTGGCTTGATTGAGGAGGTGGGCGGAAATACGCTCTGACAGGGTGTAAAAAATGGTCGTCAGACCGACACTATAGACAAAGCCAGCGCTGATAGTAGCCAAGCTGAGTGACAATAGATTAGGTGAGAAGCCAATGATAATCTGAGTCAGGCCAAAAACCAGACCAGAAAGCATCAGAAGTTTATCTCTAAAAAGACGGGTCAAACTAGCAAAGCTGATGCCCGCTGCAATCCCAATCAACTGCATCAAGGAAAGAATCACGCCTGCAGTTTGGGCCGTCCCCATACCAGACTTCTCTACAATTCCCGGCACGCGCACATTGATGGCAATATAAGTCAGCACAATGACCCCCGCCACAAAGGCAAAAGCTAGACTCAGCTGCCAATCCTGCCGGCTTAGCTTGGGAGTCAATTCAGACTGCTCGTGCTGCTTTTCAGAGACCTTGTCATAAGGGACAAAAAGCAGATAAAGCGCTAAAACCACTAGTCCGAAGGTATAGACGAGAAAGGCAGCCTGCCAGCCGAGAGGAAGAAGCCGACTGACGCCAAAAGTCAAGAGGGCTGTCCCGACTACTTCTGCTGATCCCCTCAGTCCTAAAAGCCGGACGCGTTCCTGTCCCTTGTAGCGCTCGCTAACAATCGAGATAGCCTTGGCATTGAGCAGACCGATTCCCATCCCAAAGACAAGCCGAGAGGCAAACATAAGCCAGTAAGACTGATTAAGAAGAGGAAGAAGCCCGCAGAGCGAAAAGATCAGAAGTCCGCTCACAATCATCTGACGCTCTGTCAGGTATTTTTCAATGACCCTATTAAACAGCAACATCAGCATAATCCCAGCCGAAGGCAAAGAAACCAGAAGTTCTACCCAGCTTTCTGGAATCCCTTTATAAAAAGCAAACATGGCCGACTGGGCACTGGAAATCGAAAAAGCCGTAGTCAGAATCAAAGAAAGCGAGAGGATACTCACCTTTTCCATCAATTTTTTCATTCTATTTTCCTTTAAAATTCACACTACCTCTATCATACAGTTTTTTGGGTCAAGACGCAATTTCTTTGTCAGGAATATTATGGGGCGCTGTCGCTCCATTCAAAAAGCAGGCACCAACAGCTATCCAAAAACCGCTCCCTCCTTTATTTCTGGCTTGTTTTATGTTATGATGAAGGATAGAAAAAGGAGAGAATCATGTCTATGAGTGAAAAAACATCTGTTATTGAACGATTAACCAAACCAGCCCATTTAATTGATATGAAGGACATTATCCGCGAGGGCAATCCGACCCTGCGCGCTATCGCTGAGGAAGTCAGCTTCCCTCTTTCTGACCAGGACATCATTCTGGGAGAGAAGATGATGCAATTTCTCAAGCATTCCCAGGATCCAGTCATGGCGGAAAAAATGGGGCTTCGCGGCGGTGTTGGTCTAGCTGCTCCCCAGCTGGATATTTCCAAACGGCTCATCGCTGTTTTAGTTCCCAACCTTGACGACGAAGAGGGTAATCCGCCTAAGGAAGCTTATAGTTTGCAAACACTGATGTACAATCCTAAGATTGTGGCCCATTCCGTTCAGGATGCGGCTTTAGCTGATGGTGAAGGCTGCCTGTCAGTCGATCGAGAAGTACCTGGCTACGTGGTTCGTCATGCGCGAGTGACAGTGGATTACTTTGATAAGGACGGTCAAAAGCATCGTATCAAGCTCAAGGGCTATAATGCCATCGTTGTTCAACATGAAATCGACCATATCAACGGCATCATGTTCTACGACCGCATCAATGAAAAAGACCCGTTTGCAGTCAAAGACGGCATGTTAGTGATTGAGTAAATAACTTGTATAACATTATCAAAAATACCTAGATAGAAACTATCTAGGTATTTTTTCTATTCTAACTATCCCGTCTCCAGAAAATAGCCAAGAGGATAACCGCTCCTAGCACTGATGGAACAATAGCTGTATCAGCAAGCATTGGTCCCCAGTTGCCAAAAAGAAACTGACCGACCAAGGAACCAAACCAACCCAAGAGGATCTTTCCGATACAGCCCATGCGCTCCCCGCGGCTGGTAATAGCCCCGGCGATAAGGCCGATGATAAAACCGACAAACATACTACCAATCATATATTCCCCTTCTTTCTATATTTCTAGCAAGGCTTCTCAAGAAGCAAGTGGAAGCTGTCATTATGGAATGCGCCATTTAAGGCAGCTCAAAATCTTAGATTGCCCAGTCTCCATTTCTAAAGATTGCTACGCGGCTGCCATCTTCACGGATACCCTCAATATCCATCTGGTTAGAGCCAATCATAAAGTCCACATGGACATCCGAGCGGTTGAGACCCGCTGCTTCCAGCTCTTCTTCGGAGAAATTCTCTCCGCCGACTACACTGGTCGCATAGGCTGCACCGATAGCTAAGTGGTTAGAAGCATTTTCATCAAAAAGAGTATTGAAGAAAGTAATGCCTGACTGAGAAATCGGACTAGGATCTGGTACCAAGGCACATTCACCTAAAGCACGCGCACCAGCATTTTCAAAGACAAGATCCTTCATAACCTGGTCGCCTTTTTCAGCAGTAATATCCACAATCTGACCATCCTTGAAGGTCACCTTGATGCCTTCGATGATGTTGCCATTGTAGCTGAGTGGCTTGGTGCTGGTCACATAACCTTCAGCTCGTCGGAAGTCCGGTGCTGTAAAGACCTCTTCTGTTGGCATGTTAGCAATGAAATACTCGCCTTGAGCGTTGAGACTGCCTGCCGACTCCCAGTGGTGGTTCTTGGGCAAGCCCAATGTTAAGTCAGTTCCCGGCGCTGTGTAGTGCAGAGCAGTGAATTGCTCTTCATTCAAAACTTTAGCCTTTGAACTGAGTTTTTCTTCATGGGCTTGCCAAGCGGCTACTGGATCATCCTCATAGACACGGCAGGTTTTGAAAATCTGATCCCAAAGCAAGTCTACCGCTTCCTCATCGCTGGCAACATTTGGAAAGACCTTCTTAGCCCACTCTATACCGGCTGCTGCAGCGACTGTCCAGCTGACTTTATTGGATTGGGTTGCAATCCGCATCGGCTTCATAGCTATCCCCATAGCCTTAGCAGAAGCTGATAATTTCTCAGCATCCACGCCGTTCAAAACCCCTGGGTCAGATGAACGAACTCCCAAGCGACTAGCTTTCTTTTCAAGAAGGTAGTTCATCTCAGCCACCTTATAGTCTGGAACATTGTCCAAGCGCTCCATTGGCGCATGGAGAAATTTCTCCCGCGTACTCAAATAATCCGCCCACTGGACGATAACTTCATGAGCTCCCAGAGCATAGGCTTCCTTGACAATCAAGTGAGCCAGCTCACGCTGCTCCACATCAATATTGAGCGCCACTGTGTGATCCGGCTGCACATTGATACCATTGGCAACCAATAGTTTAGCATATTTTTCTAAGTTTTCTTTAAAATTTGGCAGAACCATGCTTCTTCTCCTTTTCTTTTGTTATTTCTCTTTAAACAGGGACAGTAGGCTAACCGCTGCCACAGTGCCGCAAATCAAAGCGGTCATTTTCAAAATCGTATCTGGATTAAGATCCAGCTGGTAATCAAATACCTTTTGCGCAGGCTTATCCTGAGCGGAAATGGTAAGTTTCATAAAAACCTCTTTCTATGTTTTAGAAAAACTCATCAAACAGACTCAACTGGTTATCTTCAGGCATATTGCCTAGAATTCCCATGTCGTCCATTTTTTCGACTAGGGTGCTAGAGAGGCCACCGCGTTTGCGGAGTTCTGTCTTGGAAAGAAATTCGCCTTCTTCCCGCGCTCTGACCACTTGGCGGGCAACATTGTCACCCAGACCGTCCATGGCAGAGAATGGTGGGATAAGGGTGTCCCCTTCGATGAGAAACTCAGTCGCGTGGCTCTTGTAAAGATCTAGCTTTCCGAATTTGAAGCCCCGCTCCAGCATTTCATTGACGATTTCCAAAGTCGTATAAAGATCAATTTCTACATTGGAGGCTTCGTTGTTCTTACGTTTCTCAGCGATTTCGTTCATCCGGCGCTTGACAGCATCAAGTCCGCCACTCATGGTCTTGATATCAAAGGCCTTGGCCCGGATGGAGAAATAAGCACAGTAGTAGTAAATCGGATGATGCACCTTGAAGTAGGCCACTCGCAGGGCCATCATAACGTAGGCCGCCGCATGGGCCTTGGGGAACATATACTTGATTTTTCCGCAGGACTCGATGTACCATTCTGGCACATTGTTTTCCTTCATGGCTGCGATGTAGCCATTACGCTCTTCTTCAGAAATCTTCAGCCAAAGGCCCTTCCGCACACGCTCCATGATCGTAAAGGCCATCTTCGGATCCAAGCCCTTGTGCATGAGGTAAACCATGATATCGTCCCGACAGCCGATAACCGTGGACAGGTCAGCAATCCCTTGCTTGATCAAGTCCTGAGCATTGCCTAGCCAAACGTCTGTACCGTGAGAGAGACCAGATAGCTGTAAGAGCTCGGCAAATGTCGTCGGATGGGTCTCATCAACCATACCCCGTACAAAGTTGGTCCCAAACTCCGGAATCCCCAGCATACCAGTCGGCGTGCCGATTTGCTCCTGAGTTACACCCAGAATGTCTGTCCCAGAAAAGAGGGCCATGACGCCAGCATCATCCATAGGAATGTCATTAGGATCAATGCCAGACAAGTCCTGAAGCTTCCGAATCATGGTCGGATCATCGTGTCCCAGAACGTCTAGCTTGAGGACATTTTCATCGATATCATGGAAGTTAAAGTGGGTGGTCTGCCACTCGGCTGTCACATCGTCAGCTGGATATTGGACCGGTGTAAAGTCATAAACATCCATATAGTTAGGGATAACAACGATTCCACCTGGGTGTTGTCCAGTCGTCCGCTTGACTCCAGCAGCTCCCTGCGCCAGACGCTCAACTTCTGCGTCTCGGTAGAACTTCCCGTAGTCGCGCTCATAGCCCTTGACAAATCCATAGGCCGTCTTAGCCGCAACGGTACCAACAGTACCAGCCCGAAAGGCATACTCCGCACCAAAGATATCCCGCACGTCCAAATGGGCGCTCGGCTGATCCTCTCCGGAGAAGTTCAAGTCAATATCGGGTACCTTATCCCCGTCAAATCCAAGGAAGGTCTCAAAAGGAATATCCTGACCGTTCTTGCTCAGCTTGTGGCCGCACTCTGGACAGTCCTTATCCGGCATATCAAAGCCAGAACCATAGGAGCCGTCCGTGATGAACTCGCTGTATTGGCATTTGCCACAGACATAGTGGGGCGACAGGGGATTAACCTCGGTAATTCCAATCATGGTCGCGACAAAGCTGGAACCGACTGACCCCCGCGAACCTACCAGATAGCCCCGCTCATTGGAGCGTTGCACCAGCATCTGCGAAGCCAGATAAATCACGGCAAAACCATTCCCCAAGATGGAGGTCAACTCTTTTTCAATCCGCAAGTCCACGATATCTGGCAGTGGATTACCATAAATCTCAAAAGCTTTTTGATAGGTCAGCTCAGCAACCGTCTCCTCGGCCTTGTCAATGAAAGGCGTATAGAGATCGCCCTTGACCACCTCTACCGGCTCAAAAGTCTCCGCTAGCTGATTCGGATTGATGATGACCAGCTTCTTAGCCAAATCCTCGCCTAGAAAGGCAAATTCGTCCAGCATCTCATTAGTGGTCCGGAAGTGAGCCTTAGGAAGTGGCGCCGGCTGGGCATTTTCACCGTGACCAATGGTCCGGTTAATCATGGCTCCCTGACCGAGACTCCGTACGATAATCTCCCGATAGATTTCTTCTTCCGGCTCGATATAGTGGACGTTCCCTGTCGCAAGGACAGGCTTGCCCAAGCGATCTCCGACCTCAATCAGATTGCGAATTATGGTCTGCATTTCTTCCTGGTCCTTGATTTGCTCTTTGGCAATCAGAGGCTCATAGATAGCCGGCGGCATAACCTCGATAAAGTCATAATACTTGGCTACTTCGACAGCCGCATCCACCCCCTGAGAGACAACAGCATCATAGACTTCGCCATCTGAACAGGCTGAGCCCAGAATCAAGCCTTCACGATGGGCATCCAGCACAGTCCGTGGAATCCGCGGGACACCTTCAAAATACTTGGTATTGGACAAACTGACTAACTTGAAAATATTCTTGAGCCCCGTCTGATTTTTCACATAAATGGTCGCATGCTTGACCCGAGCTTTCTTGTAAGAATTCTCATCGACCAGATCCGTATTGAGATCCTTGAGATTGGTCACACCATGCTTTTCAGCCACATCCTTGATAAAGATAAAGAGGAGACGGCCCGTCGCTTCCGCATCATAGTTGGCCATGTGGTGGTGCTCCAGAGCAATCTGGAAACGCTTGGTCAAAGGCCCCAAACCATGACGCTTGTACTCTGGATAGAGGTTGCGGGCAAATTCCAGCGTGTCAATGACTGGCTGAGTGATTTTCGGCAGGCCATGACGCTCATAGTTGACATTCATAAAGCCTACATCAAAGGTGGCATTATGGGCAACGAGGACGCTGTCCTGGCAAAATTCCTGAAATTCTTTCAGCACTTGCTCCAGGGGTTTGGCATTGCGGACATGCTCATCTGTAATCCCAGTCAGATCCGTCGTAAAGGCCGACAGAGGATGGCCGGGATTGATAAATTCATCAAACTCTGCAATGATATTGCCCTTGTGCATCTTGCTAGCAGCGACCTGAATCAAGTCATTGTAGACCGCCGAAAGTCCTGTTGTTTCCACGTCAAAGACTACATAGGTCGCATCACTCAACGCCATGTCCACTTCATTGTAGACGATGGGCACCCGGTCTTCTACAATATTGGCCTCCATACCGTAAATCAGCTGGATACCAGCTTTCTTGGCAGCCTTGTAGCCATGGGGAAAGCTCTGCACATTGCCATGGTCGGTAATGGCGACAGCCTTATGACCCCACTTGGCCGCTGTTGCAACGATTTCCTCGACCTCAGGCAGGGCATCCATAGTAGACATATTGGTATGAGCATGGAATTCAACCCGCTTCTGGCCCTCAGGCATCAAATCCTTGCGCTCATAGTGGGTAACAGCCTGCACATCCTGAACATTCATGGTCAGGTCACGGGTGAAGTTGTTCATCTCCACATTTCCCCGCACGCGCAGCCAGGCACCTTTCTTAATCATGTCAAACTTCTTGGCTTCTTCTTCGTTTTTCATCCATTTCTGCATGGAGAAGCTGGAAGTATAGTCTGTCATCTTGAAATTGAGCAAGACTCGGCCAGTTCGAGTGACCTTCTGCTCCAGGTCAAAGACCATTCCCTCAAAGACCAGACGGTTTTCCTCAGTCTGAACTTCAATCATAGGGGTAATCTCTGCCTTGTCCAGCTTTGGTTTAACCGCAGCCTTGCGAGCTTGGAAGTCATAGGCTGGCTTTTCCTCTGGCGGCGGTGCCATCTGCTGCAGGGATTCCATGGCTTTGAGCGCTTCTTCATTGGCCGCCTGAACAATCTTGTCATTCTCTACCTGGAAATTCTCCGCTTGTTGCTGGGTCAGCTCATCGCTGTGCTGAACCTTACAGGTCAGCTGAGGAAAGCCGTACTTGACCAGCTGCTGGCTGAGGTTGGGCAGATGATTCTTGCGAAAATGCTCCGTGTCAATGGTCGAAGCCCCCTCAATCAGCAGCTTGTCTCCATTCAAATGAACCTGTAAATCCTGATACAGACTTTTAAAGCCATGACTGGCACATGGACCTTCCTCAAAGGCCAGCTGGTAATAAGCCTGCAAGAGCTCATCCGATACCTGAGGAGCCTGACAGTGAATTTCAAAAATGGCCTGATTTCCCGTCTTAGAAAACTCTTGAGCTAAGCGCTTCTGCAATTCTCGAAAAATCTCAATGGGCAGAATATTCGCAAAAGAAAAATGAAACTCCCAGACTCGACTGACCTTGTGGACCAGAACCTTCTCAATTTCTGCATTCAAAAAGGCCTCTGAACTTCTCATTTCCAGTGGCATATCCAGCTGATTCATTAAAATTTCAAACTTGTTTGACATGATATTTCCTCGTACAGTAGTGACCCTATTTTACCATAAATCAGCACTTTTTTCGACAGAAAAAGAATAGGCCAAAGCGCGAGTTCCTACACAATTATCAAGTCGTTTTTCATGATGCTAAGTTATGATATAATAGAACAGAACATTTATCAAAAGGACTCTTAATTGTGAAGAAAATTCTCTTAGCCTGTACTTGTCTGCTGACCCTGACTGCCTGCAGTATGCCTAATCATAATAAGCAAGAAAACAAGCCCAAGCAAAATCAGAGTCAAAGTAAAACCAAAGAAGAAAAGACACAGACGAAAACTTTTTCTAAAAAAATCGATGAGTATTATACTAATTCAGTCAAACTTTTCTATACTAAAGACAAGATCCTAATCTTTCCAGCTCATTTCCAGCCAGGCTATCCCTGAAGAAAATCAAAAAATGAGTGTTGAAGAATTAAAGAAATCCTATAGTGAAGATCTTAAGAAAAGTCCCATGATTGAAAATCAAGAAAAGCTAAAAGGACTTGAAATTCATCTTAAAATTTCTGAAGACAAGAAAAAAGCTTTAGCCATTTTTGACTTTGACCTCAGCAAAATAGATCAAGAACAGTTGATTCAGTCAGCTGGTGACTCTGAAAGTAGTCAAACTTTCTTCAGGAAACTTCAAGATAAACCTGAAGAGGTCTTTAACTTTATGAGAGAACAAGGTTTGACAGAAGAATAAAAAAAGCTTTCTGAGTGATTTAACTTAACAGTTAATGCTCAGAAGGCTTTTTCTGTCTATCTTAGCACTGCTTCCGTCAAGGCTTTTTGGATAGCGATGACGCTGCGATCGCTGGTAAATTGCAGGACTTCTGCTGGCTCTTGAGCGCTGGAAACCCAGATTTTCAGCTCAGCATCTAAGTCGAAATGGCCGGCTGTTTCCACTGAGAAGCGACTGATAGAGCGATAAGGAAAGGACTTATAGGAAGTCTTTTTGCCAGTCATTCCCTGCTTGTCGACCAAGATTAAACGCTTATCTGTAAAGACAATCAAGTCGCGAATAAGGCTAAAAGCTAGTTCCACATTCTCTGTTGTTGTCAGAATATCCTCTAATTGTCTTTCTATTTTTTCAATATCTTTCTGAGAAGCATTGCCTAATAAACCGCCGAATAATCCCATCATTCGGTCCTCCAATCTATTTTTTCCTACTATAGCATTTTCACCTCCAATAAGCAAAAGAAAACTGCCAGACAAAACTGGCAGTTTGTTTTATTTTGTCAAAATAGACAAGGTTTCTAGCAAATTATCAGCGTGGACTTCAATGGTATCGCCAGTAGCCTTAATCTTGACTTCGACAATGCCTTCTGCAGCTTTCTTACCAACTGTCACACGGATTGGGAGGCCAATCAAATCGCTGTCGCTGAACTTAACACCAGCGCGCTCATTGCGATCATCCACCAAGACCTCATAACCAGCACTTAGCAAGTTAGCCTCGATTTGGTCAGTTAGCGCCACGGCTTCCTCGTCCTTGACATTGACCGGAATCAAATGCACATCAAATGGTGCCAGCTCTTTCGGGAAGTTGATGCCCCAAGCATAGCGGAATTCACCCTTAGGAGTTTTATTGACAAAGAGACGGGCATGCTGCTCCATAACAGCAGACAGGAGACGGCTGACACCGATACCGTAGCAACCCATAATCATCGGTACTGATCGTCCATTTTCGTCCAGGACATTAGCGTTCATGCTGTCAGAGTAGCGAGTTCCCAACTTAAAGATATGTCCAATCTCAATCCCACGAGCAAACTTGAGGACACCTTGGCCGTCCGGAGAAATTTCACCTTCACGAACTTCACGGATATCCACATACTCAGCGGTAAAGTCACGGCATGGATTGACACCGGTCAAGTGGTAACCATCTTCGTTAGCACCAACCACAGCGTTAGCTAGATCTTGCACCTTACGGTCAGCGATGATTCTCACGCCTTCTGGCAGATTGACTGGCCCTAGTGAGCCAAATCCTGCTCCCAAGAGTTGACGGACTTGATCTTCACTCGCCACATCAAAGAAATCCGCTGCCAAATGATTTTTCAGCTTGACTTCATTAAGCTGGTCATTGCCGACCAGAAGTGCTACGACAGGAGACTCGTCAGCCATGTAAACCAAGGTCTTGATTGTCTGGCTTTCATCTAGCCCAAGGAAGGCAGCAACTTCGTCAATTGTCTTGCAGTCAGGCGTTGAAACGCGGGCAACTTCTTCCTCGGTCACGACACGTCCTGCTGGCTTGTATTCATCTGTCGCCATTTCAAGGTTGGCAGCATAGCTGGACTCACTGGAGTAAGCAATGGTATCCTCACCAGATACCATCCAGCTGGTCAATTCTGTCCGAATAGCTTCCTGAACATCCTCAGGAATTTCATCAAAGCTGGCTACAGACTTGTCCAAGACCACCCAGCGGTTCAAATCCGTCCGGTCCGGTGTAATGGCCATGAATTCTTGGCTGTCCTTGCCCCCCATAGCACCACCATCACCAATAATGGCTTTGAAATCCAGCTCGCTGCGGGTAAAGATTTTCTCATAGGCAGACTTGTATTCATCATAAGCTACATCCAAGCTGTCATAGTTAGCGTGGAAACTGTAGGCATCTTTCATGATAAACTCACGCGTCCGCAAGAGTCCGTTACGGGGACGTTTTTCATCGCGGTATTTAGGCTGAATCTGATAGAGATTGAGCGGCAGCTGTTTGTAGGATTTAACCGAATCACGGACAATAGCCGTAAAGGTTTCCTCATGGGTTGGCCCTAGGATAAAGTCGGATTTCTCACGATTTTTAAGCTTGTAGAGGTCTTCACCATAGGTCTCATAACGGCCAGACTCGCGCCAGAGGTCTGCACTGAGCAGGGCTGGCGCCAGCATCTCCACTGCACCAATCTTGTCAAACTCTTCCCGCATGATTTTTTTTGCTTTTTCAATCACGCGATTAGCCAGCGGCAGATAAGAATAGACCCCAGCTGAAACCTGACGGACATAGCCAGCCCGGAGCATCAGAGCGTGACTGATAACTTGAGCATCGCTAGGCATCTCACGCAGGGTTGGAATTAACATTTTACTTTGTTTCATAAAAACAAAACTCCTTGACTTTCATTGAATAATTTCTTTTTCATGGCTCTATGAGCTTCGGGCTCTTAGAAGAATAATTTCATAATATCGTTCCAGGTAACGGCAATCATCAGGATGACCATAATAGCCACTCCGGACAGAGTGATATAGGTCTCCGTTTCTCTTTTCAGCGGTTTTCTGCGGATAGCCTCCAGAATATTGAGGACGATTTTTCCGCCATCCAAGGCTGGAATGGGAATCAGGTTGAAAATACCGATATTGAGCGACAGCATGGCCAAAAGGTTAAGGACTGCTGGCAAACCTTGCTCTGCAGCTTGACTGCTGAAATTGTAAATAGCGACCGGACCGCCCAGCTTATTGATATTGAAGTTGAAGACGATATCTTTCAGAGCTGACAAAATGCGAACCGTGGTAGACCAAGCCGCAGTAAAGCCACCAACCACCTTGTCCCAAAAGCCTGTCTTGACCGTTGGAGATACCCCTAGCAGATAGCGATTGCCGTCTTTTTTAGGCTGTACGGTAATCTCTTTCGTTTCGCTGCCGTGCTTGTAGGTAACTGACAAGGTCGGCGCTTCCTTACTCTTGGCTGTGATTTTCGCCAGAGCACTCGTTAGATCCGCCCAGTTGCTAATCTCATAGTCATTAATCTTAAGGATTTGGTCATTATTTTGAACCCCAGCAGCTGCTATAGAACTACCATCCATGACTTGGAAATGATTGCTGTTTTCATCGCGAACGCCGCCCTGAACAAAGGCCAGCAGCATAAATACCAGGACACTCAGGATGAAGTTATTCATAGGCCCAGCAAAGTTGGTGATAAGACGTCCCCAGATACTAGCATTCTGATACTGAACATCCAGCGGTGCAATCCGCACCTCAGTGCCGTCTTCTTCAACAATCGTTGCATCATGATCTACTGCATAAGTCTTGAGCTCGTCAAGGACTAGACCAGTGATTTCCAGCTTTTCCTCAAAGTCAAAGCCAGTCACATTCATGGGCAGAGCTGTCTGATCCACCTTCTTGCCAGAGAGATTGATGCGAACCACCTTGCCCTCTGCATCCAAGGTCAGACTAGCCGGTGTCCCCACCTTAATGTCAGTGGAGTCTTCCCCCCAGCCGGCCATGCGTACATAGCCCCCCAAGGGTAAAATTCGAATCGTATAGGCCGTCCCGTCCTTACCAATATGGGAGAAAATCTTGGGTCCCATACCGATAGCGAACTCTCTGACCAAAATGCCGGACTTCTTCGCAAAGTAGAAGTGTCCGAACTCATGGACCACCACAATGATCCCAAAAATAATAATAAAGGTTATAAACTGCATGGACTTCTATATTTTACCTTTCCTAGAAATCTTGTTTTTGCTTTTAAATCAAAGAAGGAGCAGAAAACGGCCAAATACCGACCTTTCCGCCCCTGCATAGCTGACACTTTTGAAAATAGAATAGAATCTGAAATCAAAATTTTGAGCTCCAAATTCCAGTTCCTTCTCAGATTGTGCGGTCTTTTAACAAGCTTGCCATCCCTTGCTTTCAGCCATGCACGACTGTCTTAGAACAAGCCGAAGAAATGCATGAGCGGAAAGACGAAGAGAAGGCTGTCAAAGCGATCCAAGACACCACCGTGACCAGGAATGAATTTCCCAGAATCCTTGACCCCGAAATGACGCTTGACTGAGCTTTCGACCAAATCACCCAACTGGCCGGCAATACTAAAGAGCACTGCCAGAATCAAAAAGACAAGGGCATTATAAGGAGCGTACACTTGCGGTCGAACCAACATAAAGATTCCAGTCACTAGAACGGCTGATAGAATGCCGCCTAGGCTTCCTTCAATAGTCTTATTCGGAGAAACTCTCGGCGACAGCTTTCTTTTACCGAAACGCACCCCAACCAGATAAGCTCCACTGTCAGTAGCCCAGACGATAAAGAGAGCTAGCAGGACCTTGTCAATATTCATCAAGCGGGCATCAATCAAGGCATTAAAGCCAAGACCGACATAAAAACTAGCTGCAATCGGATAAGCCGCATCTTCAAAAGTGTAGCTGGATCCTAGGACAGTCGAAATCAACAGAAGGAAGACGATCAAGCCATAGGCCACGACATTGCCATCCACTGGCAGAAACTTCAGATAGTTCTCTAGAGGCAGGGTTAGGACAAAGGCTGCCAGCATGGCCAAGACACCCTCGATTGTCGCTGTCGGCAGACCTTTCATTTGGAGAAATTCATGCACCGCCAGCATAGCCAGCAGTCCCACAAAAATCTGAAAGATGACGCCTCCTGTCAATACCAGAGGAATAAAAATAGCAAGAGCGATTCCTCCAAAGATTAGACGTTTTTGTAAATTTTTACTCATACTTTTTTACTTTCTCCCTTAAACACCGCCAAAACGTCGATTCCGACGGCTGTATTCTGCAATTGCAGCCTTCAAAGCCTTCTCATCAAAGTCAGGCCAGAGAATATCCGTAAAATACAGCTCACTGTAGGCTGACTGCCAAGGCAGAAAATTGCTGAGACGCAGCTCTCCACTGGTCCGAATCACCAGATCCGGATCGCGCAGCATCTTAGGCAAGTTGCTGGTATAGAGGTAGTTGCCAATGACTTCCTCAGTAATGTCACCGGGACTGAGTTTGGCATCCAGAACATCCTGAGCAATCTCTTTAACAGCCTGATTGATCTCGTACCGACCACCGTAGTTGAGGGCAAAGTTGAGAATCAAACCTGTATTGAGCTTGGTCAGGCTTTCAGCCTTTTCCAGAGCTTCCAATGTCGCCTTAGGAAGCTTAGCCGTATCACCAATCATCTGGATTTTTACATTGTTTTTGTGCAGCTCCGGCACATAGCGGTCGTAAAATTCAACCGGCAGATTCATGATAAAGGAAACTTCCTTTTCCGGACGAGACCAATTTTCCGTTGAAAAGGCATAGACAGTCAAGACCTGAACACCCATTTCCTTGGCAGCAATCGTCACCTTTTGCAGGGTTTCCATGCCAGCCTTATGACCGAACACGCGCGGCTGCATCCTCTTTTTAGCCCAGCGGCCGTTACCGTCCATAATGACAGCAATGTGCTTTGGAACATTCAGCGGTGCGTTCAGCTTTTCTTTTTTTTTAAAACTAAACATATTTTTTATCCTATTTAAAGTTTTGTCAGTTCATTATATCATAAATCCTTGGAATGTGGGCAATTCATCCGCTTTTTCAAGCCTGAGAGCATAAAATAGGGACAGAATGTCAACCAGAGAATCCAAACTCAGTTAAAACTCACCAGCTTGTCCAAACTGTTAGGCAGATAAGGTTGCAATCAAGCATATCCCAACCGTATAAATCACAGCAAAAAAACAGCCCGCAAGCTGTTTATTTCTTTACTCTTCAATTGCTGATTCTTCCTCGGGAAGGTCAACGCTTCCCTCACCGCCAACAACAGCAGGAATCCCCTCAGTCAATGGCAGCACAGTCTTAATAGCTGTCAGTTCAAAGGTCAGATAAACACCGTCCACATCCAGAACAACTGTTTTCTTGTCTGTGTCTACTTCATCCACTGTTCCGTACAAGCCGCCGATGGTAATCACTTCATAACCCTTTTGCAGCTTGTTAAGACTCTCCATACGCTGCTGAGCCTGTTTCTTTTGGGCACGCATTTGGAAATAGGTCATCCCTATCAGTACAACCGCAAAGACAATAAGCATAGTTGGATTCATATATTTTCTCCTTCGAATGTCATATATGAACTACTATAGCAGATTTCCCTTATTTTTACAAGACGATTCTGACTTTTCAAGTAAAGTCCGTCTCAAGTCGGATGAAGCATGACTGGCCTAACCACATTTTTTAAAAAGCAAAAATCAGGATGACCAGCACCCTGATTTTATGTCTTTTTATTTAAGATTTTTAACAACTTCTGCTATGTGCTCAACTGTAAAGCCGTATTCTTCCAGCACCTTGCCTGCTGGAGCAGATGCACCGAACTGGTCGATTCCGATAACTGCACCGTCTAGACCGACATACTTGTACCAAGGCTGGCTAGCTGCCATCTCAATCGCTAGGCGGCGACGAACCGCATTTGGCAGAATTTCTTCTTTGTAGGCCGCATCTTGAGCATCAAAAAGCTCTGTTGATGGAACGCTGACCACGCGGATTTTAGCGCCTTCTGCTGCAAGTGCTTTAGCAGCTGCAACTGCCAAATTAACCTCAGAACCAGAAGCCAGCAAGATTGTGTCGAAATCTGCTCCTGTTTCATAGACCACATAAGCTCCTTTAGCTACCTTGTCAAAGTTTGTGCCTTCTTCAACTGTCAGATTTTGACGGGTCAAGACCAGAGCAGTCGGAGTAGATTGACTCTTAAGGGCCAGATACCAAGCTGCCTGAGTTTCACGCGCATCTGCTGGGCGGAAAACAGTCAGGTTTGGAATAGCACGCAGACCAGCCAAATGCTCAATCGGTTCGTGAGTCGGTCCATCTTCACCAACTGCAATAGAGTCGTGAGTAAATACATAAGTCACTGGCAAGCCTTGAAGGGCAGACAAACGGACAGCTGCCTTGACATAGTCTGAGAAGACGAAGAAGGTACCACCGTAAACGCGAAGACCACCATGAAGCGCCATACCGTTGAGAATTGTTCCCATAGCAAACTCGCGCACACCAAATTGGATGTTGCGGTTAAGACGGTGGGCATCATCCTGCAAGCCGTCTTCCTTGATGTAGGTCATATTAGAATGAGCCAAGTCAGCAGAACCGCCAAGGAAAGTTGGAAGCACCTTAGCTGCTGCATTGAGGGCATCCTGACTGGAATTACGAGTCGCTTGAGAGAAGCCATTTTCAAGTGCTGGGAAATCTTCTGGTTTGATTTCTACTGGATCCTGACCAGCAATGATAGCTGTTACTTCTGCTGCCAATTCTGGATGGGCTTGCTTGTAGTCCTCTACTAGCTGTTTCCAATCATCGTATGCTGCTGCACCACGCTCTGCTACATTTGTACGGTAGTCAGCATAGACTTCCTCAGGAATCTCAAATGGCGCATAGTCCCAGCCTAATGCTTTACGAGTAGCTTCTGCTTCTTCTGCTCCCAGAGGCGCACCGTGAACTGCATTCGTTCCTTGCTTGTTTGGAGAACCGTAACCGATAACCGTCTTAACTTCAATCAAAGATGGTTTGCCGGAAGCTTTAGCTTCATTGATAGCTGTATCAATCGCTGCAAGGTCTGTTCCGTCTTCCACCAAGGCAGTATGCCAACCGTAGGCTTCATAGCGGGCACGAACATCTTCTGTAAAGGAATCCTTGGTCTCTCCATCTAGATTGATATCATTTGAATCATAGAGAACAACCAGCTTGTCCAGCTTTTGCAGGCCAGCGTAAGAAGCAGCTTCTGCAGAAACTCCCTCCATCAAATCTCCGTCACCACAGATGACATATGTATAGTGGTCAAAGATTGGGTAGCCATCACGGTTATACTTGGCAGCCAAGAAACGCTCTGCCTGAGCAAATCCAGTAGCTGTAGAAATACCCTGTCCCAGTGGGCCAGTAGTGGCATCCACACCAGCTGTGTGGCCAAACTCTGGGTGACCTGGTGTCTTAGAACCCCATTGGCGGAAGTTTTTGATTTCCTCCATGCTGACATCTTTAAAGCCAGACAGATGAAGCAAGGTATAAAGCAACATGGAGCCATGTCCTGCAGATAGGACGAAGCGGTCGCGGTTAATCCAGTTTGGCTTGTCTGGATTAATACGCAGTTGTTTAGTAAATAAGTCGTAAGCCATCGGGGCAGCGCCCATGACTACACCAGGGTGACCTGACTTAGATTTTTCAATCGCGTCGATCCCTAAAAAGCGAATGGCATTAACTGATAATTGTGACATTGGATTCTCCTTATTTTTACTAAAATCTGTCCTGACATCAGAACAGGATAAACAATGATCGCAGAAACGATAAAAATTGTCTCATATCTATTATAAGAAAATTATCCCTATATCGCAAGATAGGGATAATCTCATCTTTTTATAGATTTATTATAAATCTTGAAAGCGTAACAAAAAGACCAAGAATTACACAGGTGACTGTTCACTCTTGGACTGTCAAAAAAACTGCCCATAAGGACAGAAAAAAAGTGAGAAAGTGAGTATCATTGCCTCTAAATTCGACGGCGCCTCTGGCTTGTCTCATTAAGTTTTTACAGAACGTAGTTTTCGCTAACGCTCAAACTGCATCTATGCATCTAAGCTCTGCTCGACTCTGCGAGCCGGCAATCGCTAAAAAATTAGCGGAACGTAGACTTCGCTTGCGCTCAGTCTGCATCAATGCCTCTAAATTCGACTGCGCCCACGGCTTGTCTCATTAAGAGGCATAGAAAAACCCAGCTATCCAAATGGTTAGCTGGGTTAGGGTTGAGCTACATCATAGTTTTAGACTATCCTGCGGCCTTGTGATGAATGGTGATGCCGTATTTTTCATGGTTTTCTTCATACCAATTAATTAAGGCCATCGCAGTTTGATAAGTAATGTTCTTAATCTTACTGGTCCCTTTAGTTAGGGTCAGGATACTCATCTTGCTGATGTTTGCATCCGTCGCAATTCGATAACTAGTTAAGGTTCCGTTAACTAACAACTGAACAACAGCCTCGACTTTCCTATAGTCAGGCATGGTTGTAATATCCAACTTTTTCATAATTAAATCCTCTCCTAAAATTTAATTTACTAATCCATTATACACTTTTTTCTGACAATTACATATATAAAAACTTGAAAATGTACAAAAAAATTAGAACACAATCTATTGAAATGTCAACTTTTCCAATTTTACAGACTTTTGAGAGTATTTTGCCTCTATAAATAGAAAAATAAATCAACCTTATGGTCTTTTATTACTCTGTTAGCTCGCCTTTCCGTATTCCTGTTTTTTCTCCATTTTCGTATAGCTAGACCAACGGTTAAATAAAGAATAGTCGGAATCATCCCCACTGAAAGCGAGAAGAAGAAAGCCTGATTTTTTTCTACCGAGACAAATCCTAGTAATAGTAAAGGATTTATAACTGCATCTTCCATAGTATGCATAATAACTAGAGGCCAAACTGACTTAGTAATTCTAAAAATCTCTGTATACATGACCGTCCAGCATGCAATAGTTATCATACCGATAAGGAAGAATGTAAACCTTCCAACCGGCAAGGTATTTTGGATTTCTCTCTCAGACAGAAACTTCATAATGTAAGGCAGATGCCAAATCCACCAGATAAAGCCAACAAGTAGGTATAGTTTTAAGTCAGATAATTTTAATTTGATTAATTGATTGGTAAGATATGCCCTCCAAACAGATTCTTCAAAAATATTTTTTATGAATTATGTCCTTATCTTTGTGAGCAAGATTCCAAGATAGACCGTAAACTCAACCTTCACATCTGTCACTCTGATGCCTTGTGTCATCAGTCCCAATAATATCACTATTATCGTAACAAAAAGGTAGACTAAAGAGCCATCAGGTATAATTTTTTATTATTTTTAAAATTAATGGAAAACCCTGACTCTTTACAGCCGTCTCCGCCAAAACTTCGGAGAAAGATGATACAGATTAACGGAGTTACCAGCCAGATCAGCATCCCTAAAAAGCCGTTTCCTATCTCTGTTCCGATATTTTCGTAATGAGCCTGGCGCCGGTTACTTTATCAACAACATAACCGTTCCAGCCACATAGAGTGCTGAGAATGACAAAGATAATGACATTGCGTTTAAGTGTAGTTATGGACTGTTTCATAGCAGTCTCCTTTCGTCAAAAAATTATTCATCTCTCTTGTTTTAAATCCTTCTGTCTCTTGACACCGGCCGCAATAGCTCGAAAAATGGTTGGGTAGGGACGTTTTTTTGTCTGGTTGAACGTACCTGTGACAAAGACATCCTTTTCTGGACAATAAAAGGCAAAACTTCCTGTTATCCCACTATGGCCACGAATTTCCTGCGCGCCACCGAAAAAGAGAGACATGAAGGAGCTGATTGTCAGCTGCATCATACCGCTGCCATACTTGAGAGGACGGAATTGAATAGGCCGAAAAATTGGCTCCTGAATATGGGACTTTGCAAACAATCTGCCAGTAAAGAAAGCACGGATAAAGGTCATTAACTCCCTGTTAGTTGCCACAATACCGCCTTGGTAGACTTGACTGGAAAGATAGGCTTGAAAAGCTATAGTTTGCTGGCCATTGTATAGGGGAGCAAGTTTCTCATAGCCTGTCGCCCAATGGGTCTGACTAAGCTGAAGCGGCTGGCAAATGATGTGCTCTAACAATTGCTCAGCGGTCTGCCCAGTCACTGTTTCAGCCATTTTTCCTAAGAGCATAGCATTGATATCAGCGTAGTAGGCTTTATCTCCATCCAGGCTTGATTTGACTGGGAATTCTGCTATCATTTCCAGAGCTTCTTCAAAAGCTACCCGCCGATCGGCTTTGTACAAGTCTTCTATCAAAATCTTTCCATTCATTTGACGGTCCATTTCATAATTCGGAAAGCCGGATATTTGATCCAGCAAATGTCGTACGGTGACCTGATCCGCTTGAGGCAGACGCTTGGTCACTTCTGGCGATAAAATATCCGTCAAGCCTGCATCATAGGCCAGCTTTCCTTGGTCAATCAGTTGGAAAACAATGGCATCGGTGTATAATTTGGAAATACTGGCAATGGCAAAAGGCGTGTCACTCGTCATCTGTCCCTTGTTTTCTTCCAAATAGAGTTGTTCCCCCCGTCCCCAGTCAAGTAGCAGTCAAAATGAAACATACCTATAACCCCTAAATAGCGATTTCGGTCGCTATTTATTTTTTTTCGAAAGTTCCCCTTGACTCTTTTACGACTTAGAGTTATCATCAGACCTGAAAAATAGAATTAAAGGAGTTAATATGGAAAAATTCAATTTCGAAAACAATATCGAGCAAGAAAACAAGCTGCCTCAAATTGAAATCTACAAGCTCACTAACTTTGGTGAACTCCAAAATTACACATCTGTAAATATTTTTTCGAAAGATACGTTTGAGGCAATTATCCCGATAAATGAAGACGGCGACCATTTTGTTTACGCTTGTCGATTTTTAAATCCTGAACAAGCGTAAGAATATTTCTGTCGAGGTTGCCAAACGGAAAGTCCTGAAGATATTGAATTTTGGAATGAGCAACTACAGGCGGAAAAAGTGGAGGTTTTGGATACTCGGTTGGAGGTTAAAAATTAAAAAATAAACCATCTGCAATCCTACCAATGGTAAATCTATTTCATTCCCGTTCTCTATAAGGCGTATTTTGTACGCCTTTTTACATATTCGAAGCGCATAAGAAACCTTATGAGAAGTTCGCTGATGGAAGTATAAAAGAGTTTAAACATAATATACCTAAAGGATGGACTATAGTTTATTTACCAGATATCTGTGCATTAGAGGATGGCTCAATAAAAAGAGGTCCTTTTGGTAGCTCTATAACAAAGTCAATGTTTGTTCCGAAAGGAGAAAATACATATAAGGTTTATGAACAAGGCAATGCTATAAGAAAAACTATAGATTATGGAGATTATTGGTTAAAAGAGAGTGACTATCTACGTTTAAAAAATTTTTCAATAAAAGCAGGAGATATTTTGATATCTTGTGCAGGTACTATCGGAGAAATCTTTCAAATACCTTCAAATTACTATGATGGAGTTATAAATCAAGCATTATTAAAACTTACGTTAAATCCAGATATAATAGATTCACAATATTTTAAATGGATGTTTATGAGTTTGATTAATACAGTAAAAAAGCATTCTATAGGCTCAGCGATAAAAAATTTAGCTTCAATAAAATTTTTAAAATATGAAGTTCCTATGTTATTACCCCCACTTACCGAACAACAACGCATAGT
>NZ_JAKUVC010000008.1 GCF_026781265.1 Streptococcus sanguinis
CTTTATCAATTCCAGCTCACTGAGCGTTTCTCTTGTGAACCGAACTATCGGTTCCTCTCATTCTGGATCATAAGAGATAAAAATAAAATTTTTACATGACTAGTATAGCATATTTGCTGGAGCATGAAAAGAGGGAGCAGGTTCTTTTGGGGGATTTCTAGCATAAAGGATTAAATTCAAAGTTACTTTTTCATAAGTAATCCGTGATAGCGATTTGGCTTATTCATCATGAACTCTGTATTTAACGAACTATAGTTTTGAAGATAAATATTTAAGGTATTTTTCTGACTATTTATGAATGACTGAATCTGGTCGATTTAAGAGTGCCTCAGCAATATTAAATCTAAGTGATTTTAAGTTATAGCTATCCTGTCCCTCATCTAATACCAATACTTTTGTAGCAGTCGCAATATCTATCCGACTCGCAGTTTCTAAATCTAAAAAGAGAATATTACGCATCTTCATATTTGATAAACGATACTTATTCTCAATCTCTTGAATTTGATCAATCGTATCCACAATAATCATAAGCAGACGCTGATTTCCCTCTTTATCCTTTCCATCTTCAAATCGTGAATAATGAAGAAGTATATTATTCAGCTTCACTAAATCATTATCTTCACCCTCTGTAGTTACAAGAGGAAATAAATCAATAGACACCTTATTACCCAGTTTCCCTTTTACGCGAAACTGACCATTAAATCGAATACGTGGAACGTATCGCTTATATTTATGAGCTTCAGGTGTCATTAAATTATTATTTTCTTTTTTATTCTGCAACTCATTGATAATGCGTTTAGATTGCTCTGAAAGACCTGTATTTTCTATATTTGATTGTAAATTAGCATTCTCTCCTTTATCACAAAGAAAACCATCTATATATGAGTGGGATAGAAAGCCAATAAAATCATCTTTAACTCTGAAATGAAGGTAAGCATCTACAATTTTCCAATACCTAATAGGCGAATAAGTATCTTCTTGGCGTACCAAATTTTTCCACTTATGAGCTACTTCAGAAGATATAATACTATTAACTAATAGAACAGTTGTACCATGCCCATAGATGCCATAGCAATCACCTTCCAGATTTCCTTTTTCTGCTCCGAAAATTATTGGATCTCGTTTATACTTATATTGTCGAATCAGGTAAAATTTCAAAAGACGTTGGAGCGATCTTTCGACTCGACTAGCACTCACACCAGTTTCACGGATAATTTGTTGAAATTGGACATTGCGAAAAAGAGCAATGAATAACAAAATATGCTTATCTAAATCCGTTAACTGATTATATACAAGTAAACTGTCTGTTTCGGAGTATGTATACTCAATCAACAATTTATGCTGCTTTTTACTAACCTTCTTCTTACTCACACTTCTTCTATTTCTACTTGAAGAAGAGATGTGTTCGATAGCTTCCTCTGATATTGTTAAATAAAAAGGAAAAGGCGAAGGATGTTTAACTGGTTTTAATTCAAAATTTTCGTAGTAGTTTTTAGAAAATCTTGAAGCGCATGGAGCTATCAACTTACCTGTATTAGCATTTTTATAAAAGCCCAATCGCCTCAAAGGGGATTCAGACAAGCCATAATTTTTTCTAGGTTGCTGCCAATTAGGAGTAAAAAAATTTCTTTGAAAATTTGGCTGAAGGCTACTCCACAAATAATTTAAACCAATACGATTGTTATTGCTCATTCACATACCCACTTTCCTCTGTAAAATACAAAAACTAAAATCTCTCAAAAACTATATTATTTCTATATTATATCGCTATTTTTATAATTTGTGAATGAATTTATAGTAAAAAAGTCAGGAGGTTGACTTCCCCCTGACTAAGATAGATGAAATTTATTTTTGTTCTTGGCGGCGTTTAAAGAACATTAATGCCCCTAAGAGTAGCCCGCCTAAAATAGTTAAGATTGAAGAAGACTCTCCTGTCTCTGGTAATGTTACTTTTTGACCATCCTTATTCGTGATAGAATACGTACCATTAGCATTCTTAGTAGCTCCAAGATCTGCTAAGTTAACTTGAATACCGTCAGCCAAAGTTGCGACACCCGAATTAACACTTACAATAGAACTGCCATTCTTTAATTCTACAGGATTAGAAGGGGATACAAGGACAAAATTTTGTAATGCATTAGCCATTCCTTGGCCATCCGGATCTGTCGCTGAAGTTACATTTGCTGCAGGTTTAGATGTATTCTTCTTGCCAGATGTTGCAGATGAACTAGTAGAAGTAGTTGGCTTCTTTCCAGTTGATGATGACGAATTAGTTGGTGCTGTAGGATCTGCAACTACCGGCTTATCATTATCTTTTGGATTTGGCATAACTGGATCAGATGAATCAGCTGGTGTAGGAACCGGTGTAGGTGTAGGAGTTGGAACCACAGCCCCGTCATCAGAAACCGGAGGAATAACTGGAGTATTATCATTAGTACCTGTTGTTGGTGATGTAGCATTATCTGAAGAAGAAGCGTTAGTATCAGGCGTAGTAACTGGAGGGACTACAGGAACATCGTTAGATGTGCCAGTTCCAGATGATGGATCTGTTGGTTTTACTGTAACATTACCTGTTTCAGTACTAACCACAGGAGTATCGCTAGACGGTACTTGATCCGCTAGAACAGATGCTCCTCCCGCTGAAGTAAGAATAATCGCTGTCGCTGCTGTAGCAAATCTTAGAAAAGTTGATTTTGACATATAAGCTTATCTCCTTAAAGTTTTATACTACCATTGTAACTCAAATGACCCTAAAATGTAAATAGAAAACAAGAATATTAATATTTTTTATAACATATCCCTGGATATTGTAGAATTGTAAACCATTTTTCCTATTTGACATCTTGAATCAGAAGTTACTTCTCCGAAGTTGGACCTTCGGTTAAGAAGAAAACTAGGAGAAAACCTGATAGAAATGTCCCTACTAGCCCAAGTATCAAAACAGGAATAGCACTATCTTTTTGTAGAAAATATGTAGCAACAGCTGCTATAAACGTAACAATCAAATCTGAATATAACATTCGCATGATACATATAGATTGCTTTAACTCAAAGACACGCTTTGCATGAATTGCAGGTACCATACCTCTATAATCATCCTGAGAAATGACATATCTTGGGTTCAGTTTTTGCTCAATTAACTTTTGGTCTGCAAACAATTCAGTCTCGTAGATTATTTCGTCCGTTACCCCCTCCATATACCGAATCCTTCTATCTAGAAGCGCATCATAGTAGGAACTTATAAAGTCATAGTCTACATATTTGGGATTTATTCTTCTTTTTGATGACATTCCTAACTCCTTCTCCTATTTATTAAAACTAAATCGGTTTACTATGATTACTAACCAAAGCTAGCATCAACCTGGCCACCATGGTAAGAACCGAACTGGAGTTGTTTAGCATATATATTATAATTTCCTACAAAATAGCAATCGTCCTTCCCTCCTGATGTCAATTTACAGACAAACTGTATAACATCCGAATGTTTTGACTTAAATACTTCAACTCCCGAAGAATCGACTGAATAATTACCAAATTTGACAACAATCCAGAAACTCTGCATCATGCCAGATGTAGTCATTAGCATATGATTATCTGAATCTCCTTTTAATTGGTCAACCTGATCAATGCTTCTTACATAATTTTGAGCTGCAATTAGAGCATTTATAACATCCCCCTTCAAACTATCACTAGCTGGCTGATCAGAATATTCAAGTGTGCTCAATGCTTTCTGATGATTTTTTTGATTTTCAGTAAGTTCTTGAGTTTGTTCTGTTTTGCTAGCAGCTGAGGAAGACTTTTCTTCTGTTGATTGATTCGAAGACTGAATTATAGGAGTCTCTTTTTTATCATCACGTGTAAAAACGTAGACGGTTAGAGCTGCGATTCCTAAAAAAGCAACAATGCCTAATCCAAGAAACAGTTTTTTCCTTTTACGATTCATTTATTTTCCTTTCTCTGTATCTTAGAAAGATAACCTTTAGTCATTAAGCTATTAATTAGCATTAAATTTAGGGGTTTTATTATCCGGATAAGCAAACGTAGTAATTTCTGCCTTTTGTTGAGCAGGACTCCAAACACGATAGTTCCAAGTATATGGCTTTTTGAAGAAATCCCAACCACTCAGTGGTGTATTCTGCTCACAAATTAGGATAGAGCCATCTTCAAAAACATGACAAACAATTCCAGTATGCCCGTATCCGCCACCACCGTTCTGAGTTGCAAAAATAGCACCTTTTTTAGGAGTGTTTTTGACATTATTGCCAAAAACTACAGCCCAGGCATTAGCCATATCTTTACCGTTCCCCGATACTCCTCCAGTATGTCCCCAAATTTTATTAGCCATACTAATAGTGAGATTTACACATTGACCATCTAAAGATTGGCTCCCTGTCGTGTGCCAACCGGTAGAAGTCCCATATTCCATTCCAAGATTTTTGGGATCAATAGCGTATTGTTTCAAGCCAGAAGGTAGATTTGTCGGTAGATATCCCCATTCAGTTGCATCGGTAGGTATTGTACCACTCCCATCAGCTGAACCACCATCAGAGTCATTGCTGCAGTGATTATCAGCATCTCCGCCAGAGGTTCCTCCTTCTTCTCTTACCTTTTTAACATAATCTTCAAAGGAGATTTTCTTATCATTTATGTATTTGGCATTTTCTTTCCCTACATATCGATAGTGCCAGTCCTCATTACCTATACCAGTACTTGATTTAAACTCTTCTTTAAAATGGCGTATAAAACCATAATCTGCTGCAATTTTTTCAAGTGCTGCACTATCTTCTGCACTCATTTGATTCAAGGAATTAACCGTAGAAATATCAATCGCTAGACCAGTTTGATGCTCAGATGCCCCAGCTGGTTGAGAATACTCTTGCGTATATTTTTCTGCTTCTTCATAAGAAATACCTCGCTCAGACATCTCAGTACGGACATAGCCATCATAAAGTCCCCTTTGAGTCTCTACACTTCGATAGCCCGAAATCAAATGAAATGCCGGATTAATTTCCTGAGCTTTTGCTAGAAATTGCTGAGTAGCACTTGCAATCCGACTATCCACCTCAATATTTTCCACTGTAGATAGTTGTGGATTCATCTCAGGTTTCTTATTATCACGATTCACTAAGACTAATTCCCAACTGTCTGCTGATGCTCCACTAGGTAGATCTGATTGTTTTTTTGGCTTTGAATTTCCTCCATCAGTCTTCGTTTGAGAGGTATTAGATGCCGCAGCTTCCTTATAGGGTGAATTCCCATGTTTAGCAATCGCTTCTTTATCTAGCCACTCAAACTTCTTACCAAAGCTATTGTACATTTCCACCAATTTAGTTTTATAGGTTGGATCTGTTGCCCAGCCACCATCTGCAATAGCACTTAAAGTTGACACCCCATCCGTATTATTTATGGCACCCGTATAGAGAGTCTGGTGTGCCATAAATTCAGCTTTTCCGACTATACCCGCGTCATAACTTGAAAACCATGCATAAGCTCCACCAGTCCCATCTCCAACATTTGCTCCAGGTTTTGAGCCGGTCAAGTCTACACTTTGATCTCCATAAGTCGCAAGCGTGACTGGAAAATCACTTTTCCTAGAAGTTTTTACTCCTCCCATATTATGCGCCTGCCAAAAGGAAGTACCATTCGGATTAGTAAAGTTGAAACCATTCTCAATCATCGTTTGAGTGATGGATGCTGAAGGCAAGAAACCTCCGGCTTTCCAAGAATTAATATAAGCTTCTTTATGCTCTTTTATAAAATCCTCTACAGAAGCATAGGCTCCAACTTGGCTGTCATTTGTAGTCCCACCACCTGTACTAAGAGACGAATCGTCTGAACCACAACGAGAAGACATACTCGACGACGTATTCCCGACAATAAAAGCTATAATGATTAAAATAATCAATAAAGCTAACAATACGGGAACTAGAGCTACTGCGATTTTTGCAAAAAGTAAAGCTTTCAACTTCTTTTTTGCCGCATCCTTAGCCATGTCTTTTAAGTTCATGAAGCCTCCTTTCTATCTATAATCGGGACAAAAGAAACAGTACAAATGAAATCACAACTAAAGCAACGAGTGTAACAGCCAATTTTCTAAGAAAAGCATCATTACGTATGCTTTGCTGCTTCTGAAGCCAATGATTATCCTTATCTTCATAATAACTCTTTTGTAAAGACACACGATCTTGATAATCTTCTTTAAGTTGATCAAATTGAGATTGATAGTAGGTTCTTGTCCTAGTCACCCAACTATTAGCTATCCTCTTTTCCTGCTCAACCTCTTCCTCATCAAGACTACCATAATAACTCTCATAATAATCTTGATAGTCATCTTCTTCATCATAATAAAAGGTTTCTTCCAACTCTTCTTGAGGAAAAACTTCGGAGTCTTGAGTCTGTTCTTTCAATTCATCTTCTGTCATTACTTGATTCTCCTTTGTGGCAGAAGCCGTCCTTTCTGTGGCGCAATATAGAGCTCATCTTTTACAGTTGTCGTTCCCAATAGTCCTTTAATTTTAAAGACTCTTGTAAGACTTCGTTCTGGGAGATTGGTTCTATAATCTTTTGACTTTGTATCAATATCCTTAATTAACTTAAAATCGGAAAGATCAATTAAAGCTAATAGACGATAAGCTGATTGGTATTGCTTATACTTATTTTTATTCGCTAAGCGTTGTTTGTAAAGAGGAGAAAATTCCTCTGAAAACATAGCTACAATACTAACAACATGCTGGCGATGTTTCTTTTCCATCCGGTAAATAACATAAGCCATGATAATGAACAATCCTGCAGTTATGCCATATTCAGTAGTAACAATTGATGGCAAGAAACCAATTGCCCAAGCCAGAGCTGCCCGATCCCTCCTACCACGCAAAACTTGATAAATAGCAGTTAAGCCTCCAAATAATAAATAAGGAGAAAATGCAAGAGCTGCCATAAACATCCCATGTTTTAATATCATTGTATAATAATGAAGGCTATAACTCATAAGAGCGCCCGCACCCGATGCCATTATACCAGCGAAAGCGAACAAGCGTAAAATTTTTAGTCCTTTGGTTCCATATAAGAAAGAGCTTACGTAGAGCGAAATACTCATTAATATTCCCACTGTATACTCCTTTCTATTTCAGACTAGCATAGCGCTCTTCTTCTGAGTAAATCATTCCCCAGACATCTACATCATCATATGATGCAAGCTGTTGAGTAAACATTAGATTTTTATAACTAGCAATATTGAGGAAGAAATTACCACGACGCAAATATTTCAACCCCTCTAGCTCTGAAGGAGTCATTTCACCTCTAAGTGCATTCGCCAAAAGAGGCAAGGTCAACTCATCAACCTGAGCAAAGAGACGGTAACGGAAAGACGCAAACACCTTCCGAGTTGCCAAAACATAAGGATCTGCTGTAGTCGTATTACTTGACAGCAAAATATTTTGCAAATCTGACATTTCCATAATCACAGCCGCATAGTTAGAACTAATTTTGTTAATCATGCGTGAAAGAAAATCCAAAGATTTAGAAAATTCTTGGTTAAAGAGTTTCTCTGCACCTGTAACTGTGATAATACAGTGCTGCATTTGATCTTTTTCCAACTCAGTTCCTTCAGCAACTTCCTGATTATTCTTTTTCCCATTATTAACAGCATACGAAGTAACCAAACTTAGAACCTGGTAGAGCTGAATGTTAAGCAACGTTTGATCCTCAATACCAGACAAATCAAATGTTACAACAGCTTCTTCAGACAGATCCTCAAATACAGATGTTTCATCCAGAAAACGATAGTCATTAAATAAAGACATAAAAGCATCACGCAGACGCTTATAGCTTTTCGCCTTGTCATCCTCACCCTGTCTTTGCGCGGTAGTATACTCCGTATTAAGAGCCTCCACTAGGGTTTTTAAGGTCGGATAATCTTCGGGCACAACATCTGTCGTATGCAGCTGGCCTTCAGCAGCTAAACTCTCCGCCTTCGGAGACCATAAACCTAATTGCGTATAGAGTTCGTTGATAGTAGTTCCCAAATCATTAAGGTCTGATTCCGAAAGAGCAGGATTTTTAATTTGAGCAAACGCTTTAAGCTTTTCTCGATGATCACGGAATGATTCAATTTGATCGTCCTCAAATCCGTCATCTGTTGTTTTTGTCGGGATAACTTCCATCATATTAAGATGATTTTCATTGTGATCGCCATACATTTTAATATGCTTACCACCCTGAATCTCTGTCAGCTTACCAAGAATTCCGTTAAGATCAATATTAAAAATACGATGGCCTTTTGCAAACAAGGCATCAAGATATTTTCCAAGAAATTTATCTTTATCAGTTCTATCCCGACCAGCAATTAGCATGGTTGGGGTATTTCGCAAATCATCTTCCTGCAGCAAATCAAAATTGACCGCTCCACCTGTTCGTGTCTCACCTAGATAAACACCATGCGGATCCATCAATGCCGTGTGATTAAAAGGATAACCTGCTCCTAAGTCAAGAACTGAAACAGCTTGACCTCTACGACGAGTCATCATCCCACTTTGACGACTAGCGGGAACGAAAGCCGAGTGAAATTCGATATCTTGCATTCCATCATTCGCAGATATGTTGAATTGGGAGAGTTGCGCTTTAATATTTTTTTCATTCGTACGCAAATCATTTTCCGTATCACCTGTAATATGGAAACTAGACCAAATGAGTTTAGTAGGAATATTGTTCCCCAATCGAGCTCGAAACTCTAATAGCGATTGGATGCGTGCCTGGTCATCTACATCATCAGTTGTTTTTCTATTTTCTGTAACCAGCATATTTGAAATTGCAGCTGTAGCTTTTTCACTCAATTCCTGATTAGAACCATGTTGGATGGCTACAAAAGAATTGACATCCTCTAACAACATCAAGTCTCCCATCCAGAAATCACGTAAGCCAGATTCTGGATAACGATCATAAGGAATATGTAAAACTTTATGATAGCCATCTCCTTGCTTCCAGTAGCTATCATTTTCTTTAAAATTTAAATTTCCGCTAGGCTGGATTCGACTAATAAAGTTTAAATCGTAACCCTTTTGAATATATTTTTTTACTCGGCGTTTTGTCAGCATAGCCATAAACACTTAACTCCTTCTATACTACTTCGTTGTAATTATAATATTGTTTCAAGATTTGCTCTTTTTTCTCAACGGATACAAAGTGTGGAGTAAAGGAAAAGCTAGCTTCTTGAGCTGTTCGAACATTATTCTCAAGCTCTTCCAAAGAATCACCAAATATCCAAATAAAGAACTCTGTGTTATACTGCCTATCTGCCACAACTTCCTGTTTGATGATGTTTTGCACCATTATATCATGGCGCTGATTTAATTGGAGCCGTTTTCTATCATCACTATCATCTAATAAGCTAAGTTCATGTCGAACTTGATTCAAAACCCTGATTAAATCTTCTATCTGTTTACGAGTATTGGTCGGTAATGTGGTCGTTTGAAGTCCAAAATCAAAAGGAGTACCTGCTAGCCATTGGGTATATCCAGCAATAACTTGAGCTCGTTCGTTGTCAGACAAAGAAGCAACATCATTACCATAGACTTCCATAATCTGCAAATAAGCGGAGTAGCCATTTGCTAGTTCGATTGGCTGGTTACGAACACTGTGCAAAATCCTCTTGACATCAATTTGCTCAACAGTCGACAGAAATTCTTTCTTTTCCCAATCTTTATCTGGCTCATAATGGAATGCTTGCTGTTCATCGTCAAAGTTTAACTGAGCAGTCCTAGGTTGATTAGCTTCTGGTGCTATTTTCCCTTTTTTCTTTCGCTTCTTTTTCTTCTCATTAGTTTCATTTAGAACATCATTGATTCCCATAGACTCGACTCCTTATTCTTTATAATCTTACTCTCTATTATATCGTATTTTGTAATTTTTTGTAGAGTAGGACATCAAGAAACTCCTTTATAAGTATTTTCTAACAGACATATTGAAATATTCATCCAAATTTGCTATAGTCAGAGTAACTCAAAAATCTTCTTTTCGCTAGAAAGGGAATGTCCATGACAATTTTAACTCAATATTTCTACTTTTACTGGGAGCATCCGATTTTACTATTATTTTTATTAATAGGCTGGCAATTTCTTACAGCTCTCATATTTTGGATTCTATCTCACTTTAATACAGTAGTAACTAATGGTTTGTATGCAGGATTATCCATGATGGGGGCAGGAATTTCGGCGCTCGAAAAAAAATATAATCCTAAGTCGCATGAACATTTATACCAACCAATAATCCTAATCGCTCAAGATATTGGTATACTTTTGTTCCTTTTAATCTTTTTCTTCGCATTCTCCTCTATTGTTGTTAAAATCTTCCTTTTTGTCGCATCCGTTCTAAACTTTGTCATGAATCTACTACCGACTGTTCTAATGTTTGGAGTTGGTGGAATCATTCTGTTTATTTTGTTTTGGGTGGCTGTAGCACTTTTTATTGGAGGATTATAATAAAGGCAGAGACAATGTGTCTCTGCCTTTATTTTATTAACATTCAAATGCTTTACTTAATAACCGGAATAGCTTCTCCCGTCTTGTAGTTAATCTTCGCATTCTTCGAAACATTCAGGAGTGTAACGTGACCTTTTATGCCATCATATGTTGCCTTACCAGGATCTTTTAGATCAACTTTGATTTGGTTTCCATCTGGATCATATGCTGTCCAAAACAGAGTTATACTGCGTGGAAATAGTTCCTTATTTCCATAATTTGGTCTTACAAAATAATCCAATGAATAACCTGGATGTTCTTTCAACCATTCATTTAAAGCAGTCTCATAAAATAGGAGACTATAAGGATTATCTGGATTGGTTTCCTTATCTGACATCGTACCATTCTTTAGATAGTATGTCATTGGTACAACTTGATCGTAATCCGCCTCTACTCCTGTAAAGTCATAAGGAATCAAGGGAGATTTAAGCATCAAGGCAGATTCTTTAACCTTCCCATTTTCATCCTTATATTTGAAGGTATAGTCATGATAACCTTTTACATCAAAAGTAATTTTTCCATTAGAAGACTTTGAGGGTTGATCAGCAGAGGTCAATAAAATCTGATTGTAATTCGGGCGTCCATAGGAATCTACACCATTACTATACAATCTAGAACCACCAGTAAAGTTCAACGCTTCATAATACCCTTCTGTTTCTCCGACTTGATCGTCCTTCGGAGCCTCTTCAAATGAACCGTCATCCTTAGGGGTACTGGACGATGAACTAGAGGACTCACTAGTTTTAGATGTTTGCGTGGACTGAGATGAAGCCTGTTCTTCTTTTGTTTTTTGACCACATCCAAAGATGAAAACTAAGGCCAGACTCAAGCTGACAATGAGACGAATTGATGTGCTTTTTTTTCCTTGATATTCCAAGATGCTTCCTCCTTTTGAAAAGAAATTCTACTCATAAGAGTATTATACTAAAAAAGAATTCAGATTTAAAGAAACTACGCCAAACTTTTCTAAACTATGAAATGTTTGATGAAGCATATTCAATTCTTATTTATCTTCAAAACTATAGTTCGTTAAATACAGAGTTCATGATGAATAAGCCAAATCGCTATCACGGATTACTTATGAAAAAGTAACTTTGAATTTAAGGCTTTATGCTAGAAATCCCCCAAAAAAACCTGCTCCCTCTTTTCATGCTCCACCAAATATGCTATACTAGTCATGTAAAAATTTTATTTTTATCTCTTATGATCCAGAATGAGAGGAACCGATAGTTCGGTTCAAAAGAAAAACGCTCAGTGAGCTGGAATTGATAAAGCATTGTCTTTATTTTAACACTGACGGGTCCCTTTCATCCACTTTATCATTTATTGATAGAGAAACATCTACCGGTCGGATTAGATGAAAGCAGCCTCTAGGAGGGAAAAGACCGCGCGGTAACCTAAAAAAGGAATGAAACACACTTGAAAAAGCCTGTTGTGTCATCACGATTCAGAGAAGTCTGAAATCCGTGGCAACAGGGAGTCTTGATTGATAAGAAAAGATCAATTGGGGCTGTTTTTCAGTGTGGTTTTTTTATATTTAGGGAACTGTTACGTTTGGGTCGTGCCTATCTTGCGGAAGAGCAGGCTATGCGCGACTGTTAGCAAACACCGAATTTGAAGGGACACGACGGTTCTGAACAATTCGGGGAAAGGATGTAAGCGGCGTAAGCTGCTTATTTTTTATATGTCCAGCAATGGAAAGGAGGAAAAGAGATACCCATCACTGTTAAGCCGATTTGATGTTAGCAGTGGTTACTTTCAGTAAGAGTTTGGGCTCGTCCCTGCTTCTACTGTAGTGGAAGTAAGGAGGATATCGAATCAAGATAGAAGATTGCCATGGCAATCACCCCTACTTCCTTTCGAGTGTTGATTGTAAGTCTTAAAGACTGAGATTAGCACATCCTAACGAAAGGAGGAAATACATATGAAAAATCCAATATTGGATATCATTCTTGATGTTATCAAGCCAGTTTTGTCATATATTTGTTATAAATTGATTGACAATTGGTTTGAAACTTTCAAAGGTCGCAAAAAACCTGCGAAAAAAACGCGTCGTCATAAAAAGCGTCGCCGCAAATAACCCTTTGTTCACAATAAAAGAACATAAAAAAGCCCTTATCTATTGCCGTAGATAAGGGCTTTGGGATTAAACAACAAATGAATAATCCAATATTGGAACTTTATTGTATCTTATTTTTTCCCTTTTGTCAACTATCTTCACTAATACAACGCCTAGCACATCAAAAGAACGGCGCGAAAAAACGCGTCGTCGTAAAAATCGTCGCCGCAATAACCCTTTGTTCACAATAAAAGAACATAAAAAAGCCCTTATCTAGTACCATAGATAAGGGCTTTGGGTTTAGATTTATGACAAATCTTTATTCTGGAGACACTATTATACCTTATTTTTCCTCTTTTATCAACCATTTATATATACCAAGGAGTAGAATTACATTCCAACTTTCCATAGAAAATGTTGTTTATTCCATACTCTTTCAAGACACATTTCACCCCTATTTTTAATACCTTTGCTACTTTATATAATTAGGCTTTAAAGCATCCATTCTATTATCATAAAAAGAGAAGATCAGATCGATCTTCTCTAAATATTAGATAGCAATAGCAAGCTACAATTGTATGTACCTATTACTCTCATCCAAATGCTTTACTTAATAACCGGAATAGCTTCTCCCGTCTTGTAGTTAATCTTCGCATTCTTCGAAACATTCAGGAGTGTAACGTGACCTTTTATGCCATCATATGTTGCCTTCCCAGGATCTTTTAGATCAACTTTGATTTGGTTTCCATCTGGATCATATGCTGTCCAAAACAGAGTTATACTGCGTGGAAATAGTTCTGCACCTTTATACTCAGGAGTAACAAAATAATCCAATGAATAACCTGGATGTTCTTTCAACCATTCATTTAAAGCAGTTTCATAAAATAGGAGACTATAAGGATTATCTGGATTGGTTTCCTTATCTGACATCGTACCATTCTTTAGATAGTATGTCATTGGTACAACTTGATCGTAATCCGCCTCTACTCCTGTAAAGCTATAAGGAATCAGAGGAGATTTAAGCATCAAGGCAGATTTTTTAACTTTCCCATTTTCATCCTTATATTTGAAGGTATAGTCATGATAACCTAGTACATCAAATGTAATTTTTTCATTAGGGGACTTTGAGGGCTGATCAGCAGAAGTTAGTAGAATTTGACAGTAAGTAGGACGATTTTTTGAGCCCAACTCAGCAGTATATAAGCGAGATCCACCCGTAAAGTTCAACGCCTCGTAATATATATCTGTTTCTCCGACTTGATCGTCCTTCGGAGCCTCTTCAAAGGAACCGTCATCCTTAGGGGTGCTAGAAGATGAACTAGAGGACTCACTAGTTTTAGATGTTTGCATGGACTGAGATGAAGCCTGTTCTTCTTTTGTTTTTTGACCACATCCAAAGATGAAAACTAAGGCCAGACTCAAGCTGACAATGAGACGAATTGATGTGCTAATTTTTCCTTGATATTCCAAGATGCTTCCTCCTTTTGAAAAGAAATTTTACTCATAAGAGTATTATACTAAAAAAGAATTCAGATTTAAAGTTTAGCTCACATATTTTTTATGCATCAAGATATTGTAAACTAGTCTTCTTAAACGAATCAGAGAACTCTTTCATCTATTTTAACAGTAGATTGGTTCAGCTTAGTGTGACTAATAACTAAAAATGAATTCTTAGAGAATTAAAAGTACCTAGTTCAATTTTGAAACTAGGTACTAAGATTATCTATCTAATGTTAAAAACTAGACATGTTTAAATATAGTATCTTACAAGTTAAAGATTCTTATTTTTCGAATTGCGTCCGTTTATTTGCTTAGGACTAGGTTTAGGTCGGCGTCTCGAAGACTTATTCGATTCAGAAAAACTTCGTCCAGGTGGTCGTTTAGTTGGTTGCAAATCTTGGGCTTCCGAAAGATTCGCTTCTTTTTCTTCCTTGCGGAAATTAGTTGTAAATCGAGCACCCTGTTCTTTGCCCTTATCAAAGTTATCTTTAGCACCTTTTGCAACATAGTCTATACCTTGTTTAGCCTTACTGAAAGCTGGTCTATAAGTTGAGTTAGCAACAGTATTGCCAAATGCACTTAGAGCACCGCCAGATTTTGCACCTTGGCCCATTCCTGCAGCTACTCCAATACCACCAGTAACTGCTCTGCCGCTACCAACTATCGCTCTGCCGCTACCCTTCAGTGCCTTTCCGCCAAAATCTCTAGCTTTAGATAAAGCAGAATTTTTATTACCAATTAGACCTCCTTGACGTTGACCTTGCGAGTTCTTTTTACCAAGAACCGCATTAGTACCAGCACGCCTAATACGATTAGCTGCATAGGCTGCACCTGCCGCCTGCATCATGCCCGTCTTAGCACCGGTCGGAATTCCTAACCAGTTTTCGATAGCGCGTGATCCTTGCGAAGCTGCAATAAAGACGCCAATATAGAGAGCAATAGAAGCAATAGATTTTTCAAAGAAACCTAATCCTTCAAAAAATGTACTAAAACCTTCTATCTTTACTGAACCAGCTGTTGTTAGGAACCACATGCCGTATTTAACAACAAGAATTTCAAACCAGATTCCAGCAATCCCTGCAAAAATCGACTGCAGGAGTTCTAAAAATTTAGAAGAATCTTCTACCGCAGTATAACCTACAATAGGAGCTACTACGGTGGACAAGACTACTCTGAAAATTGTCTGAATTGTATTCAGTAGAAGCCCAATTAAAAGCAGAATCAACATAATCTGCTGAATATAGAGTGCTAGCCAATTAACCCGATATCTAAGATAGGACTTGATTTTCAAGTTGTTTTCAACTTCCCAAAAAGCTTTTGTCTTATACCCCTTAACATCCACCAACTTAGGATTCCCATTTTCATCGTATTCAAAAGAAACTAGAGCAGAGTGGAAAATAGCAGGCAAACCATAATAATTTACATTTTTATCGCTATTCTCAGCAAAATATTTCAATGTATCTTTATCTGTTGCACCATATGAACTTGTAAAATCAAGAGAATATATATTACTATCATCGATTTTATTAAGTTCAACACCCTTCCCTAATTTAGATGTATCAATATAGCCGTTATCTCCATCACTACGACCAAGTTTTGAAATATCAAAATTATTCTCTACTAACTGCATAATATCGGTCACGTTATCCCGTAATGGTTGAGCAGACATAGATATATTTTTTTTGGCTTCTCTTTCGTTTGATGTTTTTAGAAGATTGTTACTAGCATCTGCCCATAGAGTAGAAAAAGAAATCAGTGCCTGAGGAAGGACCGCAACAGCTGCAGTCACTATAATCATGTGATTAATGAACTCCTTATATTTAAAAGGGGTGCCCATCCAAGACATAACGATACGAGAAACTACAAAGAATGCAAAGACTATCACACCGAATGCCCGCAGCCAAGAATAGACATCAGCAATAAAGCTATCTCCTTGCAATAAGTTGAAAAAACCAAAGAGGGAAAATACTTTTTCGAAAACACTCTCTAATGCATGAGAAAAATAATAAAAAGTTTTAGCAAACCATCCGGGTATCATATACAATGGAGTCAATATATCATAGACAGGAGCTAGATAGACACTCCATTGTTTCAGAAATGAACCAAGAATTTCAGCCTTTTTCTCATTAATTTCATATGTAGCATCAGGAGTATTAGCACCACTCCCCTCTAAAAGCGGAACCGGTATTCCACCTTTATTATTATCTAATGTTTCAGCCATCTCTTTTAGATTTGACCAAAACTTATTTTGAAATTCAGAACCCAAAGTTAGTCACCTCCTAACCATTGTTCTCTGCGGAAGCATTACCTCCATTGTTGTTAGCTTCTGCTCCTTGATCAGAGTTTTCAGCTTTGCTCTCTTTTTCACCAGTATTAGACTTGGCTGGACCAAAGTTCTTGGTGATAGGCTCTGCTGTGATGACCCAACCATAGTCAGCAGAGTTTTTCTCAACACAGTCAAAGGTTACCTGCTTGGTAGTAGCCCGTTCCTCTGCATCCTTAAAGGTAATGACATAGGTCATAGTATAGGTCTTTCCATCATCACTCAGCTTGACATTCTTTAGTATCGTACTTAGGATAGTCGCAGACTCAGGCTGAGTATAACGAGCGTCTCCATCAGACAGAAAAGGCTTCAAGCTATCTTTATTTCCTGCATAATAATAAGTCAAAAAATAACGTCCAAAAACATCAGCTTCATGCTCATGCTCCTGAAGAGTTCGGGCGGCTTTCAACTCTGAGTTGAGATATAGGAGCTGCTCCCTTTGCGTCTTGAGCTGTCCGGCGGCCACCATTCCGATAATTAGACCAATAGCACCCACCAATACTCCGATAGCAGCAATAGCCAAGGTGAGTTTGTCTCTCTTCACAGGTTCCTCATATTCGTCGTAATAACTTGCTTTCTTAGCCATTTGGCTATGCGTTGAGTCTGTAGCTATTGAGCGTTGTTGCTCTACCTGCTGTACACGAGGCAATGCACCTCTAATCGTACCAGCAGCAGGGAATTGAGGGATCTGAGCTTGAGATAGACCTAGACTACGCCCATAAAGACTGAATAAGTTATTTTCAATTCCAGTAAAATACCTAGCTAAATCATCATAGCTATATTGTTGGAAACGTTCATCACGAAACGTAGCTTCAACCAAAGGAATAACTAAATTACTATACTGTTGATCGATAATAAACGGTCTGACAACTGGCTGATCATCTGTAGAAGGCCGACCAGTTAGTTTATTATTTTTAACCTGTGAGGCCAAAGCAACGCCTTCTAGTTGAAAATAACCAAAGGCAGATTTAATTCCTCTAAACAGCATTTCTGCTTGTAGAAATGTTAAAAAGGGAAGTGAATTCTTGATATTATTTTTGGTATTGGGAAAATACTCCATATCCAAATCTTCAATTAGTTCACGTAATGTACTGTTATTTTCAGGAGTGGCTCGAATCTCCCATTCGATATAAAGAAAGAGGGGGTCTGGAATTGAGACCTTCCTCTTCCCCTTATATCCAAACACCTGTTCAGACATATAAATTGTTTCCTTCCTAGGATTAACCAAAGAGTGAGGTTACCCACGTTACGATAGACACAGCGCCAGAGATAACTGCAATCCCTCCTACAACCCAAGGAAGCCATGACATTGCTTTTCGTTTACCTGCATCTCCAAACATGAAGAACACACCGATAATAACAAGCATTGCAATCGCAATAATACTTGAAATATTCCGAATAGAATCCGTTGCAGTCCTTGTAGCGTCACCCACTTTACTAAACGGATCTGCCCCCTTATTATTTGCAAATACAGGTGAACTCTGCAAAGCAAGAGCAACTACAACCGCTGCAGAAGACCATGCTTGTACCGCGCGCTTCTTGAACGCGCCAGCTTTTTCTTTTACTAATGTAAATTCTTTCATCTTAGAAACTCCTTTATAAAAAAAATGTCTACAGTAATATTCTATCCGTATCCGGACGATTTGTAAAGTCTATCGGGACTATAATTTTTTATTTTCAGCTAATTTTCAATTTTTTCAAGGCGTATGTCAACAGCTCGTCTGTCCACTACAGAATATCTTCCATGCCCATCTGATGTTTCCCTAGGAGCTGTCCCATGCAAAACAACAATAGCTTTAAGAACTTCATCTCGGGAACGCTGAATATAGTATAGCTGATCTGAAATGGGATCTGTTAGAACTGTTTCAATGGCTCGTGCTAAAGGCCGTGCACCATTTAATTCGTCTGTTCCAATATTTTTAAGATAATTATAGATTCCTTCTCGATTCTCATTTCCCTGATCATCTTGATATTCTACAATTATATTATGATATTTTTCCCATTCAGCTTCTTTTTTCCGAATACGGCTATTGGTGATCTCATGAATAACATCCTCCAAGAGCATATTCATAACCACAATCGCATTCCAGCGGTTAATCATTTCAGGAGCAAATTCCAATGATAAATCTTTATGAAGATTTTCCATAAAGGCTTTATTTTCTTGTTGACTGAGGTTACCAAATCCACCAGATAATCTAAATTTATCTCGAATTGTTTGATGCCCTGCGTTCGTTGTGCCTATAATGATACATTCTTTAAAGTTTATCAGCCGACCTGTTGCATCTTTCAAGCGTCCTGCATCCAAAACCCCTAACAAGAGGTTGTGAACAGTTCTGTCGGCCTTCTCCAATTCATCTAAAAGGATAACAGAATAAGGTTTAATTTTAGCAAACTCTGTCAAGTCACCCTTTTTCCCACTTGTACGATCACCAATCAATGCATCATTGGCTTTCTCACCAGTATATTCTGACATATCCAAACGAAGAAAGGCGCTCTCATCTCCAAAATAAACTCTAGCTACCTGCTTAGCTAGCTCTGTTTTCCCCGTACCTGTTGTTCCCATAAAAAGAATGGAAGACGGTTTTTCCGACTCTTTCATTCCCGTAGCAGACTTTCTCAATATTTGACAAACTTGCTTCACAGCATGATCTTGTCCCTTGACTACTTTTTTTATCTCTTTTTCATAGTCAACTGGTTCATTGCGCGAAATACGCAAAATAGTCTCTATAGGTATTCCTTTCTTCTCATGGATGAGCTGAGCTATATCTAAGACTGTGACCTTACTACGTCCTTCATAGTATGCTGCAGACCCAGCCTCATCAATTAAGTCAATCGCCTTATCAGGTAACTGTTTATCTGCCATATAACGAATCGAAAAATCTACTGATGCTTCGAGTGCTTCCTGATCATAAGTAATTTTGTGTAACTTTTCGTTTCGTTTTTTGACTTTTTCTATAATTCCTACAGCTTCATCCCTTGATGGTTCGTCAACATAGACAGGATTGAGACGCCGTTCCATTGCAGCATCTTTCTCAATAATCGTAAACTCATTATAGGTCGTTGCAGAGATAAAATAAATTTCTCCACGAGCTAGTGCAGGCTTTAAAGCATTTCCAATATCTAGCGCTCCATTCGCACCAGAACCCATAATTGTATGAACCTCATCAATAAAAAGAATATTATCTTTCTTGTATAATGATAACTCTTCTACGATATGCTTTAAACGAGACAGAGCATTTTCTCCATCTTTTTCATTAAGAATGGAACTAACTTCCAAAGATCGAATTCGGATATTTTTGAATTCGTCTGGAATACGAACATGATTTTTCCCTTCTCTAGCAAGGGCTATCTCCGCACAAATACCCTCCACAATTGCAGATTTACCAACCCCTGCATCTCCAATAAGGGATGGTGAGTTCTTGCGAGTATTCAATAAGATTTTGAAAACTTTGGAAATCTGTTCTTCCCGTCCATAGGCGATATAATTTTGGACATTTTTCTTTACTTTTTCTGTGAAATCAGTCGTAAATTCATCTGTGTAGGGAGTTTTAGATTGAGCTCTGACAGCAGAGCTCTGTTGTTCATTGCTCACTTACTTATAACCTCCGCATTCTTTTACGCCGCTTATGAAATTCCTTCGGATCAGGATAAGCATTGCGATCTATTGATATATATCTTTTTTTACGCTTTACATGAAAATAGACAATGGCCATCGCATTCGTTCCACCTGCCTGTGAAGGTAAGACCAAAAAGAAGGCTAGGCTCGTCATCAAAATGAGACATAAAATGAATTGAATTGGCTGATCTACAGGAAATACACTTCCTGACAGCTGCAATCCCATAATAAAAGTCATTGCTACAAAGCCAGCTTTCAACAGCGGTATGCCATAATACTTTACTTGCTGGTACAATCCACGAGGCATTCCCCAAGACATGTTTGTTGTTTCTTGCTGTTTTTCATCCATCTACACTTTATCCTCCTCTATTATCCTATTTTTACAACAATATTCATAAGTGCCCTCTATGCCATTAGAGTTTCTTATTCTATTTCTTTTTTAATTGATTGGACAGGTGCATTAAACTCATAGCTACCATCTTTAATCTGATTGATATTACTTTCTAATTTTGTAACAAGGGAGTTCAGTGTATTAATGTTATCCTTAGCCTGTTCAATTTTTCTGGCCTTACTATCCATATCTTTTTGAACATCTTCAACATTCTCTTGGTTCTCATCTAATTTACTTCCAACTAGATATTGTCCTTCTCGCTGCAACTGCTCCACAGTAGCTTTATCTTCTTCAATGCTATTAGTTAAATCATCAATAGCTTTCTCTAGATTTTTCACTTGATCTTTTTGGAATTTTAACTCGTCACCAAAAGCCTTGAGAGCAAAATTTTCCCTTGAAAGGTTCTCCAATTGAGAATACTTCAATTTCCCATTTTGGTGAGTAATATAAAAGTCTACATAATCTGTCGTTTCTTGTTGATCTAGTTCCTTCTCTTTTTTCTTCTCCTTATAATCTTCATAGTCCTGAATGCTTACATCCACATCTGAATTCGAAACAGTTGTATTCGCTATCCGTACAATCATGACTCCATAATCTTTGGGAACATTTCGAACAATGACATCTATCTTGTTGTCCGTAAGAGGCACAACCTCCATCTGTGTCTTTTGAGCATCTACACCCGGTGGAGTAAACAGTTGCCATTCCAGATTATTTGCATTGATTCCCTTTTGAATAGCAGCAGTATAGTCTGTCGTTTCAAATTCAAAAACCATAATGCCATTACTTTTTGAATAAGTTTGACTAACCAGCTCAACTCTTCCAGTTCCATTGCCAAACTCTTGCTTTGTTTCCAACTGCTCCTTTGAAAATGTTTCACGAGCCGGTGAGTAAATTCCACCTAAAATCAAACCAATTATAGGGAGCAACAAAGCGTAAAATATCAAAGTTTTTCTTAATAACACTTTTCTTGACAAGTATTTTACAAGCCTATTTTGAGTGAAAAACTTTCCTACATTTTCAAAAAATGTATCGACATTCCCTTTTTTATCTAGATCATCTAGATCTTCATATTGATTGAAGTTATTCGCCATTCGATCCTCCCTATTAACTCACTTATTCTATTTTACCTGTTTCTAGATAAAATGTGTAGTCTAAGACTAGAAAATCAGCATAATTTTTCGAAAACATCTTAGAATACATACGTTTTTTAGTGCTCTTATTACAACGAATACATAAATAAAATGATTTTCATTTATACTACTAATATATATAAATAGCTTACCTCGCTAACATCTCTCTTAATAGTTCAGAATCGTTACAGACATAAAAATTCAATGCTTGCTAGCAGAAATCCGACTTATTTGACATCTGAGCATCTATCTTACATTTGAAATATCTTCATTGAATCGTCATAACTAAAACAAAATAGAAAGACTATTATTCTAAATAGTTAAATAAAAAAGCCTATTCTATAAAAATAGGCCCCAATATACTATCTAACAATCATTATCATCCAGAAGATTTTTAGTTTCTTTCTTGACATCATCTAGAAGGGATGTTTCAGGTAAATCTTCCTGAGCATTAATATCTAGCCAATTTCTATTGAACCACTTCATAAAATACCGTAAGGACTTTATAACATCATATATAATCACCAATGTTAGAACTCCTAAAGGTATTAAAGATAAATTCTTAAATATAGAACCAAGTTGAGTAAAATAAGAAATCAGGACTGCAGGCTTATTCAGAAGCAAAGCTACTAGAAATAAGCAGGGAGTCCAAAAATTGATGAGCTCTTGGCCAATGTCAAAAACGATCTGATCAATCTCCCCCCAAAAATGGTTATCTTCATTTTTAGTAAAGAAACGTCCTTTTATATCTCTACAAATTATCAAAATCAGAAACACAGTAAGAACAACTGCAAGTACCTGTAAAAGATACATCGAAAACCGTCCTATAAGTTGCAAAAGAACATCTTTCGTAAATTCAGTAAACCCTAAAAAAAAGAGAGCTAATCCTACAATTGGTAGAAGATGTAGGAAAATCTCCTGTCTACTTTTTGATTTTTTATGTGTTTCCTGATAGTTTTCTCCTGAACGATTCATCTAGTCCATCTCCTACACATAGTCAGTAAAATAATTTATATTCTATCATTATATCACATTCATTTTCAGAAGCAAATGGATAACAGAAACTTATGAAAGGAAGTAGTAAATACCCTCTATTCGTCAGTTAAACAACTCCCTTTAATTTATAAAAGATGAGCTAATCTAACTAGTAGTATAAATTTAAGAAAATCCTTTTTTATAAAAAACAAACAAAATATTATAGGCGTTTCGTTGTCAATATTTCTCAATACACAGAATGTAACTATATCAGAAGCAACTTTTTTAGTATATAGTCTAGTTATCTGAGTAAGTAGAAAATCACTATATTAGATCTTATTTTTATCATAAAACTTTTCACAAAAACAAAAAGCTCATTCTTATAATAAGAATGAGCTTTTTGTTTTTGTCTTCTCAAGCAAGGAAAGCTAATTGAATTAGCCCTCTAGAAGCTGCTTGGTCTCACTCTTGATATCATCAAGAAAAGAGACGTCGTCCAGATCCTTCTGAGCATTGATATCAAGATAATTTTTGTAAAAAATCTTGATAAAATAGCTCAAAGCGACCAAACTATCCCAAAAGATAGCACTAGTCAAGACTCCAAGTGGGAGAAAAGACAAGTTGGTCGTGATAGATCCTAGCTGGCTGAAGTAGTGCACTATGTCAGCACTTGGATGACTCAGAACTGCCAGAAGCAGAACAGTAGGCACTCCGTAACTAACAAACTTCAGTGTTAGTTTTCGCACAGCTTGTGTCAGCTTCTTCAGAGAACGCTTGCGCTGTCCTTTGAAATGAATCCGACGTTCAACCTGCCAAGCAACTTCCAGCATAGCTGTCAGTACCAAGATGAGTGTCAGTCCTTGAGACACGAGGGTCAAACCGTCAAGCGGAATGATAATCTCGAGCTCGAGACCTAGTTTCTTCAACAACTCTGGAACCATATCCTTGATACTATGAGACATAAAGCCTAGTCCAAAGACAAACCAGATAGCTGCGACTGCTATGTGAATCTTCTTCAGCTTCGTCTTTGCCAGAAGCTGCTTTCCGAGCTCTGCAATTTTTTGGATGTTGATCATGTGTTTTCCTCCTAGAAATAAGAAGCCTTGCTCCCTATTACTCGTATCTATGTAGAGCTATGTAGCTCAAACTGAAAGCGATCACTACTTAAATAGTGGTTATCTAAAAGTAGCAACTAATCGACTTATTTTCCTCCTTTCCATTGCTGGACATATAAAAAATAAGCAGCTTACGCCGCTTACATCCTTTCCCCGAATTGTTCAGAACCGTCGTGTTCCTTCAAATTCGGTGTTTGCTAACAGTCGCGCATAGCCTGCTCTTCCGCAAGATAGGCACGACCCAAACGTAACAG
>NZ_JAKUVC010000009.1 GCF_026781265.1 Streptococcus sanguinis
TTCGATTCCGGTCCTCGGCATAGACTTGTGAGAGGCAGTAGAAGAAGATGAGCACCCTTAGCTCAACTGGATAGAGTACCTGACTACGAATCAGGCGGTTAGAGGTTCGACTCCTCTAGGGTGCATTAAGTAATAACTTAAGTTCGGGAAGTAGCTCAGCTTGGTAGAGTACTTGGTTTGGGACCAAGGTGTCGCAGGTTCGAATCCTGTCTTCCCGATAGATGGCGGTGTAGCTCAGCTGGCTAGAGCGTCCGGTTCATACCCGGGAGGTCGGGGGTTCGATCCCCTTCGCCGCTATAATGATCTTGTCGGACCTTTAGCTCAGCTGGTTAGAGCTCTCGGCTCATAACCGAGTGGTCGTAGGTTCAAGTCCTACAAGGTCCATAATGTTATCTTGGAGGATTACCCAAGTCCGGCTGAAGGGAACGGTCTTGAAAACCGTCAGGCGTGTAAAAGCGTGCGTGGGTTCGAATCCCACATCCTCCTTAGGGACGAATAGTAATAACGCGGGATGGAGCAGCTAGGTAGCTCGTCGGGCTCATAACCCGAAGGTCGTAGGTTCAAATCCTGCTCCCGCAATAGTTGGCTCGGTAGCTCAGTTGGTAGAGCAATGGATTGAAGCTCCATGTGTCGGCGGTTCGATTCCGTCTCGCGCCATACATCATCGTATTGGAAATGCGGGTGTAGTTTAGTGGTAAAACTACAGCCTTCCAAGCTGTTGTCGCGAGTTCGATTCTCGTCACCCGCTTTGAACGAAAGTTCATACCAAGTTTTCGAACTTGGGCGCGTAGCTCAGGTGGTTAGAGCGCACGCCTGATAAGCGTGAGGTCGGTGGTTCGAGTCCACTCGTGCCCATAAAATATTGGAGAATTACTCAAGAGGCTGAAGAGGACGGTTTGCTAAATCGTTAGGTCGGGTAACCGGCGCGGGGGTTCGAATCCCCCATTCTCCGTATGAATAAGGAGTTTAGCATTTGCTATCTCCTTTTCTTATACTTTCTTGTCCTGTTTAGTGAGGTTTTTTTGATGAATCGATTTAAAAAGTCTAAGTTCCTGATTTCTTTTTTTGTATTAGTTGTTGCAATGACGATACTTGTCTTATCTACTTCTTCTAGTTTGTTTGTATCAACTACTTCAAATATTATTTCATTGGTAGATAGACTTGTTGGCTCTCCTTTTGCTTTTGTAGCTGATAAAAAAGAAGCAATGTCAGATTTGATGTCTACTTATAGAGAGAATCAGCAGCTCAAGAAAAATCTTTATAAGGTTGAGGAAAAGGCTGGGAAGGCAGATTCCTTAGAAGATGAAAATGAGCAGTTGCGAAAACTTCTGGAATTTAAAGAAGCTGATAAAAATCAAATACAAATTGCCAGCGAAGTGATTGCCCGTACGCCAGCATCCTGGAAAAACGAGCTGACCATTGACAAAGGGACATCTGATAATGTGACAGATGCTATGTTGGTAGTCGCTAATGGTGGTCTAGTAGGAAGTGTTTCTGAAACCAGTAGTCAGTCTAGCTTAGTTTCTCTATTGACTAACGAGGAAAACTCAACTAAAATTTCTGTTAGGATTCAAACGAAGTCTGGTCCAATTTATGGGATTATTACGGGTTATGATGCAAAAAATTCTGCTTATATCATTAGTCAGTTAAATAGTGCTGAAGATATAAAAGAGGGAGATGAGGTGGCAACCAGTGGCTTGGGTGCTTATAATGCAGAAAATATTCCTGTCGGTAAGGTGCTTTCTGTATCTGAGGCTAAGGATCAGTTAAACAAGGTTGTCCTGGTTAAGCCGACTGCTGATTTGTCGGATATTCGTGCTGTAATGTTGGTAGGAAACTGATATGAGAGATATTAAAGAACATCTTTTGACTCCTATTATTTTATTTTTTGTTTTATTGATTGACGGGCAGATTTCGACTTTTCTGGCTGATATTCTGCCTCTACAATGGCATTTAGTCAGTCATTTTATCTTTATTTTCATGCTATTTGTTTCCATCAACCTCTCTAAAAACTACAATATTCTCTTATTTTGTTGTTTGGGGCTGATTTATGATGTTTACTATTTTCATACCATCGGTATTGCTCTTATTCTTTTTCCTCTTTTAAGTCTCTTGGTTTGTCAGTCTAGTTCGACTATGCTTTTAAATAAATTTACTCGCTTTCTATCTGTTCTGATTCTTGTATTTTTATTTGAATTAACTAGTTTTGCTTTTGCAGTATTTTTGAATCTTTCTAGTCTGAATTTACAAGATTTTGTCCTTAGCAGTTTAGTACCGACTATACTCCTCAATAGCTTTATATTCCTCATTTTTCAGCCTATTTTCGAAAAAATATATTTATGATAAACAAGAAATAAAAATGTAACAAATGCGTAATATATGATACGGTATTTTCTGGTATACTAGATAATGTCTTATAAGAAGGAGTGTATTATTTTTATGAAGAAAAAACTACTCACATCAATTTTATTGAGTACAGTTATCCTTTCACAAGGAGCTGCACTTGTGAGCGTTAAAGCGGAGACAACTGATGAAAAGATTGCTGCACAAGACAGCAAAATCAGTAGTTTGACAACACAACAACAAACTGCACAAACACAAGTCGACGAAATTCAAGGTCAAGTGTCTGCTATTCAAAAGCAACAAGAAGATCTTAAAGCAGAAAATGAAAAACTGTCTGCTGAATCTGCAAAACTGTCTACTGAGATTGACGAACTGTCTAAAAATATCGTAGCTCGTAATGAGTCTCTTGCTAATCAAGCACGTAGTGCCCAAACAAACGGAACTGCTACTAGCTACATCAATACAGTTGTAAATTCTAGTTCTATCACAGAAGCTATCTCTCGTGTAGCAGCTATGAGCGAAATTGTTTCAGCAAATAATAAAATGCTGGAACAACAAAAGAAAGATAAAGAAGTAATTGCTGAAAAGCAAGTTGCGAATAATGAAGCTATCAATACTGTAATTGCTAACCAAGAGAAGTTAGCTGATGATGAACAAACTTTGGCAACAAAACAAGCTGAACTGAAAGCAGCTCAGGCAAGTCTTGCAGCTGAAAAAGCGACTGCTGAAAACGAAAAGAATTCTCTTCTTGAAGAAAAAGCAGCAGCTGAAAAAGCAGCAGCAGAAGCAGCGGCTCGTGAAGCAGCTTATAAAGCAGAGCAAGAATCAAAACGCCAAGCAATTGAAGCTTCAGGTAATACTACTCTGCAAGCTCAGGTCCAAGCAGTTGTTAATTCACCTTCATCTGCTGAAGCACCAGCTGCGGCAGCACCTGCAGTGACTCAATCTGTTGCCCGTGCAAATAGACCAGTTTATAGCTCATCTGCCTCTTCTTATCCAGTAGGTCAATGTACTTGGGGAGCTAAGACATTAGCTCCTTGGGCTGGCGATTACTGGGGTAATGGTGGACAATGGTCAGCAAGCGCAGCAGCAGCAGGCTTCCGTGTTGGTTCACAGCCAGAAGTTGGCGCAATTGCATGTTGGACTGACGGTGGATACGGACACGTTGCAGTAGTAACAGCTGTTCAATCTACTACAAGCATCCAAGTATCAGAAGCGAACTACCTTGGACAACAATCAATCGGTAACTACCGTGGATGGTTTAACCCAACAACTGCACAAGGTACAGTTTCATATATCTATCCGAACTAATCAGTAAAAAGCGCCTCTGGCGTTTTTTATTTTTAATTGAAAAATCAACTGAAAAAAGTTACAATGGTAGTTGGGAAAAGTTGTAATTGGACAATGAAAGACGATTTAGAATCTGGAGGGAATCATGTCTTTTTCTGATTTAAAACTCTTTGCTCTTTCTTCTAATCAAGAATTAGCGCAGCGTGTTGCTCAAGAGATTGGATTGCCACTTGGGAAATCAACTGTCCGTCAGTTCTCTGATGGTGAGATTCAAGTGAATATTGAAGAATCTATTCGCGGGAAACACGTCTTTATTTTGCAGTCTACCAGTTCGCCAGTCAATGATAATTTGATGGAAATCTTGATTATGGTAGATGCTTTGAAACGGGCTAGTGCTGAATCAATCAATGTTGTCATGCCTTACTATGGCTATGCTCGACAGGATCGCAAGGCTAGAGCTCGTGAGCCAATTACATCTAAATTAGTTGCTAATATGTTGGAAATTGCTGGTGTGGATCGGATGCTGACTATTGACTTGCATGCAGCGCAAATCCAGGGCTTCTTTGACATTCCAGTGGATCATTTGATGGGTGCACCTTTGATTGCTGATTACTTTGAGCGCCGTAATATGACAGGGGGCGACTATGTGGTAGTCAGTCCTGACCATGGTGGTGTGAGTCGGGCCCGTAAGTTAGCAGAGTTTCTGAAAACCCCGATTGCCATTATTGATAAGCGTCGCAGTGTAGACAAGATGAATAGCAGCGAAGTCATGAACATCATTGGTAAGGTGGAAGGAAAAACTTGTATCCTAATTGATGATATGATTGATACAGCGGGAACTATCTGCCATGCAGCTGACGCTCTCGCTGAAGCAGGGGCTGTAGAAGTCTATGCTAGCTGTACGCATCCAGTCTTGTCTGGTCCGGCTATGGATAATATCCAAAAGTCGGCGATTAAAAAATTGGTTGTGTTGGATACGATTTATCTACCTCAAGAGCGCTTGATTGATAAGATTGATCAGATTTCTATTGCGCATCTTCTAGGGGAAGCCATTGTTCGTATTCATGAGAAACGGCCGCTGTCACCCTTATTTGAAATAGGGAAAAAATAATCTGATATATATATATATATATATGGCTGGGAAGTTTGATTCCTAGCTTCTTTTTATTTCATTCCTACTTTTTTTAAAAAAACTAACATCAACTTTAGAAGATGACTCAAACTACTTGATGTTTCAAATATAAATAAATGACCATTTAAATAGTTGGTAAATTGACAATTTGTCTTATCCCTTGGTATTCTTTGATTTTAGAAATTTTTATGTAGTAAAATTCTTGACTTTTTTTAGAGTTCGAACTATACTTAGTAGTAGGTAATATTAGGTAACGGGGAGTTACAATTATTTTTGAAAAGTAAAGAGGAGATGAGATAATGAAAAAGGTTTTGCTTTCAAGTGCTGTGGCCCTTTCACTTTTCGCGGCTGCTGCACCAGTATTTGCTGAGGGTACAGCCAGTCTTTGGGTTAATGACATTGATAATAATGAAGTTCCCCAAGGCAGTACGGACTCAGAATCTAATAAAGTTATGGATGAACTGCAGGCCTATAGAGATGCACAATCAGCTCTGGATCAGCAAGTTGCTGAAGCTAAGAAAGCTCCGGTTGGCAAAAGTGCTGTGATGGAGGATCAAGCTGGTAACAAAGTTCTTGTTATTGGTGAGGGAGAGTCGGCCAATGCTGATCAACCTTCAGTGGCGCCATCTACTACAGATCCATCTACACCGGCTTATTCGGCAGCACCTTTCTCCACAGCCTCTTCATCAGTTCCGACTTTTCCAGCACCGTCTCAATCTTCGGCAGCAGCAGGTAAAAAGAAGGCTAAAAAATCAGAAAATAAAGCAAAAAAAGCTCCGGAAGCAAAAGAAGAGAACAAGGAAAATGAGGAAAATTCTGAAGAAAAGTCACTTCCTAAGACAAGTGCAGTCAAATAATTTTGTCTTTAATTTGTGCTAACGCCTAAATATCACTGAGCCTTCGTTCGGTGATATTTTTTGTAAAAAATGAAAAATAAAGGATTTTTAGATTATGCAAGAAAAAGATAGGAGTCAAGCTTCGAATAAGAAACAGCTCCTTGTTGTTGGCATCTGCCTCCTGTTGATTGTTCTGGTTATTTTTTCTGTTTTTTATGCTTTCCGTTCTTCAGGAACAGCCAGTAAGCCTCGAGTTTCGCATCCTAGCAGGATTGAAACGTCAAGCTCATCTGCATATTCAAGTCAGACAGAAAAGGAATATTTAGCAGAGCGTTTTGCTAAACTGAAGGCTGTGAATTCAGAAACGATAGGCTATGTCTATGCTCCTGGTACGCAGCTGGATGAGCCAGTGGTGCAAACGAAAGATAATGAGACTTATCTGCTGAAGACTTTTGAAGGAAAGCAAGAGCCCTATATGGGAGCGGTCTTCATGGATAAGGACAATCATAAAGATTTCAGTGATCGACTTACCTGGCTTTTCGGGCATGCTCGGGGCAGCAAGGCAGGAGATCATCGTATGTTTAATGACGTCAACTACTATGATCGTCAGGATTATTTTGACAAACATAGATATGTCGTGATTGAGACTCCTGAGCGTAAGTATTATTATCAAGCTATGGGACTGGTCATTGTGCCGGAAGAGACTGCTTTTTATCGGACGGAGTTTAAGGATGACGAGGACTTTACAACCCAGCTCAGAAATATCTATGAAGCTGCTCGTACTAAGGATCCTAAGATAAAGATTAAGGCGAGCGACCGGTATTTGGTTCTTTCAACCTGCCGTGAGGAAGACGATACGATTCGTTCTAACCTTTATTTACGGCAGATTCCTGATTCAGAACTGCCAGATTTTCTGGCCAAGCATGGCAAGGAATTGACCTATACTCCGACTCGTTGACTGGCAGTCACGTGAGATGCAGCTATATCCACTATCTGCCAGAGAAGAATTTTAAGGCGAAAAAAAGGGACTGAGTACAAGCTTAGTCCTTTTTCTCTGTATGGAAAATCATGTAATAGCTTTTGCTATGCTTCTGCATTTATAGTATAATAGTTCTATTGAGCGGCTGGAGGTATGTATGGATTTAAGTAAGAAATTTAATAAAAACTTAGAAAAAATAGAAATTTCGCTGATTCGTCAGTTTGACCAATCAATTTCTGCTATTCCGGGAGTTCTTCGGCTGACCTTAGGGGAGCCGGATTTTACGACACCGGATCATATCAAAGTAGCAGCCAAGGCAGCGATTGATGCCAATCAAAGCCACTACACTGGCATGAGCGGTCTCTTGGAGCTGCGTCAGGCTGCTAGCAGCTTTGTGAAAGAAAAGTACAATCTGTACTATCGCCCAGAAGATGAGGTCTTAGTCACTATCGGAGCAACAGAGGCCTTGTCGGCTACACTGACAGCCATTCTAGAAGAAGGAGACAAGGTCTTGCTGCCAGCTCCTGCTTATCCAGGCTATGAGCCCATTGTCAATCTAGTGGGGGCGGAGATTGTCGAGATTGACACAACGGCCAATAACTTTGTCCTCACTCCAGAGATGCTGGAAGCAGCTATTTTAGAACAGGGCGAGCAACTAAAAGCGGTCATTCTCAATTATCCAGCCAATCCAACCGGCGTGACTTATTCGCGGGAGCAGATAAAAGCTCTGGCGGATGTCCTAGAAAAATACCAAGTCTTTGTGGTCTGCGATGAGGTCTATTCTGAGCTGACCTATACAGAGCATGGGCATGTCTCCATCGCGGAGTATCTGCCAGACCAAACTATCGTCATCAACGGCCTGTCTAAGTCTCATGCCATGACTGGCTGGCGGTTGGGCTTTATCTTTGCTCCAGAAGTTTTCACTGCTCAGCTGATTAAGAGCCACCAGTATCTCGTAACAGCGGCCAATACCATGGCTCAGTTTGCAGGCATTGAAGCCCTGACAGTTGGGAAAGATGATGCGGAGCCAATGAAGGCTGAGTATATCCAGCGTCGCGATTATATCATAGAGAAAATGGCTGAGCTAGGCTTTAAGATTATCAAACCAGACGGGGCTTTTTATATTTTTGCTAAGATACCAGACGGTTATAATCAAGATTCTTTCGCTTTTCTGCAGGATTTTGCGGAGAAGAAGGCTGTGGCCTTTATCCCGGGTGCAGCTTTTGGTCAATACGGGGAAGGCTATATCCGCCTGTCCTACGCGGCTAGTATGGAGACGATTCGAGAAGCTCTGAAGCGCCTCAAGGACTACATGGAGGACTATGCTTAAATCTCTAAAAAGTCAAGGTCTGGTTCTCTATAACCGTAATTTCCGTGAGGATGATAAGCTGGTCAAGATCTTTACGGAACAGGCTGGCAAGCGTATGTTTTTCGTCAAGCATGCTGGTAAATCTAAGCTAGCACCCGTCATTCAGCCTTTGACTGCGGCGAACTTACTGATGAAAATCAATGATGATGGTCTTAGCTATATCGAGGACTATCAGGATGTAGTCACCTACCATCAGATCAATGAGGACTTGTTCATCATGTCTTATGCCAGTTATGTGGCAGCCTTGGCAGATGCCAGTCTTCAGGACAATCAGCCGGATCCAGCTCTCTTTGCCTTTCTGCAGAAAACCCTGGAGCTGATGAACAATGGTCTGGACTATGAAGTGCTGACCAATATCTTTGAGATTCAGATTTTGTCACGTTTTGGAGTTTCGCTGAACTTCCATGACTGTGCCTTTTGTCATCGGACGGGTCTGCCTTTTGACTTCTCTTTCAAATATAGCGGAGTCCTTTGCCCTGATCATTACCATCAGGATGAACGGCGCTGCCATCTGAATCCTAATCTTCCTTTTCTGCTGGATCAATTTCAGGCGGTCCGTTTTAGCGAATTGGAGACCATTTCTTTGAAGCCAGATATTAAAAAGCAGCTGCGGGATTTTATCGACCTGCTCTATGATGAATATGTCGGCATCCATCTCAAATCCAAAAAATTTATAGATTCTCTGGGGGACTGGGGAAACATTTTAAAAGATAAGAACGAGGAATAAATCGAATGAAAAAAATAGCTGTTGATGCTATGGGGGGGGACAATGCCCCTCAGGCTCTGGTCGAAGGAGTCAATCGAGCGGTACAGGAGTTTTCGGATATTGAAATTCTCCTTTATGGCGATGAGACGAAAATCAAGCCTTATCTGACTGCTGGTGAGCGGGTCCGCATCATCCACACGGAGGAGAAGATTGACTCGGACGACGAGCCGACCAAGGCCATTCGTCAGAAGAAAGAGGCTAGTATGGTGCTGGCAGCCAAGGCTGTCAAGGCAGGGGAAGCAGATGCTATGCTGTCTGCTGGAAATACTGGAGCGCTTTTGGCGGCAGGTTTCTTTATCGTGGGGCGTATCAAGAATATTGACCGACCGGGGCTCTTATCTACTATGCCAACGGTTGGCGGTCAGGGATTTGATATGCTGGATCTAGGAGCCAATGCTGAAAACACAGCCCATCATTTACACCAGTATGCGACTTTGGGTTCTTTCTATGCTGAAAATGTCCGAGGAATCAAGAAGCCGAGGGTGGGTCTCTTGAATAACGGAACAGAAAGCAGCAAGGGCGACCCTCTGCGCAAGGAAGCCTACGAGCTTTTAGCTGGGGATTCGACACTTAACTTTATCGGCAATGTAGAGGCGCGTGATTTGATGGATGATGTGGCGGATGTTGTCGTTGCAGATGGCTTTACTGGTAATGCTGTTCTGAAATCAATTGAGGGAACTGCTATCAGTATCATGGGTCAGCTGAAGAAGTCTATTTTAGGCGGTGGTTTCAAGGCTAAATTGGGAGCTTGGCTGCTCAAGGATAGCCTGCGAGGGCTCAAAAATAGTCTGGACTATTCTAGTGCAGGCGGTGCAGTTCTATTCGGCTTGAAAGCACCTGTTGTCAAAACGCATGGCTCTAGTGATGCTAAGGCTGTTTATAGCACGATTCGTCAGATTCGGACCATGTTGGAAACAGATGTTGTTGGTAAATCGGTCATTGAATTTTCAGATGCAAAGGAGTAAACATGAGCGAAAAAGAAATTTATGCAAAAATTGTCGAAATCATTCAAGAACATGACAGCAGCAAGCTGCATATCACTCCAGAACTGAGCTTGAAAGAGGAGCTGGGAGTGGACTCTGTTGATTTGATGGAATTTATCATCAATCTGGAAGAAGCTTTTGATATTGAAATTCCTGATGAGGATATGGATAACTTCAAAACAATTTCCGATGTGGTGGCTTATATCCACGAAAAACTGAAGAAGCAACATTAAAAATCAAAGATCGGTATCTCCCGGTCTTTTTTTCGTATCTTGGAAAGGAAACGATTTCTTTAACTGGATACAGAAAGTTTATACGGAATTTCTTGTAAAATGTATTCAAAGATGATAAAATGAGGGTATAAAACCACGAAAGGCGAATATTAAAATGTCTAATAAGTTGTTATATTCGGGAAAAGCTAAGGATATTTTCTCTACAGATGATGAGCAAGTCATTCTGGCACGCTACAAGGACCAGGCAACGGCCTTTAATGGGGTCAAGAAGGAGCAGATTGCTGGTAAAGGAGTGCTCAACAACCAGATTTCATCTTTTATTTTTGAGAAACTCAATGCAGCTGGTGTGGCGACGCATTTCATTGAGAAGGTTTCGGATACGGACCAGCTAAATAAAAAAGTAGAGATTATTCTTTTGGAAGTGGTGCTGCGCAACTATACAGCAGGTTCTTTTTCCAAGCGTTTTGGAGTAGAAGAGGGCATCGCGCTTGAAACTCCGATTGTGGAATTTTACTACAAAAATGATGATTTGGACGATCCTTTCATCAATGACGAGCATGTGAAATTCTTGAAGATTGCTAGCGACGAAGAAATTGCCTTTTTGAAAGAGGAGACTCGCCGGATCAATGAATTCTTGTCAGATTGGTTCCGCCAAATCGGATTGAAATTGATTGATTTCAAGTTAGAGTTCGGCTTTGACAAAGATGGCAAGATTATTCTGGCGGACGAATTTTCACCAGATAACTGCCGTCTCTGGGATGCGGAAGGCCATCATATGGACAAGGACGTTTTCCGACGTGGCCTTGGTGAACTTACGGATGTTTATCAGGTTGTTTGGGAAAAATTGCAGGCGATTAAGTAAGGACAGGGTGTGAAAAATCATGGACAAGCGTATTTTTGTAGAGAAGAAGAGTAACTTCGGTGTCAAGTCACAGAGCTTGATGAGAGAGCTGACGCATAATCTTCAGTTAAAAACATTGTCAGCTCTTCGGATGATTCAAGTGTATGATGTCTTTCATCTAGCAGAAGATTTGGTCGCTCGGGCTGAAAAGCATATTTTCTCTGAGCAAGTGACAGATAGATTGTTGGCGGAGGAGGAAGTAGATGCTGCACTTGCAGAGACAGCGTCTTTTGCCATCGAAGCGCTACCGGGTCAGTTTGACCAGCGGGCAGCCAGCTCTCAGGAGGCCCTCTTTTTGCTTGGCGCTGGGACAGATGTTCTGGTGAGGACCGCTCAGCTTTATTTGGTCAATAAAGACATCTCAGACAGCGAGTTGGCAGCAATCAAGAAATACTTGCTGAATCCAGTTGATTCACGCTTTAAAGATATTGAGAAGCCGATCCAGCTGGAGCAGTTCTCTGAGTCTGACAAGACCATTCCGGTTCTGGACTTCTTTAAGGACTACACGGAAGCGGACTTTAAAGCCTACAAGCAGGAGCATGGTCTGGCTATGGAAGTGGCAGATTTGCTCTTTATTCAAGACTATTTCAAGTCGATTGGCCGTTTCCCGACGGAGACCGAGCTTAAGGTTTTAGATACTTACTGGTCCGACCACTGTCGACATACGACTTTTGAGACGGAGTTGAAGAAGATTGATTTTTCGGCTTCTAAGTTTGAAAAGCAGCTCCAGGCTACTTATGATAAATACTTGGCTATGCGCGATGAGCTGGGACGTGGTGACAAACCGCAGACCCTTATGGATATGGCGACTATTTTTGGGCGCTATGAGCGAGCTAATGGCCGTCTGGATGACATGGAAGTGTCTGATGAGATTAATGCCTGCTCAGTAGAGATTGAAGTGGATGTGGATGGTGTCAAGGAGCCTTGGCTGCTGATGTTTAAAAATGAAACTCACAACCATCCAACAGAAATTGAGCCTTTTGGTGGGGCTGCGACTTGTATCGGAGGAGCCATTCGTGATCCGCTTTCTGGCCGTTCTTATGTTTATCAGGCTATGCGGATTTCAGGTGCGGGCGATATTACCCAACCGATTGCTGAAACGCGGGCTGGCAAGCTCCCTCAGCAGGTTATTTCAAAAACTGCAGCGCATGGCTATTCTTCTTACGGGAATCAAATTGGTCTAGCAACGACCTATGTCCGTGAGTATTTCCATCCAGGCTTTGTTGCCAAGAGGATGGAGCTGGGTGCGGTTGTCGGTGCGGCTCCTAAGGAAAATGTTGTCCGTGAAAAACCAGCGGCAGGTGATGTGGTCATCTTGCTGGGAGGCAAGACGGGCCGTGATGGTGTTGGTGGAGCCACTGGCTCGTCCAAGGTACAGACAGCTGCGTCTGTGGAGACGGCTGGTGCGGAAGTTCAAAAAGGAAATGCTATTGAGGAGCGCAAGATTCAGCGCCTTTTCCGCGATGGCAATGTAACTCGCCTCATTAAGAAATCCAATGACTTTGGAGCTGGCGGTGTCTGCGTAGCTATTGGCGAATTGGCAGACGGGCTGGAAATTGACCTTGACAAGGTACCACTCAAATACCAAGGACTTAACGGAACAGAAATCGCGATTTCTGAGTCGCAGGAGCGAATGGCAGTAGTGGTCCGCCCAGAAGATGTGGAACAATTTATCGCTGCGGCAGCCAAGGAAAATCTGCTGGCAGTCGTTGTGGCTAAAGTTACAGAAAAGCCAAATCTGGTCATGCACTGGAACGGGGAAACCATCGTCGATATTGAGCGGAGTTTTCTGGATACCAATGGTGTGCGTGTGGTTGTGGATGCTAAGGTTGTGGATGCCCAAGAAGTACTGCCAGGGCAGGCTGTGACTTCTGAAGCGACTTTGGAGCAGGACCTTAAGAGCTTGCTCAGCGACCTCAATCATACCAGTCAAAAGGGACTGCAGACTATCTTTGACAGCTCTGTTGGCCGATCTACTGTCAATCATCCAATTGGCGGGCGCTACCAAATCACGCCGACTGAGGCTTCTGTGCAGAAACTGCCAGTTGAGCATGGCAAGACTGAGACGGTCTCTGTGATGGCGCAGGGCTACAATCCTTATGTGGCAGCTTGGTCACCTTATCATGGAGCAGCTTATGCAGTGATTGAAGCGACAGCTCGCTTGGTTGCTGTTGGTTCGGACTGGTCCAAGGCTCGCTTCTCTTATCAGGAATACTTCGAGCGGATGGACAAGCAGGCTGAGCGTTTTGGACAGCCAGTTTCTGCTCTGCTTGGTTCAATTGAAGCTCAGATTCAGCTCGGTTTGCCGTCTATCGGTGGCAAGGATTCCATGAGCGGAACTTTTGAAGAATTGACAGTACCGCCGACCTTGGTGGCTTTTGGAGTGACTACTTCTACTGCTGGGCGCATCCTGTCTCCAGAGTTTAAGGCGGCAGGCGAGTCCATCTACTATCTGCCAGGACAGGTCCTGTCTCAGGATATTGACTTTGACTTAATCAAGAATAACTTTGAAAATTTTGCGGCCATTCAGGACAAGTATCAGATTACAGCAGCCTCCGCTGTCAAATACGGCGGTCTAGCAGAGAGTCTGGCTTTAATGAGCTTTGGTAATCGTATTGGTGCCCAAGTGGATATTGCTGACCTGCCTTCCGGTTTGCAAGCGCAACTGGGCGGATTTGTCTTTACCAGTCCTGAGCAGGATATTCCAGGTGCAGTGAAGATCGGTCAGACCAAGCCAGACTTTACACTGATTGTCAATGGTGTCCAGCTTGAGGGAGCAGAGCTTTTGGCAAGCTTTGAAGGCCGACTAGAACCTATCTACCCGACAGAATTTAAACAGGAAACAGTTATTGAAGAAGTGCCGGCTCTTGTCGCTGATACAGTTATCAAAGCCAAAGAGACAGTAGCAGAGCCGCTGGTTTACATTCCAGTCTTCCCTGGAACCAACTCAGAATACGATTCAGCCAAAGCCTTTGAAGCAGCTGGAGCCAAGGTCAATCTAGTTCCATTCGTTACTTTGGATGAAGCAGCCATTGTCCAATCTGTTGACACCATGGTTGACAACATTGACAAGGCCAATATCATCTTCTTTGCAGGCGGCTTCTCTGCTGCAGATGAGCCAGATGGATCAGCTAAGTTTATCGTCAACATTCTTCTCAACGAAAAGGTCAAGAAAGCCATTGATGATTTCATCGCTCGAGGCGGTCTCATCATTGGTATCTGTAATGGATTCCAGGCTCTAGTCAAATCTGGACTTCTTCCTTACGGAGATTTCGAAGAAGCAGGTGCTAATAGCCCAACTCTCTTTTACAATGATGCCAACCAGCACGTGGCTAAGATGGTGGAAACTCGCATTGCCAATACTAACTCGCCTTGGCTGGCTGGTGTGCAAGTGGGAGATATCCATGCCATTCCGGTTTCACATGGTGAAGGGAAATTTGTCGTGACGGCTGAGGAGTTTGCTGAGCTGCGTGACAATGGTCAGATTTGGAGCCAGTACGTAGACTTTGACGGTCAGCCAAGCATGGATAGTAAGTATAATCCAAATGGCTCTCTCTACGCTATCGAAGGGATTACAAGCAAGAACGGTCAAATCATTGGTAAAATGGGTCACTCAGAACGTTATGAAGACGGCCTTTTCCAAAATATTCCAGGTCAGAAAGACCAGAAATTGTTTGAAAGCGCCGTTCGTTATTTCCAAGCGAGTCACGAATAAAGTTGGCTTGCAAGAGCGATCAATCAAAAAAGGAGTCTGCTTGGCCTGAAAGGCCAGGTTTTCTCCCTTTTATAAGACAAAAGAATTTAGGTAAAACAATGACATACGAAGTAAAGTCACTGAATGAAGAGTGCGGTATTTTTGGAATCTGGGGCCATCCACAGGCGGCTCAGGTCACCTATTTCGGACTCCATAGTCTGCAGCACCGCGGTCAGGAAGGAGCTGGGATCCTGTCAAACGACCATGGAAAGCTCAAACGCCACCGCGATTTGGGATTGGTTGCCGAGGTTTTTAAAAATCCAGCAGATTTGGACAATCTGACGGGCGAAGCAGCTATCGGCCATGTCCGCTATGCGACGTCTGGCGGGGCCTCCATCAATAATGTCCAGCCTTTCTTCTTCAGTTTCTATGATATGCAGATGGGCTTGGCGCATAATGGCAATCTGACCAATGCCCATTCACTGAGACGGGAGTTAGAAAAGAAGGGTTCTATCTTTGCCAGCTCGTCTGATACGGAAATTCTCATGCACTTGATTCGCCATAGTAAGCAGGAAAATTTCTTAGACAAGCTCAAGGAATCCTTGAGACGAGTTCAGGGCGGCTTTGCCTATCTCATCATGAGAGAGGACAAGCTCTACGCTGCGCTGGATCCTAACGGCTTTCGTCCTTTGTCCATCGGCCGCATGAAAAATGGGGCCTGGGTCGTTTCCAGTGAAACCTGTGCTTTTGAAGTGGTGGGTGCCGAATGGGTGCGTGACCTTGAGCCAGGGGAAATCGTGATTATCGATGATGAAGGCGTGACCTACGATAGCTATACGACAGATACCCAGCTGGCTATTTGCTCAATGGAATATGTCTATTTTGCTCGGCCGGACAGCGTCATTCACGGGGTCAATGTCCATGCAGCCCGCAAACGGATGGGCCGCAGGCTGGCTCAGGAATTCCAGCATGAGGCAGATATCGTTGTCGGTGTGCCTAATTCTTCCCTGTCAGCGGCCTCTGGCTTTTCCGAAGAGTCTGGCCTGCCAAATGAAATGGGTCTGATTAAAAATCAATACATCCAACGGACCTTTATCCAGCCAACACAGGAGCTGCGAGAGCAAGGAGTTCGTATGAAATTGTCTGCTGTTTCCAGCATTGTCAAGGGCAAGCGCGTGGTCATGGTAGATGACTCTATCGTGCGGGGAACAACCAGCCGACGCATCGTCCAGCTCCTACGAGATGCAGGTGCAGCTGAAGTCCATGTGGCTATCGGCAGTCCGGAACTTAAATATCCATGTTTCTATGGCATTGATATTCAGAATCGGCGCGAGCTCATCTCGGCCAATCATACAGTTGATGAGGTTTGTGAGATTATCGGAGCTGACAGCCTGACTTACCTGTCGCTAGAAGGTCTCATTGAATCAGTTGGTATTGAGACGAATGCTCCGAATGGCGGGCTTTGTGTGGCTTACTTTGACGGTCAGTACCCAACTCCGCTCTATGACTATGAAGAGCGCTATCTGGAAAGCCTGAAGGAGAAGACAAGTTTTTATTAAAACAAGGTCAGCGGTAGTTGTCGCAATCTTTTTCAAAAATAAGAGTAAGGAAGAAAGTTATGACAAATAAAAATGCATACGCTCAATCCGGTGTGGATGTTGAAGCAGGTTATGAAGTAGTTGAGCGAATTAAAAAACATGTAGCACGTACAGAGCGGGCTGGTGTCATGGGAGCACTGGGTGGTTTTGGCGGCATGTTTGACCTGTCTCAGACCGGGGTCAAGGAGCCAGTGCTGATTTCTGGTACGGATGGTGTCGGAACCAAGCTCATGCTGGCTATCAAGTACGACAAACACGATACCATTGGGCAGGACTGTGTGGCTATGTGTGTCAATGACATCATCGCTGCAGGTGCGGAGCCCCTCTATTTCCTCGACTATGTGGCGACAGGGAAGAATGAACCAGCTAAGCTAGAACAAGTCGTCGCTGGTGTGGCTGAAGGCTGCGTTCAGTCTGGAGCTGCCTTGATTGGCGGGGAAACCGCTGAAATGCCTGGCATGTACGGTGAAGATGATTATGACCTGGCTGGTTTTGCAGTCGGAGTTGCTGAGAAGTCAGAAATTATTGACGGCTCTAAAGTAGCTGAGGGCGATGTCCTTCTGGGGCTGGCTTCCAGTGGTATCCATTCAAATGGTTATTCGCTTGTCCGCCGTGTCTTTGCTGACTATACGGGTGAGGAAGAACTGCCAGAATTGGAAGGTAAGAAACTTAAGGAAGTCCTGCTTGAGCCGACTCGTATCTATGTTAAGGCTTTGCTGCCGCTGATTAAGGAAAAGCTGGTTCATGGGATTGCCCATATTACCGGTGGTGGTTTTATCGAAAATGTGCCCCGCATGTTTGCCGATGACTTGGCTGCTGAGATTGAAGAAGACAAGATTCCAGTCTTGCCCATTTTTAAGGCCCTAGAAAAATATGGTCATATCAAGCACCAAGAAATGTTTGAAATCTTCAATATGGGACTAGGGATGATTTTGGCAGTAGCTCCTGAAAATGTGGATCGTGTCAAAGAACTTCTTGATGAGCCTGTTTATGAAGTTGGCCGGATTGTCAAAAAAGAAAGTGAAAGTGTCCTTATCAAATGAAAAAAATTGCCGTTTTTGCTTCGGGAAATGGATCAAATTTCCAAGTGATTGCTGAGCAGTTTCCTGTTGAATTTGTCTTTTCAGACCATCGCGATGCCTATGTGCTAGAGCGGGCGGACAAGCTAGGCGTCAAAAGCTATGCCTTTGAGCTTAGAGAGTTTGACAGTAAGGAGGCTTACGAGAAAGCTATTGTAGACCTGCTAGAAGAGCACCAGATTGACTTGGTTTGCCTAGCAGGCTATATGAAGATTGTCGGGCCGACCTTGCTAAGTGCTTATGAAGGACGTATCATCAATATCCATCCAGCCTATCTGCCGGAATTCCCAGGTGCCCACGGCATTGAGGATGCTTGGAATGCTGGCGTGGACCAGTCTGGTGTGACCATTCACTGGGTGGACTCGGGCGTTGACACTGGTAAGATTATCCAGCAAGTGCGTGTGCCACGACTAGCTGATGATACGATTGAAAGTTTTGAAGCTAGGATTCATGAGGCGGAGTACAAGTTGTATCCAGAGGTTCTGGATGGATGGGAGTGGAGAGAAAGTAATGCGTCAAAGCAATAAGAAATCATGTAAATATATAATTTACTTTTTAATGATAATGTTAGTTGGTTTTTTATGGATTGGTTATCCTAGTGCGCCATTCAAAGACTTTGTATTAGAGAACATTTTATCTCTAGTATTTTCTGCTTTTATTGTTTTGTCGTGGACAAAAGTTAGGATTGGAAAGAATTATCGAGACAAATTTGACTATTTTGTAGTCATGATTTTAATGTTTTTTGTCCTAGTGTGTATGATTGGGCAGACGTACCAAAACTTAAATTTAAAAGAAGCATTTTGGAATGTAGATAAAATCATATTAAAAAATGTTGACAAGATACTGATTTTATTTCTTATTCCACTGGTGGTTGGTTTTTTTACTGATCGTTTTGTTTTTGAGTTAGAAAAATTAGAACATAGTAAATAAAATAGTAATAAGGAGAATACATGACTAAACGCGCCTTAATCAGTGTCTCAGACAAGACAGGCATTGTAGAATTTGCGAAAGAGCTGAAAGCTCTGGGCTGGGATATCATCTCAACCGGTGGTAGCAAGATAGCCCTTGATAGTGCTGGAGTGGGCACCATTGCCATTGATGATGTAACTGGTTTTCCAGAGATGATGGATGGCCGTGTCAAGACCCTCCACCCAAACATTCACGGCGGGCTTTTGGCTCGTCGGGACTTGGATAGCCACTTGCAAGCGGCCAAGGACAATCAGATTGAGCTCATTGACCTGGTCGTGGTCAACCTCTATCCTTTTAAGGAAACCATTCTCAAGCCAGGTGTGGAGTATGCGGATGCGGTGGAAAATATTGATATCGGTGGACCCTCTATGCTTCGCTCTGCAGCTAAAAATCATGCCAGCGTGACGGTTGTTGTAGATCCGGCTGATTATGCTCTTGTTCTGGAAGAGTTGGCAGCAAATGGCCAAACGAGCTATGAAACGCGGCAACGCTTAGCCGCCAAGGTTTTCCGTCACACAGCCGCTTACGATGCTTTAATTGCAGACTATTTCACGGATCAGGTAGGCGAAAGCAAGCCTGAAAAGCTGACCTTGACCTATGAACTCAAGCAGCCCATGCGCTACGGGGAAAATCCCCAGCAGGATGCGGATTTCTATCAGACCGCTTTGCCACTGGACTATTCCATAGCTTCCGCTAAGCAGCTGAATGGGAAAGAGTTGTCCTTCAATAACATTCGTGATGCGGATGCGGCCATTCGGATTATTCGAGATTTCAAGGAGTGGCCAACTGTTGTGGCGCTAAAACATATGAATCCTTGCGGCATTGGTCAGGCGGATGATATTGAGACCGCTTGGGACTATGCTTATGAGTCTGATCCGGTTTCTATTTTTGGTGGGATTGTTGTCTTAAACCGCGAAGTAGATGCTACGACAGCTGAGAAGATGCACGGTATTTTCCTGGAAATTATCATCGCACCGAGCTACTCGGCAGAAGCGCTAGCTATTTTGACCAATAAAAAGAAAAATCTGCGGATTTTGGAGTTGGCTTTTGATGCGCAGGCAGCCTCTGGAGTGGAGAAAGAAGTAACCGGTGTTCTGGGCGGTCTTCTTGTGCAAAACCAAGATGTTATCGAGGAAAATCCAGCTGATTGGCAGGTCGTGACCAAGCGCCGGCCAAGTGAGCAGGAGCGCGTAGCTTTGGAATTTGCCTGGAAGTCCGTCAAATATGTCAAATCCAACGGGATCATCATTACCAATGAACGTCAGGTGCTGGGAATCGGTCCCGGTCAGACCAATCGCGTGGCTTCTGTCAAGATTGCTATTGAGCAAGCCAAAGATCGCCTTGACGGTGCCGCTCTGGCTTCTGACGCTTTCTTCCCCTTTGCGGACAATATCGAAGAAATCGCAGCCGCTGGCATCAAAGCTATCATCCAACCAGGTGGATCTGTCCGTGATGAGGAGTCTATTATCGCAGCTGATAAGCATGGCTTGACTATGATTTTCACCGGTGTACGGCATTTTAGGCATTAAGAAATAGAAAAAATCCTCGGTTTCTCCGAGGATTTTTGAATAGTCTTGTACTCAATGAAAATCATGAACAAACTAAGCAGGAGCAGTCTGCTCAAAGTGGTTTTTAGGAGTGCGAAAGCGACTTATTTAGGGTAGATATAGGTCAGGCGGCCCCAGTAGGAAGCAGTTGGATCAAACCAGCCACGGAAGTTGCTGATGTATTGCTTGCCGAGATAGTTAGACTCTTGGATCTGGATGCGGGTATTGGATTCGACATGCGTGACGACACCTACGTGGCCGTAGCCGCCGTCATCCCAGCAGGCGATGGCGCCAACCTCAGGCCTACTGCCGGTACGGAATCCAGCTCTTCTAGCACTAGCTGCCCATTGACCGCCGTTGCCCCAGTAATTTCCTGCCCAAGGAGCTAGAGCTTTGGCCCCCCAAGTGCATTGGCCGACAGGATAGGTTGTCGCATTAGCAGCGGCATAGTTAGGCTGAATATTAGCTGATTGAACGCTTGATTTCTCAACCTGATAGCTAGTTCCAGTCAGACCAGTCAGTTGTCCCGCTTTTCTACGATAGACATGGGTGTTAAATAGGCCGCTCCCCTTGTGATTCTGAGTATCCACGGTAAATTTGTATGTTCCATTGCCGACCTTATTTGCAGTATACCATTTGATATCATCTTGCCCATTGACTTCTGACCAAGTTGGCAGAATAATATCGCCATCTCCGTAGGCGTCTGTCACTGTCACCTCATAGCGATTGACCTCAGTTTTCCTGACTGCAACCTTGGCTTGAATTTGGTCGGTAGACATTGAGACGGCATCTGCTGCGTAGCTACGCTCACTGCCGTCCTTATAGGTGACATACACATGGTTGTTATAGGTTCCAGACAAAGCCTGATGATTACGGATATCAAAGGTTGCGCTGAAGGAGCCGTCTCCGTTAGGAGTGGCTGCATACCATTTAAGATTGCTCTGATTGCTAGTGCTCCAAATGGGAACTTGGACAGACTTTATAGGTTTAGATAAAGCTGTTTCAGCGATTTTTACAGTATAGGTTCCTTGTTTGGGGTTGATATTTTCCACCGTAAAAAGAGGTTTCTGTTCCTCGTCCGAAGGTAATTTTCCGCTGTCAATTTGAACTGTCGTTCCTGTTATACCAGTTGATTCCGGTTGAACATAGCTTTGGCCGTAAAGGTGGATATTGTAAGTCCCAGTGTCGTAGTTATGCTTTCTGAGTTCCACCCGAGCGCTGTAGCTACCATCTGGATTTTTGCTTGCTTCGTACCATTGCAGATCATCTTGCCCTTTCTTATCAGACCAAGTTGGAAGAACAATTCGATGCATGGTATCGGGTACGTTTTTGACAGTAATTTCCATGATACCAGTCTGAGGGAAGCTGGTTTCGATTATCGGTTTCGGATTTTCAAGATGGAACGTAGTACCAGATAGGAAAATCATTTTTCCGTTTACATTTTCGTAAGTGTCAACGAAGTATCGTCCATAACCACGATGTTTGGAAAGATTAAATTCAGTTGATTCTTCTCCTGCGTCATACCACTGAAGGTCGTCGCTGCCTTTTTCCTCTGACCAGACAGCATGGACAATCTTTGAGTGAGTTTGGTCTTTGTTGCGGGAAAAACTAATGCGCCCTGTACCTCCTGAGACGGATGCATTCGTTTTACTAGCTGGTTTATCTACATGAAAGGTAGTGGCATTTAGAGCTACCAAGCGCTCTCCTATCCGTATGTAGGTATGAACATGAAACGTACCATATCCTGGATGGTTGCTTAAGTCAATGTCAGTGATGGGTGTTTGTGGTGTATCATACCATTTCAAATCATCTTGTCCGTTTTCTTCAGACCAAACAGCAAGAGCAATAAGATAAGGTTCTTGAGCTTGGGAACGGGTATAGCTAATAGAGGCTGTCCGATCGTTCACAGTAACATCGACATTGCTGGCACGATCAGTGGGGCCTAGAATTTTGACTTCAGATTCGGTTGATTCAACTGCCTGAGCTGTGGAGTTGCTCGCAAAGAGACCTAGGACAGCTCCGGATAATAAAAACAGTTTTTGATATTTCTTCATAAAACTCCTTTGTGAGAATGGTTTTGGATGGGCCCACCTGTATTATTCGGAAAACTTATTTGAAAATGATAGTAAATTTGACAAGCCCTGAATATTTTTTGTCTACAATGGGTACAATCCACTCAAAAAGGAGAAGGCTGAAGACAACAACAATTACGGCAATCAGATAGAAGAGACATTCTTTTTCTCATTAGAATGGAATAAAACGAACGATTATGGTATAATTTAGATAAATAATTCGTAAAAATGCGGTGATTTTTACGTAATGTGTTAACTTGGTGCGTAAGCGCCTGTGATATTGGATATTGAGGTATCTTGGCTATGAAGCTTTTAGTTGTTGGTTCAGGCGGTCGTGAGCATGCGATTGCCAAGAAGTTGTTGGAGTCTCGGGATGTGGAGCAGGTTTTTGTCGCTCCTGGAAATGATGGCATGACCTTGGATGGGTTGGATATAGTAAACATTGGAATTTCCGAACATTCTAAACTAATTGAATTTGCCAAGGAGAATGACATTGCTTGGTCCTTTATAGGTCCGGATGATGCCCTGGCAGCTGGAATTGTAGATGATTTTAACCAAGCTGGGCTCAAGGCTTTCGGTCCATCTCGTTTAGCAGCGGAGCTGGAGTGGTCCAAGGATTTTGCCAAGGAAATCATGGTTAAATATGGTGTTCCGACAGCAGCTTATGGCACATTTTCCGACTTTGAGGAAGCCAAAGCTTACATAGAAAAGCAGGGAGCGCCTATCGTGGTTAAGGCGGACGGCCTAGCTCTGGGCAAGGGCGTGGTCGTTGCTGAGACAGTCGAGCAAGCGGTCGAAGCGGCTCACGACATGCTCTTGGATAACAAATTTGGCGACAGCGGTGCGCGTGTGGTCATCGAAGAGTTCCTGGACGGCGAGGAGTACTCTCTCTTTGCCTTTGTCAATGGCGACAAGTTTTACGTCCTGCCGACTGCCCAGGACCATAAGCGGGCCTACGATGGGGACAAGGGTCCCAATACAGGCGGCATGGGAGCTTATGCGCCAGTGCCTCACCTGCCACAAAGCGTGGTGGACCAGTCAGTTGAGACGATTATCAAGCCGGTTCTCAAAGGCATGATAGCTGAGGACCGACCTTATCTGGGCGTGCTCTATGCTGGGCTGATTCTGACAGCCGATGGTTCCAAAGTCATCGAGTTCAACTCGCGCTTTGGCGACCCAGAGACCCAGATTATATTGCCGCGCCTGACGTCTGACTTTGCGCAGAACATCACGGACATTTTGGACAAGAAGGAGCCTGCTATCACTTGGCTGGATGAGGGCGTTACTCTTGGCGTGGTTGTCGCTTTAGAGGGCTACCCGCTGGACTATGAGAAAGGCCTGCCTCTGCCGGAGAAGACAGCCGGCGACATCATCACCTACTATGCTGGGGCTAAGTTTGCGGAAAATAGCAGAGCACTGCTGTCAAATGGCGGTCGAGTATATATGCTGGTTACTACAGCAGATACCGTCTCAGCTGCGCAGGAAAAAATCTATGACCAACTAAAAAAACAAGATACTAAAGGCCTCTTCTATCGCCATGATATCGGAAGCAAGGCGGTTAAAAATTAAAAGCTACTGATATTAAATTTGAAAATGGCAAGCGAAAGCGAGCCACTGTAGGATAATGGTCGCAATAAAAAAACTGTATGAAAGGAGTATTCAGTTAGTTTTCCTAACTGAACACGGGACTAAATCCCTAGGAAAAAAGATAAAACTGCCTAGACGTAACCGTCGTCGTTAGTTTTCCTATTTTTCTACGGGATTTTTCGCAAGCGAATCGTCCCTTTGTATCTTAATATGAAACCAATTATTTCCATCATCATGGGCTCCAAATCTGACTGGGCTACCATGCAAAAAACAGCCGAAGTCCTAGATCGCTTCGGTGTAACCTACGAAAAAAAGGTTGTCTCTGCCCACCGCACACCTGACCTTATGTTCAAGCATGCCGAAGAAGCACGTAGCCGTGGTATCAAGGTCATCATCGCAGGTGCTGGTGGTGCCGCGCATTTGCCAGGAATGGTAGCGGCCAAAACCACTCTGCCTGTCATCGGTGTACCGGTCAAATCACGTGCTCTCAGTGGTCTGGACTCACTTTATTCGATTGTGCAGATGCCGGGCGGTGTACCTGTGGCAACTATGGCTATCGGAGAAGCAGGTGCGACAAACGCTGCCCTGACTGCCCTTCGGATCTTGGCGATTGAAGATCAAGACCTAGCAGCAGCGCTAGCAGATTTTGCAGAAGAACAAGGAAAAATCGCAGAGGAGTCAACAAATGAGCTCATCTAAAACAATCGGAATTATCGGTGGTGGTCAGCTGGGTCAGATGATGGCCATTTCTGCTATCTACATGGGACACAAGGTTATCGCGCTGGATCCTGCGGCGGATTGCCCGGCCTCTCGTGTGGCAGAAATTATCGTGGCACCTTATAACGATGTGGACGCCCTCCGTCAGTTGGCTGAGCGTTGCGATGTCCTGACATATGAGTTTGAGAATGTTGATGCTGACGGGCTGGATGCTGTTATCAAGGATGGACAGCTCCCTCAAGGAACAGACCTGCTCCGCATTTCTCAAAATCGGATTTTTGAAAAGGATTTTCTCGCAAACAAGGCCCAAGTCACCGTGGCACCCTACAAGGTCGTGACTTCTAGCCAAGACTTGGCGGATATCGACCTGTCGAAAAACTATGTCCTCAAGACAGCGACTGGTGGCTATGATGGGCATGGACAAAAGGTTATTCATTTAGAAGCAGACTTGGAAGAAGCCTATGCGCTAGCTGACTCAGCAGCTTGTGTATTGGAAGAATTTGTCAATTTTGATCTTGAAATTTCCGTCATCGTGTCAGGAAATGGCAAGGACGTCACGGTTTTCCCGATTCAGGAAAATATCCACCGCAACAATATCCTGTCTAAGACCATCGTGCCAGCCCGCATTTCAGCTAGTCTGGCAGACAAAGCTCAAGCAATGGCGGTTCGAATTGCAGAACAGCTCAAGCTGTCTGGAACGCTCTGCGTGGAAATGTTTGCGACTGCTGATGACATCATTGTCAACGAGATTGCCCCACGGCCACACAACTCTGGGCACTACTCTATCGAAGCCTGCGACTTCTCGCAGTTTGACACCCATATTCTCGGTGTTCTCGGAGCACCATTGCCAGCCATCAAACTGCATTCACCAGCCGTCATGCTTAACGTACTCGGCCAACATGTCGAGGCTGCTGAAAAATATGTCACAGAAAATCCAAGCGCCCACCTTCATATGTATGGTAAAATAGAAGCGAAGCACAACCGCAAAATGGGACATGTGACTTTGTTTAGTGATGCGCCGGATAGCGTGGTTGAATTTGGGGAAGGGATTGATTTTTAAGAAAATTCTGCGGAGAAAATGTTATAGATGAAACCAATTATCCCGAAAAGTCCAGAAGTTCCGAAAGAGTTCTCTGATAAAGAAATTTCCTTTTTAACTAAGAGTGTTTTCGGAGAAATAATCGAACCTCAGTCGTGTGATGCTTTGTTTGTTTTCAGTGGGACTCACCCAGGTCATTGGGAAAAAGCTATTGAGGCTTATCAAAAAGGCTATGTAAGACGAATTATTGTGACTGGCGGCCGAAGTTTGACAGGAACGCCTCATCCAGATTGGAATGGACATACAGAGGCAGAGGTTATTATCCAGCATCTGATGGCTGGGGGCATTTCTGAAGAAGTGATTAAATTTGAGAACTCCTCTAGCAATACTTTAGAAAACGTACTATTTGCCAAAGAAATTTTTGATTTTAATACTGTTGAGACCGTTATGTTCATTTGCAAAAGCCACGCGACTGGTAGGCAATGGCGGACCTTGGCTCAGCACTTACCAAAGCATCTTTACTACATCCCATATACTTTCAATGCCTTTTACAAGGATGTTGAGATTGGTCGGGATAGCTGGATGAATACAGACATTGGCAAGTCCAGAGTTTGGGGAGAATATCTGCGGCTTCTCCATTATGGAGAAAAGGGAGATATTTTAAAATTAGATGTTGAATTGTGATATAGGAGGTTTCTATGATTCAAATCATCGTCAATGCTTTTGTGGAAGAAGGCAAAGAAACTGCTGTTGTGGAAGTGCTCTTTGCCAGCGCCGACCATGAAAAAGTAAAAGCTAAATATAAGGAATTAAAGATTCAATATCCAGACAATTATCTGGCTATCTATGATTTGCCATTGGATACAGATCTTAGTATCTTGCCGCACTATCCGTCGGTAGCGATAAGCAAGGAGGAGTTTGATTAGATAAATGAGAAAGTATTTTAAAGAGAATGTAAGATTGTTAATATTTTTACTTGCTTTAGTATTCTTGTCAGGTCCTTTTTTCTCTTTTGTCCTATCTAGTATGTCAAAATATCTAAATTTTGATTTAGGCGATTGGCTAAGCTTTTATGGGACAGTATCAGGTATAGTTATATCGTTACTTGCAATACATTTTCAATTATCTTTAGAAAAAGTTAAAGAACTTAAAAAGTATAGACCGGAAATAATTCTAAACAATGATTATCAGCTTATAAAGCCGAATTGCAAAATTTATTTTAATGATAAATATTGGTATCACCTTGTAAAGAATCATCAACAGAATAAATTTGTTGAATCAAATGATTTTGAAAGCGTCTATTGTTCTTCCAATAAAAGAGACAAGGCGTTAGCAATTGAAATTTTAAATAATCAGCCTATTTATAATCTTCACATCTTTTTTGGTGATGATATGGATTGTGACATTATACCAAAATTAAATGCAAATCAGAGGATATATGTGATTTCAAGAGCTCATCAGCGAGAAATTTATTCTCATCTTTTTGATAAGAAATCAGATTTCAGACATGTACCAAGACGAATTAAAATTTATTATACAACTTTGGCTGGAGAAGTTAATGAGTGTATATATGATGTTGATTCTAAAGGATATTGTAATGTGGCAAAAAAACATCATGGAGTAAAGTATCCAACACTTCCCCAAGGAAGCCGCTTATGCGATTATTTTTTCAATAATATTACGGAAAATATATAAGGAACTAAGCCCATCTACGAGACAGTATATGTGACTTCATTTGTTGAAGTGTCAGATGTAGTTGAGGAGTTTGAGAAATAGGGAGAATTTTATGGGATTATTTAATTTTGGAAAACCAAAAGATGAGGTTTTAGAGGCTAAGTTAAAGAAGCTTACTTCTGATATTGAAGCAAAAAAGTCAGATTTAGCAAATTTAAAGCAAGAAATAAGGACAAGTAAAGAAATTATTTCATTAGATGCTGAACTTATTCTCAAGAAAGAAGAGCTAGCACATTTGAACGAGGAAATAGCTGTTGCTAATGACAACCTAAATTTACAAGAATTCGGTTTCTTTGAAAGGCAATATAATTTTTCTGATAGCACAAAGTATAAAGATAGACTAGATACTTTAAGAATGGAACAAAAATCCATGACTAAAAATGGGACTGCTGGAAGAATAATTTCTCCGATGCTTTTAGATAATAGTAAAAGTAAGGGGAGGGCCATGCAAAACCAACTGATTAAGGCGGCTTTAAGAGGATTTAATGGAGAATCTGATGCTTTGTTAGTTAAGGTTTCAGTGGTAAATGTTGATAAAAAAGTTAAGGCTCTAAGAAAAGCATTTGAACAACTGAATAAAATGTATTCAAGAAATTTAATTGAAATTACTTATCAATATCTGGAATTAAAAATTGAGGAGTTACGTTTAGCAGCGGAGTATGAACTTCAAAAACAAGAAGAAAAAGAATTACTTCGTGAACAACGGGAAAAAGAACGTGAGGACAAAAAACTTCAAGCTGAGATTAAAGCTCGTCGCAAACAGTTGGAAAAAGATAGGGCACACTTTAAGAATATGGTTCAAAAAGTGGAAGAATTGTTAAAAAATGCTAGGGATGAAGAAATTGAAGAGTTAAAACTTCAGTTAGCTGAGTATCAAGACAAACTTTCAGAATTAGATGAAATTGAAGAAGATATAGATTATCGTGAAGGTCATGCTACGGCTGGATATGTTTATGTTATCTCTAATATTGGCTCTTTTGGAGAAAATGTTTATAAAATTGGTGTTACTCGCCGTTTGGAACCTTTAGAGCGTATTAGGGAATTGAGCAGTGCATCGGTACCGTTCCAATTTGACATACATGCTTTGATTTTTAGTGAAGAGGCATTTGCTTTAGAAACAGAATTACATAACCAGCTTTCTCAATATAAAGTTAACAAAGTAAATGGTCGCAAAGAATATTTCAAAGTTCCTTTTGCAATCATTAAAGATATTTTAGATATTCACAAAGAGCTAACAGTAGAGCTGACAGAAAATGCAGAAGCATTTGAATATAGACAAACTAAAGCTATTGAAGAACAACGCTAGGATTGGAACTGAAGTTTCCCTAATGTTTATTCTAGCTAAGTGAAACCTCAAACGAAAGGAAAATAAAACATGATTGAAAGATATAGCCGCCCTGAAATGGCGAACATTTGGACTGAGGAAAATAAGTACAAGGCTTGGCTGGAGGTAGAGATTCTGGCTGATGAGGCCTGGGCTGAGCTGGGTGAGATTCCCAAGGAAGATGTGGTCTTGATTCGTGAAAAGGCAGGCTTTGACATCGACCGTATTTTGGAGATTGAGCAGGAGACTCGCCACGATGTGGTGGCTTTTACGCGGGCAGTTTCTGAGACACTTGGTGAAGAGCGCAAGTGGGTGCACTATGGCTTGACCTCGACTGATGTGGTGGATACGGCCTACGGCTACCTCTACAAGCAGGCTAATGACATTATTCGTGAGGATCTGCGTTGCTTCACTGACATCATTGCAGAGCGGGCGCGGGAGCATAAGTTCACCATCATGATGGGACGGACTCACGGGGTGCATGCGGAGCCGACGACTTTCGGACTTAAGCTCGCGACTTGGTACAGCGAAATGAAGCGCAACATCGAGCGTTTCGAGATTGCGGCTGCGGGTGTGGAAGCCGGGAAAATCTCTGGTGCGGTTGGGAACTTCGCCAACATTCCGCCATTCGTGGAAAGCTATGTCTGTGAGAAATTAGGCATCCGTCCGCAGGAGATTTCGACTCAAGTCTTGCCACGTGACCTCCACGCTGAATATTTCTCAGCCTTAGCCTTGATTGCGACGTCTATCGAGCGCATGGCGACTGAGATTCGTGGTCTGCAAAAGTCTGAGCAGCGCGAGGTGGAAGAGTTCTTTGCCAAGGGTCAAAAAGGCAGTTCAGCTATGCCTCACAAACGCAATCCAATCGGATCTGAAAACATGACTGGTCTGGCGCGTGTCATTCGTGGTCACATGGTGACAGCCTTTGAGAATGTCTCTCTCTGGCATGAGCGCGATATTTCCCACTCATCAGCTGAGCGGATTATCGCACCGGACACGACCATTCTCATCGACTACATGCTCAACCGCTTTGGTAATATCGTTAAGAATTTGACCGTCTTCCCTGAAAATATGAAGCGCAACATGAACTCAACCTTTGGTCTTATCTTCAGCCAGCGGGCTATGTTGACCTTGATTGAAAAAGGCATGACGCGGGAGCAAGCTTATGACTTGGTGCAGCCAAAGACTGCCCAGTCTTGGGACAATCAAGTGGACTTCAAGCCTCTGCTCGAAGCGGATCCAAAAGTCACTTCCCGTCTGACTCAGGAAGAGATTGATGAAATCTTCAACCCAGTTTACTATACAAAACGCGTGGATGAAATCTTCAAGCGTTTGGGGTTGGATTAGACATAAAAACAAGCCTGGACAAAAAGTCTAGGCTTTTGAATCTAAATTAGAAAAAATAGATGACGCAGTGGTTAATTGGCATCTTCCTTCGCTTTTTAAGCTCCAAAGATGACCTAATCAACTGCGCGGGGGTGGGAAGACGAACTTTTTAACTTGTTTGAAGTTCTTTCCCGCTCCCGTTTTCTTTATCTTAAATTTGACTGGCCAGTTGCCCGATTTTCTTGAGCATTTCTTGGCGTTGTTGATCTGTTTTGCGTTCTACTCCATTGAGCTCTGTCAGTTTGACAGGAGAAATACCACAAAGTTTCAGGATTTGATTTTTAAGTACCTTGCCGTAGTCTTGGACAAAAGGCAGGGCAAAACCTGGTGTGTTGTGGCTGGTGATAATCCAGCCGGATTTCCCTTGCAGGTGGCCTTGGAGTCCGACTTTCTTATAAGAGTAGGCAAAGTCAGCAGCAAAGACACGATCGATAAAGCCTTTGAGAATGGCTGGCATACCGCTCCACCAGATCGGGAAAATGAAAATCAGGTGGTCTGCCCAAGTAATCAAATCCCGGTATTTGGTCATTTCAGGGTCTTTGTGCAGGTCACGGCGTCTATGTTCTTGGTCAAAGCGCAAGATTGGGTCAAAATTTTCAGCATACAAGTCCAAGGTTTTCACCTCGTGCTTCTTAGAAAGGTTGCTTTGAACTTCTTTGAGAATAGCGGCATTGAAGCCAGTTGGGCTGGGGTGGGTGTAAATAATCAAGGTTTTCATGATCGTTCTCCTTTGATATAAATGTCAAGCATGTGCTCTATCGTGCTTTGGATGGCTTGAGGATCAAGGTCCTGTCCGATAGGACTGTTAGCCAGAACGGCTAGGCCTGTGATAAAGCTCCAAAAGTGAAAAAGGCTTTCTGCTTCGCTATTGCTAAAATTTTCCTCCTCGCGAAGCTTTAAAACAAGCTCCTTAAATTTATCAAATCCAGGCAGGTCAGACTCCAAGAGAATGGTGTCCCGAGTCACCTTCATATATTTAAAAGGGAATTTGATAAAGAGAGCCTCGAAAAAATGAGGGTAGGTCTTGGCGAAAAGAATGAAATTTAGACCAAGCTGGGTCAGCTGTTCACGCGCAGAACCTGTCGCATCAATATTTTCATTGATTTCCTGATTGAGAAAGAGCGAAAGCTGGGTCAAAACCACCTTGAGGTAGCCTTCCTTGCTCTCAAAATGGCGGTAAGGGCTGCCGTGAGTCACACCGCAGGCTCTGGCAACAGTCCTGAGCGAAAGCTGTTCAATTCCATGTTTTCCGATTTCGTCAATCCCTGTTTGGATGAGCTGTTCTTTCAGCTGGGCAGTATTGCGTTTCATTCATTTTCTCCTAAAGTATACACTGTCTACTTATCTATTTTTAGTATACACTGTCTACTTTTTATTGTCAACTAATTTGATGCTTTCTTCTATTCTAGGATGTGGAAGAATTTGCTTTCGGTAAGATAAAATGTTAAAATAATATCAAAATGATAGCGCTTTCTTTTTAGGGCGAATTGCTCATTTTAGAGAAGCGCCGAGAAATGGAGGACATCTATGAAGAAAATTATCAACGACCCAACAGAGGTTGTGGACGAGATGCTGGACGGCTTAGCCTATATTCACAGCGATTTGGTTTATCGGGTGGAGGGTTTTGATATCATTGCCCGCAAGAGTGAGAAGACAGGCAAGGTTGGCCTGATTTCTGGCGGTGGCAGTGGTCATGAGCCTTCCCATGCTGGCTTTGTCGGTGAGGGGATGTTGTCGGCTGCTATTTGCGGAGCAGTCTTTACTTCACCAACACCTGATCAAGTCTTGCAGGCTATCAAGGAAGCAGATGAGGGAGCCGGGGTCTTCATGGTAATCAAGAATTACTCCGGTGACATCATGAACTTTGAAATGGCTCAGGAAATGGCTGAGATGGAAGGGATTGAGGTGGCTAGTGTCGTCGTAGATGACGATATCGCAGTGGAAGACAGCCTCTATACTCAAGGTCGCCGTGGAGTGGCAGGTACCATTCTTGTCCATAAGATTCTAGGGGATGCGGCGCGTGCAGGCAAATCTCTGACTGAAATCAAGTCTCTGGCTGATGAGCTGGTCAAACATATTCACACGGTTGGCTTGGCTCTGAGCGGAGCAACCGTTCCGGAAGTCGGCAAGCCTGGTTTTGTTTTGGCTGATGATGAGATAGAGTTCGGCATTGGCATCCATGGTGAGCCCGGCTATCGCAAGGAAAAGATGCAGCCGTCTAAGGACTTAGCCAAAGAATTAGTCGAAAAGCTCAGTCAGTCCTTTGAATTCAAATCTGGTAAGAAAATTGGTATCCTCGTCAATGGTATGGGTGCAACACCGCTCATGGAGCAGTATGTCTTTGCGGCCGATGTAGCAAATCTCTTGGCAGATGCTGGAGTTGAAGTTGTCTATAAAAAGCTGGGTAATTACATGACCTCCATTGACATGGCAGGGATTTCTCTGACCTTTATCCAGCTGGACCAGCCAGACTGGCTGACAGCTCTCAATAGTCCTGTCACGACAGCCGCTTGGTAAGGAGGTGCTTATGGACGCAGCAAGAGCAAAAAAATGGATGCAGTTGTTCAACGAGAAGATCCAGGACCAGAAAGCCTATCTGTCTGATCTCGACACTCCCATCGGCGACGGAGATCACGGTGGCAATATGGCCAGGGGAATGGCGGCAGCAGTGGAGAGTCTAGCTGCTAAGGACTTTGCCAGTGCGGCTGAGGTTTTTCAGGCTGTTTCTATGCAGCTGATTAGCAAGGTTGGCGGTGCTTCAGGCCCTCTTTATGGCTCGGCCTTCATGGGCATGGCCAAAGCTGAAAAAGACGGCAAAGACTTGTCAGAAGTCATCCAAGCTGGGCTGGACATGATTCAGAAGCGGGGCAAGGCTGTGCCGGGTGAGAAAACCATGGTAGATGTCTGGTCGGGGATTCCTGTTTCTCTGCAGTCTGGAGACTTGACACATGAAAAAATTGGCTCCCTAGTGGAAGCGACCAAGGATTTGAAGGCGACCAAGGGGCGGGCTTCCTATGTCGGTGAGCGCTCTATTGGTCATATCGATCCTGGTTCGGCTTCATCTGGTCTCCTCTTTGAGGCTCTTCTAGAAACGGAGGCAGGCTGATGGCAGATACTGGCATTCTTATCGTTTCCCATTCCAAAAACCTGGCCCAAGGCTTGTTTGACCTTGTTTCGCAGGTAGCTGCAGATGTGGCCATCAGCTATGTAGGCGGGTTGGAAGACGGCAGCATCGGGACGAGCTTTGAAGGGATTCAGGCAGCTTTAGATGCCAATGACAAGGACACTATTTTGGCCTTTTTCGATCTGGGCTCAGCTCGGATGAATCTGGAAATGGTTGCAGACTTTTCTGACAAGGAAATCATTATCAATAATGTTCCTTTGGTAGAGGGAGCCTATACGGCTGCTGCTCTTCTTCAGGCTGGGGCAGATTTACCTAATGTTTTGCTTCAGGTCCGTGAATTAGAAATAAAGAAATAGCAGGTTTTCTAGAGACTTAATAAACGACTTCATTTGCAAAATAAGGAACATTTTATATCAAAAAGCTGGGATATGAATCTCAGCTTTTTTGCTTTATCATTGTACTAATTTTCAGGAGAACAGCCTGTGTTTCTTATTTTTTCTTCTTTAGAATAATTAAAAAATAGAACAAAACAATAAACTGTGCTTACTTTTTGACAGAATTCGCTTTTTAATGAACAAAAGTTCTTAGAATGGATTGCAAATTGGTATAGATAGACTTATTATAGATATAAGCACACAAGATGAAACAAAAAACGACAGCCGATTAGAAGCCATCGTTTTCAATCTTAGTGGTCCCGATTGCAGGAAATGAACTTGATCTTGAAGAAATCGCCGCGTTTGTAAGTTTCGCTGTACTCTAAGATCTGTCCAGTGCTTTCCAGCTGGGTAATCTTCACCTGATGAACGGTCGGGAAGTTGGTATCAACTTCCAGTACTTTCGCAACATCTTTTGGTGTTGGGAAGACAATTTCATTGGTCTCTTCAAAATGCTCATCATTCATGTGAATGTGGTAGTCAGTTTTGAAGCGGTTGTAGATAGAGCTGTAGTAGTCCATATCTGGATAGTTAGGATTGATGTACTGCTCAGGGATATAGGTTTGGTGATAGATATAGACTTTATCGCCAGTCCGTCTGATACGGTCAATCTTATAGTAGAACTGCGTTGGTGCTAGTTCTAGCTTATCCAAGATTTTCAGGTCATTCCCGCGCTTAATGGAGAGAACAGTCACCTTATCTTTTTGGATAGGGAAGGTCTCAACGTCAGAAAATTCCACCAGCTTGTGCTTTCTTGCACGTGAAACGAAGGTCCCCTTGCCTTGCTGGCGGATGATGTAACCATCATTGGCCAGTTCATTCAAAGCGCGGACAACAGTAATGGAGCTGACATTAAACATCTGAATCAGCTCAGCCTCTGTGTAAAACTTATCGCCATTTTCAAATTTGCCAGAAATGATTTGCTGCTTGAGCTCATCTTTGATTTGTTGGTATTTTGGAATAGCCATTTTGTTCACCTCTCTTTTTTACTTCTCTTACTTAAGATTTTAACATATTTTTTTAAAAAATGTTGACATTTATGCAAAAATTTATTATATTAATGTTAATAAGAGATGAAAGCGGTTTTAAACCAAAGGGAACATCAGATGGCAAGATTCAAAATTGGTCATTCCTTCTATTTGGATGATCGGGAGTTTAAGATTTTATCGGGAGCCATTCACTATTTTCGGGTACAGCCTGAGGATTGGTATCATTCCCTTTATAATCTCAAAGCTCTGGGCTTTAATACAGTGGAGACCTATCTTCCCTGGAATATGCACGAACCTCAAAAAGGTGTCTTTGACTTCCAAGGGATTTTAGATATTGAGGCATTTTTACAGACGGCTCAGGATTTGGGGCTTTATGCCATTATCCGGCCTTCGCCTTTTATCTGCGCGGAGTGGGAGTTCGGTGGTCTGCCGGCCTGGCTGCTCAATGAAAATATGCGCATCCGCTCATCAGACGAGGCCTTTCTGCAGTCCGTGGCTAGCTATTATGACGAGCTGCTGCCGAGATTGACTCCAAGGCTTCTGGACAATGGGGGCAATATCCTCATGATGCAGGTGGAAAATGAGTACGGTTCTTATGGGGAAGATAAGGCTTACCTGAGAGCAATCAGACAGCTCATGGAAGAACGAGGTGTAACCTGTCCGCTCTTTACTTCAGACGGACCTTGGCGGGCTACGCTTCAAGCTGGTACGCTAATTGATGATGATGTCTTTGTGACAGGAAATTTCGGCTCCAAGGCAGATTATAATTTTGCTCAGATGCAGGAATTCTTTGACGAGCATGGCAAAAAGTGGCCGCTCATGTGTATGGAGTTCTGGGACGGCTGGTTCAATCGCTGGAAAGAACCTGTCATCAAGCGAGATCCAGACGAGTTAGCTCAAGCTGTTGACGAAGTGCTCCAGCAGGGCTCAATCAATCTCTATATGTTTCATGGCGGTACCAATTTTGGCTTTATGAACGGCTGTTCGGCCAGAGGTGTCATTGACCTGCCACAGGTAACTTCCTATGACTATGATGCTTTACTCGATGAGCGTGGCAATCCAACGGATAAGTACTATGCAGTCCAGAGGATGCTGAAAAAGTATTATCCAGAGTATTCGCAGATGGAGCCCTTGGTGAAAGAGTCTTTTGAGCTTAGGAATATCCAGCTCAGTCAGAAAGTTAGTCTCTTTGAGACACTGCCAGACTTGGCTCAGCCTATCGAAAGTCTCTATCCGATGAAGATGGAGGAGCTGGGGCAAAATGTCGGCTACCTGCTTTATCGGACTTGGGCTAGTTGGGATGCTGATCAGGAAAGGCTCCGTGTCATTGACGGCCGCGACCGTATGGAGCTCTATGTGGACGGTCAGCACATAGCAACCCAGTACCAGACAGAAATCGGCCAGGATATCATGGTGGACGGCCAGAAAAAGGCAGAGCACCAGCTTGACATTCTGATGGAGAATATGGGCCGGGTCAATTATGGGCACAAACTCTTGGCAGATACCCAGCAGAAGGGCATTCGTACGGGTGTCTGTAAGGACCTGCACTTCCTGCTTGACTGGCAGCATTATCCATTGCCGCTGGACCATCCAGAAAAGATTGACTTTTCAAAAGGGTGGCAGGAAAAGCAACCAGCTTTCTACGCTTTTGACTTTAAAATGAAAGCGCTTAAAGATACTTATCTGGATCTGTCTGACTTTGGCAAGGGCGTCGTCTTTGTCAACGGTGTCAGCATTGGCCGTTTCTGGAATGTCGGACCGACCTTATCGCTCTATATCCCGCACAGCCTGCTCAGAGAAGGCGACAATCGCATCATTATCTTTGAGACAGAAGGGATCTATAGCGAAACCATTCACTTAGTTAACCAACCTACATTTAAAACAATAAAGGGGGAAAATCTATGACAATAGTAGGTGCACGTATCGATGGACGTTTGATCCATGGACAGGTAGCCAATCTTTGGACTACCAAGCTCAACATTTCACGCATTATGGTGATTGACGATGAGGTAGCTGAAAATGCTATCGAAAAGAGCGGACTCAAGCTCGCAACGCCAGCTGGTGTGAAACTCAGTGTCTTGCCGATTGCTAAGGCAGCAGAAAATATCTTGGCCGGCAAGTATGATTCACAGCGACTCTTGATTGTTGCTCGCAAGCCGGATCGCTTCCTGCGGTTGGTCGAAGCTGGTGTTCCGCTGGAAACGCTGAACGTCGGCAATATGTCTCAGTCAGACGAAACTCGCTCCATTACCCGCTCTATCAACGTGGTAGATGCAGATGTTGAAGCCTTTCACAAGCTGCACGAAAAAGGAGTCAAGCTGACAGCGCAAATGGTTCCCAACGATCCGGTTGAGGATTTCATGAAGTTATTAAAATAAGACAAAATTTTAGGAGGACATTGTTATGATACAATGGTGGCAAATTTTACTACTCACTTTGTACTCAGCTTATCAAATCTGTGATGAGTTGACCATCGTTTCTTCAGCAGGATCCCCTGTATTTGCTGGTTTCATTACTGGTTTGATTATGGGTGATTTGACAACCGGTTTGTTTATCGGTGGTAGCCTGCAATTATTCGTTCTTGGTGTGGGGACATTTGGTGGAGCTTCTCGTATTGATGCGACATCAGGTGCTGTTTTGGCGACAGCCTTTTCCGTAGCGCAAGGCATTAAGCCAGAGTTGGCTATTGCAACAATCGCAGTACCGGTAGCAACTTTGTTGACCTACTTCGATATCTTAGGCCGTATGACAACGACTTATTTCGCGCACCGTGTGGATGCAGCAATTGAGCGCTTCGATTATAAAGGTATTGAACGCAACTATCTCTTGGGAGCACTTCCTTGGGCTCTGTCTCGTGCTCTCCCAGTCTTTCTGGCTCTGGCATTTGGTGGAACATTTGTTCAAGCGATAGTAGATGGTGTTGCTGGTGTGAAATGGTTGGCTGCAGGTTTGACGCTGGCTGGTCGTATGCTTCCAGGGCTCGGGTTTGCTATCTTGCTTCGTTACCTTCCAGTTAAACGTAATCTTCACTACTTAGCTCTTGGTTTTGGCTTGACTGCTATGCTGACTGTTCTTTACTCAAACATTCAAACTTTGGGTGGGGCTGTATCTAGTATTGTTGGAACTCTTCCAAAAGATGCTGCGATCACATTTGCCAATAACTTCAAAAGCTTGTCTATGATTGGTGTAGCTATCTTTGGTATCTTCCTTGCAGTACAGCATTTCAAATACAGCCAAAGAACAGTAGCTGCTGCTCCAGCTGCTAGCACAAAATCAGAAAGTGAGGAAATCGAAGATGACGAACTCTAATTATAAATTAACAAAAGAAGATTTTAAACAGATCAATAAACGCAGCTTGTTCACTTTCCAATTAGGCTGGAACTACGAGCGGATGCAAGGTTCTGGTTACCTCTACATGCTCTTGCCTCAGCTGCGCAAAATGTACGGAGACGGCACTCCAGAATTGAAAGAAATGATGAAATTGCATACGCAATTCTTCAATACATCACCTTTCTTCCACACTATTATTGCAGGTTTTGACCTAGCTATGGAAGAAAAAGACGGCGTTAAATCAAAAGATGCGGTCAATGGTATCAAGACAGGTCTTATGGGGCCGTTCGCTCCTCTTGGAGACTCCATCTTTGGCTCACTTGTACCAGCTATCATGGGATCTATCGCTGCTACCATGGCTATCGCAGGCCAGCCTTGGGGAATTTTCCTTTGGATTGCTGTAGCAGTTGCTTATGACATTTTCCGTTGGAAACAGTTAGAATTTGCCTACAAAGAAGGGGTCAATCTCATCACCAACATGCAAAGCACTTTGACAGCTCTTGTTGAAGCGGCTTCTGTATTGGGTATCTTTATGGTGGGTGGTTTGATTGCTACTATGATCAACTTTGAAGTATCCTGGGTATGGAACATCGGTGAAAAAGCTATTGATTTCCAAGACATGATGAATCTGATTTTCCCACGTTTGATTCCAGCAGTCTTTACAGGCTTTATCTTCTGGCTCTTGGGCAAGAAAGGAATGAACTCTACCAAGGCTATCTTCATTATCATTATCATGGCAGTAAGCTTCTCTGCTATCGGCTACTTCTTGCTGGGACAAGTACCAGAGTAATGGAGTAATTTATGAGTAAGAAATTAGTTTTAGTCAGCCACGGCCGCTTTTGTGAAGAACTGAAAACCACTACGGAAATGATTATGGGGCCTCAGGAAGACATCCATGCAGTAGCCCTGCTTCCGGAGGAAGGTCCAGAAGATTTCGCAGCTAAATTCTTAGAGACGGTCAAAGATTTTGAGGATTACTTGGTTTTTGCGGATCTCTTGGGGGGCACTCCTTGTAATGTAGTCAGCCGCTTCATTATGGAAGGACAGGATATCGAGCTTTATGCGGGGGTCAATCTGCCCATGGTCATTGAGTTTATTAACGCTTCTTTGACAGGAGCAGAAGTCAGCTATCCATCCAAGGCAGCAGAGAATATTGTTAAGGTTAATGATGTTCTAGCTGGTCTAATGGATGATGAAGATGAATAAAGCTTGAACAACCACTTCTAGTTGGGTCAAGTCCTTGCGCTGTCAGCAGATGGGAGACTGCTGATAGGTAAGGCCAAGCCACAGTGGATGATTCAAGCATACTGGTTTAAGAGGAATTTGGGAGATGCCTCTTGGCCTAGGGAAATGGATGGTTCAGCATTGCAAAATGCAGTCGCTGTCTGGTTTGAAAAAGCTTGTTAAAAGCATAGTTCAAGTCTGGCCATCGTTGCGGGGGTGGGACAGCGAGCCGAAAATCTTTGATTTTCTGGATTTCTGTCTCGCTCCCCCTTTTTTCAAATGATGGAAAGGAATGAGAAAGAGAATGTTAGATTATTCACAGGAAGAATTGCAGCGTCTGGGGGCTGACATCACAACGAGAGAAATCTATCAGCAGCCTGAGGTCTGGCAGGAAGCCTTTGAACATTACAAGGCTCAGGCCGCAGACATCGCTGCTTTTCTGAAAAAAATTGAGGACAAACATAACTACATTAAGGTCATTTTTGCCGGAGCAGGCTCATCAGCCTATGTCGGAGATACTTTGACGCCTTATTTTAGGAAGATTTATGATGAGCGCAAATGGAATTTCAACGCTATTGCGACGACAGATATCGTGGCCAATCCTTTGGTGCATCTGAAGAGAGAAGTGCCGACAGTGCTGGTTTCCTTTGCCCGCAGCGGTAATTCTCCAGAAAGTGTAGCGACTGTGGACTTGGCCAAGCAGCTGGTAGATGACTTGTATCAGATTACCATTACCTGTGCTGCCCAAGGCAAGCTGGCTCAGCAGGCCCAAGGTGATGAAAAGAATCTTTTGCTCCTGCAGCCAGAAGCTTCTAACGATGCTGGCTTTGCTATGACTTCTAGCTTCAGCTCTATGATGCTGACAGCCCTTTTGGTCTTTGACCGGGCTGAACTAGACCAGAAGGAAGCTAAGGTTGCGGCTTTGATTCAGCTCAGTCAGGATGTTTTAGAACGCGTTGCAGATGTGCAGCAGCTGGTTGATTTGGATTTCAGTCGGGTCATTTATCTGGGAGCAGGGTCTTTCTTTGGTCTGGCGCATGAAGCCCAGCTTAAGATTTTGGAGCTGACAGCCGGCCAAATTGCGACCATGTACGAAAGCCCAGTCGGCTTCCGGCATGGACCTAAGTCGTTGATTAACCAAGACACAGTCGTTCTAGTCTTTGGTTCGGCAGATGCCTATACCAAGGCTTATGATTTGGACTTGGTGCGGGAAGTGGCTGGTGACGGGATTGTCCGCAGACTGGTCTTGCTGACTGACCGGGAGGAGCAGTTGGAAGGAGTCGAGCAAGTAGTGCTAAGTACCCAAGAGCCTCTGGGAGATAGCTATCGCATCTTCCCTTACATCGTTTACGCTCAGCTCTTTGCTCTCCTGTCCTCGCTCAAGGTCAAGAACCGTCCAGATACACCGTCTCCGACAGGAACGGTCAATCGTGTAGTACAGGGAGTTATCATTCACTCTCTTGGACAGTAAGAAAAGGAAAAGTTATGGAGAAATTACAAATCAGCCACAAAAAAGTGAGCCATTTGAAAAAACTATCAGACGAGCAGGGAATTATCGGGGCTTTGGCTATTGATCAGCGTGGATCGCTCAAGAAAATGCTGGCCAGCGGAGAAGATACACCTTCTGGTGATCAAGCCCTAGTTCAGTTTAAAGAATTAATCTCTAGTCAGCTGACGCCCTATGCCAGCTCTATCCTACTGGATCCAGAGTTCGGTCTGCCGGCAGCCAAGCTGCGGGATGCGTCCTGCGGGCTGATAGTGGCCTATGAGAAGACTGGCTATGAAGTGACAGCCGAGGGCCGCCTGCCGGACTTGCTTCCTAACTGGTCAGCTAGTCGCATCCGAGACATGGGCGCAGATGCCGTCAAGGTCTTGATTTACTATGATGTGGACGACAAGCCAGAAATCAACGACATCAAGCAGGCCTGGGTTGAGCGCGTGGGCAGTGAATGTTTGGCTGAGGACATTCCCTATTTTCTGGAGATTCTGACCTATGATGCTAAGAGTGACAGTGTCTTGGACGCTAACTATGCCAAGCTTAAGCCGCATAAAGTCAATGAGGCAGTCAAGCTTTTTTCAGATTCCCGTTATCATGTAGATGTCTTAAAGGTTGAAGTGCCGGTCAATATGAACTTTGTCGAGGGCTTCACTAAAGAAGGAGTTGAGCCAGTCTACAGCGTGACGGAAGCCCGAGCTTTCTTTAAAGAACAGTCAGATGCGACGCACTTGCCTTTCATCTTCCTCAGCGCTGGTGTCAGTGCCGAGCTTTTCCAAGAAACGCTGCGGCTAGCCCATGAAGCGGGCTCACAGTTTAACGGTGTCCTGTGCGGACGGGCTACCTGGAAGGATGCAGTTTCTGTCTTTGCCCAAGAGGGAGCTGCAGCAGCTCAAGCTTGGCTGGACGAGACGGGTCGTCAGAATATCGAGGATCTTAATCAAGTCTTGCGCCAAACAGCGGTGTCTTGGGTGGACAAGCTTGACCTGCCTTTTGAAGACAGGACTTGGCAAGTTCGTGATTTTTAACAGGATAGATAAAAGAGGTTTGGTATGAAATCTTACCGAGAATCCATTTTTGGCAAGCTGGGAAGTCAGGAGATTCTAGCTTATACTTTTGAAAACGATCGAGGCTATCGTCTGACAGTCATGAACTACGGAGCAACTGTCGTCCAGTATGTTACTCCTGATAAGGACAATCACTTTGACAATATTGTTGTCGGGTTTAACCAGTTTGAGGATTATATTGGAAATAGTCCTAAGCACGGAGCCAGTATTGGTCCGGTTGCTGGACGTATTGCCGGAGCAACTTTTGAGCTGAATGGCCAGACCTTTCAGCTAGAGGCCAATAATGGCCTAAACTGCAACCATAGTGGATCAAGCGGCTGGGATAGTGCGGTTTTTGAAGTAGAGGAAGTCAGCAATGACGGGCTCACCTTTTATACAGAGCGGACTGACGGAACTGGCGGCTTCCCAGGCAATCTGAAAATCTGGGTTTCCTATACCCTGACAGAGAAGGGCGAGCTGGAAATCTCTTATCAAATTCAGACAGATCAGGATACCTTGGTCAATCCGACCAACCACAGCTATTTCAACCTGTCTGGTTGTTTCAATCAACCGATAGATGATCATATCCTGCAGCTCAATACTGATGGTGTCTATCCTATCGCAGCTGACGGCCTTCCTGAAAAAAAGGCTGATGCAGAGCGTGACTTTGTCAAGAAGCTGATCAAGGGCGCTTCCCTTAAAGAAATTTTCGATGCGCCTGATGAGCAAATCCAGCTGGTATCTGGCTTGGATCATCCTTTTGCTCTAAACTCAAGCCGAGACCAGGCAGGGACGCTCTATCATCCAGCATCTGGCCGCCGTCTGACTATTGAGACTCAGGCGCCCTGCTTAGTGATTTATTCAGCGAATTGCGTAGATGATTCGGTTCAATTTGACGGCCAGCCTATGATTCAGCATAATGGCTTGGCTCTGGAAGCCCAGGCACTACCGGATGCCATTCACAGCAGCCAGCAGTCGGATGTCATTCTCAAGGCCGGTCAGATTTTCACCAGCAGGACGGTGTATTTTGCTGACGTAACAGCAACATTATAAAGAAACAATCGCGAAAGAGCACAGAAAACGGCAGTACCTCCTTCTGCCGTTTTTCTTTGTCCAGTTTTCAGAGACTATGTTTTCATAAGTAGCTAATCTTAAGCAAGGAAAAAGCCTCCACTATCAAAAGCAAAATCTTTTTTGCTAACTGAATTTTACTTTAAGTTTTTCTTAAGGTAAGGCTGCTATACTTATTTTTATCAAATGAAGCCCCCTAACTTTGTTTGATAATCCTAAACTTTTTCATAATAATCTCCCATAAAGGCCACCCAATCCGGTGGTCTTTTTTTGCTCAAATTTTAGAATAAGACAGGAAGTTTATCGGATTGTAACTGAAATGTTAAATTTTAAAGGATACGTTATACTAAGTTAAGGTTTCTTTAAGTTAGGGGCAGTATACTATGAGTATCAAATGAAGACCTCCTAACTTTATTTGATAGAAATCCTAAACTTTTTCATAATAATCTCCCATAAAGGCCACCCAATCTGGTGGTCTTTTTTTGTGTTCAGACGTAGATTAGATTTGCTTCCTCTGCTTTATTTTCTGCTATAATAGTTCTATGAGTAGAATTTTAGATAATGAATTAATGGGTGATGAGGAATTAGTGGAGCGCACCTTGCGACCCCAGTATTTACAGGAGTATATCGGTCAGGACAAGGTCAAGAACCAGCTGAAGATTTTTATTGAAGCGGCTAAGCTGAGGGATGAGGCGCTGGATCATACCCTGCTTTTTGGTCCTCCAGGTCTGGGGAAGACGACCATGGCCTTTGTCATTGCCAATGAACTAGGCGTAAATCTCAAGCAAACTTCAGGTCCGGTGATTGAAAAGTCCGGTGATTTGGTTGCGATCTTAAATGACCTTGAGCCGGGCGATGTCCTCTTTATAGATGAGATTCACCGCTTGCCAATGGCAGTAGAGGAAGTGCTGTACAGTGCCATGGAAGACTTTTACATCGACATTATGATTGGCTCGGGTGAGACCAGCCGCAGCGTCCATCTGGATCTGCCACCGTTCACTTTGATTGGGGCGACCACTCGGGCAGGCATGCTGTCCAATCCTCTGCGGGCTCGCTTTGGGATTACTGGTCACATGGAGTATTATGAAGCTGGCGACCTGACAGAAATTGTCGAGCGGACGGCAGAGATTTTTGAGATGGATATTACCCACGAGGCTGCTAAGGAGCTGGCTCTGCGTAGCCGAGGCACACCGCGGATTGCCAACCGTTTGCTCAAGCGAGTCCGGGACTACGCGCAGATTATGGGCAATGGCCTGATTGATGATAAGATAACCGACCAGGCCCTCTCCATGCTGGATGTGGACCAGGAAGGGCTGGACTATGTGGACCAGAAGATTTTGAAGACCATGATTGAGGTCTACGGTGGCGGTCCAGTGGGGCTGGGAACCCTCTCGGTCAATATTGCTGAGGAGCGTGAAACAGTGGAGGACATGTATGAGCCTTACCTGATTCAGAAAGGGTTTGTCATGCGGACACGGACTGGGCGCGTGGCTACCCGCAAAGCCTATGAACATTTAGGATATGAGTATATGAAGGAATGATGACTAACGAGGAGATTTTAGACCGGCTGGGACAGGATTCGGACATTCGAGCAATTTTAGAAATTATTCGTAGTTTGCAGCTTAAGGATTCTTGGCTGGCAGCTGGCTGTGTGAGAAATTTTATTTGGAATATACTATCGGAGCGGCCGGGTTTTGACTTTAATACAGATGTAGATGTGATTTTCTTTGATCCGAGTTGCTCTGAGGCAGAGACGATAGAGCTTGAGGCAAAACTGAAGTCTGACTGGCCTAAGTATCGTTGGGAACTGAGAAATCAAGTCTATATGCACCGGCACAGTCCTGGAACGGCTCCTTATAACAATGCTTGTGAAGCCATGAGTAAGTATCCTGAGCGCTGCACTGCTATCGGACTGCGCTTGCTGGCAAATGACAAACTGGAACTTTTTGCTCCCTATGGTTTGGAGGATATCTTAAACTTTCAGGTTAGACCGACTCCTCATTTTCTTGAAAATAAGGAGCGCCAGCGTGTCTATGCTGAGCGCTTGGCTAAGAAGAATTGGCAGAAACGCTGGTCGCAGCTGGAATATCACTATCCTGATAAACAGGTATAAGATAAGAGTAAAATGTTTAAGTTATTTTAAGGAAGTTTTAAGGAATGGATATTATACTATAACCAAGTTAAGAAATTAACTTAACTCCTAAAACTTTTTTCTTTTTAAAAAATAATCTCCCTACAAAAAGCCACCAAATGGGTGGTTTTTTTGCTATTTTTAGACATGAGAGGGGCAGGGCTTGTCAGTTTTCAACGAGAATCAGGAAACTGTAAACGATTCAGGGCTAGTTTTTGCCATTATTTTGTTATAATAGATAGCGAGGTATTGTATGAAGAAAATTGTATTTGTATGTTTGGGCAATATCTGCCGTAGTCCGATGGCAGAGTTTGTCATGAAGAGTTTAACAGACCAACTGAAAATCGAGAGCCGGGCAACTTCAAGCTGGGAGCACGGCAATCCCATTCATCGGGGGACACAGGCTATTTTTAAGAAATATGCCATTTCTTATGATAGGAACAAGACTTCTCAGCAGATTTCGGCAGCGGATTTTGCGGATTTTGACTACATCATTGGTATGGATGAAAGCAATGTCCGAGATTTGAAGCGGATGGCGCCTGAGGATTTTCAGCATAAAATTTATCAGTTTGAAGAAGAAAGTGTGCCGGATCCTTGGTACACAGGAGATTTTGACCAAACCTATGATTTGGTCTTGGCTGGCTGCAAGAAGTGGCTAGAGCGTTTGGATGGATAGGAATATGGATAAAGTAAAAGAATTTTACGATAAATACAAGGTCTATCTGACCCGGCAGAATTTAGAACTTTTGGCTGTAACGGTCATTGTGCTGTCAGCTATTCTGGTCTTTACCTCGGGGATTCCTGGTAAGGGCGTTTTAACGCTGGATCAGGGAAAGATCAAGTATGACGGGACCTTGGTTCGCGGGAAGATGAACGGTCAGGGGACTATGACTTTTCAAAATGGGGATAGTTATAGCGGTCAATTTCGCAATGGCATCTTTGACGGCAAAGGAATCTTTACCTCGCAGTCTGGCTGGAAATATGAAGGGGACTTTAGCAAAGGTCAGGCTGATGGACAAGGAAAGCTAACGACAGAAGGCAATGTCGTTTATGAAGGAACGTTTAAACAAGGAATTTATCAAAATGCGCATTAAATGGTTTTCGCTCGTCAGAATCACGGGGCTGCTTCTAGTTCTGCTTTATCATTACTTCCAGGGCGTTTTCCCTGGCGGTTTTATTGGCGTGGATATCTTCTTTACCTTTTCTGGCTTCTTGATTACCGCTCTGCTTATTGACGAGTTTGCCAAGAAGAAAGAAATCGATATCCAAGGCTTTTTCAAACGGCGTTTTTATCGGATTGTACCGCCTCTGGTCTTTATGATTTTGGTCGTTATGCCCTTTACCCTCTTGATTCGTAAGGATTTTGTAGCTGGGATTGGGACACAGATTGCGGCTGCTTTGGGCTTTGTGACCAACTTTTATGAAATGCTATCTGGCGGCAATTATGAGAGTCAGTTTGTGCCGCACATACTGATTCATACTTGGAGTCTGGCTTTAGAAGTGCACTATTATGTTCTTTGGGGCTTGGCTGCTTGGGGCTTGGGCAAGGTTGCTAAGTCAACGGCCCGCTATCGCGGTATGATTGCGCTGGTTTCTGCAGGTCTCTTTTTGGTCAGCTTTGTATCAATGTTTGCTGGAGCTTTGACCACTAAGAATTACTCTGATATTTATTTCTCAAGTTTGACCCATGTCTTTCCTTTCTTTGCAGGAAGCATCCTGGCTACCTTGTCTGGTGTCGGCCATGTCAGCAGTCGCTTTAAGCTGCTGGAGCAAAAGCTGGCTCTCAAGCAAGTGCTTGGAATTATGGGGGGCAGTGTAGCTGTTTTGCTTTTGCTCAGCTTCCTACTCAAGTTTGATAACCTTTGGACCTACCTGGTAGGATTCTTGATTTCGACTATTTTGGCCTGTCTGATGATTTTGGCAGCTAGGATGTTGCATGACAAGCTCCCTGATGTGAAGGAGCCTGGCATTGTCAACTTTATCGCAGATACCAGCTATGGTGTTTATCTCTTCCACTGGCCATTCTATATTATCTTTACCCAGCTGATGAGTAACGGCTTGGCTGTTCTCTTGACCACGTTGCTGTCTCTTACTTTTGCAGCCTTGTCTTTCTATATCTTGGAGCCAACTCTTGCTGGTCGCCAACCGGTTATCATGGGAACCAAGATGGATCTGTCATCTCTCACTAGACCAATCTTTTACAGTATGATTCCGCTGACTTTGATCATGTTCTTTATCTCGGTGACAGCACCAAAGGTCGGAGCTTTTGAGGAAAGTTTGATTGTCAACGCTCTGAATCAAGCAGACACTAAGATGCAGACAACTAGAAGTCAGGTTGATCAGTCCAAGGCGACTGAGTACAATGTGGCGGACGGGATTACCATGATTGGTGACTCGGTTGCTCTCCGCTCTAGCGATCAATTGCAACAGATATTGCCAGGAATTGAGCTCGATACCGTCGTTAGCCGCAGTCTGAGCACAGGCTTGGAGGTCTACAAGACAGATATTGCTAATAGAGTGCTGAAGAAGCAGGTTGTTCTGGCTCTTGGAACCAATTCGTCCGGTTACTCGAATGAGCTTTTGGATGAGTATGTTTCCAGCCTGCCTAAGGGGCATCAACTGATCCTCGTGACTCCTTATGACGGTCGCTCAGAGGGCGGTGTTTTAGCCCAGCAGCGGGAGTATGAGCTGGAATTAGCCAAGAAGTACGACTATGTCTTTGTGGCTGACTGGCATCAAACTGCTATCGAAAATCCGCAGATTTGGGAAGGGACAGACTATGTCCACTTTGGCTCGAATTCAGAGTCCATCATTGAAGGGGGAACTCTCTATGCCAATACCATTAAACAAGCCATAGATGAAGCCAATTCAGGTAATGTGAAACCATAAATAATCAGCTCGGTTCGTCCGAGCTTTTTATATCTAAACCAAGAAAGCGCTTTCATATATTATGTGAAAGTAAAAGTATGTGAAATCTCTAAAAAATAAAAAAATTTTTCACAAAAACTAAAAGAATAGACTGTAAAATCAGCGAATTTGTTATGTGTTTTACAAATAAATAGATAAAAGTTTGTGAATGTTGAGTGAAAGTGTTTACAAAAGGTATTAAATAAGTTATAATTGTATTGTGAAATAATTAACAAAGGTTAGTGTTCTTCGTCTAACCTAAGGCAAAACCATTGGAGGAATAGAATGGCTGAAAAGAAGAAAACGGTAGAACAAGAAGACAAGGCTTTGGCAGCGCAAAAGCATGTCGATGAACTGGTGCAAAAAGGTCTGGCTGCACTAGAGGAAATGAGAAAGCTGAATCAGGAACAGGTGGACTACATCGTAGCCAAGGCCTCTGTAGCAGCTTTGGATGCTCACGGTGAGTTGGCCCTGCACGCTTATGAAGAAACAGGTCGCGGAGTTTTTGAAGACAAGGCAACGAAAAACCTTTTCGCCTGTGAACACGTTGTGAATAATATGCGCCATACGAAGACTGTTGGCGTTATTGAAGAAGATGATGTGACTGGATTGACCTTGATTGCGGAGCCAGTGGGTGTTGTCTGCGGTATCACACCGACTACCAACCCGACTTCAACAGCGATTTTCAAATCTTTGATTTCCTTGAAGACTCGTAATCCGATCATCTTTGCTTTCCACCCATCAGCTCAAGAATCTTCTGCTCATGCAGCACAAATCGTGCGTGATGCAGCGATTGCAGCAGGTGCGCCTGAAAACTGTGTACAGTGGATTACAGCGCCATCGATGGAAGCAACTTCTGCGCTTATGAACCACGAAGGGATTGCGACTATCCTTGCGACAGGTGGTAACGCAATGGTAAAGGCAGCTTACTCATGTGGTAAGCCAGCTCTTGGGGTTGGTGCCGGAAACGTACCAGCTTATGTGGAAAAATCCGCTAATATACGTCAAGCAGCGCACGATATCGTGATGTCTAAGTCCTTTGACAATGGTATGGTCTGTGCCTCTGAGCAAGCCGTTATCATTGATAAGGAAGTTTATGATGAATTTGTAGAAGAGTTCAAATCTTATCATACATACTTTGTGAATAAGAAAGAAAAAGCTCTGTTGGAAGAATTCTGCTTCGGTGCTAAGGCAAACAGCAAGAACTGTGCCGGTGCTAAGCTCAATCCGGATATCGTTGGTAAGCCAGCTACTTGGATTGCAGAGCAGGCAGGCTTCAGTGTGCCAGAAGATACGAATATCTTGGCTGCAGAGTGTAAAGAAGTTGGTGAAAAAGAGCCATTGACACGTGAAAAACTGTCACCTGTCATCGCTGTTCTCAAGTCTGAATCTCGTGAAGACGGTGTTGAAAAGGCCCGTCAAATGGTAGAATTCCATGGTCTTGGTCACTCAGCTGCTATCCATACAGCGGACGAAGAGTTGACTAAGGAATTTGGTAAAGCTGTTCGTGCCATCCGTGTTATTTGCAACTCACCTTCTACTTTCGGCGGTATCGGGGATGTTTATAATGCCTTCCTGCCATCACTGACTTTGGGCTGTGGATCTTATGGCCGCAACTCAGTAGGTGATAACGTTAGTGCTGTGAATCTCTTGAACATCAAAAAAGTAGGAAGACGTAGAAATAATATGCAATGGATGAAACTCCCTTCAAAAACTTACTTCGAGCGTGACTCTATCCAATATCTGCAAAAGTGTCGTGATGTGGAACGTGTCATGATCGTAACAGACCATGCGATGGTAGAGCTTGGTTTCCTAGATCGTATCATCGAACAACTCGATCTTCGTCGGAATAAGGTTGTTTACCAAATCTTTGCAGACGTAGAACCAGATCCAGATATTACTACAGTTGAACGTGGTACAGAGATTATGCGTACCTTCAAACCTGATACAATCATCGCGCTTGGTGGTGGTTCACCAATGGACGCAGCTAAAGTAATGTGGCTCTTCTATGAGCAACCTGAAGTGGACTTCCGTGACCTTGTGCAAAAATTCATGGATATCCGTAAACGTGCCTTCAAATTCCCATTGCTTGGTAAGAAGACTAAGTTTATTGCAATCCCTACAACATCTGGTACAGGTTCAGAAGTAACACCGTTTGCCGTTATCTCTGACAAGGCTAACAACCGTAAATACCCAATTGCTGACTACTCTCTGACTCCAACTGTAGCCATCGTAGACCCAGCTCTGGTACTGACTGTTCCAGGATTTGTCGCAGCAGACACTGGTATGGACGTGCTGACTCACGCAACAGAAGCTTATGTATCTCAGATGGCAAGCGACTTTACGGATGGTTTGGCTCTCCAAGCTATCAAACTCGTCTTTGAAAACCTGGAAAGCTCTGTTAAGAACGCAGACTTCCACTCTCGCGAAAAGATGCACAATGCCTCTACTATCGCTGGTATGGCCTTTGCCAATGCCTTTCTGGGAATTTCCCACTCTATGGCCCATAAGATTGGTGCTCAGTTCCATACGATTCACGGTCGTACCAATGCGATCTTACTGCCATACGTAATCCATTACAACGGTACACGTCCAACTAAGACAGCGACATGGCCTAAGTACAACTACTACCGTGCGGATGAGAAATACCAAGATATCGCACGCATGCTTGGACTCCCAGCTTCTACTCCGGAAGAAGGGGTTGAATCTTACGCAAAAGCTGTTTATGAACTGGGAGAACGTGTCGGTATCGAAATGAACTTCAAGGCTCAAGGTATTGACGAAAAAGAATGGAAAGAACATTCACGCGAATTGGCCTTCCTTGCCTATGAAGACCAATGTTCTCCGGCTAACCCACGCCTTCCAATGGTTGACCACATGCAGGAAATCATCGAAGACGCCTACTATGGCTACAAGGAACGCCCAGGACGCCGCAAATAAGCGAGCAGCTTCCTTAATTAAAAATAAGACAGTTTGTCGGTCATCCCCTACCCTTTGGTGGGGGATATTTCTATGTATCTTAGCGAGGCAAGACCGTCGGTCGAAGCCGAGCTTAGAGACATGGATGCTGAGGAGCGGAGCGACATGAGCGCTATGTGTCTTAATGAAACGCGTCCTTAGGACAAGGACAAAATTGAGTCATAGAGCAGTGGATGCAGTTTTGTCCCTTGGGACAAAAGCTGTACACCTTGAAGAAACACATAGCCAGGCAAGACCTCTGGTCGAAGCCGGGCATAGAGACATGAATGCTGAGGTGAGGAGCGACGTGAGTGCTAAGTCTCTTAACGAAAGGAGCTTGCTGGGGTAAAAAGACGTAAACCTTCTGACTACTTGTGATTGAGTGAGCTTTTGTGCTAAGATAAGGAGACGATGGAAAAAAGGAGAGTAATGTGATTTTTTTATCTTTATGGGCTGGGCTGTTGAGTGGTCTTTGCTGGTTATTGGGGGATGTTCTGCTGGTTGGTTTTGAGGTAGACAAGGAAAGTTATGCCTCTTTTACGGAGCAGAGTCGGATTGGCAATAAGAATCTGGCTATGCTGATGCTTTCTGGCTCTGTTGGTCGGCTGCGCCTGGGCGCTTTGGTGGCTAACTTCTCAATCCCTCTTATGTTAGTTTCGCTTTATGCTCTCTTTGGTTTGACAAATAAGGGCTTGTGGGCCTATCTGTCAATAGCCTTCTTAGGAATTGGATTTGCCCTATCGCCAGTGGCACATGTGGCCTTTTACTACGTTGGGATCATCAGCAAAAAGGCCTATAAACGAAGCGGCGTACAGGTCTGCTCAGACGAAGATAGCGAGCTTATCAATGAAGCAGTGCTCTTTCTAGATATAACTTGGCGGACAGCTATCGCCCTGACCGGTCTAGGCTGGCTCGTTTACTCACTGCTAATAGTTACCGGTCAGACAATATTGCCTGCTTATCTGGGGTTGCTGACCCCTTTACCGCTCAGTCTGTTGACTATCTTACTGTTAGAAAAGCTGAGAATCGGACGTCCCTACCTTAACGGAGCTGGCCTAAACATAGGATTTAGTTTGTTCTATTTACTGCTCCTGCTTCATATGGGTTCTTAGGCGGCGAATCGGTAAAATTTCAGAAAAAACAGAAAAATCTATATATTAACTTATTAAAAACTTCCTCTTTCTATGGTATGATGAAAGAGGTTTCAAGAATCGTTGGGAGGATAAGACATGAAAAACCCTACTTTACTTAAAGAAATGTTAGATTATCGCGGAAGAGATGAAATGCCCGACGATTTTGATACCTTTTGGAATAAACAAGTGGCGGAGGTGGAAGTGTCTCAGGACTACCAGTTGCTGGAAAAAGATTTTCAAATTGCATATGCGACTTGTTACGAGCTAACCTTCAAGTCTGGAAACGGTGGGCAAATCTATGCTAAGCTAGTTGTGCCTAAGTTATCAGAAAAAGTTCCGGTATTGTTTCATTTTCATGGTTATATGGGACAGGGCTGAGATTGGGCTGATATGCTGGCCTATACGGCAGCGGGCTGGGGTGTGGTGTCGATGGATGTTCGTGGTCAGTCAGGCTATTCACTGGATGGTGATAGAGAAGTCCGCGGCAATACTGTTAAAGGACATATTATCCGCGGGGCTCTGGATGGACCGAATCAGCTTTTTTTCAAGGATGTCTATCTGGATGTTTACACCTTGGTCGAGCTAGTGGCTGGTTTGGACTTCGTGGATGAAAACCGTTTGTCTAGTTTTGGAGGCTCACAGGGCGGAGCCTTGGCTTTGGTAGCAGCTGCATTAAATTCTCGGATCAAGCAGACTGTAGCCATCTATCCCTTCCTTGCTGACTTTAGACGAGTTTTGGAGATTGGCAATACCAGTGAAGCCTATGATGAGCTCTTTCGTTATTTCAAATTCCATGATCCTTTTCATGAGACAGAAGAGCAGTTGTTGCGGACACTTGCTTATATTGACGTGAAAAATCTGGCCCATCGTATTAGCTGTCCAGTGCAGATGATTATTGGCCTAGAGGATGATGTTTGCTATCCTATCACGCAGTTTGCCATCTATAACAGCTTGGCTGGAGAAAAAGAGTATCATCTCCTGCCTGAGTATGGGCATGAGGCTATGAATGTCCGTGTCAGCGATACTGTCTTTAACTGGCTCTGCGGAACCAAAATAAAAAGACTTTCTCTCGTTTCGGACTTGAAATCCGAGAGATAATATTCGTCCCCCCTTTGGGGCTAGGTAAAGGCCTAGCCCTTTTTACTTGCCTGAGGGAGTATAGAAAGTGAGAATCTTTTTAGAAGTTTGCTTGCTCTTTCATTGACTTTTCTACAAAACGGATTTCTGAAAGTACTTTCAGGAATTTCTGCTTTTCTGGAAAATTCGGAAACTAAAATCTAAATCTCAAACAATATTGAAAGCGCTTTAAAAATTATTTATAATAACATTATGAAATACTCGAGTTAAAAAACGGAGTCCAGGATAAGGAAGTAAAAATATTTGTTTGCGGCCTTCTTCTCTACTCCACCTGAGGTCCTAGGTAGTTTTTAGACTATCTGATCAGACCGACGTCTTACGAAAGGAGATTGTATATTCATGTCACAGATTTTAAAAGATGACTTGATAGCCAAGATTAAAGACGGCATCATTGTTTCCTGTCAAGCCTTGCCCCAGGAGCCGCTTTATACGGAAGCTGGAGGAGTCATTCCTCTCTTGGTTAAGGCTGCTGAGCAGGGCGGTGCTGTTGGTATTCGAGCTAATAGTGTTCGCGATATTCGGGAGATCAAGGAAGTAACTTCCCTGCCCATCATCGGAATTATCAAACGCGACTATCCGCCACAAGAGCCTTTTATCACGGCTACCATGCGGGAAGTGGATGAGTTGGCTGCTCTGGATATTGAAGTCATTGCTCTGGACTGTACCAAGCGGGAACGCCATGATGGCCTGACAATTGCGGATTTCATCAAGCAGGTTAAGGCCAAGTATCCTCATCAGCTATTGATGGCAGATATTAGTACCTATGAGGAAGCTGCTGCTGCTGTAGAAGCTGGTGTAGACTTTGTCGGCACTACCTTATCGGGCTACACTTCTTACAGTCCCAAGGTTGACGGACCAGACATTGAGCTTATCCGCCGCTTGTGCCAAGCAGGCTTTGATGTCATCGCTGAAGGAAAGATTCACTATCCAAGTCAAGCCAAGCAGATACATGATTTGGGTGTAAGAGGTATCGTTGTCGGCGGAGCCATTACTCGGCCTAAAGAAATTACAGAGCGCTTTGTTGCAGGATTAAAATAAGTGAGGTAGATGAATGACAACCTTAACACTAAATAAACTATATAAAAAATATCCTAATAGTGATTTTTACTCTGTTGAAAATTTTGATTTGGATATTAAGGATAAGGAGTTTATCGTTTTTGTAGGACCTTCCGGTTGTGGAAAATCAACAACCTTGCGGATGATTGCAGGCCTTGAGGATATCACAGAAGGGGAGCTCTATATTGATCAAAATCTTGTCAATGACATTGCTCCTAAAGATCGGGATATCGCCATGGTTTTCCAAAATTATGCCCTTTATCCTCACATGACTGTTTATGACAATATGGCATTCGGACTCAAGCTTCGCAAGTATGACAAGGCTGATATTGACAAAAGAGTCCAGGAAGCGGCGGAAATCCTTGGGCTGAAAGAGCTTCTGGATCGTAAACCAGCCGACCTGTCTGGTGGTCAGCGCCAGCGGGTAGCTATGGGGCGGGCGATTGTCCGTGATGCCAAAGTCTTCCTTATGGATGAACCCTTGTCTAACTTGGATGCCAAACTGCGCGTGTCCATGCGGGCAGAAATTGCAAAAATTCACCGCCGTATCGGAGCGACGACTATCTATGTAACCCACGACCAGACCGAGGCCATGACCTTGGCTGACCGCATCGTTATCATGTCAGCTACTAAGAACGAAGCAGGAACAGGTACTATCGGCCGAATCGAACAAATCGGTACGCCTCAGGAACTTTATAACGAACCAGCTAATAAATTTGTGGCAGGTTTTATCGGCAGTCCAGCCATGAATTTCTTTGAAGTGAACTTAGAAGGTAACCAGCTTACAGATGGACAAGGCTTTGCTGTTGGACTTCCAGACGGTCAGCGTAAAATCCTAGAAGAAAAAGGCTATCAAGGAAAGAAAGTGATACTGGGCATTCGACCAGAGGATATCTCGGCTGAGTTGATAGCTGCTGATGCTTTCCCAGATTCTGTTGTTGAAGCAGAGATTATAGTTTCTGAACTTTTAGGAAGCGATTCTATCCTTTATTGTAAAGTAGGAGTTCAGGAATTTTCTGCACGTGTTGCTGTTCATAATTACCATGAAGCAGGGCAGAAAATAGACTTGGTATTCAATATTGCAAAAGCACACTTCTTTGAATTAGAGAACGGTTCACGTATTAAATAAAATTTTATAAGGAAATTTTAATTATGATTGTAACGGAAATTAATAATCTATCAACTTATGTAGGAGTAAATCCATATTTTGAAAGATTAATAAATTTTTTAAAAACAGTTGATTTGGACAGTCTCCCAGAAGGGAAGATAGATATTGAAGGTGATAAATTATTTGGCAATTGTTTTAGTTATGTAGCAGATGGTCAACCAGGAGATTTCTTTGAATCTCATAGGAAATATCTTGATATCCATCTGGTGTTAGAAAATACAGAAGATATGGCAGTTTCTTCTGTTAAAAACACAACAGTTAGTCAACCTTATAATGAGGAAAAGGATATTGAGTTATATGAAGGAAAAATGGAGCAGCTTATTCACTTGAAATCTGGAGAATGTTTAATAACATTCCCTGAGGATTTGCATCAGCCCAAAGTTCGTGTAAATGATCTACCCTTAAAAAAAGTAGTATTTAAAGTAGCTATTTCTTAAATAGAAAGAGGTAAACTATGAAAAATCTAAAGAAATTTTTATTCGTTCTTCTAACAGGACTTGTCGCACTGATAATCAGTGGTTGTTCTCCAAGTGGGGAAAATAGTAAAGGAAATGATTCAGGTGAATTATCTGGGGAAATCGTTATGTGGCACTCATTTACACAGGGACCTCGTTTAGAAAGTATCCAGAAATCTGCAGATGAATTTATGAAGAAGCATCCAAAAGTTAAGATTAAAATTGAAACTTTTTCTTGGAATGACTTTTACACCAAATGGACAACAGGCCTTGCTAACGGAAATGTACCCGATGTCAGTACAGCTTTGCCGAATCAAGTAATGGAAATGATTAACTCAGATGCTATTGTTCCATTGAATGATACAATTGATAAAATTGGAAAAGATCGTTTCAATAAAACAGCTCTGAATGAAGCAAAAATTGGCAGTGATTACTATTCTGTTCCTCTTTATTCCCATGCACAAGTGATGTGGGTACGCACAGATTTATTAAAACAACACAATATTGAAGTGCCTAAAACCTGGGATGAACTTTATGAAGCATCTAAGAAACTAACAGCTGATGGAGTTTATGGTATGTCAGTGCCGCTTGGTACGAATGACTTTATGGCTACTCGTTTCCTGAATTTCTATGTTCGTAGTGCAGGAGGAAGCCTATTAACAAAGGATAAGAAGGTTGATTTAACTAGCGATTTGGCTCAAGAAGGAATTAAATACTGGGTGAAAATGTACAAAGAAGTTTCTCCTAAAGATTCACTCAATTATAATGTATTACAACAAGCTACCCTATTCTACCAAGGTAAGACAGCCTTTGACTTTAACTCAGGTTTCCACATTGGAGGGGTTGAAGCGAACAGTCCGCAATTATTAGAATCGATTGATGCCTATCCTATTCCGAAGGTCAAAGCATCTGATAAAGATCAAGGGATTGAAACTTCAAATGTTCCAATGGTTGTATGGAAAAATTCTAAACATCCAGAAGTTGCAAAAGCATTTTTAGAATATCTGTATGAACAAGACAACTATGTTGGTTTCTTAGATTCCACACCAGTTGGTATGTTGCCAACGATTAGCGGTATTTCTGATTTACCAGCTTATAAGGAAAATGAAACACGTCAAAAATTCCAACATGCTGAACAAGTAATCAACGAGGCTGTTCAAAAAGGTACTGCTATTGGTTATGAAAATGGCCCAAGTGTTGAGGCTGGTATGTTGACAAACCAACACATTATTGAACAGATGTTCCAAGATATTATCACAAATGGGAAAGACCCTATGGCTGCAGCAAAAGATGCTGAAAAGCAATTAAACGATTTATTTGAAACGGTTGCAGTTGATGTGAAATAATACCTGGATTATTAGGGCTATGGTGCAGTAGCGCTATAGCCTCTTATTTTAAAGAAAGGGGTAAGAGATGGTCAGAGATCGTAATTTGACGCGTTGGATATTTGTACTGCCAGCGGTGATTATCGTAGGATTACTCTTTGTTTATCCATTTTTTTCAAGCATCTTTTATAGCTTTACCAATAAGAATTTAATTATGCCCAACTATCGTTTTGTTGGTTTGGATAATTATAAAGCAGTATTGTCAGACCCTAATTTTTTTAGTGCATTTTTTAATTCAATAAAATGGACTGTCCTTTCCTTAGCTGGACAAGTTATCATTGGATTTGTTCTGGCTCTTGCTTTGCATAGAGTGCGACGATTTAAAAAACTTTATCGGACGTTGTTAATCGTACCGTGGGCCTTTCCTACAATTGTTATTGCTTTTTCATGGCAATGGATTCTAAATGGTGTCTATGGGTATCTGCCAAATATCATTGTTAAGCTTGGTTTAATGGAGCATGCTCCAGCTTTTCTGACTGATAGCACGTGGGCCTTTATTTGCTTAGTGTTTATCAATATCTGGTTTGGAGCTCCAATGATTATGGTTAATGTTTTATCTGCACTTCAAACAGTTCCTCAGGAGCAGTTTGAGGCAGCTAAAATTGATGGTGCGACAAGTTGGCAAGTGTTCAGACATATTACTTTTCCGCATATTAAGGTCGTTGTAGGGTTACTAGTTGTACTGAGAACGGTTTGGATCTTTAACAATTTTGATATTATCTACCTCATTACTGGTGGTGGTCCATCTAATGCGACTATGACCTTGCCGATTTTCGCTTACAACTTAGGTTGGGGAACGAAGTTATTAGGACGAGCTTCAGCAGTCACAGTATTGCTCTTTATCTTCTTATTGACAGTTTGCTTCATTTACTTCTCTGTAATTAGTAAATGGGAAAAGGAGGGTAGAAAATAATGAAGAAAAAATCAAATTTCTACTTAGATATCGGAGCTCATTTGGTTTTGATAATTGCAACAATTGTTGCAATCTTCCCGCTTGTATGGATTATTATATCTTCAATTAAAGGAAAAGGGGAGTTGACACAATTTCCAACTCGCTTCTGGCCTCAGACTTTTACGCTAGACTACTTTACACATGTTATTAATGATTTGCATTTCGTTGATAATATCCGAAATAGTTTAGTAATTTCTTTGTCCACAACAGTTATTGCAACGATTATTTCTTCCATGGCTGCTTATGGTATTGTTCGTTTCTTCCCTAAACTAGGAGCAATAATGTCACGGCTTTTGGTAACAACTTATATTTTCCCACCTATTTTGCTAGCAATACCTTATTCTATTGCAATAGCAAAAGCAGGTTTGGGCAATAGCATCATTGGCCTTATCATCATTTATTTGTCATTTAGTGTACCTTATGCGGTATGGCTGCTGGTTGGCTTCTTCCAAACGGTTCCAATTGGGATTGAAGAGGCAGCCCGTATTGATGGAGCAAATAAATTTGTTACTTTTTATAAAGTGGTATTACCAATTGTTGCTCCAGGAATTGTTGCAACAGCGATTTATACCTTTATTAATGCGTGGAATGAATTCTTATATGCATTGATACTGATCAACGATACAAGTAAAATGACCGTTGCAGTAGCACTACGTTCATTGAATGGGTCAGAGGTGCTAGACTGGGGAGATATGATGGCGGCATCTGTGATTGTTGTATTGCCTTCTATCATCTTCTTCTCAATCATTCAAAATAAGATTGCAAGTGGTCTTTCAGAAGGATCTGTAAAATAGACATTTCGAAACAACATTAGTCAATATATAAGTTAAAAATAGCATATTGTATTAAACAACAGGAGAATAAAAATGGTTAAATATGGCGTTGTAGGAACAGGATATTTTGGAGCTGAATTGGCTCGTTATATGCAAAAAAATGATGGTGCAGAGATTACGATTGTTTATGATCCAGAAAACGCGGAAGCAGTAGCTGAAGAGTTAGGAGCGAAAGTTGCAGCTTCGATAGATGAATTAGTGGCTAGCGATGAAGTTGACTGTGTTATTGTAGCTTCTCCAAATAATCTTCATAAAGAGCCGGTTATCAAAGCAGCTCAGCATGGAAAAAATGTTTTTTGTGAAAAACCAATTGCTCTTTCCTATGAGGATTGTCGCGAAATGGTAGATGCTTGTAAAGAAAATAATGTGACCTTTATGGCGGGGCATATCATGAACTTCTTTAATGGTGTTCATCATGCCAAAGAATTAATCAATCAAGGTGTGATTGGGGACGTTCTGTATTGTCATACAGCTCGTAATGGATGGGAGGAGCAACAACCATCGGTATCTTGGAAGAAAATCCGCGAAAAATCTGGTGGTCACTTATATCACCATATCCATGAATTGGACTGTGTTCAATTTCTTATGGGCGGGATGCCTGAAACTGTTACAATGACTGGCGGCAATGTAGCTCATGAGGGAGAAAACTTTGGTGATGAAGATGACATGATTTTTGTTAATATGGAATTTTCAAATAAGCGTTTTGCTTTGCTAGAATGGGGTTCTGCTTATCGCTGGGGTGAACACTATGTCTTGATTCAAGGGACAAAAGGAGCGATTCGTCTGGACTTGTTCAACTGTAAAGGAACTCTCAAATTAGATGGCCAAGAAAGTTACTTCCTAATCCATGAGTCACAGGAAGAAGATGATGATCGTACTCGTATTTACCATAGTACCGAAATGGATGGAGCGATTGCTTACGGAAAACCTGGTAAACGTACCCCATTGTGGTTATCATCTGTTATTGACAAGGAAATGCGTTACCTTCATGAAATCATGCAGGGAGCACCGGTAACAGAAGAATTCAAAAAATTATTGACAGGAGAAGCAGCTCTGGAGGCTATTGCAACAGCAGATGCATGTACTCAGTCTATGTTTGAAGATCGTAAAGTTAAATTATCGGAAATTGTAAAATAAAAGATGTGGGGATGAAACAATGATTTTCGTCCCTCTCATTTCTAAAACATTAGGAGAAAACTATGTCAGATTTAAAAAAATATGAAGGTGTCATTCCTGCTTTCTATGCCTGCTATGACGAGGAAGGTGAAATCAGCTCGAAGCGGACTCGCGCTTTAGTGGAATATTTCATCGCCAAGGGCGTGCAAGGTCTTTATGTCAACGGTTCTTCGGGCGAGTGTATCTATCTGAGTGTAGAAGACCGAAAACGGGTTCTAGAAGAAGTGATGAAAGTTGCTAAGGGACGTCTGACTATCATTGCCCATGTAGCTTGCAACAATACCAAGGATAGTATAGAGCTGGCTCGTCATGCCGAAAGTTTGGGTGTGGATGCGATTGCGACTATTCCACCGATTTATTTCCGACTACCGGAGTATTCTGTAGCTCAGTATTGGAATGACATCAGTGCGGCAGCGCCTAATACAGATTTTGTGATTTACAATATTCCTCAGCTGGCTGGTGTAGCCTTGACTCCTAGCCTTTATAAGGAAATGCTCAAGAACGAACGTGTGATCGGTGTGAAGAACTCTTCAATGCCAGTGCAGGATATTCAGACCTTTGTAGCTCTTGGGGGAGAAGATCATGTAGTCTTTAATGGTCCAGATGAGCAATTCTTAGGTGGCCGACTCATGGGGGCTGCAGCTGGTATCGGTGGTACATACGGAGCTATGCCAGAGCTCTTCCTCCAACTCAATCAACTGATTGCTGACAAGGAATTGGAACGAGCTAAGGAATTGCAATATGCGATAAATGCGATTATAGGAAAATTAACCAGCGCCCGCGGCAATATGTACGCGGTTATTAAGGGTGTTTTGGAAATTAACGAAGGCTTGACCATCGGATCTGTCCGCTCTCCTCTGACACCGCTACAGGAAAGTGAACGGCCGATTGTGGAAGAAGCAGCTCAGTTGATTAGACAAACCAAGGAGCAATTTTTATAAGCAACAGGATAAACACTAGAGAGAAGGTGTGCTATGAAACACTATGTTGCTATTGATATTGGCGGTACCAATATCAAGTATGGCTTAATCAACGAGGTGGAAACCTTGGTGGAAGCACATGAAATGCCGACGGAGGCCCACAAAGGCGGTCCGGGAATTATGCAAAAGGTTGAAGGAATTGTTGCAGCCTATTTAGAAAAAGGACCTCTGGCTGGGATTTGTATTTCTTCGGCTGGTATGGTGGATCCAGACAAGGGTGAAATTTTCTATGCTGGGCCACAGATTCCTAATTACGCTGGGACCCAGTTCAAAAAAGTGCTGGAAGAAACATTCTCCCTGCCTTGTGAGATTGAAAATGATGTCAACTGTGCTGGTCTGGCGGAGGCTATGTCGGGTAGTGGCAAGGGAGCGAAGATTGCCCTTTGTTTGACAATCGGTACAGGTATTGGAGGCTGTCTGGTCGTAGATGGTCAGGTCTTCCATGGCTTTAGTAACTCTGCTTGTGAGGTCGGATACCTGCATCTACCAGACGGAGCTTTCCAAGATGTGGCATCTACAACAGCTCTGGTCAATTATGTGGCTGAGCTACATGGAGAAGACGCAGAGCATTGGAATGGCCGTCGGATTTTCAAAGAAGCAACTGAGGGCAATAAACTCTGTATCGAAGGCATCGATCGTATGGTTGGCTATCTGGGTCAAGGAATTGCTAATATCTGCTATGTTTTTAATCCGGAAGTTGTTATTTTAGGAGGCGGCATTATGGGCCAAGAAGCTATTCTTAGGCCGCGTATTCAGGTGGCTTTGCAGGATGCTTTGGTTCCAAGCATTGCTGACAAAACCAAACTGGCCTTTGCTCATCATCAAAATACTGCAGGTATGTTTGGAGCCTACTATCATTTCAAAAATAGACAAGTTTAACCTGAGATTTTTCTCAGGTTCCTTGTCTTTGAAGAGGAAAATCAAATGGCAGAAAGAAGTTTCATTCAGGAAGCTGCTCAGCTTCTAGGTTCTTTGATGGAAGATTTTCAAAAGAAGGCAATTCGGTCAAGAGATGAAATCCGCTTTTACGAGTGCTTAGCAGAAGTTTTAAGGAGCTTGGAGAAAACAAAGGCCCTGGATAACCGTCTTCTCATTGCTCTTGAAAGCTTCCATAAAAGTGCTAGTTTTTTAATTGGTCTTAGTAGCCTCAAACTGGATCAGCCTACTTATCAAAAGTGGCGTGCCTACGATGCCTTTCATATGGAAAAAGTTCAGCCCCAATTAGAAATCTATGGGCCAATCCTCCCCTTGTGAAAGAAAGAGGAAAAATTTAGACCAAAAAAGAAAACGAGTCAGAAAATCCTGATTCGTTTTTATCGTTTGTGGGTATTGCGGCGGTAGTAGCCATTTAGTTTTTGATTCTCCCAAAAGCTGTTAAAGATTCTTTCTTTCTTTTCACGGTTAATCTCTAGGAAAAAAGCATAGATGAGGTCAATCATGAGAATCATGGGGAATTGTGCGGAAATCCGCAAGATAAACTCAGGCTTGCTTTGAAGAGCAACAGGAACGACTTCAGTGAAGTCTTCTTGAATCTTTTCAGGTTGTCCAGTCACCAAGATGGTTTTTGCTCCCATATTTTTAGCGTCAATCAAGCTGTCAATGATGGACTGGGTCTGTCCGGATAGAGAAAATCCGATAACAAGGCAGTTCTTGTCCAGAATACTAGTTGTCCAAGCGAATCCATCTTGGTCAGTTAGGGCTTCACAAACGACTCCCAGCCTCATGAAGCGCAGCTTCATATCACGTGCTACTAAGCCCGAGCTACCTGTTCCAAAGAAATAAACTCGATCTGCCTCTTCTATGATTTGAGCCACTCGCTCCAGCTTTTCCTCCTCTATCAGTTCTTTTGTCTGCTGATGGATTTGGTTGTAGTTGTACAAGACATGACGGGATAAGCTGCTTTGCATATTATCCGACTCGGTTTGCGCCTTTTGTAGGTCCTGTAGATATTGAAAACTAAATTCCCGATAACCTTTAAAGCCGCATTTTTTGGCGAAACGGGTCAAGGCTGCTTGAGAAATGTGCAAGGTTTGGGCAACTTGCAAAGAGGATAAATCCTCTTGAATACTATTTGGATCCAAAAAATAGTGACCAATCCTCTGTTCCAAGTCGGTCATCTTGTCAAGATGGCTCTCAATGATGGCCAAGATATTCTGCTGACTCATAAAATCACTTTCTTCATGGGATAATGTTTAGTAAAAGTTTAAGGGCTGTTCTGGCTGGAAATTACATTTGAAGCCACTTTTACTTTTCTGATATTCTATATTTGTCTTAGAATTTGTTTATATTATAACATAGTTATAGACAAATAAACCGTTTGCAAGACTGAAACTTATCAAGAGTGTACAGCTGATACTGATTTGTAAGTATTGAAATGAATCAAATCTATATCGGCTTTTCCTATCAGTTGGAGATAGATGTTTAGCAATCTCTGACTGTTTTTCTGAAAATATGATATAATTTATGCAAGTACGAAGCTGTATTCCTGAAGATAACCTTGCCAGATGGTTGGCTAGTCAGCCAGGAATGCAGATTTTAAAATCCGTTTTCGAAGGTTTTTGAAAACGAGGGGGTGAATAGATGGCCAATGAAACACTTGAAAAAATGCAGGAAATTGAAACTGCTGCAGAAGAAGTTTTGATGGGCTACAGGACGCAGGCTCAGGAGCTGCGACAGCAGGTAGATGAAAATCTCAGACAGCTAGGTCTGACTTATGACGATGAAACGCAGAAGCTGGCTGAGGAATTAACCGCGACTTCTCAGCAAAAGTTGGTGCACCTGCAGCAAGATTTGGAGCAGACAACCCAGCAAAATGAGGACAAGGTTGCGGCTGCGCTGACAGACAAAAAAGCAGACTTGGCGCGAGCTATTGTAGAGAAGGTGGTAGAAGCCTATGGCCATTAGTCAAATGCGGCAGCTGTCTCTGCTTCTGCCCAAGGAACTGCTGGATCAGCTTCTCTTTTACCTACAGGGCTTAGAGTCGGTTCAGATTCATGACTTGCGGCAGGAAGAGGACTGGCAGGCAGCCTTTGAGCAGGCTTTAGTTGGCCGGCCAGATCGGCAGCTATCTCAGCAGGATTTGCTCAGACGCCAAGAAAAGCTCGAGAGACTGATTGCAGAGCTGGAACCCTTTATGCCCAAAAAGAAACTGCTGGAAGCCTTAAAAGAAGAACCTTTGGAGTTGTCCTTTACTGCTTTGGAGCAGGCGGGGAAAGCCTGGGATGAGATTGCGCTGTTAGAAGGAATCAGCAAGCAGCTCAACGTCTTGCAAGAGGCCAAGGATCAGATAGAAGCTGACCGCTTGGAAATGGCTGCGCTGGAAAAGTGGGAGTCGCTGGAGCTAACACCGCAAGCAGCTGCGACTTTCAGTCATCTGGGAGCGTTGATTGGGACGATTCCCAATACAGATGACGATGCTCTGCGCCTGACTCTGGGAGCACATCCTGACCTGAAGTTTCAGGAAGTCTTTACAGATGATACGGAGCACGGGATTCTTATTTTTTATAAGACAGGCTCTCTGGAAGCAGTTCGCAAAATCTTGAAAGAGTATGGCTTTAAGTCTTTTGAGTATGACTATGCGGAACTGCCTGCTGATCGGGTAGCCCAGCTCAAGGCCAATATTCGACAGCAAGAGGCTGTGGCAGAAGCTATGACAAAGAGTCTGGCAGCGTCTAAGAACGAGTTGGACCATCTCAAGGTTCAGCTGGACTATCTCTGCAATCTCTCCTCCCGCCAAGAAAGTAAGAATCAGTTAGCCAGCACGCAAAATCTAGCAGCCTTGGAAGGCTGGATCGAAAGCAATCAGGTTCAAGCTCTTGAGGCTTGTTTGAAGGAGCAGTTTGGTCAGAGCATTCTCATCCAGACCAGAGAGATTCGACAGGACGAGGAAGATAAGGTTCCGACCAAGCTTAAAAACAATGCCTTGGTGGAGCCCTTCGAGCTAGTGACAGAGATGTATTCCTTGCCTAAGTATGGTGATAAGGATCCAACCCCCGTCGTTTCCCTATTTTATTTTGTATTCTTTGGCATGATGGTTGCGGACATTGGCTACGGTCTTTTGCTCTTTGTGGGCACCAGTCTGGCGCTGCACTTCTTGCATGTCAAGTCGGGACTGGCTAAGAATCTTCGATTCTTCCGCCTGTTGGGCGTAGCAGTCATCATCTGGGGACTGGTTTATGGCTCTTTCTTTGGCTTTGAACTGCCCTTTGCACTGATAAGTACCAGCTCTGACGCCATGACGATTCTGGTTATTTCGGTCGTCTTTGGCTTCATTACAGTGCTGGCGGGCCTCTTCCTCAGCGGGCTGAAAAATGTCCGTCTCAAGGATTATGCGGAAGCTTATAATGCAGGCTTTGCTTGGGTGCTGATTTTGCTGGGGCTGCTACTCTTGGCCTTGGGAAATTTCTTCCCATCCTTGGCCTTTGCTTCAACGATTGGTCAGTGGCTGGCCATCATCAATGCTCTGGGTATACTGGCAGTATCCATTGTCAGTGCTAAAAGCTTGGCAGGATTGGGGTCAGGTCTCTTTAATCTCTACAATGTTAGCGGCTATGTAGGAGACCTTGTCAGCTTTACACGGCTGATGGCTCTGGGGCTTTCGGGGGCTAGCATTGGCTCGGCCTTTAACTTGATTGTCAGCCTCTTTCCACCTGTCGCTCGCTTTAGCATCGGCATTCTGCTCTTTATTGCCCTGCATTTGGTCAATATGTTTCTATCTTTTCTGTCCGGCTATGTGCACGGAGCGCGTTTGATTTTCGTGGAATTCTTCGGGAAATTCTACGATGGCGGCGGCAAGCCTTTCACTCCGCTCAAGCCTAGCGAAAAATACGTTCAGCAAAGCAAGAAATAGAGAGTAGGAAGTTGTACTCAACGAGGAGCGATTCATCTTTGGGAATACAGATTCTACAACATCAAAATAAGCAACATTCATTAAACTAGCTGTTGATTTTACGATGATTACAGCATTTTCATAGGAGTAAATCATGGAACATTTAGCATCATATTTTGGAACATACGGCGGCGCCTTTTTTGCAGGTCTGGGAGTAGCTTTGGCGGTTTTTCTCAGCGGAATGGGTTCAGCGCTGGGTGTTGGAAGCACGGGTCAGGCAGCGGCAGCCCTCTTGAAAGAACAGCCAGAAAAATTCGCTCAAGCTCTGATTCTGCAGCTTTTGCCAGGTACCCAAGGTCTCTACGGCTTTGTTATCGGGATTACCGTCTTCTTTAATATCAAGCCAGAATTGGCTCTGCAATCAGGCGTGGCTTATTTCCTAGCTGCTTTGCCAGTTGCGATTGTTGGTTACTTTTCAGCCAAGCATCAAGGACGAGTGGCGACAGCTGGTATTCAGATTTTGGCCAAGCGTCCAGAAGAGGTCATGAAAGGGGTTATCCTAGCGGCCATGGTTGAAACCTATGCCATCTTGGCCTTCGTTGTTTCCTTCATCATGGTTCTGAATGTGAAGTAAGGAGGCTTTTATGTCTGACATATCAGATCTCAAAGCTTCTGTCTTGGAGCAGGCTCACGAGAAGGGGCGTCTGCTTTTGGCCGAGGCTACTGAGAAAATAGAACAGGAAGCCAAGGAACGTGAGGCCCAGCTGGTTCGGCAAAAGCTTGGACAGCGGGAACAGCAGCTGAAAGAAATCAGCCGGCGCAGTCAGCGCGATATTCAGCAACTGGAAAATCAAAAACGTCAATCTACCTTGGTCATCAAGCAGCGGGTTCTCAGAGAGCTTTTTGAAGAGGCTTATGCTCAGATGGCGGCTTGGTCACCAGCTGAAGAAGAGCAGTTTCTAAAGAGTGTCCTGGCTAAATACCCAGAGGAAGAATTGACACTGGCTTTCGGGGCTCTATCAGCTGAGAAATTCAGCTCCAGCCAGTTAGAAGGCTTGAAAAAAGCCTTTCCGCAAGTGCATTTTTCAGACCAGTCCATAGCCGGCCAGGCAGGTTTTGTACTAAGCCAGGGACGGGTGGATGACAGCTATCTCTATCGTGACTTGCTGGACTCTGTCTGGCAGGAGGAAAGCTACCGTCTGGCTCAGGATATTTTCAAAGACCAGGCAGAATAGGAGGCGGACCATGAGTGAAACAAGCTTCTCTCAAGTCAATACAGCCATTAGTGCGCAGGAGGCTTCCTTTTTGACGCCCCAGCAATATGAACAGTTGCTGCAGGCCGAAAATGCTACCAGCCGTTCGGCTCTTCTGCAGGGAACGGTCTATGCCATGGATGCTGAAGCGATTAAGGATCTCAATGCCATTGAGCAGGTGCTGATGAAGCATTTGTATTCCGTTTATAATTGGGCGCTTGAGATTAGTCCAAGTAAGGAGCTGGTGGAGATTTTCACGCTCCGCTATACTTACCACAATCTCAAAGTTTTTCTCAAGGGCCGGGCGACAGGACAGTCCTTGGAGCATTTGCTGATGCCGGTGGGAACCTATTCGCTGGAGGTTTTGGAGCACCTGGTCATGGCCTTTTCGGCTGAGTATTGTCCAGATTTCATGCTGGACGAGGTGCTTGCGACCTGGCAGGAGTACCAGGATTATCAGGATGTGCGCGTGTTGGAGATTGGCATGGACATGGCTTATTTCCAGCATCTCAAGCGCCTGACACAGGAGTTGGAAGATGAGAGCCTGCTGCAGCTGGTGAATCTGACTATTGATTTTTACAATGCCATCACCGTCAAGCGGTCTGTTGGTTTGGGCAAACCGCGCAGCTTTATGAGGCAGCTCCTGTCTGATGAAGGAAGCCTTTCTGCTACCAACTGGATTGCCATGGCAGAGCAGGGAGATTTCTTGACTTGGTTTAGCCAGGTCAATCCCTGTGGTTACGATCTGGATTTGCGCTCCTATGAGGAAAAAATGCGGAACCAGACCTTGACGACAGTAGAGTTAGAATATCTGACGGACCTCTTGCAGGCTAAGTTGTTGGCGGCTGGTCAGTTTGAGACAGATGGCCCGCTCCCTCTGGCCCGCTATCTGCTGGGCAAGGAACTGGAAGTCAAGAATTTGCGGTTGATTTTGACCGGTATGGACCATCAGCTGCCAGTAGAGCTTATCAGAGAAAGGATGCGACCGATTTATGGACAAGACTAGCTACAAGATTGCGGTCGTGGGGAATCGCGATACCATTCTCCCTTTTAAGCTAATTGGTTTTCAGACCTTTCCAGTGAAGGAAGCTCAGGAGACGATCAATACCCTGCGTCGGCTAGCCCGTGAAGATTTCGGCATTATCTATCTGACGGAGGATATGGCTGCTGATATTCCAGAAACCCTGGCCTACTATGACCAGCTGGAGATTCCTGCTCTTGTGCTCATTCCTACCCATAAGGGGAGCACGGGACTGGCTCTTTCGCGGATTCATGAAAATGTCGAAAAGGCTGTCGGACAGGATATATTGTGAGGTTTTTATGCGAATCAATCAACTAGGTCAGCCCATTGGGGATGCTCTGCCGGATTTTCAGCTGGGGGACTTGCCTAACCTGGAGCGAATCGAAGGCCAGTATGTTATTATCGATCGTTTGTCCAAGGACAAGCATGGGGCGGATTTGTATGAAGTGTATGGCCCGGATTCTCCTGCGGATATGTGGACCTACCTCTTTCAAAATCCTGCCCAAAGTCAGGAAGAGTGGTCCAAGTTGCTAGAACAGATGCTGGCAGTACAGGATCGTTTTCACTATGCCATTGTAGACAAGGAGAGCGATAAGGCTCTAGGAACTTTTGCCTTGATGAGGATTGACCGAAATAACCGCGTCATTGAAGTGGGCTCTGTGACCTATTCGCCCAAGCTGAAGCGCACCAGACTGGCTACGGAAGCCCAGTACTTACTGGCACGCTATGTCTTTGAAGGGCTGGAGTATCGCCGCTATGAATGGAAATGCGATGCCCTCAATCAGCCTTCAAGGCGGACAGCAGAGCGGCTTGGTTTCACCTACGAAGGCAGGTTTCGTCAGGCTCTTGTCTATAAGGGGCGCAACCGAGACACTGACTGGCTATCTATGATTGACAAGGATTGGCCGACCGTCAAGAGCCGTCTAGAAAAATGGCTAAGCCCAGACAATTTCGACGAAAAGGGTCAGCAAATAAAAGCCTTATCTGATTTTTAAATTAAAAAAGTAACAATCCTTGCCCTAGAGTTAGCCAAGAAAGATTTCAAACTCGCGGCAAGAATCAAAAAATACTCTTTGGAAATTAAATTCAAATTAGGTCCGTATCTAACTTAGTTTGAGTTTTGATTTTCATTGAGAAGTAACAAAAATCTCCCAAGAATGGAGGAAGATTGTGAGTCAAGGAAAGATTATCAAAGTTTCTGGTCCACTGGTGCTGGCATCAGGGATGCAGGAAGCGAATATTCAGGATATCTGCCGGGTTGGCGATTTGGGGCTAATCGGTGAAATTATCGAAATGCGGCGGGACCAAGCATCTATCCAGGTTTATGAGGAAACTTCTGGCTTGGGGCCGGGAGAGCCGGTTATCACGACTGGAAGTCCTCTTTCTGTTGAACTGGGGCCAGGTCTGATTTCTCAGATGTTTGACGGGATTCAGCGGCCTTTGGAGCGTTTCCAAACCATCACGGAGAGCGACTTCCTCGTCCGCGGTGTCCAATTGCCAAATCTAGACCGAGAGGCTAAGTGGGATTTTGTTCCAAGTCTGTCTGTCGGTGATGCGGTTGAGGCTGGCGATATTCTGGGAACAGTGCAGGAGACCAATCTGGTGGAGCACCGCATCATGGTGCCAGTCGGAGTTAGTGGACGTTTGACCAATATCTCGGCTGGCAGTTTCACTGTTGAAGAGACTGTTTACGAGATTGAGCAGGCGGACGGGTCTACTTTTAAAGGGACTCTCATGCAAAAATGGCCGGTCCGTCGTGGGCGTCCTTTTGCTCAGAAGCTGATTCCAGTTGAGCCTTTGGTGACAGGTCAGCGGGTCATCGATACCTTCTTCCCAGTGACCAAGGGTGGAGCAGCTGCCGTACCAGGACCATTCGGGGCTGGTAAGACTGTGGTTCAGCATCAAGTGGCCAAGTTTGCCAATGTTGACATCGTTATCTATGTCGGCTGCGGTGAGCGTGGCAATGAGATGACCGACGTACTTAATGAATTCCCAGAACTAATTGACCCATCAACTGGCCAGTCTATTATGCAACGGACAGTGCTGATTGCCAATACCTCTAATATGCCAGTAGCGGCCCGGGAAGCATCGATTTACACAGGGATTACTATTGCAGAATACTTCCGTGACATGGGTTATTCCGTGGCCATCATGGCGGATTCTACTTCGCGTTGGGCAGAAGCCCTGCGGGAAATGTCTGGCCGTCTGGAAGAAATGCCGGGTGACGAAGGCTATCCTGCCTATCTTGGCAGTCGGATTGCTGAGTATTACGAGCGGGCTGGCCGGGTCAAAACACTCGGTTCGACTGCGCGTGAAGGCTCTATTACTGCTATCGGGGCCGTATCACCTCCGGGTGGAGATATTTCTGAGCCGGTGACGCAAAATACCCTGCGGATTGTCAAGGTTTTCTGGGGCTTAGATGCCCAGCTGGCTCAACGCCGGCATTTCCCAGCTATCAACTGGCTGAGCTCTTACTCGCTCTATCTAGACGAAGTGGGAGCATATATCGACCAGCATGAGAAGATTGCTTGGGCTGAGAAAGTCACCAAGGCCATGAATATCCTGCAAAAGGAAAGCGAACTGCAGGAAATCGTGCGTTTGGTGGGCTTGGATTCCTTGTCTGAAAAGGACCGGCTGACTATGAATGCAGCCAAGATGATTCGCGAGGACTATCTGCAACAGAATGCCTTTGATGATGTGGACACCTATACTTCTTTCAAAAAGCAGGTGGCTTTATTGAGCAATATCCTGACCTTCGATGCGGAGGCCAATCGGGCCTTAGAGCTGGGGGCTTATTTCCGGGAAATCATGGAAGGAACGGTGGAGTTGCGTGACCGAATTGCCCGCAGCAAGTTTATCCATGAAGACCAACTGGAAAAAATTCAGGCTCTCAGTCAGACTATCGAGGAAACCCTGCACCAGATTCTTGCCCAAGGAGGACTAGACAATGAGCGTCATTAAAGAATACCGCACCGTCAGTGAAGTTGTCGGCCCTCTGATGATTGTCGACCAAGTTGCTGGTGTGCATTTCAATGAATTGGTAGAAATCCAGCTGCATGACGGCAGCAAGCGTCAGGGCCAGGTTTTGGAAGTTCAGGAAGACAAGGCTATGGTCCAGCTTTTTGAGGGATCTAGCGGTATCAATCTGGAAAAAGCCAAGGTTCGCTTTACCGGCCGTCCGCTAGAGCTGCCAGTGTCAGAAGACATGGTGGGACGGATTTTCAATGGCATGGGCAAGCCAATTGACGGTGGCCCAGCTATCTTGCCAGAAAAATATCTGGATATTGACGGTCAAGCTATCAATCCAGTAGCTCGCGACTATCCGGATGAATTTATCCAGACCGGTATTTCGGCCATCGACCACCTCAATACCTTGGTTCGGGGACAAAAATTGCCAGTATTTTCTGGCTCTGGTCTGCCCCACAAGGAATTAGCCGCTCAAATCGCCCGTCAGGCGACCGTGCTTAACTCCGATGAGAACTTCGCCGTGGTCTTTGCAGCCATGGGTATTACCTTTGAAGAAGCCGAGTTCTTCATGAATGACCTCCGGGAGACGGGAGCCATTGACCGCTCGGTGCTCTTTATCAATCTGGCTAATGATCCGGCTATCGAGCGGATTGCGACGCCGCGTATTGCCCTGACAGCAGCCGAGTACCTGGCTTATGAAAAGGACATGCACGTTCTGGTCATCATGACCGACATGACCAACTATTGTGAAGCCCTGCGTGAAGTTTCCGCAGCTCGTCGTGAGGTGCCGGGCCGTCGTGGGTATCCGGGCTACCTCTATACTAACCTGTCCACTCTTTATGAGCGGGCTGGACGTCTGGTAGGAAAGAAAGGCTCAGTGACGCAGATTCCGATCCTGTCCATGCCAGAGGATGACATTACCCATCCGATTCCAGACTTGACGGGTTATATTACGGAGGGACAGATTATCCTTTCACGCGACCTTTACAACAGCGGCTATCGTCCACCCATCAATGTCCTGCCATCTCTGTCTCGTCTCAAGGACAAGGGATCGGGTGAGGGCAAGACCAGAGGTGACCATGCCGCAACTATGAACCAGCTATTTGCCGCCTATGCGCAAGGCAAGCAGGCCAAGGAGCTGGCTGTCGTTCTGGGGGAATCTGCCCTGTCCGAAACGGACAAGCTCTATGTGCGCTTTACTGACCGCTTCGAGCAGGACTACATCAATCAAGGTTTCCAGACCAACCGAACTATCGAGGAAAGCTTGGATCTGGGCTGGGAACTCCTATCCATCTTACCTAGAACGGAGCTTAAGCGGATCAAGGACGATATGATTGACCAATACCTGCCGCAAACCAAGGAGGAAGAAAGATGACGCGACTCAATGTCAAGCCGACTCGGATGGAGCTGAATAACTTAAAAGCCCGTCTCAAAACGGCTGTCCGTGGGCATAAATTGCTCAAGGACAAGCGGGATGAGCTGATGCGGCGCTTCATTGAGTCTGTCCGTGAGAACAATCAGCTTCGCCAAAAGGTCGAATCCGCTCTGGTTGGCCACCTGCAGGACTTTGTCATGGCCAAGGCGCTGGAGAGCGATCTCATGGTCAAGGAGATTTTCGCTGTACCCATGCGAGAAGTCAATCTAAATGTGGAGACTGAGAATATCATGAGTGTGCGTGTGCCCAAGATGCACGCCCATATTGACAATCCGCATAGTGATGACGAGGGAGACGTGGTGTATAGCTATGTGGCCTCTAACAGTCAGATGGATGAAACCATTGAAAGCATGAGCGATCTGCTTTCTGACTTGCTGGGATTGGCTGAAATTGAGAAAAGCTGCCAGCTCATGGCGGATGAAATCGAGAAAACCCGCCGTCGGGTCAACGGACTAGAGTATGCTACCATCCCTGACCTCAAAGAAACCATCTACTACATCGAAATGAAGCTGGAAGAAGCCGAACGGGCCAGCCTCGTCCGAATGATGAAGGTGAAGTAAGATGTGGAGGCGTTAAAAAACGACTGAAAAATAGGAACTGGACGATGGATTCGATGAATCCGAGCCAGTTCTCTTTTTTCCGAGTTTTTAGCCGTAGCTCGATTTAGCTGAGCTAACCCAGAGTGAATAGATATATTCACAGCAAAAATAGACGAAGAAGCGACAATTTCTAGGAGATCTTCTCTTTTTTGTCCAGACCTTAGGTCAGTTTTAGTTTAGCTGAATACCAAGAGTTTAAATAAGTCCAAAAGAAACAGAACCCCATTTAGAGGGGTTCTTTTGCTTGCTACCAGTTTTTATATGTTACAAACAAATCTCCATATTACAGGGGGCAGACAGTTTTGTTAAATAGGTCGAAAAAAGCTTTTTTCTTAGAAGATTTATGGTAAGATGGATTTCGTATCATGAATGATTAGGAAGGTGCAATTTGCATATGAAAATGAATAAGAAATTACTTTTGGCTTCAACTGTTGCTTTGTCAGCATTGCCTTTGTTTACAACAAAAGCTGAGGAGCAGCCACAAAACTGGACTGCCAGAACAGTTGAGCAAATTAAAGCGGATATTACGAGCAATGAAAACCAACAAACATACACTGTTCAATATGGAGATACTTTAGGAAATATCGCTCAAGCGATGAATATTGACCTTGTTGAATTGGCTAAAATCAATCAAATTGCCAATGCGGACTTGATTTTCCCAGGTACTGTTTTGACCGTTACAACAAATGGACAAAATGAAATTGCCTCTGTAGAAATCCAAAGCTACCAAGCAGGAAATAACGCAGGATATGTAACAGAAAGTTATACAGCTGACGAAATTTTTGGTACTGAGCAAGCAGCACCCACAACTCCTGCTCAACCAGCAGCAACTCCAGCTCCAGTAGACCAAGCACCAGTACCTGCTGAAGAAGCTCCTGCCCCAGTAGCAGAAGTTGCAAGTGAAGCAGCCCCAGCTGCGGAAGAAAATGCAGCAGCTCCTGTAGAAGCAGCGCCACAGCCAGCAGTAGCTGCAAGTCCAGAAGCGCCAGCAGAGGCAGCTCCAGAAGTGACTGAATTAGGCCAAGACCAAGTCAGTCAAGCAACTGCTGCAGTTGAACCTACAACTTACAACGCTCCAGCTGTAACAGACGCTGCTAGCGTGACAACTAACAATCCTGCTAATGAAGGTCTTCAGCCACAGACTGCAGCTCTGAAAGAAGAGATAGCAGCTAAATATGGAATTACAGAATTTAGTCTCTACCGCCCAGGTGATAGTGGTGACCATGGTAAGGGCTTGGCAGCTGACTTTATCGTTGGTGAGAATACTGAATTAGGAAATCAGGTCGCAGCCGATGTTACTTCTAACATGACTGAAAGAGGAATCTCTTACGTTATCTGGCAGCAACAATTCTATGCACCATTTGAAAGCATTTATGGACCAGCTAATACTTGGAACCAAATGCCGGACCGTGGCAGCGTAACTGAAAACCACTACGACCACGTTCACGTATCTATGAATGAATAAGATGGATACAAGCCCAGAAATGGGCTTTTTCTTATATTCTCTGTGAAAAAGCGAGAATTTTCTGATAAATTTTGGTATAATAAAGCGAACTACAGATAAAGGATGAGAGAGAATGACCTTAGTTTATCAATCAACACGCGACGAAAAGAATAAAGTAACAGCTAGTCAGGCGATTCTGCAAGGCTTGGCGACAGATGGCGGTCTCTTTACGCCCATTACCTATCCGCAGGTCGATTTGGACTTTGCTAAGCTCAAAGACGCTTCCTATCAGGAAGTAGCCAAGCTGGTTTTGTCTGCTTTTTTGGATGATTTTTCTGAAGCGGAGCTGGACCACTGTATCAACCATGCCTACGACAGCAAGTTTGATGATGCAGCGATTGCTCCCTTGGTCAAGCTGGATGGTCAGTATAATCTAGAGCTTTTCCATGGGGCGACCATTGCCTTCAAGGATATGGCTTTGTCTATCCTGCCTCACTTGATGACAACCGCAGCCAAAAAGCACGGCTTGGAAAACAAAATTGTCATTTTAACGGCAACTTCTGGTGACACAGGTAAGGCGGCTATGGCAGGCTTTGCGGATGTTCCTGGGACTGAGATTATCGTCTTTTATCCGAAAGATGGTGTCAGCAAGGTCCAAGAGCTGCAAATGACGACGCAGACAGGTGCCAATACGCATGTTGTTGCTATTAATGGTAACTTTGACGATGCCCAGACCAATGTCAAGCATATGTTTAACGACACAGACCTACGGGCTCGTCTCTTGGAGCACAAACTGCAGTTTTCATCCGCCAACTCCATGAATATCGGCCGTTTGGTGCCTCAGATTGTTTACTATGTCTATGCTTATGCTCAGCTAGTAAAGACGGGAGAAATAACAGCAGGAGACAAGGTCAACTTTACCGTTCCGACTGGTAATTTTGGTAATATCCTGGCGGCCTACTATGCCAAGCAAATTGGTCTGCCAGTTGGCAAGCTGATCTGCGCATCGAATGAAAACAATGTCCTGACTGACTTCTTCAAGACCCAGCTTTATGACAAGAAGCGGAGCTTCAAGGTGACATCTAGTCCGTCCATGGATATTCTGGTGTCATCTAACTTGGAGCGTTTGATTTTCCATCTGTCTGGTAACAGCGCAGAAAAAACAGCTGCCCTGATGGCGGCTCTCAATGAGCATGGACAGTATGAACTGACGGACTTTGATGCTGAGATTTTAGAGCTCTTTGCGGCTGACTATGCAACAGAGCAAGAAACAGCAGCTGAAATCAAGCGGGTCTATCAAGCGTCTGACTACATCGAAGACCCTCATACTGCCGTTGCGTCCGCTGTCTATCAAAAGTACTTGGCAGAGACAGGTGATCAGCACAAGACTGTTATTGCGTCTACCGCTAGTCCTTATAAATTCCCAGTTGTAGCCGTTGAAGCTGTGACCGGTCAGACAGGACTCAGTGACTTCGAGGCTTTGGACCAACTGCACGAACTTTCTGGCGTAGCCCTTCCACCAGCTGTGGACGGCTTAGAAACTGCCCCCGTTCGCCACAAAACGACGGTCGCTGCAGACCAAATGCAGGCAGCAGTCGAGGATTATTTGGGATTGTAAAAAATAAAAACATCAGCTTATTCATTGGCTGATGTTTTATAATCTATTTCAACACAATCAACTGCTTGCCAGCTAGGCTGTAACTGTCAGCTAGCGGCGCGATTGGTTTTTGGGCATCAATGGCTGGGTATTGGAGATGCAATCTTTGCTTGTTTTTGTTTTCGTAGACAGCCTCTTGGTTGCCAAAGTTGATGACGATTGTCATACTTTCTTTGCTGTCTTGAATCTTGTACTCCAATAAACTGTCTGTCAGCCAGTTGACCTGACAGGCTTGCTTGATGGCGGTGCTGGTCTTTAGATGCAGCAGCGGATGTGCCCTGCGAAAGGCAATCAGCTTTTTAACAAAAGCAATGTCCTCTGTGTAATGTAGGGAGCGCAGCCAGTCTAGTTTATTGATCTCATCGGGCATATTGTAGGTGTTGTCAATCAGATTTTTAGTCCGGAAAAATTCCTGACCGCTATGGATAAAGGGCACACCCTGAGCCAGCAGGACGAGATGGAGAGCCAGCCGCGAATTGGCCAGCCGATCCCGCAAGGTGATAGCAGGATTAACGATATCAAAATAATCAAAAACTGTTGCATTGTCATGGCACTCGACATAATTAATATCCTGCTGGGGCGCTATGAAATGAGCCTCGCCTTTTAGACCGACATTGGCTGTCAGGACGTTTTCAAGCTGACTTGCAGTATTCTTGCTCTCAATTTGCCGACCTTGGGCGATGGTCTGCTTGAGACTGTCACGGAAATGATCGCTGAAAAACCCATAATCTGGCAGTTGGGCAGCATTATACTGATGGGCCAATCGTTCACTTGCAAGCCCAGTGTCCATCTGCCAGCCTTCGCCATAGAGATAGATGTTAGGATAGAGTGCCTTGAGCTCGTCGGCTATCTGCTGCATGGTTTGGATATCTAAAATCCCCATTAGATCAAAGCGGAAACCGTCAAAGCCATAGAGACTGACCCATTGCTTGACCGATTGCTTGATATAACGGCGGACCATGATTTTCTCACTGGCTACATCATTACCACAGAAGGTTCCGTTGGTCCGGTAGCCCATGTCATTGAGTCGGAAAAAATAGCCGGGCACTATTTTTTCAAAAGCATAGCTATTGGCATCATAGACATGATTGTAGACCACATCCATGATGACGCTGATATCAGCATTGTGGTAAGCAGTAATGGCTGCCTGCAGCTCTAAGATACGAGCATAGGGGTCTCGTGGGTCGCTGGTAAAACTGCCGTCTGGGACATTGTACTGGACAGGATCGTAGCCCCAGTTGTAGACGAGCTCAGGATGCTTTTCATCAACGCTGCCAAAATCGTAGACAGGCAGAAGCTGCACGTGGCTGATACCTAGCTCTTTCAGATAGTCCAGACCAAACTTCTGACCGTGAACGACTGGAGATTCGCTCAGCGAGGCAAACTTCCCAGGATAGGAGAAACCAGCTTCTTTCTGCATAGAGAAATCGCGGACGCTCATTTCATAAATGACGGCTTCTGTCGGATTCAGCTGTGTTTTTGCTCGTTTGATAGGCTTTTTAATCTTGTCTAGATCGATGACATAGCTGTTTCCCGAATTGACATCTGAGGATAGGGCGTAGGGATCGTGGACTTCCACCCACTTGCCATTGATCTTATGGAGATAAGAATAGGAGGCTCCCTCTAAATCTCCCTCGATTCGGGTATGCCAGACTCCCTTATCCAGACGTTTGAGGTGATGAACCTGGTCTTTCAGATGCAGGAGGACTTTTTCGGAAATAGGTGCCCAGAGTCTGAAGTCGGTGGCTTGGGGACTGTACTGAGCTCCTAAATCGTCGCCTGCATAGTCAAAAATCTCATCAAAAATAGGCTTTTTCACAATATGGCGGTACTGCAGGTCGGTATGGTTTCGGTCTTGGTCATAGACCTTGTAGGACTGCGTCAGGTCAATGGGCTCATTAGCCGACACGGTGTAGATAATCCGCTCTTCCTGATTATTGATATTTTTGATAGTTAAAGGGCTGGAGCTGTGCTTGTCTTCCAGTGTAAAGTGGATGGAGTAGGCATCAAAGCTCTTTTCCAGTTCGATAGTGATGATGTTTTCGTCATCTAAATAGGCTTGAAAAATACGAAAGACCATGTTTTCCTCTTTCTATTTCTATGTCAGTTTCTCTTCGGGTAATTGCTTTTAAGTTCAGGCTCTGCCCTAGGTTGGGACAAGGCCGTTCTGTGAAGCGTTGATAAATGAGCAAAAGCACTCGGATTAGCGAGTGCTGATGCTATGCGGAATCAGCTGGCGATAGCAGATCTGCTTGTCTTCTTTATTGTCCTTGATGATTTGGAGGAGGGTCCGGAAAGACTCTTTCCCAAGCTCGAGAGCATTGATATCAATATAGGCATCCACATCAATGCGCGGTTTGATAGAGTCAAAGGTGATAATGGGAATCTGGTAGTCCTGATCTTTGAGATAGTGCAGGGCTCCTTCTGCTACCAAGGTATCAGAGGTTACAATAGCTTCAATCTCATCCAGCGGCAGCTCCTCCATAATCTTGTAACTATTGTCTTCCAGAAGGAAACCGAAGGCGAATTTGATAATGCGTTCATCTAAAGGCCGGTCTGCTTCATTTAGGGCTTGCTTGTAGCCTGTGTAACGATCCTGAGAAACGACCAGCTCCTTATTCCCAGCTAGAAAGGCAATTTTTCGATAGCCCTTGTCTAAGAAATATCTGGTCGCATCATAGCCAGCCTTGATATTGTCGTTGTCCACTAGAGAGATGAAAGGTGAGACAGCTTTCCCAAGGATAAGGAAGGGGAAGTTGTTTCTGACTGCAAAGTCGACCAAAGGATCGTCCTGCTTAGAATAAAGGAAGATCAGTCCGTCTACTCGCTTGCCCAAAATCATCTGCTTCATATTTTCCAAGCGGTGCTCTTCATCTTGCCCGGTGCTGATCTGGATGGCATAGTCATAGTCAGAAGCAATCTGAGAAATCCCCCGCAATACAGTTGGGAAGAAAGGGTTTTGATAGAAGACATCTGAGTCGTCTGGCAGGACTAAGCCGATGACCTGGCTGGATTGGCTGACCAGACTTCTGGCATTGAGGTTGGGATGATAGTCCAGCTCCTTCATAGCAGCACGGACCCGTTTTTTGGTTTCTTCACTGATGGTTGATTTGTTTTGTACGACGCGGGTCACGGTAGAGGGTGATACGCCTGCTAGTTTTGCGACTTCTTTGATAGTAACTCGCATAAAAACCTCCTAAAGGCCTGCATTTGCTGGAAATCCTTACGATAACATGAACTATTTTAAATCTACTATTAGAAGCACTTGCTTTCTAAGAGTCATGCAAACCTGTGCCCAAAATAGCTAGTAGGGTCAGTAATTTTGCCTGACTATTGTGATCAAAAAAGCAAGTATGAAGCAGTTTCTCCGCAAACGCAAACGTTTTCTGTTTGTAAGAACATTTTAACACAAAAAGAGAACGCTTGCAAGAAGAGAAAAACGGTAAACAATTGGGGCAGTAGGAGAGTCCTAAAAGAGCATTATATCCATTAACCAATAAATTGAAAAAAATCTCAAAAACCCCTTGCACTAAAAAAAAAAATAGGTTATAATCAAGTCGACGCAAACGTTTGCATTAAGTAAAAATGAAAAGGCGTAGAGGAAAAATAACGAGGTGACAAAATGAAAAAACGTCAAAGCGGCGTGCTCATGCACATTTCATCCCTTCCGGGCAAGTACGGTATCGGATCTTTTGGCCAAAGTGCTTATGATTTTGTAGACTTCTTGGTTCGCACCAAGCAGCGCTATTGGCAGATTTTGCCACTGGGAACTACCAGTTATGGTGATTCTCCTTATCAGTCTTTCTCTGCTTTTGCGGGGAATACCTACTTTATCGATTTTGATATTCTGATAGAAGAAGGTTTGCTGAACGAGGCAGATGTCAAGGGAGCTGATTTTGGAGATGATCCTAGAAAAGTGGATTATGCAAAGATTTTCGATGCTCGCCGTCCAATCATGGAAAAAGCAGTAGCTCGCTTCTTGAAAGCAGAGGATCTGTCTGACTATGAGAGCTTTGTAGAGCAAAATGCAGCTTGGTTGGAAGTTTTCGCTGAATACATGGCCATCAAAGAGCATTTTGATAATCTAGCTTGGACAGAGTGGCCGGATGAAGCTATCCGTCGCCGTGAGGCTGCTAGCCTCGCTTCTTATCGTGAGAAGCTGGCTGACAAGCTGACCTATCATCGTGTGACCCAGTATCTCTTCTTTAAGCAGTGGTTAAGATTAAAAGTCTATGCTAATGAACATCACATCGAGATTGTCGGTGATATGCCAATCTATGTGGCAGCTGATAGTGCTGATGTCTGGGCACAGCCGCACTTCTTTAAAACAGATGCTGTTGGCAAGCCAACTTGTGTGGCAGGCTGTCCGCCAGATGAATTTTCAGAAACTGGCCAGCTTTGGGGCAATCCTATCTATGACTGGGAAGCGATGGATAAGGATGGTTATGCTTGGTGGATTGAGCGTCTGCGTGAAAGCTTCAAGATTTACGACATTGTCCGTATCGACCACTTCCGCGGCTTTGAGTCTTACTGGGAAGTACCAGCTGGCTCAGAAACATCTGCTTCTGGTAAGTGGGTCAAAGGTCCAGACTACAAGCTCTTTGCAGCAGTTAAGGAAGCTTTGGGTGATTTGAATATCATCGCAGAAGACCTAGGCTTTATGACGGATGAAGTGATCGAGCTGCGCGAGCGCACTGGTTTCCCAGGAATGAAGATCTTGCAATTTGCCTTCAATCCTGATGATGAAAGCATCGACAGTCCGCATCTAGCGCCAAACAACTCAGTCATGTATACAGGAACCCATGATAACAATACTGTTCTGGGCTGGTACAAGGATGAGATTGACGACGCCACTCGCCAGTACATGGCTCAGTACACCAACCGCAAGGAGTACGAAACAGTACCTCATGCAATGCTGCGCACAATCTTTGCTTCAGTCAGCTTTATGGCCGTTGCGACCATGCAAGACCTGCTGGAATTAGACAGTGCAGCACGGATGAACTATCCATCCACAATTGGTGGGAACTGGACTTGGCGGATGACAGCTGAAGAGCTGAATCCAATCGTCGAAGGTGAGCTTTATAGCTTGACTAAGACTTACCGTCGTATGAATACCGATTTAATTAACAAATAAAGATAGCTAACTGGACTTGAAAGGAGTAATCATGTCAAACTTACAAACTTATATCAAAAATACTTATTCAAAAAATCTTGCTGATTGCAGCAATGAAGAACTCTATCTGGCTCTTTTGAACTACACTAAATTAGCCAGCGCTCAAAAGCCAGTTAATACTGGTAAGAAAAAACTCTACTATATTTCAGCAGAGTTCCTGATTGGTAAACTTTTGTCTAACAACTTGATCAACCTTGGACTTTACGATGATGTGAAGCAAGAATTGGCAGATGCTGGCAAGGACTTGATCGAGGTAGAAGAAGTTGAGTTGGAGCCGTCTCTGGGTAACGGAGGCTTGGGCCGTTTGGCTGCCTGCTTCCTGGACTCTATTGCGACACTTGGTCTCAATGGTGATGGTGTAGGACTGAACTACCACTTTGGTCTTTTCCAACAGGTTTTGAAAAACAACGAACAGACGACTATTCCTAACTTCTGGCTGACTGAGCAAAACTGGTTGGTTCGCTCTAGCCGCAGCTACCAAGTGCCATTTGCTCACTTCACTCTGACATCTACTCTTTATGATATTGATGTGCCAGGTTACAAGACAGAAACTAAGAACCGTCTTCGTCTCTTTGATTTGGACTCAGTGGATGCGGATATCATCACAGACGGTATTGACTTCGATAAGACAGATATCGCTCGCAACTTGACCCTCTTCCTCTATCCAGATGATAGTGACAAGCAAGGTGAGCTGCTCCGTATCTTCCAGCAGTACTTCATGGTTTCAAATGGTGCTCAGCTGATTATTGACGAAGCGATTGAAAAAGGCAGCAACCTGCACGATTTGGCAGACTATGCTGTCATCCAAATCAATGATACTCACCCATCTCTGGTTATCCCAGAAATGATTCGTCTCTTGACTGAACGTGGTTTGGATCTGGATGAAGCAATTGCCATCGTACAGAAGATGACTGCTTATACGAACCACACGATTCTGGCAGAAGCTCTTGAAAAATGGCCTTTGGAATTCTTGAAAGAAGTAGTACCGCATCTGGTGCCAATCATCAAAGAGCTTGACAAGCGCGTGAAAGCTAAATACGCAGATCCAGCAGTGCAAATCATTGATGAGGACAACCGTGTGCACATGGCTCACATGGATATCCACTACGGATACAGTGTTAATGGGGTTGCTGCTCTGCATACAGAAATCCTGAAAAACTCTGAGCTCAAGGCCTTCTACGATATCTACCCTGAAAAATTCAATAACAAGACCAACGGTATTACTTTCCGCCGCTGGCTCATGCATGCCAACCCACGTCTGTCTCATTATCTAGATGAGTTGCTGGGCCGCGACTGGCACCATGACGCAACTAAGCTCGAAGGCTTGTTGGAATTCACTGGCGCTGCAAATGTTAAAGAAAAATTGGAAGGTATCAAGGCTCACAACAAGCGTAAATTGGCTCGTCACTTGAAGGAAGCACAAGGCGTGGAAATCAATCCAGAATCTATCTTTGATATCCAAATCAAGCGTCTTCATGAGTACAAGCGCCAACAAATGAACGCTCTGTATGTTATCCACAAGTATCTGGACATCAAGGCTGGTAACATCCCTGCTCGTCCAATCACTGTCTTCTTCGGTGGTAAGGCTGCTCCTGCTTACACTATTGCACAGGACATCATCCACCTCATCCTTTGCTTGTCAGAAGTGATTGCTAATGATCCTCAAGTGGCTCCACACCTGCAAGTAGTTATGGTAGAAAACTACAATGTTACAGCGTCTAGCTTCTTGATTGCGGCTGGTGATATTTCTGAGCAGATTTCCTTGGCCTCTAAGGAAGCATCTGGTACTGGTAACATGAAGTTCATGCTTAACGGTGCTTTGACTCTTGGTACTATGGACGGAGCCAATGTTGAGATTGCAGAGCTGGTCGGCGAAGACAACATCTACATCTTCGGTGAAGATTCTGAGACTGTTATTGACCTCTATGCAAAATCTGCTTACAAGTCTAGTCAGTACTATGCGCGCGAAGCTATCAAGCCGTTGGTTGACTTTATCGTTAGCGATGAAGTATTGGCAGTTGGTAAAGCTGAACGCTTGGAACGTCTTTACAATGAACTGATCAGCAAGGACTGGTTCATGACCCTGCTGGATCTAGAAGACTATATCCAAGTGAAAGAGCGCATGCTGGCGGACTATGAAGACCGCGATGCTTGGATGGACAAAGTCATCGTCAATATCGCCAAAGCTGGCTTCTTCTCATCTGACCGTACTATCGCTCAATACGAAGAAGAAGTATGGCACTTGAACAGCTAATATTCTTTGAATCAAAAAAGCCGAGGCAGCAGTGTTTCGGCTTTGATTTTTGAATAAAATATGTGAATAGGGAATTAGCTATTGTGTGGGCTTCTGAAAAGGCGAAAGCCTCTTGGTCTTGTCAGCTTTTTCTTTTCGGTGTATAATAAGTGAAAATATTTCTTTACAGGAGGCGTTCATGAAAAAGAAACCAATTTATCTTTATGTTTTGCTGGGATTGTCAACCGTGGGAACCTTGTGGGGGCTTTTGGGCAAGTTCACTTCTTCTGATGCTGGAGTGAAAAGCATTCTTAAGCAGATAGAAGAACCAGCAAAATCCCAGTATGCCACTTATTTTAGCAAGAGTGCAGAAGTGGCGAATTCGCTAGCCAATAATTTCTTTTTTTACGGGCACATCGTTCTCTTAATAGTGGCTCTTTTCTTCCTTTTTAGGAAAGATATATTTAAGGCCAATCTTATCTACATTGCCGATGTTCTTGTGGGCTTGATTTCAACAGCCTATGCTTATGTGGTATCAAAGGGAATTATAGCTTCTTCTTTCTCGGACTCAACTCTTCTTTCGGCACAGATGACGGGGCTGAATTTCTCCATCCTCCTTTCAGTAGTCATTAGCCTAATCTTCCTTTCCATCGTCATCTTTAAGCTAATTCAGCAGCAAAAAGAGGCTGAAAAAGCGGAACTAGCTGCAAAGGAATAAAATTTGACAAATAACAGATAAGTGCTTACAATTTTAAGAAGCAATATCTGTTATTTTTTAGAATGGAGAATACAATGACAAAGGTTTCCTTGGTTTACATCAGCTTGAGCGGCAATACAGAGAGTTTCGTCCGTAGGCTGACAGACTATTTGCTGGAGCAGCATCCAAGCCTAGAGGTGGAGAAGATTCATATCAAAGACATGGTAAAGGAAGGGCAGCCATTTTTTGAAATGGACAATCCTTTTATCGCTTTTCTGCCGACTTATCTGGAGGGCGGCAATGGTGTGGACAATGGCGATGTAGAAATTCTGACAACCGATGTGGGGGACTTTATCGCCTATGGTCAGAATGCCAGCAAGTGTCTGGGCGTCATTGGCAGCGGCAATCGAAACTTTAATAACCAATACTGTCTGACAGCAAAGCAATACTCAGAGCGCTTCGGATTTCCGGTTTTGGCCGATTTTGAAATGCGTGGCATGTTGGGAGATATTAAGAAGGTTGCAGGGATTATTGAGGAGCTCTATCATATTGAAAAAAACGAAAACCAGTGAGGTTTTCGTTTTTTGATGTTCTAAATAAAGCTTACATCTTTTCTGGCGCTTCTACTCCTAGCAGACGTAGAGCTTCTTTGAGGACAACAGCTGTTGAGTAGCTGAGAGCCAGACGGCTGTCGCGCTCAGGGCTTTCATCCAGAATCCGTGTGTGCGCATAGTATTTGTTAAAGGCTTGGGCCAAGCTGATAGCGTATTTGGCAATCAGAGATGGCTCATAGTTATCAGCAGCACGCTTGACAACACGACCGAAATCTTGGAGCAGCTTGATAATTTCCCAGCTTTCTGGATCGTTCAGGCTGTATGTAGCCTCTGCATCTGGCTGGAAGTTCGCCTTGCGCAGGATAGACTGGATACGAGCATAGGCATACTGGATGTAAGGGCCTGTTTCTCCCTCGAAGGAAACCATAGCTTCCAGATCAAAGTCGTAACCATTGCGGCGGTCAGTTTTGAGGTCGTAGAACTTAACTGCTCCAACTCCAACTGCACGAGCAACAGCTTCCTTGTTTTCCAAATCTGGGTTTTTAGCTTCAATCTGACTCTTAGCCCGGCTGATAGCTTCCAGCAGAGTTGGTTCGAGGAGGATGATGTTTCCTTTACGTGTAGACAGTTTTTGACGGTTCTTAGTCACCAGACCAAAGTCAACGTGAATCATGTCATCGCTCCAGTCAAAGCCCATCTTTTTCAGAACGGCCTTGAGCTGTCTGAAGTGGTTGGCCTGCTCTTGACCTACAACATAGACATTTTTTACAAAGTTGTAAGTGCGAGCCCGGTAGATGGCTGTTGCGATATCACGTGTGATGTAGAGAGTAGCACCGTCTGATTTTTTAATCATAGCAGGCGGAAGGTTGAAGTCTTCCAAGTCTACAATGTTAGCTCCTTTGGATTCTTGTAGGAGACCTTTTTCTTCAAGGATTTGAATCCCTTCGTCCATCTTATCGTTGTAGAAGGCTTCGCCGTTTAGGCTGTCAAACTCAACACCTAGGAGTTCGTATATACGGTTGAATTCTGTCAGACTTTCGTCGCGGAACCATTGCCAGAGCTCGGTTGCTTCTGGGTCGCCATCTTCCAGCTTCTTGAACCAAAGGCGGCCTTCTTCATCCAGAGATGGGTCGTTTTCAATCTCGGCATTGATACGCACGTAGAGTTTGAGGAGCTCGTCGATAGGGTTGGCTTCAACAGCTTCCTGGCTTCCCCACTTCTTATAAGCTACCATGAGGAGACCGAACTGTTTGCCCCAGTCTCCCAAGTGGTTGATTTTGATGGTATTGTAGCCTATTTTGCGGAAGATGTTGGAAAGAGCGTCACCAATAACAGTAGAGCGCAAGTGGCCGACTGAGAAAGGCTTAGCAATGTTTGGGCTGGATAGGTCGATGGTGACATTTTCCCCATTTCCTTCGTTCTGCTGGCCGTAGTCAGCTCCGTCTTTGATGACTTCTTTGATAACTTGGCCAGAAATTTCAGCCTTGCTGAGGAAAAAGTTGACATAAGGACCAGTCGCAACGACTTTATCAAAATGCGCTGTATCAATCTTTTCAGCAATGTCAGCAGCGATGATTTGAGGAGCTTTGCGCTCAGTCTTTGCCAGAGAAAAGGCTGGGAAGGCGATATCACCAAGTTCAGAGCTCTTTGGCTGCTCCAATAAATTTAAAATAGCGTCTTGATCAAGGCTGTCAATAACCTTGGCCAATTCGCCGGCAATCAACTGTTTGTTATCCATATTTGCTCCTTTGTGTCTTTTGTTATTATTTTATCACATTTTTCAAGGAATCTTCAATTTTTTTGGGAATAATTTTTGGGCTAATAGGAATTTTTCTGATATAATAAGAGGGATAAGAACCTGTATTTATAGATGAGTTTCCCATCTAAAAGCTTCCTTCCCTGACACTCTTGGTTAAAGTTTTTTGTTTATTCTCAGTATTCCTGCAAATCTTTGCCTAGATTGATGGAGAAGCAGCCTTTGATCGGATGAAGTGCCCTTCATGAATACAGCTTCTAATTATTCAATAATGAGGTAAAAATGAGAAAGAATGACCGTCATCAGTTAGTCAAAACGATGATTAAGGAAGAAAAGCTAGGAACGCAAAAGGAGATTCAGGATCGTCTGGAAGCGCAAGGGATTTATGTAACGCAGACTACCCTGTCGCGTGACCTCCGTGAAATTGGCCTGACCAAGGTTAAGAAGAAGGGGCTGACTTATTATGTTTTGGCGCATGAGACTGAAGAGATTGATTTGATAGAGTTTTTAGCCAAGCATGTGGAGAGTGTAGCCAGAGCCGAGTTTAGTCTGGTTCTTCGTACTGAGCTGGGCGAGGCAACAGTGCTGGCCAATGTCGTGGATAGCTCGCTGGATAGCCGTATTTTGGGAACCGTTGCAGGTGCTAATACTCTTTTAGTGGTTTGCCGGGATCAGGTAGCTGCTCAGGAGATTGAGGAGCAAATACAGGAAGTAATGTAAGAATCACAGTTTTTTAGGAAAAATGGAGAGGTTTGAGACGGATGTCCTGACCTCGTTTGTTTTTAGAAAGGATAGAGATGGCAGTAGAAAAGTTATCGCCAGGCATGCAGCAGTATTTGGATATCAAAAAGGACTATCCAGATGCTTTCTTGCTCTTTCGGATGGGGGATTTCTATGAGTTGTTTTATGATGATGCGGTCAATGCCGCCCAGATTTTAGAGATTTCCCTCACCAGCCGCAATAAAAATGCAGAAAATCCTATTCCCATGGCTGGAGTTCCCTATCATTCGGCACAGCAGTATATTGATGTTTTGGTCGAATCAGGCTATAAGGTAGCAATTGCGGAGCAGATGGAAGACCCCAAAGAAGCCAAGGGAGTTGTTAAGCGGGAGGTCGTTCAGGTTATCACACCGGGAACGGTGGTGGATTCCAGTAAGCCGGACTCTGCTAATAACTTTCTGGTGGCTCTGGATTACTCAGACGGCCTCTATGGTCTGGCTTATATGGACTTGGTGACCGGTGAGTTTCAGGTGACCAGTCTAGAGGACTTTGCCTTGGCCTGCGGGGAAATCCGCAATTTGAAAGCTAGGGAAGTGGTGCTGGGCTATGCCTTGCCAGAAGCTGAGGAGCAGATTCTAGCTGGACAGATGAATCTTTTACTGTCCTATGTGCAGACGGCCTTGGACGATGTCCAGCTGCTGGGCGAGGATCTGTCTCCTATGGAACGTCAGGCAGCGGGGAAACTGCTGGAGTATGTGAACCGGACCCAGATGAGGGAGCTCAGCCATTTGAAGAAGGCTCAGCATTATGAAATCAAGGACTTTCTGCAAATGGACTATGCCACCAAGGCGAGTCTGGATTTGACAGAAAATGCTCGTTCAGGCAAGAAGCACGGCAGTCTTTATTGGCTGATGGACGAGACGAAGACGGCCATGGGGGGCCGTATGCTGCGCTCTTGGATTCAGCGTCCGCTGATTGATGAAGCGCGAATTAGCCAGCGACAGAATGTCGTCGAGGTTTTTCTGGATCATTTCTTTGAGCGGAGTGATTTGACGGAGAGCCTCAAGGGAGTCTATGATATCGAGCGGCTGGCTAGTCGGGTTTCTTTTGGCAAGACCAATCCCAAGGATCTGCTGCAGCTGGCAGCTACATTGGGCAATGTGCCTCAGATTAAGGCTATCTTGCAAGGAATCGGCAGCCCGCATCTAGCTCGTTTGATTGAGGGATTGGATCCTATTCCAGAGTTGGCGGGCTTGATTAGCTCGGCTATTTCCCCGGATGCGCCCCATATCATCACCGAGGGAAATATCATTCGGACCGGTTTTGATGAGACCTTGGATCAGTATCGGCTTGTGCTGAGGGAGGGGACTGGCTGGATTGCAGAGCTGGAAGTTAAAGAACGTGCCAACAGCGGCATCAGCAATCTGAAGATTGATTATAATAAAAAAGATGGTTACTATTTCCACGTGACCAATTCCCAGCTGGCTCATGTGCCTGGTCATTTCTTCCGCAAGGCGACCCTGAAAAATTCGGAGCGTTTCGGAACGGAGGAGCTGGCTCGGATTGAGGGAGAGATGCTGGAGGCGCGTGAAAAATCTGCTAATTTGGAATACGAAATTTTCATGCGGATTCGCGAGGAAGCTGGCAAATACATCCAGCGCTTGCAGGCCTTGGCACAAACGCTGGCAGCTGTAGATGTCCTGCAGAGCTTTGCTGCAGTAGCAGAACAACTGCATTTGGTGCGCCCTGTCTTTACTGCGGAGCGCCGTCTGCAGATTGAAAAAGGTCGGCATGCTGTTGTGGAAAAGGTCATGGGTGCCCAAAGCTACATTCCAAATAGTATTTTGCTAGATACAGAGACGGATATTCAGCTGATTACCGGGCCTAATATGAGCGGGAAATCAACTTATATGCGCCAGTTGGCTATCATCGTCATTATGGCACAGATGGGCTCTTATGTGCCTGCTCAGTCTGCAAGTTTGCCACTATTCGATGCGATTTTCACTCGCATCGGTGCGGCAGATGATTTGGTGTCCGGCCAGTCCACCTTTATGGTGGAGATGATGGAGGCCAATCGAGCCATCCGACAGGCCAGCGAGCGCTCGCTCATTCTTTTTGATGAGCTGGGCCGTGGGACGGCGACTTACGATGGGATGGCCTTGGCTCAGGCTATTATCGAGCACATTCATCACTATACTGGGGCCAAAACCCTCTTTGCCACTCACTATCATGAGCTGACAGCCTTAGAGGGCAGTTTGGAGCATTTGGAAAATGTCCATGTGGCAACCTTGGAAAAGGACGGGCAGGTGACTTTCCTGCATAAGATTGAGCCGGGTCCGGCTGACAAGTCCTACGGGATTCACGTGGCGAAGATTGCCGGACTTCCTGATAAATTGCTGGAGCGGGCGGATAGCATTTTGAGTCATTTGGAGAGTCAGGATACAGGACTAGGCTCAGATCTTCCTGCTACATCCAGACTGAAGCAGTCACGAGTAGCTGAGCAGAAGTCTCTTTTTGCAGAAGGAAGGGAACATCCAGTCCTGACTGAACTCCGAGACTTGGACATCTATAATATGACTCCCCTGGAAGTCATGGCGGCGGTAGCTGAGCTCAAGAAGAAGTTGTAAAAATAAAGAACAGACTTGTTAATGCTTCAAGTCTGTTCTTTTTATTTCTCACGATTTGCCAGACAAACCGCTATTGATTTTTTGAATGTTGCGATAGGTGTGGTAATAGATGGCGCCTGAAATAATTAGATAGATAAGGGTGAATTCCCCGACGGCAGTCAGTGTTAGGCTAAGTATTTTTTCTCTTGGGAAAAATCCAGCTAGATTAACCAATAGTGCAAAGGTCAGAATCATCACGCCATAGTGGCTAACGATGGAGCGCAGGATGCTCCATTCTCTTTGGAAGAAGCTTCCACTCCATCTGAAAACAGCTCCCATGATAAACCAGATAAGCAGGCAGTAGAGCATGATGAGGGAAACATGGACATGGTGGCTCAAAAAGAAGTGGCCGATAGGAGAGCGAGGGTGCAGCGGTAGATAAGCTGGATTGTAAAAATAAGAAACAATCATGGAGAAGAAGAGACCGATGAAAATCCCTACAATCCCTCCGAAAAAGAGTTCTTTAAGACGAGTTTTCATAATTGCAACCTTTCTTTGATAGATTTGAGATAACGGCGGGACGAGTATATCTGATCGCCGTTTTTCAGAAATATTTGAATCAGACCATTTGGAGTCAGCTTGAGGTGGCTGATTTGCCGGCTATTGATAATCTCCGACTGAGAAATCTGCAGGAAATAGTCCGGTAGGACCTGCATCAATTGATAAAGAGCTTGTTGAGCTCGATAGCTGTCTTTTGCTGTTCGGACCCGAACCCGACGATTTTCTGTATAGACTCGGTGGATTTCCTTAGCATCCAGCAGATAGATTTCGTCTTCTTTCTTGACATGAATCTTGTCCTCTTTGCTTAGATGTTGAGCAAAATGGACCAATTCCTGAATACTTTCTGTCATGAGACGAGCCTCAATGCTAACGGAGTCTTCGGTAATTTGAGAATCGATTCTTAGCTTAACTTTCATAACTTCCTCCTTTCACCTTTATTAAACCGCAACTTGGCAGCGAAAACAAGCCCTTTTGACCATGTGGCAGTTATTTGTGTCTATCTGGTTTGTCTTGTGAACAGAGTGGTTGAGAAAAGGCTGCTTTCTGATAGAAAGAGCCCAATGTGTTATAATAGATAGCAGAACAAATACGGAGAAAAAGATGTCAAAAATTATCGAACTTCCAGAAATTCTAGCCAATCAGATTGCGGCCGGCGAGGTCATTGAGCGGCCTAGCAGTGTGGTCAAGGAGCTAGTGGAAAATTCAATTGATGCGGGTGCAAGCCAGATTACCATCGAAATCGAGGAGGCTGGACTCAAGAGCATTCAGGTGACGGATAATGGTGAGGGCATAGACCACGAAGATGTCCCTCTGGCTCTTCGACGCCATGCTACCAGTAAAATCAAGAAGCAGGCGGATCTCTTTCGGATTCGGACGCTGGGGTTTCGTGGTGAGGCCATTCCTTCCATTGCTTCTGTCTCGCGTTTTACCATTGAAACAGCGACCGAATCTGGCCAACACGGGACTCTACTGGTTGCCCAGGGTGGCGAGATCGAAGAGCATGAGCCTACTAGCAGTCCGGTAGGAACGAAAATCAAGATAGAAGATCTCTTCTTTAATACTCCAGCTCGGCTCAAGTATATGAAGAGCCAGCAGGCAGAGCTATCCCATATCGTTGATGTGATTAATCGGCTTAGTCTGGCTCATCCAGAAGTGGCTTTCACCCTTATCAGTGACGGCCGCGAAATGACACGGACTGCCGGCAGTGGCAATCTGCGTCAGGCTATTGCAGGAATCTATGGTCTGGCAACAGCCAAGAAAATGGTGGAAATTTCTTCTTCAGATCTGGACTTTGAGGTGAGCGGCTATGTCAGCTTGCCTGAGCTGACTCGCGCCAATCGGAATTATATTACGATCCTCATTAATGGCCGCTATATTAAGAATTTCCTGCTCAATCGTGCTATTTTGGATGGCTACGGCAGCAAGCTGATGGTAGGACGCTTTCCACTCGCGGTCATCAATATTCAGATTGATCCCTATCTGGCTGATGTCAATGTCCATCCGACCAAGCAAGAGGTGCGGATTTCTAAAGAACGGGAACTCATGGCCTTGATTTCGCAAGCCATTGCGACCAGTCTCAAGGTGCAAGACCTTATCCCGGATGCTTTGGAAAATCTAGCCAAATCAACTGTTAAACGTGCCAATAAGCCTGAACAGACCAGTCTTCCGCTGAAAGAAAATCGCCTCTATTACGATAAGGAGAAGAATGATTTCTTCCTCAAGCCACAGGTGGCCGAGCAGCAGCTATCCTTTGAAGAATCAGCGGAACCTGTTCATGAAGCGACAGATGAAAAAGCAGAACCGCCACAACCGACTTCAGTCAAATTTGCAGAGAGAAAGCTGGCCAGCTATAACCAACTAGACCATCCAGAGCTGGATCAAGCCAGTCTGGAGCGGGCTGTGGATAAGTTGGAACAGGAAGAGAAGTCAAGCTTCCCAGAGTTAGAATATTTCGGCCAGATGCATGGCACTTATCTATTTGCTCAGGGCAAGGGAGGTCTTTACATTATTGACCAGCATGCTGCTCAAGAGCGGGTCAAGTATGAGTATTATCGGGAGAAGATTGGGGATGTGGACAATAGCCAGCAGCAGCTCTTGGTGCCTTATATCTTTGAATTTCCAGCGGACGAAATGCTGCGAATCAAGCAGCGGATGGAGCTGTTAGAAGACGCTGGCATCTTTTTAGAAGAGTACGGAGCCAACCAGTTTATCCTCCGTGAACATCCCATTTGGTTCAAAGAAGAGGAGATTGAGGCCGGCATCTATGAAATGTGTGATATGCTTCTCCTGACCAAGGAAGTTTCCATTAAGAAATATCGAGCAGAGCTAGCCATTATGATGAGCTGCAAACGCTCCATCAAGGCCAATCACAGTCTGGATGACTACTCTGCACGTGACTTACTCTTTCAGCTGTCCCAGTGTGACAATCCTTACAACTGCCCACACGGTCGGCCGGTCTTGGTCAACTTTACCAAGTCAGATATGGAAAAAATGTTCCGCCGCATTCAGGAAAATCATACTAGCTTGCGGGAGTTAGGAAAATACTAAACTGTATAGAAGATCAAACAGCCCTAGTTATAGAACTAGAGCTGTTTTAAATTTTTGAGCTGAAGCTGTGTTCCAGTAAGCAAATCAGCTGGATGTCGTTTGTCCTTGCGAAGCAATCCCATCAGCAGAAAGGTCAAGAAGAGAATCCCTGCTGAAGTTGACAAGAAAATTGACAGGGTGTCTGCTTGATAAGCACTTCGGATAGCTCCCATATGTCCCAACTGCCAAGGAAAAAATTTGATAGCTGAGCGCAAAAGACTGTGGGAAAGGCTCCTATGTTTGTAAACCAACTGTAAACCTGCCCAACGTTTTCCAAAACTGCCTTTTCTATAGTCTAGCCAAGCAAAGATAATAGTTAGAGGCAGGACGGAGCTAGAAAAAGCCAAAAACTGGCTCTGGGCTTCAGTGAATGCAGGAATGCCCCCTAGAACCAGATTGTAAAATCCCATAGCTAGTAAAAAAAGAAAAATGAGGTAGCCTGAGATGAAGAGCCAGTCGCCAAAGAGTTCTTTCAGACGAGTTTTGACTGGTATGGGATTGTCAGTTTTTAGTTTCATCTTTAGCACCTTCTTTCTTAAAATCATCAAGGCCTATAACCTTGTCCAAGTACTTTTCTTTAATCTTAAGAGCCTTGCTAATAGCCATTGCTGATGCGATTAAGAGGAAAAAGCTCAACCAGACCAGGGCAGTGAATTTTGCTGGAAAGCTAGAACCTGCGAAAAAGAGAAAGATAGCCAGAGCTGATACAAAAATATATAGAACCTGCCAGAAGCCATAAGATTTTACTTCCTTGTAGTAGCGATTTTTTTCGTCTTCTGAGAGGACGGGTTTTATTTCCGGCTTATCGCTGTCTTCTAAAAGCAAATAATCTGTCGTCACTTGGAAAATCTTGCTCAGCTCTACAATTTTTTCGAGCTCTGGCAGCGCTTGGCCAGACTCCCACTTGGAAATGCTCTGGCGAGAGACATTGATCTGTTCAGCTAGCTTTTCTTGTGACCAGCCTTTTTCTTTTCTTAGTTCAAATAATTTATCAGCGAGTTTCATCGTGACAGCCTCCTTTTCTTTGCTAACTCTATCCTAACAGCTTTTAGTTATCTTGAGAATACAGCTTCCTGTACATTTTGTCAACCGCTGGTTGCACTTCTGTTTGCAGTTTCTAGACAGAAAATATGATATACTAGATAGGCAAAATGATACAAAAAGAAGGAAGATTATGTACGAATATTTTAAAGGAATCATCAGCAAGATTACAGCCAAATACATTGTGTTGGAAGTCAACTCTATCGGCTATATTCTTCATGTAGCCAACCCCTATGCTTACTCAGGACATCTTCATCAGGAAGCCAAGGTTTATGTGCACCAGGTGGTGAGAGAAGATGCGGAGCTCCTGTACGGTTTTGCGACTGAGGAGGAGAAGCAACTCTTTCTCAGCTTGATTTCAGTCTCAGGTATCGGCCCAGTGTCTGCCCTGGCAATTATCGCGGCGGATGATAATGCTGGCTTAGTGCAAGCCATTGAGCAGAAAAACATCACCTACCTGACCAAGTTTCCTAAGATTGGCAAGAAAACAGCTCAGCAGATGGTGCTGGACTTGGAAGGCAAGGTAGTGGCGGCGGATGGTCTGGCAGAAAGCAAGGCACCTGTCCAGACTGTGGATAATCAGGAGCTGGAAGAAGCCATGGAAGCCATGCTGGCTCTGGGCTACAAAGCTGCTGAGCTCAAGAAAATCAAGAAATTCTTTGAAGGAACGACGGATACAGCAGAAAACTATATCAAGTCTGCTCTCAAGATGTTGGTGAAATAGGAGAAAGCTATGACCAAACGCTGCGGCTGGGTAAAAATGAACAACCCCTTGTATGTAGCCTATCATGATGAGGAGTGGGGCAAGCCCCTCCATGATGAACAGAAGTTATTTGAACTACTTTGCATGGAGACCTATCAGGCTGGACTTTCTTGGGAGACCATTCTGAATAAACGCCAGGCTTTTCGGGAAGCTTTTCATTTCTATGATGCTCAGAAAATTGCTCAGATGACAGATGCAGATCTAGATGGTTTGTTAGGCAATCCTGACATCATCCGTAACAAGATGAAAATTTATGCGACCAGGGCTAATGCCCAAGCTTTTTTGGCTGTTCAAAAGCAGTTTGGCTCTTTTAATGACTATATCTGGTCTTTTGTAGACTTCAAAACGATTGACAATCAAATTTTAAACTACAAGGAAGCTCCGACTAAAACAGAGCTATCAGAAACTATGTCCAAGGCGCTGAAAAAGCATGGCTTCAAGTTTGTCGGTCCTGTTTGTGTCTATTCATTCCTAGAAGCCGCTGGCCTCATCAATGACCATGAAAATGATTGTGACTTCAATCCACATAAAAATACCGTTTGAGAAAAACTCTCAACGGTATTTTTCAATTTCTTCTTTTAGCGATTTTACTAGCTCTTTTTCATCGGCAAGTTGTAGTAGAGCAATCCCTTTTTTTATTAATTCGTTATCATTTTTGCAAATTCCAAGTCGAATCTGTGAAAGCCCGAGGGAATCATAACGTTTTTCTTTTTTTGACAAATCGTAAATGTACTTAGTAATTTCAGCGCATTCTCTCTTTAATCCATTATAAAGATAGATGGTAGAAAGGTTGACTAAAAGACCGATTTGTACATTATTCCCATAGCGAAATGATTGGTATTTCTTTATACTATTTAAAATCTTTTGGGTAAATTGTTTGATATTTTCTAAAGGGAAGAAATAAAGGATAGTAGAAAGAAGTCGAAAATCACTTTCATACCAAGTGTCCTGTTTTTCTAAATACGCCCAAATTTTATTGGTAGTAGCATTAATTTCTTTTGTCTCAGAAATTCCATTTTGTCTCAGATGAATAGTAATATTGATGATATCTAAAGCATGTTTAATCGGAATATCGGAATGTTTACATAGATATGCCTCGCATTCTCTCTTTAATTGTAACAAACCTTTCGTCCCTACAATAGTCTCACCTTGGTTATAAAGAGAATTTAAAATTTTCTGTCTCTGACTAGGTTGATAATAATCACAAATGTATTTAAATTCTTCTAGTGTCATATCTATCTGGCGAAGTAAAAAAATCATGGTATCGAACTTTGGCACGACTTGTCCACTTTCAATTCGTGCCAAAGTTGAGCGAGCTAAAAAATCCCCACAAATTTCTTCTTGAGTCAGCCCTTTTGATTTTCTAATTTCTTTATAGATTTTTCCATAATCCCAGCGCATAAGAACCCTCTTTGAAAATGTTACTAAAAGCTACGTTTTGAAAAAATGTTTTAAAATAGTATATCATGAAATAGAAAGGAGGGCAAAGGTGGGAAAAACAAAGCGCAAATTTATTTTGCTAGTAATGATTATTGTTAATGTATTTCCATGGTGGTGGCCTTGGGAATAGGTCTAAATATGAAAGAGAGGAGGGTGAGCCCAAAAGGCTAAATAAGACTTTACATTAAATTATATTACCTTTGAAAACAAGTAGTCAGTGAGGTACTAAAAATGAGGAAAAGCAGAATAAAATGGTTTTATTCCGTTGTTTTGTTGGTATTTGTTTTATTTGCACCTGTAGCAAGTATCAGAGCTGATATAGTGAACAGCGGAGAGGTAAAAATACAAGGAGAGGTTCCACGATATACTGACCCGGCCAATCAGTTTTACTATAGATATACAGCGAAACCTTATGATTTTTATTATAATCCTTATACAGGTGAGTGGAAAATGGTTCAAGTAATACCCACTTTACAGCACATGGTAAATGTTATGTTTGATGGTTGGGCTAGATACGGACCGTGGGTACCGCGTGTTTATAGATAAGGAGATAGCTGCTGTGAGAAAAGCTAAAGAAAAAGAGCTTTTACATCTATTGCAAGAAGTATACCATTTAGATACGACTAAAAAGGATGAGAAATTTTCACAGCTAATCTTATCTACTGTTTATAAGATTGAAAATGGTAAGAATGCTTCAATTGAGTGTGTCCGTCTAATCCCTTTTTTAAATCAGTATCTATTGTCTGCCCCTTCAAAAGAATTAGTAGACTTACAGACCTTCTTGCAAAGGGAAAGTAATTTTTACAGGGGCTGGATTAGTTTTTTTAGCTGGTTTTAGTTGTATTTAAAAGAACCTGGGACAAAAGTCCAACCTCAAATATAAAAAGCGAACAAAACTAGTTTTCTGGTAATCAGAATTCTGCTTTGTTCGCTTTTCGTATTTAATTATAGATTTGAAGGGCTTAATAATTAAGATTTTTAAAAATTGAAATCTTTTTGTCCCAAACTCTTTTTATTGGAATTTATCTCTCCATTATAAAAAGATTCAAACCATTTGCCAATAGCATTTTCCTAACAATCTAGTTATTCTGCATAACACCAGTCATTCTTAAAAGTTTTCCACAGCATGTTGACAAGTTTGTAAAGGAACTTGACAGCTCTTTTTATTTCCTGGAATGAAAATCAACTTTTTTAAGATTTTTTGTGATAAAATAAAGCCAATTCCGAATAGTAAGGTAGGAGGTTCTATGAAAGCAGAAATTATTGCTGTGGGCACTGAGATTCTGACCGGTCAGATTGTCAATACCAATGCCCAATTTTTATCTGAAAAACTGGCGAGTCTGGGGATTGATGTCTATTTTCAGACAGCAGTAGGGGACAATGAAAATCGTCTCCTCTCTGTTTTGGAAATTGCTCAAGGACGCAGTAATCTAATTATCCTGACAGGAGGCTTGGGCCCAACAGAGGATGATTTGACCAAGCAAACCTTGGCTAAATTCTTAGAGCGCGAGCTCATTTTTGATCCTCAGGCTGTGGAAAAGCTGGATCGCTTTTTTGCTAGCCGGCCGGATTATGCTCGAACGCCCAATAATGAGCGTCAGGCCCAGCTGGTCGAAGGCTCAACTCCGTTGTCAAATGCGACCGGCTTAGCTGTCGGAGGATTGTTAGAAGCAGACGGAGTGACCTATGTAGTCCTGCCTGGCCCGCCTAGTGAGCTCAAGCCCATGGTCAATAACGAGCTGGTTCCCCTCTTATCCACAGGTCAGAAATTGTATTCACGGGTGCTGCGCTTCTTTGGTATCGGCGAGAGTCAGCTAGTGACTATTTTGGCAGAAATGATTGAACAGCAGAACGACCCCACCATTGCTCCTTATGCAAAGACAGGGGAAGTTACCCTGCGACTGTCCACCAAGGCTCTGAGTCAGGCAGAAGCTGACACCAAGTTTGAGGCTGTGGAAAAGGAAATTTTGGAACATAAGACTTTTGAGGGACAGCCCTTGTCAGAGATTTTCTATGGTTACGGGGATGACAATTCCTTGGCACAGGTGGCTTTTGAGTTGCTGAAGAGTCAAGGGAAGACGATTTCGGCGGCGGAGAGTCTGACAGCAGGCCTCTTTCAAGCGACCTTGGCTGATTTTGCTGGAGCCTCTTCCATTTTTTCAGGTGGCTTTGTCACCTACAGCATGGAGGAAAAGAGCCGGATGCTGGATATTCCGTTGGGAGACTTGGAGGAGCATGGAGTTGTTTCAGCTTTTACGGCAGGGAAAATGGCAGAGCAGGCTAGAAAGCTGACCGAAAGCGACTTAGCTGTCAGTTTGACAGGTGTGGCAGGCCCAGATTCACTGGAAGATCATCCTGCAGGGACCGTTTTTATCGGTTTAGCTAGTGCTTCAGGAACGGAAACTATTAAGGTTAATATTGCTGGACGCAGTCGTCGTGATGTGCGGAAAATTGCTGTTCTGCACGCCTTCAACCTAGTACGAAAAACTTTATTAAATAGCTGAATTTTGGTATAATTAACAGATGGCCAAAAGACATTTTAGAAAAAACAGGAGAAATAAATGGCAAAGAAACAAAAAAAATTAGACGAAATCTCAAAGAAATTCGGCGATGAGCGCCAAAAAGCCTTGGATAATGCCCTGAAAAACATTGAAAAGGACTTCGGTAAGGGAGCCATTATGCGTCTTGGCGAGCGGGCAGAGCAAAAGGTTCAAGTTATGAGTTCAGGCTCTTTGGCCTTGGATATTGCCCTTGGTGCTGGTGGTTACCCTAAGGGACGGATTATTGAAATCTATGGTCCAGAGTCTTCTGGTAAGACAACCGTTGCTCTTCACGCAGTTGCTCAAGCGCAAAAAGAAGGTGGTATCGCAGCCTTTATCGATGCTGAGCATGCTTTGGATCCGTCATATGCGGCTGCTCTAGGTGTTAATATTGATGAGTTGCTGTTGTCTCAACCGGATTCTGGAGAACAGGGACTGGAAATTGCCGGTAAGCTGATTGACTCAGGTGCGGTGGACTTGGTGGTTGTGGACTCCGTTGCAGCCCTGGTACCACGTGCAGAAATTGATGGCGATATTGGTGACAGCCATGTCGGCTTGCAGGCTCGGATGATGAGCCAGGCTATGCGCAAACTGTCTGCTTCTATCAACAAAACGAAGACGATTGCGATTTTCATTAACCAGCTGCGTGAAAAAGTTGGCGTTATGTTTGGCAATCCTGAAACAACACCAGGTGGTCGTGCACTGAAGTTCTATGCTTCTGTCCGTTTGGATGTCCGTGGTAATACTCAAATCAAGGGAACTGGTGATGAGAAGGATACTAATGTTGGTAAAGAAACCAAGATCAAGGTCGTTAAAAATAAGGTAGCTCCGCCATTCAAAGAAGCCTTCGTGGAAATCATGTATGGAGAAGGTATTTCTAAGACAGGTGAGTTGATTAAGATTGCGACTGATTTGGATATCATCAAAAAAGCTGGTGCTTGGTACTCCTACAATGATGAAAAAATCGGCCAAGGTTCTGAAAATGCTAAGAAGTACTTGGCTGATCATCCAGAAGTCTTTGATGAAATTGACCGCCAGGTCCGTGTACGCTATGGTTTGATTGAAGGCGATGACTTGGCAGAAGCAGTTGGCAGCAAGGCTGACAGCCCTGTGGAAACGATGGAAGAAGTGACTCTGGATTTGGACGATGCTATCGAAATTGAAGAGTAATTTTGCAAAATAGGTCGCAAGACCGATGGTTTTTGTGATATAATAGACTACGATATTAGTATCGTGTAGCGAAAGGAGTACTTACATGATAACAATCTATACTGTCTCAAGTTGTACTAGTTGTAAAAAAGCAAAAACCTGGCTAAACGCTCATCAATTAACTTATAAAGAACAAAATTTAGGCAAAGAAGGCATCACCAAAGAAGAACTTCTGGATATTTTAACCAAAACAGAAAATGGTATCGCGAGCATTGTTTCATCGAAAAATCGCTATGCTAAGGGTTTGGGTGTTGACATTGAAGAGTTGAGTGTCAACGAAGTTCTTGACATCATCATGGAGACCCCGCGTATTTTGAAAAGTCCTATCTTAGTGGATGATAAACGTCTCCAAGTTGGTTACAAAGAAGATGATATCCGTGCTTTTCTGCCACGTTCTGTTCGCAATGTTGAAAATGCAGAAGCTCGTCTGCGGGCAGCTCTCTAATCTTTGAAAATAACTGAAAGAGTCGGGAAGAGAATCTCGGCTCTTCTTTTTGTTCGGGTTGACAGAGGGCTTTGGCGACTGGATGGATTGACAAGGAGCAGAACTGTGATACAATATCTCTGAGGAGGATGGAAGATGAAGAAAATTTTAGTAGGACTGGGATTGAGTGTGGCACTGTTAGCAGGCTGTGGACATAAAAAAACAGAGACGAATTCGAATGCGGCTGACAAGAAAGAAATCAGCAATAATCTGCCTATCATTGATAATGCCAAGCAGCAGGAAGTGATTACTCGAACGCTTGTTTTTCCAAAGGATGAACGAGGAAATCAGCAGAGTCAGACAGTGACTTATCAGGGAGAGCATTTCAAACGCTTGGTCGTTGAAAGGCTGACTGCGACTGATGATGAGATGAAAGAAGCCATCAAGCAAATGGGGCTGGAGGAAGCGCAGAAGTCGCTCAATGAGTCACTGGAGCAGGATGCAGACTATGTGCAGGCTCGTGGACTTCAAGGCTTTAGCGGCTCAGTCACTATTTTGAATGAGAACGAACTGAAAATGACTTCTACCTATGACTTTGAGAGTTTGGATATTGAAAAAGCAGCGTCTATGCCTTATTTTCAAAATCTCAAGCTCAAAGAAATGATTAAGCTGACGCCAGAAGAATATATCAACAATCTCCTGATGAATGGAGCAGAAGAGCAGAAATAAACTGCTCTTTTTTATTACATTTTAATGACAGAGTGACAATCAGTTTGACAGCGCCGTTTTTATAATGATATGATAAAATCAGCTCAATATTGAAGGAGATAAGACATGAGAAAATTAATTGTCTTTTTGCTGGCAGCTTTGGCAATCTTAACAGCCTGCAGTCAGCAGTCAAATAACAGTTCATCCTCACAGGGAGGGGCTGAAAAAGGAGATATTGTCACTAAGTCCTATAAAACTGAGAAGCAATTAGAACATGGAAAAGAAACCAGAATCTTAACCGTCAGCTACAGCGGACAGAAGTATGAGAAGGTTATCCTGCATGTCAGCAAGGCTATTCCTGACAACATCAAGGAAGCTCTGTCAAAACAGGATGTTTCCACCGTAAAGAAGGAAATGCTGTCTTTGATCGAGGAAGCACTGGGGCTGAAAGAGGCGGTGAATATCACCGGTCTTGACTTGAAAACAGATATGACAGCGGAAGAGATTTCTCTGGAGATGACTATCGATCCTGAGAACCTAGACTACGAAGCAGCCAAAAAGCTTCCAAACTACGCGCAGCTGTTTGAGCAAATCGAGACCCTGACTCCGGAAGAATTGCTGAACAAGTTTAAGGGAAGCGACGGTGTGGAAGTGCCGTCTTCAAAATAGGAAGTTTCCATCCAGTTCTTTGAAGAGAGCTGGATTTTTGCTGGATTTCAGAGCCAGACTTCGGATAAATATTAGCTAAAGCTTATTGAAAAATTAGGAGAATTCGGGTGAATTAAATTTGTGAAAAGCCTATAATTATGCTATAATAGGGATATTCTAAAGAAAGAGGGTGTAATTGTGGGATTTACAGATGAAACAGTACGTTTTAATCTCGATGATTCAAATAAAAAGGAAATTAGCGAGACTTTGACCGATGTCTACAAGTCGCTCAATGAAAAAGGATACAATCCAATCAATCAAATCGTGGGATACGTACTCAGTGGCGATCCTGCGTACGTACCTCGCTATAACAACGCTCGCAATCAAATCCGCAAATACGAGCGCGATGAGATTGTTGAGGAGTTGGTTCGTTATTATTTGAAAGGACAAGGCGTCGATCTCTAATGAGAATTATGGGATTAGATGTGGGCTCAAAAACGGTTGGGGTTGCCATTAGTGATCCTCTTGGTTTTACGGCTCAAGGACTGGAGATTATTCCGATTCATGAAGAAAAGGGCGAATTTGGCCTAGAGCGCTTGGGCGAGCTGGTTAAAGAATATAAGGTTGATAAGTTTGTTATTGGCCTGCCTAAGAATATGAACAATACCAGCGGACCTCGAGTGGAGGCCAGTCAGGCTTATGGTCAGCGGATTGCTGAGCTATTTGTTCTGCCGGTTGACTATCAGGATGAGCGCCTGACGACGGTGGCTGCCGAGCGCATGCTGGTGGAGCAGGCGGACATTAGCCGCAGCAAGCGTAAGAAAGTTATTGATAAGCTGGCGGCGCAGCTGATTTTGCAGAATTATCTGGATCGAAATTTTTAGAAAAGAAATGAAGGAGACACTAGTATGACACATGATCATAACCATGACCACGAGCATGAAGAGCGTGAATTAATCACCTTGGTTGACGAGCAAGGAAACGAAACTTTATTTGAAATTCTTTTGACCATTGACGGTAAGGAAGAGTTTGGCAAGAATTATGTTCTTTTGATTCCGGCTAATGCGGAAGAAGATGAGAACGGTGAAGTAGAGATTCAAGCTTATTCCTTTACCGAAAATGAAGATGGTACAGAAGGCGATCTGCAGCCAATCCCAGAAGACTCAGATGCTGAATGGGATATGATTGAAGAAGTCTTCAACAGCTTTATGGAGGAGTAAGACTAGCCTAGTCTCATTTCCAGAAATGGACAAGTGCGGGTGAAAAGCTAGCTAAACTTGACAGAAGAAGGAAGTAGCCAAGACTCGGCTATTTTCTATCTCGTATCATAAAGATTAGAAAGAGGAGCGAGTTGCAATTCAGATTTGAGTTCTGCTTCGCTGCTCTTTTTTGGGTAAGAAAATGAATGAAATTGAAGAATGGCTGAACAGCCGAATTGGTCTAAACTTTCGTTCGGGACTAGGGCGAATGCAGCAGGCAGTGACTCTTTTGGGAAATCCTGAGCGGAGCTATCCAACGATTCATGTAACTGGTACAAATGGCAAAGGTTCTACTATTGCTTTTATGCGTCAGCTGTTTGCGGGGCATGGTCGAAAGACAGGGAGTTTTACTTCGCCTCACATGATTAGTATTCATGATCGGATTTGTATCAACGGTCAACCGATTGCTTCAGCTGATTTTATCCGTCTGGGTCAGCAGGTGCAAAAGATGGAGCAAGAACTGCTCAAAAGCCATGACCAGCTGTCCTATTTTGAAATTCTGACCTTGATTGCTTTTCTCTATTTCAAGGAGCAGGGAGTGGATTTGGCCTTGATTGAGGTGGGGATTGGCGGACTCTTGGACACGACCAATGTCATTACAGGAGATATTGCGGTCATTAGCTCTGTGGGCTTGGACCATCAGGAGACTCTGGGAAGGAGCTTAACGGCGATTGCGGAGCAAAAGGCAGGGATTTTCAAGCCGGGGCGGCCAGCGGTCATCGGACCACTGCCAGAGGAGGCGCGATTGGTTTGTGAGCAGCGAGCTGAGGAGCTGGGAATAGAACTTTATCAGTATGATCGCGATTTTTCTCTGACGAATCAGTCTTTTTCCAATTCGACTATGACCCTACCCAATCTTGAACTGGGACTTAAGGGAGGCTATCAGGAGGAAAATGCAGGGCTGGCTCTGCAGGCATTCTTGCTCTTCATGCAGCAGCAGGGCTGGGAAATAGATTCTGCTAAGATTCGGACAGCCTTGCAGGAGACTCGATGGGCAGGGCGTTTGGAAGAAGCCAGTCCAGGTATTTATCTTGATGGAGCCCATAATCTTCCTGCACTGGAAAGGTTAGTAGAGTTTATCCAAAGCCAGAATGACAAAGAGTGCCTGCTTCTTTTCGGTGCTCTCAAGCGTAAGGACTATAGCGCTATGCTGGTTTATCTGCGAGAGGCTCTGCCAGATGTTCAGTTGACGGTTACTTCCTTTTCTGATGGAGATTCCGTTGGCTCAGCAGAAGCAGAGGGCTTTCTATACGAAAAGGATTATCGGCAGCTTATTCAGAATTTTCGGGAGAGGCAAAACGATAATCAGCTGCTTTTCATTACGGGATCTCTCTATTTTATTGCAGAAGTCAGATCTTATTTGACAAGTTTATAAATTGACCGCAAGGTTCCGCTTTGGTACAATAAAGACAGAAGAAAAAGGAGAATACTATGGCAATTTCTAAAAAGTTAATGTTTTCAGGTCTAACTGCTGCGGCTGTTTTGGCCTTGGCAGCTTGCGGTTCTAATCAGAACCAGACGGCACCTTCCTCTCAGTCTCAGTCAGTCGCTTCCAGCAAGCCAGCAGAGTCTTCGTCGATAGCTAGCACGTCTAGTGCTGCCAATAGTAGCTCATCTGCTTCAGCATCCTCTTCTGAGCAAGCAGCCAGTGGCGAGCTGGATGGCAGCTATCAGACAAGTCATGAAGGCGATCAGCTGACCTTACAGATTTCAGGAACTACTGGCCAGCTGACCAAGGTCGAGGCGGATGGTGATCAGGAAATTGAACAGGTTCAGATTGATGCTACCAACCAGACTATGGTCATTGGAGATGATGTCAAGCGCTATCGCATTGAGGGCAATCAGCTGACTATCGAGGACCTTTCCCAAGAGCCTTATGACGATGACACACTGGTCTTTACCAAACAATGATGAAAGAGTCCTGTCTTTATGGGCTTTTCCTTTTATCACTTACAATCTTGCAGTGAAATTCTTAGGATAGTAGTATTCAAAATCTGTGTTTAGATTTTCATCGGTTAGAAATATAATTTGCATTGATATAAACGTTGTTTTAAGGCAGTTTTACTGCTATACTAGAATATATGCAATGAGATAGGAGAGTGTATGACTTTCAGGAAATTCCGCTTATTAATGTCAAAATACGGTTTCAGCATTATTATTATGCTGCTGGAGCTGGTCTTTGTCTTTGTGGCGTTTTTCTATTTAAATGAGATTGCGCCCAACTGGCTGTCAGTAGTCATGATTGTGTTCTTGTATATCGGAACCATTTTAGCCATTGTCAACCGCAATATGCCGCCGGAGAACAAGGTGACCTGGCTCCTGATTGCTGTCGTGCCGGTCTTTGGCTTCCTGCTTTATCTAATGTTTGGTGAGCGGCGGCTGTCTAAAAAAGAAATGATTCAGCTGGAAAATATGGACTCTATGAAATTTCGAGAGGACAATAGTTATGAGCTTCGTGTCCAGCTGAAACAGGAAAACAAGTCGGCTTATGGTATTATCAAGTCGCTGTTGAGTATGGACAATAATGCGGATGTCTATGATGGTACAGCTTCTCGCTATTTTCCCATCGGAGAGGAGATGTTTGAGGCCATGCTGGCTGATCTGCGAACTGCTGAGAAATTCATTTTTCTGGAATATTATACCATCGATGAAGGGCTAATGTGGGACAGTATTCTGGAAATCTTGGTTGAAAAAGCTGCTCAGGGCGTTGAAGTCAAGCTGCTCTATGATGATATTGGCTGCATGGCTACTTTGCCGGGTGATTATACACGTAAGCTGCGCAAGATGGGTATCGAAGCTTATAAGTTTAACAAGGTGATTCCGCGAATGACGGTATCCTACAACAACCGTGACCACCGCAAGATCTTGGTGATTGACGGCCAGGTTGGCTATACTGGCGGCATCAATCTGGCTGACGAGTATATCAATCATATCGTTCGTTTTGGCCACTGGAAAGATGGCGGTGTGCGCTTGGAAGGTCGGGCGGTTAAGGCTCTGACACGGCTTTTTCTCATGAACTGGTATATCAACCGCGGTGAAATCACAGACTTTGACAGATACCATCTGGAAAATAAAGCTGTCGAAGGCAAAGGGCTTTACATTCCCTATGGAAGCGGTCCTAAGCCTATTTATAAGGGTCAGGTTGGCAAAACGGTCTATCAAAATATCATCAGTCAGGCTACGGACTATGTCTACATTACCACGCCTTATCTGATTATTGACTATGACCTGACGGAGGATATTAAGAATGCTGCTATGCGGGGAGTGGATGTCCGCATCGTGACTCCTTTCATTCCGGACAAGAAGCTGATTCAGATTGTTACTCGCGGTTCCTACTCGGATCTGATGGAAGCAGGGGTTAAGATTTTTGAGTATACACCAGGTTTTATCCACAGTAAGAACGTGTTGGCCGATGATGAATTTGCTGTGGTAGGGACGATTAACTTTGACTACCGCAGTCTGGTACACCACTATGAAAATGCAGTTCTGATGTACCAAACAGAGAATCTCTCAGCTATTAAGGAAAATTTTGAAGCCATTTTTAAGGCTTCTGAGGAGATTCTTCCTGAAAACCTCCATAGCACTTGGTATCGACGCTTTATCAAAGAAATCATGCAGCTCTTTGCACCCATGCTCTAATGCAAGAGGTGGGCAAGTTCTGCAGTAATATACAGAAAATCTGAGGCGGAAGTCTCAGATTTTTTGCATGTACTTTTACTAATCGTGCTGAGATGTGTTCTTGTCATTTTTTCTTTTATAGGGGGGCGGATTTTTGCTCTGTTTTTACGAATGTAAAAAATAAAGGAATTTTTTAAGATGACAATGGAGAAAATTTCCAGTCAGCCGCTTGCTTATGAAACGAGAGAGTATCGCTGTTTTCGGGAATTGGAGGAACTGGCTAGGAACTATAATGCTCAGAAGAAGGGTCAAGAGAAAGCTGACAGGAGGACAGGAATTTGATATACTAGATGGGACTGATATCAAGGAGAATATTTTATATGCATGATACAACGGAAGAAAAAGTTTTAGAGGTTTCAGAGGAGCAGCTAACTAGGGCTGAAAGGTCTGAGCAAAAAATTACCAAGCCAGAGCCAACGCCCTATTTTTTGACCCTCTTGTGCAGTTTGGCTATCAGCCTACTGAGTGTGGTCAATCCTTTTTTGACCAATCTAGCAACGAATTTACAAAGCCAGAATCTCTATACCGGTTGGGCCATGGCTCAGGGGCAGGTGCCTTATTCGCAAATATATGGAACCAGTGGCCTGCTTTACTATCTGATGGCTTGGACCAGCAGCCTGGCTTTTGGCCAGCTTTTGTGGATTGTCTTTCAGACGCTGGCTCTGTGGCTAGCTGGACTTTTCCTGCACAAGACCTTGGTGCTCTTACAGCCTAAACAGGATTTATCGCGCAGCCTCCTGCTGCTCTTTTACCTGCTAGTCTTTGCTCTTGGATTTGGCGGTCTTTATTCTAGTATTTTTGTTCTGCCCTTTATTTTTTGGAATCTATCTTTTTTGGTGCGCTATCTGCAGGATTCAATCAAGGATGAAAAGTTCATTATCTATGGAGCTTTTGGAGCTCTTGCTTTTATGATTGATCCGGTTTCCAGCCTAGTCTTCTACTCTTTGACTGCTCTGGTACTTGTGGTCTACAATATCGCAGCCAAGCGTGCGGCTCGAGGCTTCTATCAGCTTTTAGCTGGTCTCTTTGGCTTCTCAGTGATTTTTTATCCTATCGGCTACTTTACTGTTGCCAATCAAACCTTTGGCCAGGCAATCAGTCAGGTGACCTATGCTTGGGATTCCATCAGCTTGATTGGCAGTCATAGTATTTCTAATTTGGTTTATTATGGCTTGCTGACGGTCGGTCTAGGTTTTATTTCTGCTTTGGGTGCCAATCTCTTTTCAAGAGAAAAGGGGCAAGCAACCAGCCTGCGCGTCTTGCGCTTTATCGGTCTGCTAGGGCTCTTCATTACTGTCTTTGCGGCTTTTATCCTGCCAGATCAAGGCAGTTATCAACTGCTTCCGGCCCTGCCTTTTGCTATGATTCTTTTTGCTTTGTGGTTCAATAAAGGCAAGCAGCAGGTACCGGGGCGTCACCGCCGGGATCGCCGTCGTCCTACGATGTGGACTTCCTATCTCTCAGGCCAGTTCTTTCTGCCGCTCCTAGCCATCTTTTATCTGATTGGCTATCCTTTGGTGAATGAGTATATCCTTTCCAGCGGTGTATCTGCTGAAAGAAGTGAAGCGGCTCAGTATATTAAGGAAAAGACTAAGGATGGGGATACTATCTATGCCTGGGATACCTCGGCTAGTCTGTATCAGAAGAGCAGCCGCCTATCTGCTGTCTCTCTCTTGACTCCAACTTTGTATGTGGGAACGGCTGAAAATCGTTTGGGTCTTCAGAAGGGACTTGAAAACAGCCAGCCCAAGTATATTTTGGTTAACAATGATGTCAAATTGCTGTCAGATGTGAAGCAGCTAATTTCCCAAAATTACAAGGAAGCTGACCTCAAACTCGACCATTTCAAGCTTTATCAACTCAAGTAGTAAAAAATCAATATGTTGTGTCTAAAGTTAAAAATTAACTTTTTTGCCACAATATATTGATTTTTAATTTTAACGTGCTATAATGAGTCTTGTATCGACTTATTTAAAAAATACTGTTCTTTGGATGAAGAGCTATCGGAGAATTCCTAGAAATACCTCCCTAGCTATCTGGTCTGAAGAGGCTTTATTTGTCCTAAGGGCAGGAAAAGGAAGTGTTCATGATGATTTTAAGGGAAGAGAAGTTTGAAACTGCTCCAGCGATTTATGTGGAGAAGCGGGATGGCCGCAGGGTGGCTTTTGATGTGTCAAAGATCTATAAGGCTATGGTGCGGGCAGCTCAGGAAGTCGGTCCGCTGAATCCGATGCTGGAAGCCAAGCTAGAAGCTATCACAGACCGCATTGTTGCAGAAATTAGCAGTCGCTTCGCTAAGTATGTCAAAATATATGAGATTCAGAATATCGTTGAGCATGAGCTTTTAAATGCCAAGGAATATGCCATTGCGGAGAACTACATCACTTACCGCACCCAACGGGATTTTGAGCGCTCAAAAGCGACAGACATCAACTTTACTATTGACAAGCTCCTTAACAAAGATCGTACGGTGGTTAACGAGAATGCCAATAAGGACAGTGATGTTTTCAATACCCAACGGGATTTGACAGCCGGGATTGTCGGCAAATCCATTGGGCTTAAGATGCTGCCGCCTCATGTGGCCAACGCCCACCAGAAGGGGGACATCCACTACCATGATTTGGACTACAGCCCTTATACACCGATGACGAACTGCTGTCTGATTGACTTTGACGGCATGCTGAAAAATGGCTTCAAGATTGGGAATGCAGAAGTAGAGAGTCCCAAGTCTATCCAGACTGCGACAGCGCAAATCTCACAGATTATTGCCAATGTAGCTTCCAGCCAGTATGGAGGTTGCTCAGCGGACCGAATTGACGAAGTCTTGGCGCCCTATGCTAAGCTTAATCACCAAAAGCATCTCAAGGATGCGGAGCAATGGGTTTTGCCGGATAAGCAGGAAGAATACGCCTGGGCGAAGACCAAGAAAGACATCTACGATGCCATGCAGTCGCTGGAGTATGAGATTAATACCCTCTTTACCTCTAATGGTCAGACTCCTTTTACTTCGCTGGGCTTTGGTCTGGGCACCAATCGTTTTGAGCGGGAAATTCAGAAGGCCATTCTCAATATCCGTATCAAGGGACTGGGAAGCGAGCACCGCACAGCAATTTTCCCTAAGCTGATTTTCACCCTGAAGCGTGGGCTCAATCTCGAGCCGGGAACGCCGAACTACGATATCAAAGAACTGGCTCTGGAGTGTGCCACTAAGCGCATGTATCCAGATGTCCTTTCCTATGACAAGATTATCGACTTGACTGGATCGTTCAAGGTGCCGATGGGCTGCCGTTCTTTCCTGCAAGGCTGGAAGGATGAAAATGGCCAGGAAGTCAACTCTGGCCGTATTAATCTGGGTGTCGTTACTGTCAATCTGCCGCGGATTGCGCTTGAGTCCGAGGGGGATTTAGATAAATTCTGGGAACTTTTTAACGAGCGGATGAATATCGCTGAAGATGCTTTGGTCTACCGGGTGGAGCGGACCAAAGAAGCCAGTCCAGCCAATGCGCCGATTCTTTATCAGTATGGGGCTTTTGGCCAACGCTTGGGCAAGTATGATCAGGTAGACCAGCTCTTTACTCACCGTCGTGCAACGGTTTCCCTAGGTTATATCGGTCTGTATGAAGTGGCAGCAGTCTTTTACGGCGGCGACTGGGAGACCAATCCTGAAGCCAAGGACTTTACGGTTGCTATTGTCAAAGATATGAAGCGCCGGGTGCAAGAGTGGTCAGATCAGTATGATTATCATTTTTCTGTCTACTCGACGCCATCTGAAAGTCTGACCGACCGTTTCTGTCGCTTGGATACAGAGAAGTTTGGGGTTGTTCCGGATATTACTGACAAGGAATACTATACTAACTCCTTCCACTACGATGTGCGCAAGAATCCAACGCCATTTGAAAAGCTGGACTTTGAGAAGATTTATCCTGAAGTGGGTGCTTCAGGCGGCTTTATTCACTACTGTGAATATCCTGTGCTGCAGCAAAATCCAAAGGCACTGGAAGCAGTTTGGGACTATGCCTATGATCGGGTCGGCTATCTGGGAACCAATACACCGATTGACCGCTGTTACAAGTGTAACTTTGAGGGGGACTTCACGCCGACCGAGCGGGGCTTTACCTGTCCAAACTGCGGCAACAGCGATCCCAAGACGGTCGATGTGGTCAAGCGGACCTGCGGTTACTTAGGAAATCCTCAAGCCCGTCCGATGGTCAATGGCCGACACAAGGAAATATCAGCTCGGGTCAAGCACATGAATGGCTCGACTATTAAGTACGAAGGGAATTAAGATGGGAAAGTATCAATTGGACGACAAAGGAAAGGCTCAGGTGCAGCGTTTCCATGAAAAACATTCGCAGGGAGGCAGCGGCAAAAAAGAACGATTGGCCAAACTGCGTCAGCAATTTTTAGAAAAGAACAAGAAACAATAGAAGTCAGAGTGGGGCGCAAGGCGGTCTCACTCTCTTCGTATCAGGAGGAAGTATGGAACTGAGACGACCGAAGCTAGAAGAAAAGGAAAAGATTTTAGAGATGCTGGCTGACTTTGAAGCAGCTGGCAGCCGGCAGGACGGCTTCTTTGGCGGAGCGGATTTTGCCTATGAGGACTGGCTGGAGACGATTCAGCTAGCTGAGGCAGGTCTAGGCTTGCCGCAAGGTTTTGTGCCTTACATCCAACTAATCTCTTTTGCTGCGGATGGTCAGGCTGTGGGTTTTCTCAATCTGCGCTTGCGGCTCAATGACTATTTGCTCCAAGAAGGCGGGCATATCGGTTACAGTATTCGTCCGTCTGCGCGTGGGCAAGGATTGGCCAAAGAGCAGCTGCGACAAGGCTTGCAAGTAGCCAAAAGTAAAAATATTAGACAAGTCCTAGTGACTTGCGATAGTGACAATGCTGCCAGTCGAGCAGTGATTCTGGCTAATGGCGGAGCTTTAGAGGATGTTCGAGGCGGGAAAGAGCGTTATTGGATTGATATAGATTGAGGAAAGCCTATGAAGTTACGACGACCAACTTTGGAAAATAAAGACGCGATTTTAGAGGTGATTGCGGAGTTCGATGCAGCAAAATCCTATATGCACGGTGGCATGGGCTCCACTTGGAAACGAGCAAAGGATTATGAGGATTGGTTAAAAATTGTAGAGCAGCAGGAGGATGCTGCTAATTTGCCAGCAGGCTGGGTTGCTGCCATTCAATTTTTATCCTTTGATGAGACCGGCTTGCCTCTGGGCTTTTTAGCTCTGCGCTTGTCTTTGAATGACAAATTATTTGTGGAGGGCGGGCATATTGGCTATTCCATCCGCCCCAGTCAACGCAGAAAGGGCTTGGCTAAGTTGCAGCTAAAGCTAGGGCTAGCAGAAGCTAGAAAGCAAGGATTAGAACGAGTGCTGATTACCTGCGATGAAGACAACGAAGCCAGCCGCCGCACCATTCTCTCTGCTGGCGGTGTTTATGAAAATACAATCGACAGAAGTCAGCGCTACTGGATAGAGCTAGATGGGGAGGTGTCATGAACAATCCCAAACCTCAAGAATGGAAAAGTGAGGAGCTGAGTAAAGGGCGAATCATTGACTATAAGGCCTTTAACTTTGTGGATGGCGAAGGTGTACGCAACTCCCTCTATGTCAGTGGCTGTATGTTTCACTGTGAGGGCTGCTATAATGCAGCAACCTGGTCCTTCAACGCTGGCATTCCCTATACCCAAGAGTTGGAGGAGCAGATTATGAAAGACTTGGCGGAGCCTTATGTGCAGGGACTGACCCTCCTAGGCGGCGAGCCTTTTATCAATACAGGTATTCTCCTGCCCTTGGTCAAGCGGATTCGGAGAGAGTTGCCGGACAAGGATATCTGGTCTTGGACGGGCTACACCTGGGAGGAGATGATGCTGGAAACGGAGGATAAGCTGGAGCTGCTGAGTTTGATTGACATTCTAGTGGACGGTCGTTTTGACCTTACCAAGAAGAATCTCATGCTACAGTTCCGCGGCTCTTCTAATCAACGCATCATTGATGTGCAGAAGTCCCTTGAGGCAGGCCAGGTAGTCATCTGGGACAAGCTTAATGATGGCCTCCAGGCCTATGAGCAAGTTGACAGAGATAAGATGCTTTAAAAAACAAGCAAAATACTGATATAAAAGAGGCTTCACCTCTTTTTCTGTTGCCAAAAACAGTATAAAATATCGGTTTTTCGAGAAGGGAGAAGGAATTTACTGAAAATTAATACAGACTGTCCTTTTTTGTCAACAAAATTTGAAAAAAACTAAAATATTTTTAAATATTTTAGTGTATCATAATGCATTTATGATATAATAAAATGTATTTATATCTCAGGGGAGAAAAAGGGAGAATTATGAATCATCATAGGAGAAATGTGCCTGCTTCTAAAAAGGGGAAGAAGCTTAGGCTCTTTAATGTAGCTTTACTGACATTGGTAAGCTTGGTTTCAGGTTTGCTTGTTTTTTCTATATTTAAAAATAATGTTCTGGCGTTTCATCACCTGAACCTTATTTTGTCTGCTCTTTTGGCGGCTGTTATTTTACTGGCAGCCTTCTTTATATGGAAAAATAAGTTCAAAGTCCTGACAACCTTACTTTTGCTTGTGACCTTACTGGTATCCTCAGGAGCTATGTACGGGGTCAAGGAGCTGATGGACTTGTCTAGAGGTGTGAACTCCACTTCAAATTACTCTGAAATTGAAATGGCAGTTTATGTCCGGGCAGACAGCGATAAATCAGATGTGACGCAACTGAAGAAGCTGACAGCTCCGACTGAAAATGGAGACAAGGACAATGTAACGGCTCTTCTGGACCACATCAAGAAGACTAAAAAGACAGAACTCACTGTAGAAAACAGCTCGTCTTATATCGCAGCCTACAATGCCCTCACCAATCAAGAGACCGAGGCCATTGCCCTCAATAGCTCGTTTGGAGACATGCTGGCTTCTCACGATGCTGATTATGCTTCAAAGATAAAGAAAATCTATACTTATAAAATCACTCGTCAAGTAGAGACCGGCAAGCGCAGGGATGATGCCAATGCGGATGTCTTCAATATCTATGTCAGTGGTATTGACACTTATGGGTCTATCTCATCTGTCTCACGCTCAGATGTCAATATCATCATGACAGTTAATCGCAAGACCAAGAAAGTCCTCTTGACTACAACTCCTCGTGATTCTTATGTGGCGATTGCAGATGGAGGAGGCGGACAGATGGACAAGCTGACCCATGCTGGGATTTACGGAGTGGATGCTTCTGTCCACACGCTGGAAAATCTTTACGGCATTGGCATTGACTACTATGTTCGTCTGAACTTCACTTCCTTCCTCAAGCTAGTAGACCTGCTGGGTGGGATTGATGTTGAAAATGACCAAGAATTTACCAGCCGACATGGTAATCATCATTTTCCAGTGGGGAAAGTCCATATGAACTCAGATCAGGCACTTGGCTTTGTTCGCGAGCGTTACTCCCTTCAGGGGGGCGACAATGACCGCGGGAAAAATCAAGAAAAGGTTATCGAAGCAGTCATTAAAAAGCTGACTTCAACCAGTGCTTTGAAGAACTACAATAAGATTATTTCCGGCTTGCAGGACTCTATCCAGACCAACATGGAGTTGCCTGTTCTTATGAATCTGGTCAATACCCAGCTGGAGTCAGGTGGAAGCTATCAAGTTCAGTCACAAGCCATCAGCGGAAACGGCCGTATGGATCTACCATCTTATGCTATGCCAGATTCCAATCTTTACATGATGGAAATCCAGCCAGAAAGCCTTGATAATGCTAAGGCAGCGATTCAGCAGGTAATGGAAGGAAAAACACCATGATTGACATCCATTCTCATATTATCTTTGATGTGGACGATGGTCCTAAGACCTTTGAGGATTCCAAAAAACTGCTGGAAGAAAGTTATCGACAGGGAGTTCGGACCATCATTTCTACCTCTCATCGCAGAAAGGGCATGTTTGAAACGCCTGAGGAGACCATTAGCGCTAACTTTAAAATGGTAAAAGAACTGGCAGAGCTTGTAGCGCCTGACTTGACGGTTCTCTATGGGGCAGAGATTTACTATACCAGTGATGTGGCGGATAAGTTGGAAAAGGGGATTGTCCCCAGTCTAGCTGGTACACGCTATGTGCTGATTGAGTTTAGCATGGCAACGCCTTATAAAGACATCCATACAGGTCTAGCTCAGATTTTGCGGCTTGGCTTGACACCAGTCGTGGCTCATATTGAGCGCTATCACTGCCTGGAAAATGATGAAAAGAAGGTGCAGGAACTCATTAATATGGGCTGCTATACTCAGATTAATAGCTCCAGTGTTCTGAAGCCTAAGCTGCTTGGAGACTCGCATAAATTTATGAAAAAACGGGCTCAGTTCTTTTTGGAGAGGGACTTGGTCCACTTTGTTGCCAGCGACATGCACAATCTAAGCCAGAGACCGCCCTTTATGAAAGAGGCCTTTTACATCGTCGCTAAGAAATACGGTTCCCGCCGGGCAGAAGCCCTCTTTGGCGGCAACCAAGCATTATTATTGAAAAATGAATTGATTTAGGGGAAAAATGGAAAAACAAGAAAAGCAAATCGTAGAAATCGATATTCTGTCCTTGCTGAGAGCCTTATGGTTGAAAAAGTTCACCATCGTATTGGGAGCTGTACTCTTTTCTTTGCTGGCTTTTGGCTACAGCGTCTTTATTGCTAAGAAAATGTATCAGAGCACCACACGCATCTATGTGGTTAGCCGTCAGAACGAAACGCAGGCAGCTTTGACCAATCAGGACCTGCAGGCGGGGGCTTACCTCGTTAAGGACTTTAAGGAAATTATTCTGTCACAGGCGGTTCTGTCACAGGCAATTAGTGAGTTGAAACTGCAAACTTCACCAAGAGAGCTGACGCGTCACATTACCGTTTCCGTTCCGGCGGATACTCGTATCGTTTCGATTACGGTTAAAGATGACAATCCAGAAGAAGCAGCTCGCATTGCCAATGCCTTTCGTAATATCGCCGCTGAGAAAATTATCGAGGTGACAAAAGTCCCTGATGTGACAACTTTGGAAGAAGCGACAGTCGCAGCAGAGCCGTCTTCACCTAATATTCGGCGTAATGTTATCTTAGGATTTTTAGGAGGCAGCGTCCTGATGTCGATCTTTATTATCGCGGTAGAAATCTTGGACGATCGGGTGAAGAAGCCAGAAGACATTGAAGAAGTCATGGGCTTGACGCTGTTGGGCGTTATCCCAGATATGAACAGAATGTAAGGGAGAGAAAATGGCAACCTTAGAATTAGTTAGGAAAAAAAGGAATCTTGTCAAACTAACCGAGGAATACTATAACGCTCTGAGCACTAATGTACAGCTGAGCGGAGCCAATATCAAGATGGTCGAAATAAGCTCGGTGACGGCAAATGAAGGAAAGTCTACAACCTCAGTCAATCTCGCGTCAGCCTTTGCCAGAGCTGGTCATAAGACCTTGCTGATTGATGCGGATATCCGTAACTCAGTCATGTCCGGTGTGTTTAGCAGTCAGAGAAAAGTATCAGGACTGACGGACTATCTGTCAGGACAGGCTGCCCTGCATGAAGTCATCAACGATACAGATATGGACAACCTAGATGTGATCTTATCTGGTCCAGTATCACCTAATCCGACGGGGCTTTTGCAAAGCAAGCAGTTTGAAGCGCTTTTGACTGACCTGCGTGTTCGTTATGACTACATCATCGTAGATACTTCACCGATTGGTCTGGTCATTGATGCGGCTATCATCGCTCAGAAATGTGATGCTAGCTTCTTGGTGACACAAGCAGGACATATCAAACGAAAAGCAGTCATGAAAGCTAAAGAGCAGTTGGAGCAAACGGGAACTCCTTTTTTGGGTGTTGTCCTCAATAAATATAACATTGATTTGGAACGCTATGGCGCCTACGGAACTTATGGGGGATACGGCAGCTATGGCAATTATGGGAAATAGGGAATAAAGAGTTTTAGGATAATTGGGAGATTAGGAACATGACAAGAGCGAGAAAAAGAGTCATCTTAATTATTGTTGATATTATTTTGCTCAGTATAAGTCAGGGGATTTCAAAATTCTTCTTAGCAAAATATGTCGGGATAACGGATTTATCTTTTGTCTCTATTTTAATGGGGATTATTGTACTATATTTGACATTTGCAACACTGTCGAATGTCTTTTCTACCATTACAAGGTATACAGATTACAAAACAATGTTTCGAGTTGGGGGCTCAATTTTGGGAGCTTACTCGATTGTATACATTGTAGAGAAAATCTTTTATGAATCCACAAACAGTAGATATATTGTCCTTTCTATGCTGCTATCGTTTTTGTTGGTTATTGCTTCAAGGCTGACTTGGCGGGAGATTCATGAATTCGTGCAGCACCCTTCAGCCTTACTGGGTAAGAAAGTAGATGGGACGAAGACCCTTGTTGTCGGTTCAGGGGATGGTGCTAGTCTTTTTATCAAGACAGCCCAGCAAAAATCAAAAGATTTGAAGATAGTCGCGATTGTGGATGATGATAAGAATAAGCAAAATACGTATCTTCATGGAGTAAAAGTTGTAGGAACAACTGAGCAGATACCTGAAATTGTAGGGAATTATGAAGTTGAACAAATTGTCATTGCCATTCCTTCGTTGGCTCCAGATGATTACGAGCGAATCGTAGAGTACTGCCAACAAACGGAGGTCAAGGTCAATGCCATGCCTAAGTATGAACAGGTGATTACGGGGAAACTATCTGTCAGCAAACTTCAGGAAATTGATATTGCAGATCTGTTAGGGCGTAAAGAAGTTAAGCTGGATCAGCAAAGTTTGAAGTCCAATATTAAATGCAAGACAGTTCTTGTTACGGGGGCAGGTGGCTCTATCGGCTCAGAACTTTGCCGTCAGATTGCTCAATTCTGCCCAGCTAGGCTCCTGCTTCTAGGTCATGGAGAAAATTCAATTTATTTGATTCACAAGGAGCTGTCAAGCCGTTATAAAGATGATATTGAGTTGATTCCAATCATTGCAGATATTCAAGATAGAGAGAGGATTTTCCATATTATGGAAACCTATCGTCCTGATCGAGTGTATCATGCAGCAGCTCACAAGCATGTTCCTTTGATGGAGTACAATCCGACAGAAGCGGTCAAAAATAATATCTATGGTACACGAAATGTAGCAGAAGCAGCAAAGGCAGCTGGTGTCGCGAAATTTGTTATGATTTCTACAGATAAGGCGGTCAACCCGCCTAATGTTATGGGGGCAACTAAGCGTGTGGCAGAAATGGTCGTGACCAGTTTAAATGAAGAAGGAAAGACTCTTTTCTCAGCTGTCCGCTTTGGGAATGTTTTGGGCAGCCGAGGTAGTGTTGTTCCTTTGTTCAAGGAGCAGATTGCCAAGGGAGGTCCTATCACCGTGACGGACTTTCGAATGACACGCTATTTCATGACCATACCAGAAGCCAGCCGCTTGGTGATTCAGGCTGGGGCCTTGATGCAAGGGGGAGAGGTTTTTGTCTTGGATATGGGCGAGCCTGTGAAAATTTTGGACCTAGCTAAAAAGATGATCACGCTCAGCGGCCATACTGAAGAGGAGATTCAGATTCAGGAAGCAGGTATTCGACCGGGTGAAAAGCTTTATGAAGAGCTCTTGTCCGCCAAGGAAAAGGTCAATGATCAAGTCTATGAAAAGATTTTTGTAGGGAATGTTCAGTCGTTGCCCAAGACCGAGGTGGATTCCTATGTGGACTCTCTTCTGACTCTTGGTGCAAATGACCTCAAGGATAGCCTGGTAAAGTTTGCACAGCAATAAGTTTTTAGGATAATCATGTATAAATTTTTTAAACGAACATTAGATATAGTCTTATCATTCTTAGGAATGATTGTCTTATCACCATTTTTTCTGCTTCTAGTACTTGCTATTAAATTGGATTCAAAAGGACCAGTTTTGTTCAAACAGAAGCGAATCGGTCTGCATAAGAAACACTTCTATATTTTGAAATTCAGAACGATGCGAATTGATACACCTAAGGATACCCCAACTCATTTGCTGGAAAATCCTGAGCAATGGATTACAAAGGTTGGAAAATTTCTTAGGAAGACGTCTCTGGATGAGTTGCCTCAGATTTGGAATATTTTTGTTGGTGACATGAGTATCATAGGTCCAAGACCGGCTCTTTGGAATCAGTATGATTTGATTGAAGAGCGAGACCGCTATGGAGCAAATGATGTTTTGCCAGGTCTGACGGGATGGGCTCAGATTCACGGGCGAGATGAGTTGCCGATTGCTAAGAAAGCTGAATTGGACGGCTACTATGTCCAGCATTTGTCTTTTGGATTGGATGTCCGCTGTTTCTTTGGCACCATTAAGAGTGTTGCTAAGAGCGAAGGAGTTGTCGAAGGCGGCACGGGAAATATGGAAAAGAAAGATTAAAGGCTGATGAAAAGAATATTAATTACGGGAGAGGGTAGCTATATCGGCCGGAGCTTTAAGAGGTATGTTTCTTCACGGGAGGATGTCCAGGTTGATGAGTTGGACGTCCGCGGAGAAACATGGAAGGAGAAAGATTTTTCGTCTTTTGATGTAATTTTGCATTTGGCGGCGATTGTCCATATCTCCAACCCATCAAAAGAGATGGAATCGGTATATAATCAAGTCAATACTCAGCTACCTTATGAATTAGCTCAAAAGGCTAGAGGCGAAGGTGTCAAACATTTTATCTTTATGAGCAGCATGAGCGTCTATGGCGAAGTTTTGGGAGATCGGGTTATCACAAAGGATACAGAAGAGCGTCCTGATTCTTTTTATGGCAAAAGCAAACTAGCTGCTGAGCAACTTCTGGCGGAATTGGAGAGCGAAGATTTCAAATTGGCAGTTTTACGGCCGCCTATGGTTTATGGTCATCAAGCTAAGGGAAATTATAAGCGATTGTCAAAGTTGGCTCAGAAACTACCAGTCTTCCCTTTGGTCCAGAATGAACGTAGTATGATTTATATTGATAACCTTTGTGAGTTTATCAGACTGATTGTTCAGAATCAAGACAGCGGTGTTTTCTATCCTCAAAATCAGGACTATGTCAATACCTCTCAGCTAGTCAAAGAAATAAAAAGGACTCATGGCCAGAGAGTAGTCTTGCTGCCTGCATTTAACTGGATTTTAAAAGGACTGTCCCGCTATGTTTCGACTCTGAATAAACTGTTTTCAGATTTAACTTATGAAAAAGAGATGTCTAGCTATTCTCAGTCTTATCAGGTAGCAGATTTTAGGAGGTCTATTGAGAAGACGGAGAAGGGAAACTAGTTTAGGATGATTGGGGGGATTGTTAGTGAAATTTTCGGTATTGATGTCTGTCTATCAGAAGGAGAATCCGGATTTCTTAAGAAAGAGCCTAAATAGCGTTCTTATAGAGCAGAACCACAAGCCAGATGAGCTTGTCCTTGTAGAGGATGGGCCGCTGACAGAAGTGCTGTATCAGACGATTCAAGATTTCAAGGAAAAATTTCCAGAGATGAAAGTTCTACCTTTAAAGGAAAATGTCGGATTGGGAGAAGCTTTGCATCGGGGAGTTGAGGCTTGCTCTTATGACTGGATTGCTAGAATGGATACAGATGACATTGCGACACCGGACCGTTTCCAGCAACAAGTGGACTATATTGAGCAGCATCCGCAGTTAGATGTTTTGGGTGGCAATATCATAGAATTTGACATGGAACCAGATCAAATAGTAGCAGAGAAACAAATGCCGCTTTCCCATGAAGAGATTATCAAAAGGTTGCAGCGGAGAAATCCTTTCTGTCACATGACGGTATTTTTCAAGAAATCATCTGTTTTAAAAGCAGGCAATTACAAGCCCTTGCCTTTAGTGGAAGACTATTATCTTTGGGCGAGAATGGCTGCTCAGGGCTGTCGTTTCGCCAATCTTAATCGGGTTTTGGTTTATGCTCGTGTCGGAAACGGCATGCATACGAGAAGAAGCCAGACAGAGCAGATTGCCAGCTGGAAAGTAGTCAATACTTTTTTGCTGTCACATGGTATGTTGAACCGAGGGCAATATTATCAAAATATGTTGATGATTCGTGCTTTTGTGGGAACGCCTATTTGGATAAAAGCGTTCATTTATAAGTATCTGCTTAGAAGAAAGTAATGACTTTACAGACAGAGCAGTCTAGCTTAGATAGGGAGAAAGCTAGAAGTTAGGGGGATATAGGATGAAAAGTTTAGGAAGGAGGGAGAAATGATTTCTGTCGTGATGGCGACCTATAATGGGGCGGATTTTATTTTGGAGCAACTAGACTCTATCCGCACTCAAAAGCTGAAGCCTGATCAGGTCATTATCTGTGATGACTGTTCGACAGATCGGACAGTGGTGCTAATCAGGGACTACATCACCAAGCATCAACTGACTGATTGGCAGCTGATTGAAAATCAGGAAAATTTGGGTCATTATCAAACTTTTATAAAATTAGCGAGTTTGGCTGAGCACGATATTGTTTTTTTCGCTGATCAGGATGATAAATGGCTGCCTGATAAAACAGCTGCCTTGCAGAAAGTACTGTTAGAAACAGGTGCTGCTATGGTGTATGGCCAGTCTTACTTGATTGATCAAAATGGTCAGGTCATCAAGGAGCCCAAGGTTTCAGGAGAATGTCGAGAAAGAAATCTAGCTTGGCTTCTGAAAAATTGGCCGTCAGGTTATCAGACAGCTTTTAGAAAGTCGGTACTGACGGATATTTTGCAGCAGCAGTATACGGATTATCCTGGATTTGACTATCATGATGTTTTATTTGGTATGCTGGCTCCATTGTATGGAAAAGTTGTTTGCTTGGACCAGCTTCTAGATCAGCATCGCATTCATCAGGCAAATGTAACCCAGTCTGCGTCGTCGCTCAGTTTTAACAAAACAAGGTTATCTAGGATTAACTATTTACAGAAGGTCATCAGTCGCTATGAGTCCGTGCAAAAAATCGCAGAAGAGCGTCAGATTTCTGAGGCGGCTCATCGCCAGCTTGCTAGGGCTTTGGCCTTGGCCAATCTTAGACTGAAATTCTTACAGTCTAGAAATCCATTTTGGGCTTTGGGCCTGATGTTTCAAATAAGGGAGTATCGAACAATAAAAGATTTCATCAGTGATTTGGTATACACCTACTCACTGAATGGACTTGCTAGGAGATTATTGAAAAAGTTTGGGAGGTAAGAAAAATGAGAGGAACCAGTAAGATTGAATGGGAGTTGGCTTTGGGAGAACGCTTCAGTCCCATGTATCAAAAAATTACGGATGATAAATTAAAGGTTTTACAAAAAGCCTATTTACAAATGTATAAAAAGTTTGATGCAGAGTGTCGTCGGCATCATATTCATTCCTACATGGTTGCAGGGACCTTGATTGGTTCTTTGCGACATGGGGGCTATATCCCTTGGGACGATGATATCGACTTGGTGATGTTCCGAGAGGACTACAATCGTCTGCAGGAAATCTTTGCGGACAGCGTGGACTTCGAGTTGATTTCTCCTGCGGATGCGACAGACAGTGTCTTTAAGGTTCTAAAGCTGCAGAGCAAGTCACTGACCTACTATGATGTTTTAGGAGAAGGTTTCAGTAAAAAGAAACATCTTTATCTTGATATGCTGCCAATTGACTTTGTCCCAGAGAATAACATGCTTAGCAAGCTCAAGGGGCTTCTATTCAGAGCCTTGGATTTGTCACACAATAGCTCACGTTGCTATACGAAGTTTACTCCGCATCTGACCTATATGGCTAAAGAATCCAAAGAACTCAGACAAAATCTTTGGATCAGAAGACTGATAGGCTTCCCTTCTTTTATCATGGGGCCGGCTAATATGTATAAGTTGATGGAAAAACTCATCCAGTCTGATAAGAAGACTTCAAAAATAACAATTGCTTATGGTGTAAAAGGCTATTTGGGAGAGACTATTGACTATGAAAGTTTCTATCCAGCTAAGAAGTATTCCTTTGAAGGCTATGAGTTCGATGGACCTAATGATGCGGACAAGTATTTGACTAATCGTTACGGTGATTACATGACGCCGCCTGAAAAAAAAGAACAGACAGAACGTCATGTCAGACTGAGAGATAATTGGGTTGAATTAATAGAAGGAAGATAATGGTTTTTTTACTAATTTTGGGTGGCCTCTTCCTATTGTTTTTGACAATCAAAACAGTAGGAAGAGACTATGCTAACCCGGCTTTTATATATCTTGCAATATGGATGATAGCAAGCATTTTTACTGCATTTTATTCATCCAAATGGGGAGAGGGACTTTCTCTAATAACGGTCACTGTTATCTTTGTTGGAAATGCCATTTTTTTAATGGGAGTCCTCTTGTCATCGAATTTGTTTGCTGAGAGGAAGTTGGACGCCAAACCTAGCCAAATAAAGGTAAGTAATTTTTTCATTATTTTAGTTCTCTTGTTTTTGGCTTATGCGGTCAGGTTTATTTATTCCGATTTGCTTTACTTGGCGGCGCAGAGCAAGCAGGTACCGGGGGGATTGTTTAAAACCATTGAATTGGCTCGGCATATGACTACAAATTATAATTTCTCTCTTAGTCGTCTTAGCCTTAATTTGTTGCGGGTTAACTTTTCCTTAGGAATTGTTTTCTTCTACTTTTTCTGCGAGTCTATTTTTTCAGGAAAAGATGGCATTTTTTACAAGGGCAAGTTATTGCTAGTTAGTCTGATTTCTTTAGGTGTTTCCCTCTTGTCTACCGGACGTACGGAGTTGCTGGGCTTGGTTGCAGGCTATGCCATTGTGTATATGCTGTTTTTCTCGAAGTATTATTCGTGGAGAGACAGCAGGTATGGTGTAAAGCTTTTTCGCTCTTTGCTGATAATTGGCTTTGTATTCCTTGTCTTATTTATGGCGGTTGGAACCTTTGTTCTCAATCGAGTGGATAGTCGGGCAGAGTTCGGAATTTTGGATAATTTGGTTAAATATATGGGTTCACCCATTCAGGCTTTAGACTACTATCTGAAAAATCCTACTCTTTATAGCGATAATCAAGTCTTTGGAGAAAATACTTTTATTGCTATCTATGGAACATTGAAATCCCTCGGTCTGTCTAGCCATGAGCTGACACCTTTCTTGCCTGTTGTTCATTTTAACGACGATAAAACCAATGTTTATACCATTTATTACTACTTTATCAAGGATTTTGGTTATTTTTCAGTCCTTATCTTTCAGCTTTTATATGGCTTCTTTTACGGAAGTTTCTACTATTCTATCAAAAAACGCTATTTCACCCCGCTAAAGGTTATTGTTTTCGCTTTATTTGCGTATCCTTTGGTCATTTCATTCTTTCAGGAAACATTGCTGTCATTGCTGACAACCCATATTAATCGGATTATCTATGCTTTTGTGATTTATATGGCAGCTGATTTACTGAGTAGAGTACGATTTACAACGAGAGGAAGGAAAGTATCGGTATGACGACATCAGCTCTGATATTCGCAGGCGGCACAGGCAGCCGCATGAATACCAAGACCTTACCCAAGCAGTTTTTAGAGTTGCACGGTAAGCCTATTATTATTCATACGATTGAGCACTTTGAAGACCATCCGGCAGTATCGGACATTGTGGTTGTCTGTGTAGACGGCTGGCTGGATTATTGCAGAGATTTATTAGCTCGATTCAATATTAAAAAAGTCAGTCAAGTGGTTCCTGGTGGAGAGACTGGCCAAATGTCTATTTTTAATGGTCTATCTGTCTTACGGGAAAAGTACAAGAACGATGACGACTATGTGTTGATTCATGATGGTGTTCGTCCCTTGATTGACGGGGGAATCATTTCTAAAAATATTGAGGCAGCCAAAAAGTATGGGGCAGCTATTACGGTTAAGCCGGTTATCGAAACGGTCATTCAGGTCGATGAGGCGGATGTTATTAATCAGGTTATTGAGCGTTCCACTTGTCAGACAGCTGTCGCCCCTCAAACCTTCGCGCTTTCGAAGATTCACTCCCTGCATTTAAAAGCCCAGGCAGAGAATCAGTTTGATATGACGGATTCTGCGACGTTGGCTCGTTATTTTGGTCTCCCTCTGCATACAGTCATGGGGGGCAGCGAAAATATCAAAATTACGACTCCATCTGATTTTTATATCTTTAGAGCGATTTACGAAGCGCGTGAAAATGCACAAATTTTTGGTTGATATGGGAAATAATACAATTTTACAAAAGGATATGGAAGACCTAGCTGCTGTCAGTCCTATTCTCAGAGAACTGAGCAATGTTACAGTCTTGGTAACCGGAGCAACAGGACTTATAGGCAGACACTGTATTTCCGCTTTGATGGCTTTAAATGATTTGTACGAAGCTAATGTCAGAGTAGTGGCCTTGGCGCGAAATCATAAAAAAGCGGAAGCTCTATTTCAAGATTTTTTACATAGTGAGAATCTGCAGCTAGTGTATGCTGACTTGCTGTCAGATTGGCAGATAGAGGAGGAATTGGATTATATTATCCATGGAGCCAGTGCGACGGACTCCTCTTTTTTCGTTGAGCATCCTGTGGAGACAATTGATCTAGCCATAAATGGAACGAAAAAACTGCTGGATCTGGCTAAAAATAAGCAGGTTCGCAGTATGGTCTATCTCTCTTCTCTGGAAGTCTATGGGACGACAAGTCCTGATGCTTCCAGCATTAGCGAGAAAGATTACGGTTATTTGGATCCAACCAGTGTCCGTAGCAGTTATTCGGAAAGCAAGCGCATGGCAGAGTCCTTGTGTGTAGGCTATTGTCATCAGTATCAGGTGCCTGTTAGAATGGCTCGTTTGTCACAAACTTTTGGCCCAGGTGTGAGCTATGAAGACAACAGAGTTTTTGCACAGTTTGCGCGTGCTGTCCTTGAAAAGAGAGATATTGTCCTCCGAACTAAAGGAGAGACTGTTCGTAACTACTGCTATACCAAAGATGCTATTGAAGCCATATTTTACATTCTGCTGAAAGGCCAAGCAGGTCAAGCATATAATGTCGCCAATAAAGAGACGGCTATTTCCATTCGTGAGATGGCGGAAATGGTTATTGAACTAAGCGGTAGCAATGAAACAAAGTTAGTCTTTGATTTGGCAGAGGATGTGGAAAAGCTAGGCTATAATCCGACAGTTAAGATTCGTCTCAATACGGACAAGCTTGAGAGTTTGGGCTGGCAAGCTCATACTGATTTAGAAACCATGTTTTTACGGTTGATTGAAAGCATGGCATCAGATAGGAAGAAATAGGAGGGCTAATTTGTCTGGTGGATTTAAAAAAATAATAGCTAATTTTTCCTATGTCGTCTTGTCCAATTTGCTGACAGTAATAGTTTCTTCTCTGGTTGTCTTGATTTTGCCTAAGATTATGGGTGTAGAGGAGTATGGCTACTGGCAACTCTATATTTTCTATTTATCCTATGCCGGTTTTGTTCATCTGGGCTGGGTGGACGGAATCTACCTTCGCTACGGTGGTTTGGAGTATGATGATCTGGATAAAGAAAAGTTTTTCTCTCAGTTTCTCATGCTTTTGATCTATCTGACAGGGATTGGAATTTTATTTTTCTTAGGGACTTCTGCCTTTATTAGAGATGAGAGCAGTCGGTTTGTTTTTATACTTTTGGTTTATACCATGTTGGTCACCAATCTGCGATTTCTCTTTGTTTACGTTCTGCAGATGACTAATCGACTAAAGGAAAGTTCCTATGTTGTCAGTGGAGACCGGCTCCTCTATTTACTGCTCTTACTGGTCTTTATTTTCGTGGGTTTTCGAGACTTCAAGATTATGGTCTATGCAGATTTGATTGGTAGAGTTGTTTCTCTTTTTTATGCCATGTATCTATGCCGAGATATGGCTCTGCGACCTCTCTATCAGTTTAAGCTTGATATACAGGAAACGGTTCGCAATATTGCTGTCGGGATTAACCTGATGCTATCAAATGTAGCCAGTATGCTCATTATCGGAACGGTTAGAATGGGGATTCAAAAGGTATGGAACATTGCTACATTTGGGAAAGTATCCTTGACCCTGAGCATTTCCAATCTGCTGATGACCTTTATCAACGCTATCGGTTTGGTCATCTTTCCGATTTTGAAACGGACGGACGAAAGCAAGTTGCCTAAGATTTACAATCAGTTGCGGAATATCCTTATGGTTCTTATGTTTGGAGTGCTTTTGCTGTATTATCCCCTGAAAATAGCTTTGGACAGCTGGCTGCCGGCTTACAGAGAGTCCTTGATATTTATGGCTCTGGTCTTTCCTATGTCTGTCTACGAGGGCAAGATGGCTCTGCTTATAAATACCTACTTAAAAGCCTTACGAATGGAGAAGCAGATTTTTAAAGTAAATGTTATTGCCATGCTTTTAAGCTTTGCTACTACCTTGATTTTTGCAGTTTTTCTGCGCAATCTGAATGCTACAGTGCTGTCTATCGTGCTGCTGCTGGCGACTAGGAGTATACTGGCAGAGCTAATCTTAGCCAAGAGGATGCAGATCGAAGTCGTCAAAGATATCTGGGTTGAGTTGCTAATGACGCTTGTATTTATTGCTTCGAATTGGTTTTTATCAGTTTATCTAGCTGCTGCAGCTTACGGATTTGTCTATCTGACCTACAGCATTTACAAATACCAAAGTTTGAAAGGTCTGCTCCAACAATTGCGGGCTCGTTGATGCTCGAGAAATTATAAATAGTTTAACAATCTATATGCTAAGCCCTGTCTGGGCTTTTTAGGTTTGTAATGTAGCGTTAGTATACAAAGCTACTTATAAAGTTACTCTGGCTACAATCAGTTTGCTGAACTATACATTGTATATAGTGGAAATGAAAGACAATTTTTCCAGTAACTTATTGCGGATTATGGTATTTTTGAGAATAACTAGAAATTAGCTAAAATAATTCCGTTCTTTATGCCTGGGAATATAAATCGTTTTGCAAGTGATTCTACCATGAAGAGATTTCAAAAGGCATCAGGAGAGCAGAGCTATAGGGTAGCAAATTAGGCTAGTTTTTGGTATTTTTAGTAAGTGCAGAATTTGGCGGTCAACTTTGGGAAGAGAAATACCTGTTAGTTGCAATAGTAAAATTAAAGAGAACTTTAGGATTAGCAAGAAGAGGTGTCCTATGAAAAAAATTTTAGTTACAGGTGGAGCGGGGTATATAGGCAGTCACACAGTGGTTGAACTAGCCGCAGCGGGCTATGAAGCCATTATCGTGGATAACTTTTCGAATAGCTCACCAGAAGTGCTAGAGCGCTTAGAAACTATCACTGGTGTGAACATCCCGTTTTACAAGGGTTCGATTTCTGATAAAGATCTGATGAACCAGATTTTCGAAGACAATCACATTGATGCAGTCATTCATTTAGCGGCCTATAAATCAATAGAAGAATCGGTGCGGGAACCACTTAAATATTACGAAAATAATGTCAGTGCTGGTATTGCTCTTCTTGAAGTTATGAAAGAGCACAAGGTAGAACATATCATCTTTAGCTCCAGTGCCACGGTCTATGGAATGAATCATGGTTCATCCTTGACAGGAGATTTATCTATTTCAGCGACCAATCCCTACGGCCATACTAAGCTGATGATGGAACAGATTTTGACGGATCTCGCTCTTGCACATTCAGATTGGTCTGTAACCAATCTTCGTTACTTCAATCCAATTGGTGCTCACGAGTCTGGTCTGATTGGTGAGGATCCAAATGGAATTCCTAATAACCTTATGCCTTATATTACTCGGGTTGCGGTCGGTAAATTACAAGAGCTTAGCGTTTTCGGAAATGATTATGATACGCATGACGGTACAGGAGTGCGGGATTATATCCATGTAGTCGATTTAGCCAAGGGCCATGTTTTGGCTTTGAAACATAATTTAGAAAACAAGGGGGTCGCTGTTTTCAATCTTGGTACAGGGATTGGTTATAGTGTACTGGATATGGTTAAAGTCTTTGAAAATGTCAATGGTGTGAAAATTCCTTATACTATAAAGGATAGGCGACCTGGAGATGTGGCGACTTGCTATGCCGATGCAAGTAAAGCTAATGACATTTTGGGCTGGAAAGCAGAGAAAACTCTCCAAGATATGATGCGAGATTCTTGGAGATGGCAAAGCTCAAATCCTAATGGCTATGAAGGCTAATGTAAAATATCGGTCAGGTGAATAAAGCTCTTCTGTAATAGTGCAGAAGAGTTTTTTTGTATAAGAGCTGTCTTCTCCTACAGATGCAAAACTTTTTAAAGAATGTCATCAATTGATATGTTTTTTAATGGGCATGTAATCAGGTCTTGATGAGCTGTAATAATAAACATGCTATAATGTCTGCATGAAGACTGAAAACACAACTTTGCACGCTTTTAAGGCCCTAGCTTGCTTTAGTATTGTTTCCTTACACTTTCTTCTGCCGGGGCAATTTGGCGTTTTTTATCAAATTGTGGCTCGCTTTGCAGTTCCCTTTTTCATGATGCTGTCGGGCTATTTTTCCTTTAACATTTCCAGAGATAAGGTCAAGTATCGTCTCAAGCAGATGCTCCTTTTGACAGCTACCAATCTCCTTTTTTACGCGATTGTGCATTTTGTCAACCTAGTGCTGACCAGAGAGTTAACAGAAAAGATGGCAGCTATAGATCTATCTGATTTTGCGGACTTTTTCCTCTTTAACAGTCCCAGAGACTTGATTGGCTCGGCTGCTACGCCGACTTGGTATTTGCTAGCGATTTCCTATATCTACACGCTTTATTTGGTTTTTTATAAGCATTTTCACCGCTTGACTAGCTTTGGTGTGTCTCTGTTCTTGTTGGTTCTGGCGTTTTGTATCGAGTTCAATATTAGTGACACTCTGTACTATCGCAACTTCCTGTTTATGGGTCTTCCCTTTTTCATTCTAGGGATGCAGTTTGCCAAGCATCGGGATCGGATTTTAGTCTACGACTTGTCTTTTATCAGGAAATGGGCGATTGGTCTAGGAATAATTGGCTTGATTCTGCTTGAGTACTATTTCATGGGTACGGAGTATGACCTCTATCCTAGTACCCTTTTGTCTTCCAGTGCAATTTTCTTCTACGCGGTCAGAAATGGGAGCGATATTGACATTCCTGTTTTGAACAATATGGCTAAGAGATATGCCACCATGATTTATATCATTCATCCTTTCATTATCTTCATTTTCAAGTCGATAATGCCTCGGAATACCATTTACAGTTTTGGCTTTTTTATCATTTTCTTACTGTCTTACTTGCTGAGCATAGCTTTTCAGAAAGCCATCAGGCCCAGACTTATCAGTGCACTTCCAGCTCGGTGATGTAAGCTAGTATAGCTTATCCTCGCATTCACTCCAAACCAAAAGCAACAGATGATTTCTGTTGCTTTTCGTGGTTTATCTAGGATAAGGTTACAGTCTATCTCTCAGAGTAGAGCTTTTATGATTTCAGGCTGCTTAAGACCTTTTCAAAACTGTCGGAGCGAGCCTCGACAGTGATTTTTTCCAGAGTAAAAGGATGGGTGAAGGTCAGTCGATGAGCGTGGAGCATAAGCCGCCCTTGGGGTTGCGGATGATAGAGTGAGTCGCCGACCAGAGGATGTCCGTGGTGAGCCAGATGGACACGGATCTGATGGGTGCGGCCAGTCTTGAGTTGGCATTTGACCAAGGCAGCCTGTCCAAACTGCTTGAGCCGAGTCACATGAGTTTCTGCATAGAGTCCTTTCCGGGGGTCGACCAGCCGTTTCCTGCGGTCATGGCGGTCGCGGCCAATCTTGTCTTTATAGATAAGATTTTGGCTTGGAAACTTGCCTTGGACCAGAGTCCAATATTGGCGGCTGATTTCTCGCTTTTCCAGCAACCGATTGAGGATGGGCAGGACAAAGGGATTCTTGGCAAAGAGGACGGCACCGCTGGTTTCTTTATCCAGCCGGTGAACGACATAGCAGGTCTCACCGACATAGGCAGAAACATGATTAAGCAGGGCTAGCTCTGTTGGTTCATTAGCATGGGTTTTCATACCCTCAGGTTTATTGACGATGATGAGATGTTGGTCCTGATAGAGCTCTTCTACGAGTTCGCCATTTCCAAGCAAGATTGTTTTTTGAGGATAATCCTCTTCATCAAATATCAGACAGATGTCATCTCCGGGTTTGACTACAGTCTGCCAGTTGATAGCTAGGCCGTTGACGGACACATGCTTCTTGGTCCGTAGAAAGTGCCGAATTTTTCGTGGAATGAGAAATTGTTCTTCCAGCAGCTCTTTGACTGTCATGGCAGGCAGTACATCTGGGATAGTGAGTGTGAATTTCATACATTTATTGTAGCAGAAAGCTTGCTGTTTGGAAATAGGTAGTGTCGGATAAGGCTTGCTGCAGAGGCTTTTAAACGGCTATTTAATATACCCTTTTTCTTAAAAATAACTAAAAATCAGACGGGAAATAGGGTACTTTCTTGTCTGCACCTAAATAAGGTGATAAAATAAGGTTTATGAAGAATTTAAAAGATTTGTTTGAAAAATTAGTAGATTATTTTACCATACAGAAACCTCAAAAAGAAGCAGCAGAGGAGGTAGAGCTGACAGAAGAGCAGGCTAAGTCTGGACTCAGCCGTTCGGGCAAGGCCAAAAAGAAACCTCTCTCTCAGCACCCTATTCGCCGTTTTTGGCGCAGGTTTCATCTGACCAAGATATTCCTGATTCTCGGCTTGACCTTTAGTCTGGTGGTCGGCGGCTATCTCTTTTATGTGGCTAAGACGACCAATGTCAAGGATTTGCAGAATGCCCTCAAAGCTACCACGCTCATCTTTGATAAGGATGGCAATGAAGCAGGAAGTCTGTCTGGTCAGAAAGGGACTTATGTCGAGCTGACCGAGATTAGCCAAGACCTGCAGAATGCTGTCATCGCGACAGAGGACCGGACTTTCTATGAGAATGGCGGGATTAACTACAGTCGGTTTATTCTGGCTATCCTGACAGCCGGTCGTTCGGGTGGGGGATCCACCATCACCCAGCAGCTGGCCAAGAATGCCTATCTGTCTCAGGACCAGACCATTGAGCGGAAAGCCAAGGAATTTTTCCTGGCTCTGGAAATCAATAAGAAATACAGCAAGCAGGAAATCCTGACCATGTACCTCAATAACTCCTATTTTGGAAATGGTGTCTGGGGTGTGGAGGATGCCTCTAAGAAATATTTCGGAGTTTCGGCTAGCCAGCTCAGTCTGGACCAGTCGGCTGTTCTGGCTGGTATGCTCAAAGGCCCAGAGATTTATAATCCGCTGTATTCAGTTGAAAATGCGACCAATCGCCGCGATACGGTGCTGCAAAATATGGTTGCTGCAGGCTTTATTGATCAGGGGACGGCCGATCAGGCTGCCGCTGTAGGAATCGGTGGCCAGCTGGTTGATGCTTATGCCGGTAAGTCAGAAGACTACCGCTATCCTTCCTATTTCGATGCGGTCATCAATGAAGCGGTCAATGACTACGGCTTGACAGAAGAAGAGGTTGTCAATAATGGCTATCGCATTTACACGGAGTTGGATCAGAACTACCAAGCCAGCATGCAGGTTATTTACAGCAATGTCTCCCTCTTTCCTGTAGCAGAAGATGGCACTATGGCTGAATCAGGCAGTGTTGCCTTGGATCCCAAAACTGGCGGTGTCCGGGCATTAGTTGGACGAGTCAATAGTGCTGAGGGTTCAACTTTCAGAAGCTTTAACTATGCAACCCAGTCCTCTCGTAGCCCGGGTTCTACAATTAAGCCTTTGGTTGCTTATAGTCCGGCCGTCGCTGCTGGTTGGCCGACAGATAAGGAGCTGGATAATACCAGAACCACCTTTGGCGACTATACCATCAACAACTACGGCAATATCCAAAGTTCACCTACAGTTCCCATGTATCAAGCCTTGGCAGAATCTCTGAACATTCCGGCTGTTTCAACTGTGGACCAGTTAGGCATTAACAAGGCATTTGAGTACGGGAAAAAGTTTGGTCTAAATATGGATAAAGTCGATCAGACTTTGGGAGTAGCGCTAGGTGGCGGAGTCACGACCAATCCGTTGCAGATGGCTCAGGCCTACTCAGTCTTTGCCAACGGCGGCGTCATGAATGATGCCCATCTCATTACAAAAATTGAAAATGCTAGTGGTCAGGTCGTCAAGACCCATCGCCAAACCTCTACCCGGGTTCTTAATGGCTCAACTACTGACAAGATGAACAGCATGATGCTGGGGACTTTCTCGAACGGTACAGGTATCTATGCGGCTCCGTATGGTTATACTATGGCTGGTAAGACCGGTACGACTGAAACGGACTTTAACCCGGATCTATCAGGCGACCAATGGGTTATTGGCTATACGCCGGATGTGGTTATCAGCCAATGGCTAGGCTTTCCAAAAACTGACGAAACCCACTATCTGACTGGGACCAGCGCAAATGAAGCCTCGGCGGTTTTTCGAAATGTTGCCAATAGCATCCTGCCATATACAGAAGGAACTTCCTTTGAAGGGCAAAAGAATGCCTATGCTGCTAACGGCATTGCCCCTGTGGACACCTATGGTACCGAGGAAACAGGTACTACAACCGAAAATAAAGACTTCCTGCAGGACGTTCAGGATCGAGCTCAAAATCTGGTGGATGAAGCCAAGAAGGCTATTGATGATACCGGTCTACCTGAGAAAGCTAAGAATCTCTGGGATACTGTTACCAGCTGGTTTCAATAGGATTTAAAAGAACTGAACGACTTGTCAAAAGTATAGAATCCTGCTATAATAAGAAAGATGGAGGCGTTATGGCATTAAAAAAAGCGAGTCTAGCGTGTACAGTCTGTGGTTCTAGGAACTACTCGGTTAAGCTCAGTAGCACTCCAAAACCAACGCGTTTAGAAGTTAATAAATTTTGTAAGCATTGTAGTAAATACACCCTGCATAAAGAAACTAGATAGGAGATTGTTGTGAAATTCTTTAAAGATGTTTTTAAACTATTGAAAGATACAACTTGGCCTACCCGAAAAGAAAGATGGACAGATTTTATCTCTGTCATGGAATATACTGCATTCTTTGTAGTGATCATCTATATCTTTGACAAAGTAGTGGCAAGCGGTCTTTTCCAGATTCTGAATATTTTTTCTTAATGATTTAAGTAGAAATAAAAAAGGCTACAACAGGCATATCATTCAAAGTCCCACCTATTGTGAGTAGGTGGGATTTTTTTCTTTAAAGAATTTAAAGATTTTTATAGATATTGTCAGAAAGGGGCTCAAATGATATTTTAATTATATTAAGAGATGCTGTTAGATTATTTGAAACAACCGGAAAAATAAAATAATATTTAAATTTAAAAGAATTATTTTGCTTAAGGTTTATAAATAGAAACTTTTGATAATTTAACAAGAAATAAAAAAGTTATAAAAAATTACTCAAATCCCTTGCAATGACTGGTTCTTTGTGTTAAGATACTATGGTACTGTAAAAATACAGTGTGTAGCTTTGATGCAAGAGGTTGCGACACGCTCGGTTGCATTGCCACGCAATTGCCTGTCGGTTTTCTTGTGGAGCTAGCCTATTATCTTAAATAGACGAAAAGGAGAAAAAGATGGCAAACAAAAAAATCCGCATCCGTTTGAAAGCTTACGAACATCGTACACTTGATACAGCGGCTGCAAAAATCGTAGAAACTGCTACTCGTACTGGTGCTGAAGTTGCGGGTCCAATCCCACTTCCAACTGAGCGTAGCCTCTACACAATCATTCGTGCGACTCACAAATACAAAGACTCTCGCGAACAATTTGAAATGCGTACTCACAAACGCTTGATCGATATCATCAACCCAACTCAAAAAACAGTTGACGCTTTGATGAAATTGGATCTTCCAAGTGGTGTGAACGTAGAGATTAAACTTTAATCTAAAGCTTGATCTAAACCAGAGCATGAAAAACGCTCGTTAAAAACTTTTTGAAAAAATTATAGAAAAGGAAACATTTTCTCATGACAAAAGGAATCTTAGGGAAAAAAGTGGGAATGACTCAAATCTTCACTGAAGCTGGCGAATTAATCCCTGTAACTGTTGTTGAAGCAGCTCCAAACGTTGTTCTTCAAGTTAAAACAGTTGAAACAGATGGTTACAACGCAGTTCAAGTTGGTTTTGATGACCTTCGTGACGTATTGAGCAACAAACCTGCCAAAGGCCATGTAGCGAAAGCTAACACAGCTCCTAAGCGCTTCATTCGTGAATTCAAAAACATTGAAGGCTTGGAAGTAGGAGCAGAAATCACTGTCGATACATTCGAAGCTGGTGATGTTGTTGATGTAACAGGAACTTCAAAAGGTAAAGGTTTCCAAGGTGTTATCAAACGCCACGGCCAATCTCGTGGTCCAATGGCTCACGGTTCACGCTACCACCGTCGTCCTGGTTCAATGGGACCAGTTGCGCCAAACCGCGTCTTCAAAAACAAACGCTTGGCTGGACGTATGGGTGGCAACCGTGTAACGATTCAAAACCTTGAAATCGTACAGGTTGTTCCAGAGAAGAACGTTATCTTGATTAAAGGTAACGTACCAGGTGCTAAGAAATCTCTTATCACTATCAAGTCAGCAGTTAAAGCTGGTAAATAATAAAGAAAGGGGAAATCAGTCACAATGGCAAACGTAAAATTATTTGACCAAACTGGTAAAGAAGCTGGTGAAGTAGTTCTGAACGATGCGGTCTTTGGTATTGAACCAAATGAATCAGTTGTTTTTGATGTTATCATCAGCCAACGCGCTAGCCTTCGTCAAGGAACTCACGCTGTTAAAAACCGTTCTGCAGTATCAGGCGGCGGACGCAAACCATGGCGTCAAAAAGGAACTGGACGTGCTCGTCAAGGTTCTATCCGCTCTCCACAATGGCGTGGCGGTGGTATCGTATTCGGTCCAACTCCTCGTTCATATGCTTACAAACTTCCACGTAAAGTTCGTAGATTGGCATTGAAATCAGTTTACTCTGAAAAAGTTGCTGAAAACAAATTCGTAGCTGTAGACAGCCTTTCATTTACAGCTCCAAAAACTGCTGAGTTTGCAAAAGTGCTTGCTGCACTGAGCATCGATACGAAAGTTCTTGTTATCCTTGAAGAAGGAAATGAATTCGCTGCACTTTCAGCTCGCAACCTTCCAAATGTGAAAGTTGCAACTGCAACAACTGCAAGCGTTCTGGACATCGTAAACAGCGATAAACTTCTGGTTACTCAGGCAGCTATCTCTAAAATTGAGGAGGTTCTTGCATAATGAATTTGTACGACGTAATCAAAAAACCTGTTATCACTGAAGGCTCAATGTCTCAGTACGAAGCAGGCAAATACGTATTTGAAGTGGACACTCGCGCTCACAAGCTCTTGATCAAGCAAGCTGTTGAAGCTGCTTTTGAAGGAGTTAAGGTTGCTAACGTTAACACTATCAATGTAAAACCAAAAGCAAAACGCGTTGGACGCTACACTGGTTTTACAAACAAAACTAAAAAAGCTATCGTAACACTGACAGCTGATTCTAAAGCAATCGAGTTGTTCGGTGCAGAAGAAGAATAATCTAAGGAGGAAATATCGTGGGAATTCGTGTTTATAAACCAACAACAAACGGTCGCCGTAATATGACTTCTTTGGATTTCGCTGAAATCACTACCAGCACTCCAGAAAAATCTTTGCTTGTTTCTTTGAAGAGCAAGGCAGGACGTAATAACAACGGTCGCATCACTGTTCGTCACCAAGGTGGCGGCCACAAGCGTCACTACCGTTTGATTGACTTCAAGCGTAACAAAGACGCTGTTGAAGCAGTTGTAAAAACAATCGAGTATGATCCAAATCGTTCAGCAAACATCGCTTTGGTTCACTACACTGACGGTGTGAAGGCTTATATCATCGCTCCTAAAGGTCTTGAAGTTGGTCAACGCATCGTTTCAGGTCCTGAAGCAGATATCAAAGTCGGAAACGCTCTTCCGCTTGCTAACATCCCAGTTGGTACTTTGGTTCACAACATTGAGTTGAAGCCAGGCCGCGGTGGAGAATTGGTTCGTGCTGCTGGAGCTTCTGCTCAAGTATTGGGTCAAGAAGGTAAGTACACTCTTGTTCGTCTTCAATCAGGCGAAGTTCGTATGATTCTTGGTACTTGCCGCGCTACAGTTGGTGTTGTCGGAAACGAACGACATGGACTTGTAAACCTTGGTAAAGCAGGACGTAGCCGTTGGAAAGGTATCCGCCCAACAGTTCGCGGTTCTGTAATGAACCCTAACGATCACCCACACGGTGGTGGTGAAGGTAAAGCACCAGTTGGTCGTAAAGCGCCATCTACTCCATGGGGCAAACCTGCTCTTGGACTTAAAACTCGTAACAAAAAAGCGAAATCTGACAAACTTATCGTTCGTCGTCGCAACGAGAAATAATTTAAAACAATCTATCCGCCAGCTCGGTAGCGCTGCTTAGTCAGCGCAGGCCGCTGTGGTACTTATTTAAAGGAGAAAATATAAAATGGGACGCAGTCTTAAAAAAGGACCTTTCGTCGATGAGCATCTGATGAAGAAAGTTGAAGCTCAAGCTAACGACGAAAAGAAAAAAGTCATCAAAACTTGGTCACGTCGTTCAACGATTTTCCCAAGTTTCATTGGTTACACAATCGCAGTTTATGACGGACGTAAACACGTGCCTGTTTACATCCAGGAAGACATGGTAGGTCACAAGCTTGGTGAATTTGCGCCAACTCGTACTTACAAGGGTCACGCTGCAGACGACAAGAAAACACGTAGAAAATAAGGAGAACATAAATGGCAGAAATTACTTCAGCTAAAGCAATGGCTCGTACAGTGCGTGTTTCACCTCGTAAATCTCGTCTGGTTCTTGACAATATTCGTGGTAAAAACGTCGCTGACGCAATCGCAATCTTGAAATTCACGCCAAACAAAGCTGCTGGCATTATCGAAAAAGTTTTGAACTCTGCAATCGCTAATGCTGAAAACAACTTTGGTTTGGAAAAAGCAAACTTGGTAGTATCTGAAGCTTTCGCAAACGAAGGACCAACTATGAAACGTTTCCGTCCGCGCGCTAAAGGTTCAGCTTCACCAATCAACAAACGCACAAGCCACATCACTGTGGTCGTTGCAGAAAAATAAGGAGGTAACATCGTGGGTCAAAAAGTACATCCAATTGGTATGCGTGTCGGCATCATCCGTGATTGGGATGCCAAATGGTATGCTGAAAAAGAATACGCGGATTACCTTCATGAAGATCTTGCAATCCGTAAATTCGTTCAAAAAGAATTGGCTGACGCAGCCATTTCAACTATTGAAATTGAACGCGCAGTAAACAAAGTAAACGTTTCTCTTCACACTGCTAAGCCAGGTATGGTTATCGGTAAAGGCGGAGCAAACGTTGATGCACTCCGTGCAAAACTCAACAAATTGACTGGAAAACAAGTCCACATCAACATCATCGAAATCAAGCGTCCTGACTTGGATGCGCATCTGGTTGGTGAAGGAATTGCTCGCCAGCTTGAGCAGCGTGTTGCTTTCCGTCGTGCTCAAAAACAAGCTATCCAACGTACAATGCGTGCAGGAGCTAAAGGAATCAAAACTCAAGTATCAGGTCGTTTGAATGGTGCAGATATTGCCCGCAGCGAAGGTTACTCTGAGGGAACTGTTCCGCTTCACACTCTTCGTGCGGATATCGATTACGCTTGGGAAGAAGCTGACACTACTTACGGTAAACTGGGTGTTAAAGTCTGGATCTACCGTGGAGAAGTTCTTCCAGCTCGTAAAAACACTAAAGGAGGTAAATAACCAATGTTAGTACCTAAACGTGTTAAACACCGTCGCGAATTCCGTGGAAAAATGCGCGGTGAAGCTAAAGGCGGAAAAGAAGTAGCATTTGGAGAATACGGTCTTCAAGCAACTACTAGCCACTGGATCACTAACCGCCAAATCGAAGCTGCCCGTATCGCTATGACTCGTTACATGAAACGTGGTGGTAAAGTTTGGATTAAAATCTTCCCACACAAATCATACACTGCAAAAGCTATCGGTGTACGGATGGGATCTGGTAAAGGTGCTCCAGAAGGTTGGGTTGCACCAGTTAAGCGTGGCAAAGTAATGTTTGAAGTTGCTGGCGTTTCAGAAGAAATCGCTCGCGAAGCGCTTCGCCTTGCAAGCCACAAACTTCCAGTTAAATGTAAATTCGTAAAACGTGAAGCAGAATAAGGAGAAGGCATGAAACTTAATGAAGTAAAAGAATTTGTTAAAGAACTTCGTGGTCTTTCTCAAGAAGAACTCGCGAAGCGTGAAAATGAATTGAAGAAAGAATTGTTTGATCTTCGTTTCCAAGCAGCTGCAGGCCAATTGGAACAGACAGCTCGCCTGAAAGAAGTAAAAAAACAAATCGCTCGTATCAAAACTGTTCAATCAGAAGTTAAATAATAGACTAGGGAAGGAGAATTTCAATGGAACGCAATAATCGTAAAGTTCTTGTCGGACGCGTTGTTTCTGACAAAATGGACAAAACAATCACAGTTGTAGTTGAAACTAAACGTAACCACCCAGTCTATGGTAAACGTATTAACTACTCTAAGAAGTACAAAGCACATGACGAAAACAATGTTGCCAAAGAAGGCGACATCGTTCGTATCATGGAAACTCGTCCGCTTTCAGCTACAAAACGCTTCCGTCTTGTAGAAGTCGTTGAAGAAGCGGTTATCATCTAATCAAACCAGAAAGGAGAAAACTTAAATGATTCAAACAGAAACTCGTTTGAAAGTTGCCGACAACAGCGGCGCTCGCGAAATCTTGACAATCAAAGTTCTTGGTGGCTCAGGACGTAAGTTCGCTAACATCGGTGATGTAATCGTTGCGTCTGTAAAACAAGCTACTCCTGGTGGTGCGGTTAAGAAAGGTGACGTTGTAAAAGCTGTTATCGTTCGTACTAAATCAGGTGCTCGTCGTAAAGATGGTTCATACATCAAATTTGACGAAAACGCTGCTGTCATCATCCGTGAAGACAAAACTCCTCGCGGAACTCGTATCTTCGGCCCAGTTGCTCGCGAATTGCGTGACGGTGGCTTTATGAAGATCGTATCATTGGCTCCAGAAGTACTTTAATCGAAATTAACAAACACAGTCCCCTGGCAAAAGTCAGGGTGCCCCTATGGGCGTAAGAATTAAGAGGAGAAATAAATGTTTGTAAAAAAAGGCGACAAAGTTCGCGTAATTGCTGGTAAAGACAAGGGTGTTGAAGCACTTGTTGTTACAGCTCTTCCAAAAGTAAACAAAGTTGTTGTTGAAGGTGTAAACATCGTTAAGAAACACCAAAAGCCAAATAACGAAAACCCTCAAGGTGCTATCGTGGAAAAAGAAGCACCAATCCATGTGTCAAACGTTCAAGTTCTTGACAAAAATGGTGTTGCAGGACGTGTTGGCTACAAGTTTGTAGACGGCAAAAAAGTTCGTTACAATAAAAAATCAGGCGAAGTGCTTGACTAATCACGAAGGAAAGGAGAAGTATAATGGCAAATCGTTTAAAAGAAAAATATCTTAAAGAAGTAGTTCCTGCTTTGACTGAAAAGTTCAACTACTCATCTGTTATGTCTGTGCCAAAAGTGGATAAAATCGTTTTGAACATGGGTGTCGGTGACGCTGTATCAAACGCTAAAAACCTTGAAAAAGCTGCTGAAGAATTGGCTCTTATCTCAGGTCAAAAACCACTTATCACTAAAGCTAAAAAATCAATCGCCGGCTTCCGTCTTCGTGAAGGTGTAGCGATCGGTGCTAAAGTAACCCTTCGTGGCGAACGTATGTATGAATTCCTGGATAAATTGGTTTCAGTTTCTCTTCCACGTGTTCGTGACTTCCACGGTGTTCCAACAAAATCTTTTGATGGACGCGGAAACTACACACTTGGTGTGAAAGAACAATTGATCTTCCCAGAAATCAACTTTGATGACGTTGATAAGACTCGCGGTCTGGACATCGTTATCGTAACAACTGCTAACACTGACGAAGAGTCACGCGAATTGCTTACAGGCCTTGGAATGCCTTTTGCAAAATAATATAGGAGGTAAAACAAATGGCTAAAAAATCAATGATTGCTAAGAACAAACGCCCAGCTAAGTTCTCTACGCAAGCTTATACTCGTTGTGAAAAATGTGGCCGTCCACATTCCGTTTACCGCAAGTTTAAACTTTGCCGTGTTTGCTTCCGTGAATTAGCATACAAAGGACAAATCCCTGGTGTAACAAAAGCATCTTGGTAATATCATGATACAAAGAGCGTAACAACCACAGCAAAAATAGGAAATTTGGTGAAGGAGCGATGCTCCAAATCAAATTTATCTTTTTTGCCCAGGTTGTAGCTCGTGTTCAAATAAGAGTTCTCTCATTTGAATGTGTCAATACTATCTGAGCCCAGCTCAATCATTAACTAGCAAGTGCAGCTTGCAAACTACTAGTAAGAGGAGAAATATAAAATGGTTATGACTGACCCAATTGCAGACTTTCTGACACGTATTCGTAATGCTAACCAAGCAAACCACGAAGTGCTTGAAGTGCCTGCATCAAACATCAAAAAAGGGATTGCTGAAATCCTGAAGCGTGAAGGTTTTGTAAAAAACGTTGAAATCATCGAAGATGACAAACAAGGCATCATCCGTGTATTCCTTAAATACGGACAAAATGGTGAAAAAGTTATCACTGGTTTGAAACGTATTTCAAAACCAGGTCTGCGTGTTTACAAGAAACGCGAAGATCTTCCAAAAGTTCTGAACGGACTTGGAATTGCTATCCTTTCAACATCTGAAGGTTTGCTGACTGACAAAGAAGCACGCCAAAAGAATGTTGGTGGTGAGGTTATCGCTTACGTTTGGTAAAATCAAGATACAAAGCTCGTAAAGAACAAAGCAAAATTAGGAAGTTGGAGAAGTTTGTTTACAAACAAGCCAACTTATCTATTTTGCACAGTTCTTAGAGCGTGTTCAATTTAGCTATTGAACTCAATAAGTATCTTTAACCCCGTGAAAACTGGCCATTCTGGCCTGACAATCTAACAGGAGAATATATACATGTCACGTATTGGTAATAAAGTTATCGTGTTGCCTGCTGGTGTTGAAATCAGCAACAAAGACAACGTTGTAACTGTAAAAGGACCTAAAGGAGAACTGACTCGTGAGTTCTCAAAAGATATTGAAATCCGTGTGGAAGGAACTGAAGTAACTCTTCACCGTCCAAACGATTCAAAAGAAATGAAAACAATCCACGGAACAACTCGTGCCCTTTTGAACAACATGGTTGTTGGTGTATCAGAAGGATTCAAGAAAGAACTTGAAATGCGTGGGGTTGGTTACCGTGCTCAACTTCAAGGCAAAAAGCTTGTACTTTCAGTTGGTAAATCTCATCCAGACGAAGTAGAAGCTCCAGAAGGCATCACTTTTGAACTTCCAAACCCAACAACTATCGTTGTCAGCGGAATTTCAAAAGAGGTAGTTGGACAAACAGCAGCTTACGTACGTAGCCTGCGTGCTCCAGAGCCATACAAAGGTAAAGGTATCCGCTACGTTGGTGAATTCGTTCGCCGTAAAGAAGGTAAAACTGGTAAATAATCTTGTTTGGCTGATTTTTTCAGCCAAACAAGCTGTTTTCCAAGGTTGTGCATAAGCACAAGATTAAAATTAAGAGGTGAAAATTGTGATTACGAAACCAGATAAAAATAAAATCCGCCAAAAACGCCACCGTCGCGTTCGCGGAAAACTCTCTGGAACTGCTGATCGCCCACGTTTGAACGTATTCCGTTCTAATACAGGCATCTACGCTCAAGTGATTGATGACGTAGCGGGTGTAACGCTCGCAAGCGCTTCAACTCTTGACAAAGAAGTTTCAAAAGGAACTAAAACAGAACAAGCCGTTGTTGTTGGTAAGCTCGTTGCTGAACGTGCAGTTGCTAAAGGTATTTCTGAAGTCGTCTTCGACCGCGGTGGATATCTCTATCACGGACGTGTAAAAGCTTTGGCTGATGCAGCTCGTGAAAACGGATTGAAATTCTAAGAGGAGGACACTAGAAAATGGCATTTAAAGACAACGCAGTTGAACTTGAAGAACGTTTAGTTGCCATCAACCGTGTTACAAAAGTTGTTAAAGGTGGACGTCGTCTTCGCTTTGCAGCTCTTGTAGTTGTTGGTGATCGCAATGGTCGTGTTGGCTTCGGTACTGGTAAAGCTCAAGAAGTACCAGAAGCAATCCGCAAAGCAGTTGAAGATGCGAAGAAGAATTTGATTGAAGTACCAATGGTTGGCACAACAATTCCTCACGAAGTTCTTTCAGAATTCGGTGGAGCTAAAGTATTGCTTAAGCCAGCTGTTGAGGGTTCTGGGGTTGCTGCCGGTGGTGCGGTTCGTGCCGTCATCGAGTTGGCAGGTGTAGCAGATGTTACATCTAAATCTCTTGGCTCTAACACTCCAATCAACATCGTTCGCGCAACTGTTGAAGGTTTGAAACAATTAAAACGCGCTGAAGAAGTTGCTGCCCTTCGTGGTATTTCAGTTTCTGACTTGGCATAAGAAAGGGGATAACATGGCTCAAATTAAAATTACTTTGACTAAGTCTCCAATCGGACGCATCCCGTCACAACGTAAAACTGTTGTAGCACTTGGACTTGGCAAATTGAACAGCACAGTTATCAAAGAAGATAATCCAGCAGTACGCGGTATGATTACTGCAGTATCACACTTGGTAACTGTTGAAGAAGTTAAATAAGCTTTGCTGGTTTAACAACTTTAAATTAAAATACGTTAGGGGATGGGATTTTCTCAGCCCCTAAAACTAAATATATGTATAGGCGAGTTTATATAGGAGACACCTTTTCTCCTATATGAGCGCTAGCATTTTACAAAAGAGGAGAAATAATATAATGAAACTTCATGAATTACAACCTGCTGCAGGTTCTCGTAAAGTCCGCAACCGTGTTGGTCGTGGTACATCATCTGGTAACGGTAAAACATCTGGCCGTGGTCAAAAAGGTCAAAAAGCTCGTAGCGGTGGCGGCGTTCGCCTTGGTTTTGAAGGTGGACAAACTCCATTGTTCCGTCGTCTTCCAAAACGTGGTTTCCTGAACATCAACCGCAAAGAATATGCGATTGTTAACCTTGACCAACTGAACGCCTTTGAAGATGGCGCTGAAGTAACACCAGTTGTTCTCATCGAAGCAGGTATTGTAAAAGCTGAAAAATCAGGTATCAAGATTCTTGGTAACGGAGAATTGACAAAGAAATTGACTGTTAAGGCAGCTAAATTCTCTAAATCAGCTGAAGAAGCTATCACTGCTAAAGGTGGTTCAGTGGAAGTCATCTAAGCGAGGTGACCTATGTTTTTCAAACTATTAAAAGACGCATTTAAAATCAAACAGGTACGGTCTAAGATTCTGTTCACGATTTTTATCATCTTAGTTTTCCGTATCGGTACAACCATAACGGTTCCGGGGATTAATGCCAAAGCCTTAAGTAATTTGAATGATTTGCCATTCTTGAATATGCTAAGCTTGGTCTCTGGTAACGCCATGCGCAACTTCTCTGTCTTTGCACTTGGAGTCAGTCCTTACATCACAGCTTCGATCGTTGTTCAGCTGCTGCAAATGGACTTGCTTCCGAAGTTTGTAGAGTGGGGCAAGCAAGGGGAAGTGGGACGGAGGAAGCTGAATCAAGCGACTCGTTATATCGCCCTAGTTTTGGCCTTTGTGCAGGCAATTGGGATTACCGCTGGTTTTGATACTCTCTCAAGAGCTAATCTGGTTGCCAATCCAAATGTGCAGACCTACGCTTTGATTTGCGTTCTTCTAGCAACTGGTTCAATGATTGTAACTTGGCTGGGTGAGCAGATTACAGACAAGGGTTACGGAAATGGCGTTTCCATGATCATCTTTGCTGGTATCGTTTCAGCTATCCCTGATATGATTAAAGGTATCTATGAAGATTACTTTGTCAATATTCCTAGTGAACGTTTGACTTCATCTTTCATTTTTGTAGGGATTCTGATTGTGGCAGTCCTGCTTATCATTTACTTTACAACATTTGTACAGCAGGCTGAATATAAAATCCCAATTCAGTATACGAAAGTAGCTAAGGGTGCACCTTCTAGCTCCTATCTGCCGCTAAAAGTCAATCCAGCTGGGGTTATTCCAGTAATCTTTGCCAGCTCGATTACAGCTGCACCGGCAGCGATTTTCCAAGTTGTCAGTGCCATGGGCTATGACGCAGATTGGGTTAAGACAGCTCAGTCACTTTTGGCAACAACGACCATTAGTGGTATGTTCATGTACGCCTTCCTGATCGTCCTCTTTACATTTTTCTATACTTTTGTACAGATTAATCCAGAGAAGACAGCAGAAAATCTGCAAAAGAGCGGAGCCTACATTCCAGGTGTTCGTCCGGGTAAAGGAACAGAAGACTACATGTCTAAGCTGTTGCGTCGTTTGGCAACAGTGGGCTCTCTTTTCCTAGGTTTCATTTCTATCCTGCCTATCTTGGCTAAAGATGTATTTGGATTGACAGATGCTGTTGCTCTTGGAGGAACCAGTCTCTTGATCATCATCTCAACTGGTATTGAGGGAATGAAACAGCTAGAAGGCTACCTGCTGAAGAGAAAGTATGTCGGCTTTATGGATACTTCAGAGTAAGGGACTTTTTTGAATAGCTTTTCTAATGAGAAGCCTGTTCAGATAACCTTTCTTGAACCGAAAATAAACAAAATAAAAGGGGACAGAGTAGACTCACCCCCTTCTATTTTGTTTTTAAACGAGTTTATTAATCGGTTTAATAGATTGCTTTAAAAACAAAAAAGGAGACCAATCATGAATCTTTTGATTATGGGCTTACCAGGTGCTGGTAAAGGAACTCAAGCTGCTAAAATCGTTGAGCATTTCAATGTTGCACATATTTCAACTGGAGATATGTTCCGTGCGGCGATTGCTAACCAAACAGAGATGGGCGTTTTAGCCAAGTCCTATATTGACAAGGGCGAGTTGGTCCCAGACCAAGTGACAAACGGCATTGTCAAAGAGCGTTTGAGTCAAGACGATATTAAGCAAACAGGCTTCCTCTTGGATGGTTACCCACGTACGATTGAACAAGCACATGCCTTGGATAAAACATTGGCTGAACTTGGTATCGAACTTGAAGGTGTAATCAATATCGAAGTGGATCCTAACAGCTTACTGGATCGTTTGAGTGGTCGGATTATCCATCGTCAAACAGGTGAAACCTTCCATAAGGTATTCAATCCACCTGCAGACTACAAGGAAGAGGATTATTACCAGCGCGAAGATGACAAGCCTGAGACAGTTAAGCGTCGTTTGGATGTCAATATCGCTCAGGGGCAACCGATTATTGATCACTATCGCAGCAAAGGTCTGGTCCATGATATTCAAGGAAATCAAGATATTAATGATGTCTTCTCAGCTATCGAAAAAGTCTTGACAAATTTGAAATAAAAGCGTTTTTCCTGCTTGCAATATTTGACAAGTAGTGATACAATGAATTAGTCTGACTTATAATTGTTACCTCTGTGCTCAGAGGGATCAAATCGAAATTTATGGAGGTACTTTTGCGTGGCAAAAGACGATGTGATTGAGGTTGAAGGCAAGGTAGTTGATACCATGCCTAATGCAATGTTTACGGTTGAACTTGAAAATGGACATCAGATTTTAGCAACAGTTTCTGGTAAAATTCGTAAAAACTATATTCGTATTTTAGCGGGAGACCGTGTGACTGTAGAAATGAGTCCTTATGATTTGACACGTGGACGGATCACATACCGCTTTAAATAATCGAAAAACTTGGAGGGAAAAAATGAAAGTAAGACCATCGGTCAAACCAATTTGCGAATACTGCAAAGTTATTCGTCGTAATGGTCGTGTTATGGTAATTTGCCCAGCAAATCCTAAACACAAACAACGTCAAGGATAAGATAGAAAGGAGAAAAAATGGCTCGTATTGCTGGAGTTGACATTCCAAATGACAAACGTGTAGTCGTTTCACTGACTTATGTGTACGGTATCGGACTTCCAACTTCTAAGAAAATTTTGGCAGCTGCTGGAGTTTCAGAAGACATCCGTGTAAAAGATCTTACAATCGAACAAGAAGACGCTATCCGTCGTGAAGTAGATGCGATTAAAGTTGAAGGTGACCTTCGTCGTGAAGTAAACTTGAACATCAAGCGGTTGATGGAAATCGGTTCATACCGTGGAATCCGTCACCGTCGTGGACTTCCTGTCCGTGGACAAAACACTAAAAATAATGCCCGTACTCGTAAAGGTAAAGCTGTTGCGATTGCAGGTAAGAAAAAATAATATAAGGAGGTAAAAAGTCTTGGCTAAACCAACACGTAAACGTCGTGTGAAGAAAAATATCGAATCCGGTATTGCTCATATTCACGCTACATTTAATAACACTATTGTTATGATTACTGATGTGCATGGTAACGCGATTGCTTGGTCATCTGCTGGAGCTCTTGGATTTAAAGGTTCTCGTAAATCTACACCATTTGCTGCCCAAATGGCATCTGAAGCAGCTGCTAAATCTGCACAGGAACACGGTCTGAAATCAGTTGAAGTTACTGTAAAAGGTCCAGGTTCTGGTCGTGAGTCTGCTATTCGTGCTCTTGCTGCCGCTGGTCTTGAAGTAACAGCTATTCGTGATGTGACTCCTGTACCACACAATGGTGCTCGTCCTCCAAAACGTCGCCGTGTATAATCACCAACCGTTACACTGCTTTTCGTTTAAGAGGGAGTATAGCAAATGATTGAGTTTGAAAAACCAAATATAACAAAAATTGATGAAAATAAAGATTATGGCAAGTTTGTAGTAGAGCCGCTTGAGCGTGGTTATGGTACAACACTAGGAAATTCTCTTCGCCGTGTGCTTTTGGCTTCACTTCCAGGTGCTGCTGTTACTTCAATTAATATTGAAGGTGTTTTGCACGAGTTTGATACAATTTCCGGTGTCCGTGAAGACGTGATGCAGATTATTCTGAACGTCAAAGGGATTGCTGTAAAATCTTACGTCCAAGACGAAAAGATTATTGAACTGGATGTTGAAGGGCCAGCAGAAGTAACTGCCGGAGACATTTTGACAGACAGTGATATTGAAATTATAAACCCTGATCATTATCTCTTTACAATCGGAGAAGGTGCAAGCTTTAAGGCAACAATGACTGTCAATAGCGGTCGTGGTTATGTGCCTGCAGATGAAAATAAGAAAGATGATACACCAGTGGGAACACTTGCGGTGGATTCTATCTATACGCCAGTGACAAAAGTTAATTACCAGGTTGAGCCAGCTCGTGTTGGTAGCAACGATGGTTTTGACAAACTAACCCTTGAAATTTTAACGAATGGAACAATTATTCCAGAAGATGCTTTGGGACTTTCAGCCCGCATCCTTACGGAACATTTGAATCTCTTCACTAACCTGACAGAAGTAGCTATCGCTGCAGACGTTATGAAGGAAGCAGAAAAGACTTCTGATGACCGCATTTTGGAACGGACCATCGAAGAATTAGATTTGTCAGTTCGCTCATACAACTGTTTGAAACGTGCAGGTATCAATACTGTATTTGATTTGACAGAGAAGTCTGAGCCTGAAATGATGAAAGTTCGTAACTTGGGACGCAAGAGTCTGGAAGAAGTAAAAGTTAAACTTGCTGATCTCGGTCTGGGGTTGAAAAACGATAAATAAAGGAGGAATACATGGCTTACCGTAAACTAGGACGCACTAGCTCACAACGTAAAGCAATGCTTCGCGATTTGACTACTGATTTGCTGATCAACGAATCAATCGTGACAACTGAAGCTCGTGCTAAAGAAATCCGTAAAACAGTTGAAAAAATGATTACATTGGGCAAACGTGGAGACTTGCATGCTCGTCGTCAAGCAGCAGCTTTTGTACGCAATGAAATCGCATCAGAAAACTATGATGAAGCAACAGAAAAGTATACTACAACTACTGCTCTTCAAAAATTGTTCTCTGAGATTGCACCACGCTATGCAGAGCGCAACGGTGGATATACTCGTATCCTGAAAACTGAACCGCGCCGCGGAGATGCTGCTCCAATGGCAATCATCGAATTAGTATAAGATCATCAATCTTTGTTGAGTGTTATGATGATGGAATAGAGGCTCTATTCTTAGTCTAGCTCTGATCTACCGCTAGGATTTTTTCCTAGCGGGAACACTCATCATATAGTTGATAATAGGTAGACGCTTGTTTACGAAATTGCTTTTAAGACAAAAACAATTTCGTAAGCAGGCGTTTTTGCATGAAGCTAGGAAAATTCCTTAAATTTTGTTATAATACTCTAACACTATCAAAAATTTATAGGAAATGGAAATGATTGATTCAATCCAAATTTTAAAAGAACGCTATTTAAAGAATATTAAAGAAAATCCAACTGTCTACATTGGCATTGAGTTAGAATTTCCCATTGTCAATTGCCAGGGCGGAGCGACGGATACAAATGTTGCCAAGAATCTTTTGAAGCGTCTATTGGAAGAGTATGATTTTGAGTCGGAACGATTTGATAGAGATGGCAATCCCATCCAACTGAAATCTACTAAAAATGAAGACAGGATTCTTTTTGAGGTCTCGTACAATACTTTGGAATTTGCTTTTGGCAAGGCTAGTAGAATTCAAGAAGTTGAAGAGCGTTTTAAGAAGTATCTAGACATTATTCAGCCAATTCTGCGCGAAGAAAACCATGAAATTCAAGGAGAAGGTATTCATCCTTTCTGGGCTGAAAATGATAATAGTCCAGTTAAATATCCAAGATATGAAATGCTGATGCAGTATTTAGCTATGGGAAAGAACATGGAAGGTTTGCACAATTATCCAGAATATGGTGCTTTTATTTGTGGGAGTCAAGTTCAGCTGGATGTCTCAAGAGAAAATTATTTAAGCGTCATCAATGTCTTCAATCAAATTGAAGCTGCTAAAGCATACCTCTTTGCCAATTCAGAGTTTTCAGATTCTTCTTGGGATACAAAAATAGCTCGGGATATTTTCTGGGAGCAATCGATGCATGGTATTTTACAGGAAAATGCAGGCGTTAATTCGAAAGATTTTCAAACTGAAGATGAATTTTTTGCTTATCTTAGTAAATCAGCGCTTTTCACTGCTGAACGAAATGGTCAATCCTACTATTTCTATCCGATAGCTGCTAATGAATACTTGAGCCAGAAAACTATTGAAGCTTATAGCCTTTCAGGTGAAAAAGCAAATTTGACTCCAAGGGAAGAAGACTTCAAGAATCATAGAAGTTATCAGTATCAAGATTTGACGACACGGGGGACAGTAGAGTTTCGGAGCGTCTGCACCCAGCCTTTTGATAGAACCTTTTCTTCTGCTGCTTTTCATCTTGGTATTTTAGAAAATTTGGAGAATGTAAAAGCCTATTTACAAGACGCTCCCTTCTTTCAAGAGGAAGGTCGGGATTACAAAGCTTTAAGAAGAAAGTTTTCTAAAAAAGAGTTGTCTGCAAGTGAAACAGAGCATATTTATGAATTCACAAAGACTTTGCTTCAGCTTGCGAGAGCTGGTTTAATAGCACGTCAACTAGGTGAGGAAGCTTATCTTCCCTCTCTTTAATAGAGGACAGCCTCTGATTAATAATAATTTTTTAAATTTTTTCAAAAAAGGTATTGACAGGGTGAGGGTGTAGG